>JBBSQC010000090.1:0-2483 GCA_038258215.1 Actinomycetales bacterium | reverse complement strand
CGGAATGCAGCGGTCGTCGCGCCCGGCAAGACCGGGTGCCGCACTCCCCCGTGATGACAGATCAGCTGCACATCGAGCCCACCGGCCGGCACAGGCGCCAGAACCGTCGTCACTCCGCCCGTTTCAGCTCGGCTCCACCGGCGTATGGCTCGCGTCGCTCGGGCAGTCATCCACTGCACACACACTCTGCGCGCGCAAGATCTTCAGTTTGCACCGGCGACGGCCATCACTCGAAATCATGTTTGCCCAGGTCAGACGGCACTTCCATCATTGTCCGTCAACGGCAATCCGGGCGAGACTACTCAAGGCCTACAGACCAACCCGTCCACCCCATCCCACCTGACCTGCTGGAACGTAGGCCAGGGCGTCGCCCGCGACAGCTGCGTGACAGCTCCCGTGACGTGACGCTCGAACGCGGCGTCGAGCACGTGCACAATGCGGCCCTCCGAGTCCGGCCACATGGGCGCGCAGGTCTCCAATGTCCCGACCGCCGACGCGTGGCCCGACAGCTTCGAGACCCCCTCGGCCACCGGGGCGTTCCTCGACCTGTACGACCTGGAGTCGGTGGCGGAGGGCACCCCCACGCACCGCCGAGCCGAGAGCGCTCCTGGCCCGCTACCCCGCCGATGCTGCGGGGGCGGCGGCTGCGGCGGCTGCCGGATCAGCCGCCCGGTGGGCGGCGGGGCAGCCGGGCCGCGAGGGCAGCGACGACCAGGCCGAGCAGGAGGGCCAGTGTGATGCGCCACGGTGTCGGCATTGGTCCCCGTTCCGGGTCGCCGGCCGGTCGGACCTCGAGATCGCTGAGCAATGCCGAGGCGAGCTGGAAGGTCTGGACGCCGTAGCTCGACGTGCCCTCGACGCGGGTGAGCTCCCGCATCTCCCCGCCGTCGAGGGTGTAGGCGAGGAGTCGGGTGGTGTCGTCGTCATGGGTGTCGAGAAGAGCGACCTCACGCTCCCCGGTCCAGCCGACCAGTGCCTCGCCGTACGGCCACTGGACGCTCACGGAGCGCGGGCTGGACTGCGAGGGTGTGCTGAGGTCGCGGAACGCGAGCTCACCGTCCTCGCGGACGGCCAGCAGCAGCCCGTCGGGCGACCAGGCCTCGGGACCGGCCAGCTGGCCTCCCTGGGGGCGGAGGATCCCGCCGTTCGGACGTTGCTGTGGTGTCGTCGGTGAGCCTGGCTGCGGGAGGTTCCGGGTCGTCGAGGTAGCCAGCTCGAGGATCGCGATTCCGGGGTCGCGACCATGGCGCTGGAACGCGAGCTCGAGGCCGTTGGGTGAGAAGGCCGCCATCGATATCTCGTCGCCCACGGGCATCGAGGTGACCTCGCCGGAGTCGGCTTGCAGGACGAACAGGTCGCCGACCAGCCCCCGCCCCGAGTAGGGGTTGGTCGCCTTGTCGCGGGCGAGGTAGGCCACCTGGCTGCTGTCGGAGGACCAGGCGATGGGACGCACGCTGCGCGCCGGCGGCAACGGGTGCCGGGCCACCTCGCCGGAGCTGAGGTCGACGACCTCGATGTCGGCCTCGGAGATGTCGTGGTCGCCGATCGCGACCCGGCGCCCGTCGGGGGAAAGCAGCATCGGGGCCGGGTCTCCCTGGGTCTCCGGGCCGGCCCGGTCCTCGGCGACGTCGAGTCGCCGGTAGATGTCGGTGTCGGCGGCCAGCACCACGGCCTGGGGGAAGTCGAGGAACTCGACCCCGAACCCGTGCTGGTAGAGCGCGAGGGCCCGACCAGGGGGCGCGGCGGAGACGTCCCCGGTCCGATAGGAGTAATCAGCCAACCGGTGGGGCAGGGCAGCTGTCGTCCCCGGGTCCCTGACCCCCTCGACAGCGAGGGGGAGGAAGACGATCGAGGCACAGACGGCCCCTAGGGCGAGGCCGCGCCACCGGGTGGGTCGCATGCCCGGAACGTAGCGCCTGCGTCGTCGACCGGTCACGTGTTCGTGCCGCGGGGTTTGGAGAAAGAACTGTTCACCCGGTCGCGCGACGGATTCGTTCTCCGCACTCGTCGAAGCCAGAGCCCGCGACGGTCGCCAGCGTCGCTGACCGGGTTCCTGAGCGCGGTCTCCCCCGAGGACCTCCTGGCGAGCTCCTCGCTGCTGGCGCGGGCGGGGTCGTCGTCGGTTTCATCATCGTGCACCTCGGGACGAGGACCAGCCTGGACGAACCAGATCCTGCTCAAGGTGATCGTGGCCGGGTGCTCCACCGTGACGATCACCTCCGTCATCGTCACCAACATCATCGCGGGGCGCATCGGGACCGGTTGAGCCTCGCCGGATGCCCGCGTCTCCGGCTACCGTGTGGCGATGACGCAGGACATCGTCTTCGGCACCCTCGCACTGGTCGTCGGCGTCCTGCTCTGCTTCCGCGGCTACGCGGTCCTGCGCCTCGTCATCGCGGTCTGGGGCGCCTTCATCGGGTTCAGCCTCGGCGCCGGCCTGGCGTCGGCCCTGACCGGTGACCGCTTCCTCGACACCGTCCTCG
>JBBSQC010000089.1:0-3653 GCA_038258215.1 Actinomycetales bacterium | reverse complement strand
GAGGATTCGGGGTCGACCACGACGAACACGACCAGTCTCACCCCGCCGGTCCCCTCGTGACCACAGCAGAACGCGACACCCACCGGAATCTTCGCGCACCATGGTGCGCCAAGGAACGAAGGCGCCGCGTTGCTGACCTGCAGAAACTCGTCGGGCTGACAGGATTTGAACCTGCGACCCCCTGACCCCCAGTCAGGTGCGCTACCAAGCTGCGCCACAGCCCGTGGCCGCTCCCTTGCGGGAGCGTCGAAACCGTATCCCATGCCTGCGGCGCCAACCCAATCCGCCCTCGGACCCCGCTCGAGACCCCGAAATGCCGGTGGGGTCGGGGTCAGCGGCGGGAGCGCTTCTCGCGCACTCGCACCGAGATCTCGATCGGCGTGCCCTCGAAACCGAAGGTCTCGCGCAGCCGACGCTCGATGAACCGCCGGTACCCCGCCTCGATGAACCCCGAGGCGAAGAGCACGAAACGCGGTGGGCAGGTGCCGGCCTGGGTCGCGAAGAGGATGCGGGGCTGCTTGCCGCCGCGCACCGGGTGCGGGTGGGCCGCGACGATCTCGCCGAGGAAGGCGTTGAGCCGCCCGGTAGAGATCCGCGTCTCCCAGGACTCCAGCGCCTTGTCGAGGGCGGGCACGAGCCGGTCGGTGTGCCGCCCGGTGCGGGCCGAGAGGTTGGCCCGTGGCGCCCACGGGATCTGCACGAGGTCGCGCTCGATCTCGCGCTCGAGGAAGTGTCGACGCTCCTCGTCGGTGAGGTCCCACTTGTTGTAGGCGATGACGAGGGCCCGGCCGGAGTCGATGACCTGCTGGATGACGCGGACGTCCTGCTCCGTGATCACCTCCGAGGCGTCGACGAGCACCACGGCCACCTCGGCCTTCTCCAGGGCCGTCTGGGTGCGCAGCGAGGCGTAGAAGTCGGCGCCGCGGGTCTGGTTCACCCGGCGCCGGATCCCGGCCGTGTCGACGAAGCGCCACGTGCGCCCGCCGAGCTCGATCAGCTCGTCGACCGGGTCGCGCGTGGTGCCGGCGACCTCGTCGACGACGACCCGGTCCGAGCCGGCGAGCTTGTTGAGCAGGGAGGACTTGCCGACGTTGGGACGGCCCAGCAACGCGACCCGGCGGGGACCACCACGCTCGTAGGCCCCACCGGCCCCCGAGAACTCCGGCAGCACGTCGAGGATCGCGTCGAGCGCGTCGCCGCTGCCGCGTCCGTGGAGGGCCGAGACGGGCCACGGCTGGCCGAGCCCCAGGTTCCACAGCGCCGCCGCGTCGGCTTCGGTGCGCTGGTCGTCGACCTTGTTGGCCACGAGCACCACGGGCTTCCCGGAGCGGCGGAGCAGCTTCACGACCGCCGCGTCGTCGTCGGTGGCGCCCACCACGGCATCCACGACGAACAGGACGACGTCGGCCAGCTCCACGGCGATCTCGGCCTGCTCGGCGACGCGCAGGTGGATTCCCGTGGCTTCGATGGCCCATCCCCCGGTGTCGACCAGGGTGAACCGGATGCCGGTCCACTCCGCGTCGTACGCGACCCGGTCCCGGGTCACACCGGGCACGTCCTCCACCACGGCCTCCCGTCGGCCGATGATCCGGTTGACCAGGGTGGACTTGCCCACGTTCGGGCGTCCCACGACGGCGACCACCGGCACCGGTCCTTCTGGTCCCCCGTCACCGGCGGCGATGCCCCCACCCTCGAGCAGGGCGCGGTCCTCCTCGCTCAGGTCGAAGTCCTCCAGGCCGGCCCGCAGGGCACGCTCGACGCCGGTGGCGTCCTCGGTCTGGGTGGTGGGGTCCTCGGTACTCATCCCACCATTGTCCCCCACCGTGGAGGGCACTCGGTCCACCCCGGGACTCGCCGAGCCCGTTGCAGGCTAGTCGGCGATCACCGAGGCGACGACGTCCAGGACGGCCTCGACGCTGCCCTCCAGGTCCAGCTCCGAGGTGTCGACGAGGGTCACGCCCTCGGCGGCCTCCGTGAACGAGGACACCGTGGAGTCGTCGCGATCGCGTCGCACCACCTGGTCACGGGTCGCGGCCACGGCCTCGTCGTCGGCGGTGCCGTGCAGCTCGGCCGACCGTCGCCTCAGCCGGGCCCGCTCGGATGCCGTGAGCAGCACTCGCACGGTCGCGTCCGGGGCCACCACGGTGGTGATGTCGCGCCCCTCCGCGACCACTCCCCCGGTCTCCTGGGCGATCGTGGCCATGAGGTCGCGCTGGAGCTGCTGGAGCACGGAACGCACCTCCTGGTTCGTCGCGACGGCTGACACCGCGGTGCTCACCTCCGTGGTCCGGATGGCGGCGCCGACGTCGGTGCCGCCGACCTGCACGGTGGGCCTGTCCGGGTCGGTGCCGACCTCCAGCGGGAGGCTCCGCGCCGCGGCCGCCACCGCGTCGGCGTCGGACAGGTCGACCTGCTGGTCCAGGCACCACCAGGTCAGCGCTCGGTACATCGCCCCCGTGTCGAGGTACCCGATGCCCAGGCGCCTGGCCACGGCCTTGGACACGCTGCTCTTGCCGGATCCCGAGGGCCCGTCGATGGCGATCGTCAGGGGTGCGGTCATGGGCAGGGAGCCTAGTGCTCCGCCGGGTCGGACCTGCGGTCAGGCCGTCCGTTCGACGAAGGCGTAGTACTCGGCGGTGAAGACGTCGTCGAGCCAGGGCTCGGGCACGCCGGGGTCGTCGGCGTGTTCGGTGAGCCGGTGTTCGGCCCAGCACCGCTCGTCGTGGTCTGCGCCGGCTAGGGCAGCCACCAGGGTGCGGAGACGCTCTGGTGTGAGGGGCACCGGATCGTTGGCCGCGCGTTCGGCTCGTTGTCGTTCCAGATGTCGGTCGTAGCTGCCTTCGGTGAGGTCCCAGACCGCGCATCGGCCGTGGTCGTCGGGCTTCTTGCGGACCTCGGCGATGAGGCGTCGCTGGTGGACGAAGGTGTGATGGCGCTGACAGAGCAGGGCGGCGTTGTCGATGTCCGAGAGCCCGCCATCAGCCCAATGCTGCACGTGGTGCGCCTTGGCCCAAGCTCCCGGTGCAGTGCAGCCGGGGTAGGTACAGCCCCGGTCTCGGCGCCACAGCCGGCGACGCTGCGCGCGGGTGAACAACCGCACCACCCGGCCCATGTCGAGGTCTTCTCCCGCGGTGCCCAGGACGTAGGGGATCAGCTCGGCGTCACACGAGACCCGCCGCAGCACCTCCGGTGACAAGAGCGTCCCGGTCGCGACCGACCCGAGCACCTCACCGCACCCCGTGCCCGCCTGCAGATCCGACAGGGCGATCGTCACGTGCACCGCCGCGGCAGCAGCCCCCGCACCGTCCTTACCCGCCCCGTCGGCATCGAGGGCACTGGAGCGCTGGCACACCTGCGTCAACGCTTCGACGCGGCGCTGACCCGCCGGGCGCAGGTCACGCTCCCCCGTCTCCTCGTTCGGTGCCGGCGCCGACAACGGCCCGATCGCCGCCTCCAACACGGTCGCCTGCTCCGGCGTCATCCACAACTGGTACTCCGTCAGATCCCCGGACTCCACCACCGGCATCGACAACCGCGCCACACCCGCCAGCCTGGCCTGCAGGTCGTCGAACACCCCCTGCTGCCCGTACTCCGCGATCAGCCTGGGCCGCAGGCGGCGCATCACCGTCGGACCCCACTCCACCCCCAGATCG
>JBBSQC010000088.1:0-3928 GCA_038258215.1 Actinomycetales bacterium | reverse complement strand
TGCCGCCCAGCCATGCCTTTGACTCCAGTCACGCCGAAGGCGTACCGATCGAGCTGCGCGACGGCGTGGACCGTCATGTCGGTCCCGGAAGCGGTGACCCGGTCGACGGTGATCTCGACGGGCTGGGTGCTGCCGTGCGCGGTCACATCGCCCAGCACCCGCCACTGGTCTCCGTACTCACGTACGGCGGTGCTGTTAAACGAGATGTCCGGGTACTGCTCGACGTCGAGCAGAGCCTTCGACGTGACGTGCTTGTCCCGCCGCGTCTTGTCCGACGTGAACGTCGCCGGGTCGACGCTGAGTCGTACCACCGACGTCGAGGTCGGTTCGGCGACCTCGATCGCCCCGGCGGTGACGGCGAAGGTCGCTTGGACAGTGCCCAGTCCGAACAAGTGCCGTCCGGTGTAGCGGACACTCGACCGAAGCGCGTCGACCTGGTAGGTGCCAGGATGCGGCAGGTCAGCGACACCGTTCGGACCCGTCCCAGTCATCCCGCACACCCTCTCGACCTGCACACGACGTGAGGTCGAACCTACAACCACAGCAGAACCGCCGGAAGAGTCCTCGGTCGTGCCCTCACCGCAGCCGATCCCGGTGTGGTCGAGCGTGCGATCGCCGACAGGTGACCGACTGGTCGAACTCCTCTGCGCGACGACGGATCGGTTCGCCGTGTCGGAGCTCGTGGCCGGCGTTCAGTGAGAGCGGGGCGATCTGCCTGCGCCGCTCCGGTGAGGAGAACCGCCTACGTCGACAGCGTGGGAGACAGGTCACCGAGCACGACCTCCCGACCCAGCCTCCGCTCCAGCTCGGCGACCTGAGCCAGCAGCAGCTCTGCGGCGGCAATCGCGTCGGTGAGGGCGTGGTGGGCGGAGTAGCGCGGCAGCCCGAACGCCCGCCGCGAAGCGTCCAGGCGCAGCGAGCCACCGACCTCCCTCTGCCGGTCGGCTCGGAGCCGATGCTGCAGGGTCATGGTGTCCACCGCCGTGACCGGCGGGAGGGCGCCGTACGCCGCCGAGGTGGCCTTGGCCAGGAAGCCCAGCTCGATCGGAGCATGGTGCGCCAGCAGGACCCGGCCGTGCAGCGCGTCGAGCAGGCGGGGAAGCACGTCCGACAGCGGAGCTGCGTCCGAGACCAGGTCGTCGGTGAGCCGGTGGAAGGTTGCCGAGAACCCGACATCCACCTCGCCGGGAGGGCGGATCCTGAGCTCGCACGCGTGGGCGAGCACGACCTCTCCGCCGACCACCGGCACCCACCCCACCGAGAGGAGGTGGTCGACGCGTGGGTCGAGCCCCGTGGTCTCGACGTCGAGGGAGAGGAACTCCACCTGCGCCACCGCAGTGGCGTCGTCCGGGGGGGCCGCCTCGGCCAGCTGACGCAACGGCCCGTCCGGGTAGTGGTCCGGGTCCCGTCGACGGCGCCGCCGGAAGGGCAGGCGCGCCCTCACTCGAACCCCGGTGCCAGCTGGCTGGACAGGCGGTGTTGCGCGGACCGCACGATCCCGAAGGCGTCCTTGAGGTGACGACGCTGACGTTCGGTGAGGTCGCCGGGCGCGAGCTGGTTGTCCGGGCGCTGGCCCAGCCGCGCCTGTGCCGCCTGGTGGTGCAGGCGCAGGTAGGACATCAGCTCCAGAGCATCGATGAGGTCGGCAGCAGTGCCCGGGTCGAGCTTCCCGGCCTCCGTGGCGGCGGTCAGCCTGCCGCGCGTCGTCAGTGCGGGAGACGCGGCCCGGAGCGCATAGACCCGTGCCAGCTGGACGACCGCGGAGATGGGGCGCTTGATGTCGAGGGTGTTCTGGTGGTCCCCGTGCCGCTCCAGCACCAGGCCCCGGAAGAACCCCAAGGGTGGTCGCATGGTCAGGGCCTGACCGGACAGGTGCCCCAGCAGCCAGGGGGAGACGGTCGAGACCGAGAACTGGTGCACCTGCTCGGCCAGCAGCCGGTCGCCGACCAGGTGGCGCATGTCGTGGAAGATCGCCGAGCGCAGCACCGCCTCGGGCTCGGAGACGCGCGACCACCAGGCGAACTGTTGGCGCCACTGCTCCACGGTGAGTCGCCACTGTGGGTTGGTGGCCATCATGTCACCGGGGCACCGCGGCCAGCCGCATTCCTCGAGCGCCGAGGTGACCCGCTCGGCCAGGTGTGAGAACCACTCCTCGCCTGCCCGATCCGGCACGGCGCCCAGCACGATCGCGTGGTCCTGGTCGGCGGAGAAACCCTCCTCCGCGCGGGCGGCCGAGCCCAGCACCACCCAGCTGTACGGCGTCGGCGGCGGTCCGAGCTCGTCCTCGACCAAGGTCAGCACCCGCCGTCGGACGGCGTCGCCCAGAGCGGTGGCGATCCGCGAGATGTCCGCGGCGGTCACGTCGCGCTCGACCAGGTGCGCCAGGGCGTCCGGGATGCCGCGCGCCTCCTTCACCACTCCCGCCAGCGTCGTCTGGCCGCCGATCACGGCGGCGAGGTACACGGGGTTGGCGTTCTCCAGGCGGACCAGGTCCGTCGTGGTCACGAGACCGACGGGGCGGCCTGCGTCGTCGACGACGGGGAGATGGTGGATGTTCCGGCTGACCATCTCCAGCAGCGCCTCGAAGGCCAGGGCGTCTGGGGACATCGTGGCCGGCTCGGAGGTCATCACTGAGCGCACAGGGCTGCCCGGATCAAGGCCGGCAGCAAGCACCCGGTTGCGCAGGTCCCGGTCGGTCACGATGCCGCGCAGGTCCTGTTGCTCGACCACCAAGATGCTGGAGACCCCGGCCTCCGACATAATCGCCGCCGCGCTCTCCACGGTGGCGGTGAGGGTGGTGGTGACCGGTTCGCGCGAGACCAGGTCGCCGATCCGGGTGCTGAGCACCGTGCTGCCGGTCGTGGCCCGCTGCAGGCTGCCGATCGCCCGGGACAGTCGCGCGTGGTGCGTCGCGGCGTAGAACGTGGCGACGTCCGGGTAGGCCTGGGAGAGCTCGTCGAACGCCTCGGGCGCGAGGACCAGGAGCAGGGTGTCCTCGACCGCGGTGCACCGGTAGCGGGTGGCTCGGTGCTCCAGCAACGAACTCATCCCGAAGGCCCCTCCGGTGCCCGCCCGGTCCACTAGGTCGCCCGTCTCGTCGCGCACCTCCACTGCGCCCGACCGGACGACGTACAGGCCGTCGCCGCGGTCCCCCGCGTCGAGCACCACGCTGCCGCGTCGTGCGTAACGCATGGTGCACCGCCGCGGCAGCCCGGCCAGCACCTCATCGGGCAGCCTGTCGAACGGGGCGTGCCGAGCCAGGAACTCTCGGATCTCGGCGAGCTCGACGTCCACAACGCCCATGATGGCACCGATCGGCCGGCCGGGGCTTTGGGAGCGGTCCTGCTCGGCTCCCTCCGTGCGACGGTGCCCTGCCGGAAGGATCGAGGTCGGCGACGCGTGTAGGCGCCGAACCCGCGCTGCGCCTTGCGTCCGCGGTGGCCGGCGGTGACCCGGTGCGCCAGCGGGGCCGGGGCGCCCCTGACAGGACGATGCAACAGGTCTACGCGCTGCTGTAGTCGGGGCTGAGAAGATCGACGTCCGTGCCATCGTTTCGACGGAGCTTTGACGATGGCCGCCGCCGCCTTGGCTCCAAGGTCAAGAGTCTTGGTCTCGCCGGGCTCGTGAGCGCGACCTCGGCCGCCCAGGGGATCGCCGCCGCCGACCCCGGGAGCGCCCACGTCATCAAGGCGTCGAGCACGATCTTCGGCTACGTCCTCACCAACGGCACCGCTGGATACGTTCATCGAGGGCGGGCTGGAGGCCGCCCCGCTCTTCGAGCAGGCCGGTCTCCTCCTGATGGGGCTTGCCCGCGACGGAGGTGGCTTCGACCTCGCACTGGGTGCCGAGCGCCACTGAGAGTCTCCTCCCCGGAGCCCCACTCAGTTGATGATCTCGCCGTGCTGCCGCTCGATCACCGCGAGCCGGT
>JBBSQC010000087.1:0-4118 GCA_038258215.1 Actinomycetales bacterium | reverse complement strand
GGGGCGCGCGGGGGGCCGCCCCGTGTGGCGGGTGGGGCCGCCCGGTCGGGACCCCCCACCCCCCCCCCCCCCACCACCCGCCGGGGGGGCGGTGCGGCCCCCCCCCGCGACGCGTGGCCGCGCCGTCGCTCAGTTGTTGAAGGCGTCCTTGACGTTCTCGCCGGCCTTCTTGATGTCGGCCTCGGACTGCTCCACCTTGCCCTGGGCCTCACGGCTCTCGTCGCCGGTGGCCTTGCCCTCGGCCTCCTTGCCCTTGCCCAGCAGGTCGTCCTTCATGTTCTCGAGCTTGTCGCCAAGTCCCATGTCGTTCTCCTTCGTCGGTGAATGTGGAGCACCGAGCCACTCTTGGCTGCGGTGCGGTCCCTCCACCGTATGTCGGGCACCTGCTGTGCGGGGGGTTGGGGACCGCTCAGGTCGCGCGGACGACGAGGACGAGGTCGCCGCCCTCGACCTGCTGGTGCCCGGAGATCGCCAGGCGCTCGATGGCCCCGGCGACCGGGGAGGTGATGTTGGCCTCCATCTTCATGGCCTCGATCGTCGCCACCACACCTCCGACCTCGACGTCATCGCCCTCCGACACCGCCGGGGTGACGACGCCGGCGAAGGGCGCCGCCACGTGCCCGGCCTGAGTCGGGTCGGCCTTCTCGGCGGCCTTGACGTCGGCGGAGACGGAGTGGTCGCGCACCTGGACCGGTCGGAACTGCCCGTTGAGGGTGCACATGACGGTGCGCATGCCCTGGCGGTCCGCGTCGCCGACCGAGCTCACTCCCAGCAGGAGGCGTTTGCCGGCCTCGATCTCGGCCTCGATCTCGACCCCCTGCTCCAGCCCGTGGAGGAACTCGGCAGTGCCCAGCACCGACAGGTCGCCGAAGCGCTCGCGACTCTCCTCGAACTCCTTCGTCGGCCCCGGGAAGAGCAGCCGGTTGAGGGTGCGCTGCGGGTCGGTCGCGAGCGCCTCCTCCTGCTCGGGCGTCAGCTCCGTCACCCGTGGCTTGGCGCTGCGGCCCTGGAGGGCCTTGGTGCGGAACGGCTCCGGCCATCCACCGGGCGGGTCGCCGAGCTCCCCCTCGAGGAAGCCGATCACCGAGTCCGGGATGTCGTACTTCGTGGGGTTCTCCTCGAAGTCCGCGGGGTCCGCGCCGGCTCCGACGAGCGCCAGCGCGAGGTCGCCGACGACCTTCGAGGAGGGCGTCACCTTGACGAGGTTGCCCAGGATGCCGTTGGCCGCGGCATACATGTCCTCGATGTCCTCGAAGCGGTCGCCGAGCCCGAGCGCGATCGCCTGCTGGCGCAGGTTGGACAGCTGGCCACCGGGGATCTCGTGGAAGTAGACCCGCCCGGTGGGGGAGGCCAGCCCGGACTCGAACGGGCGGTAGACCTGTCGCACGGCCTCCCAGTAGGGCTCGAGGGAGAACACCTTGTCGATGTCGAGCCCCGTCGGCCGGTCGGTGCCGTCGGTGGCGGCGACGAGGGCGGACAGGCTGGGCTGGCTCGTCGTGCCCGCCATCGAGGCGCACGCGGCATCCACGGCGTCGACACCGGCGTCGATGGCGGCCAGCAGGGTGGCGACCTGGCCCCCGGCGGTGTCGTGGGTGTGAAGGTGGACCGGCAGGTCGAAGCGCTCGCGGAGCGCGGAGACGAGCCGGGTGGCCGCGGGTGGACGCAGCAGCCCGGCCATGTCCTTGATCGCGAGCACGTGCGCCCCGGTGTCGACGATCTGCTCGGCGAGCCCGAGGTAGTAGTCGAGGGTGTAGAGCGTCTCGCGCGGGTCCATGAGGTTGCCGGTGTAGCACAGCGCCACCTCGGCGACCGCGGTTCCGGTCTCGAGCACCGCCTCGACCGCCGGTCGCATCTGGTCGACGTCGTTGAGCGAGTCGAAGATCCGGAAGATGTCCAGCCCGGTGCGAGCCGCCTCGCGGACGAAGGCGTCGGTCACCTGGGTGGGGTAGGGCGTGTAGCCGACCGTGTTGCGTCCCCTCAGGAGCATCTGGAGCGGGATGTTGGGCATCGCCTCGCGCAGCAGGGCCAGCCGCTCCCAGGGGTCCTCGGAGAGGAAGCGCAGCGCGACGTCGTAGGTCGCACCGCCCCACGCCTCCATCGACAGCAGCTGGGGGGTGAGGTGCGAGACGTGGCCCGCCACGTGGAGCAGGTCGCGGGTGCGCATCCGGGTCGCGAGCAGGCTCTGGTGTGCGTCGCGGAACGTCGTGTCGGTCACGGGCACGTCGGTGCGCTCGCGCAGCTGCCGGGCGAAGGCCGCCGGCCCGACCCGCAGGAGCAGGTCGCGGGTGCCGGGGGGTAGGGGAGCGCCCGCCCGGAGCTCGGGCAGCTTGGTGCGCGGCTTGATGGAGGTTGTGGCGGCTCCGTGCGGCTGGTTGACCGAGACGTCGGCGAGGTAGCTGAGGAGCTTGGTGCCGCGGTCAGCGGGAGTGCGGGCCTGGAGGAGCTCGGGACGCTGGTCGATGAAGCTCGTTGTCGCCTCCCCGCGCTGGAAGACGGGGTCGGCGAGGACGCCTTCCAGGAAGGGGATGTTGGTGGAGACGCCGCGGATCCTGAACTCGGCCAACGCCCGGCGCGCCCGGCGCACGGCGGCCTCGAAGGTGCGGCCGCGGCAGGTGAGCTTGACGAGCATGGAGTCGAAGTGGGGGCTGACCTGGGCGCCGACGAACACCGTGCCGCCGTCGAGTCGCACGCCACCACCACCGGCGGACCGGTAGACGGTGATCAGCCCGGCATCCGGTCGGAAGCCGTTGGCCGGGTCCTCCGTGGTGATCCGGCACTGGAGCGCGGCGCCGCGGGTGTAGATGTCCTCCTGGCGCATCCCGAGGTCCTCGAAGGTCTCCCCGGCGGCGATCCGCATCTGCGAGATGACGAGGTCGACGTCGGTGACCTCCTCGGTGACCGTGTGCTCGACCTGGATGCGCGGGTTCATCTCGATGAAGACGTAGCGCCCGTCCTCGCCGAGCAGGAACTCGACCGTGCCCGCGTTGACGTAGCCGATCGACTCGGCGAAGCGCACGGCATCCGCGCACATCCGGTCGCGCAGGGCGGGGTCGAGGTTGGGCGCGGGAGCGATCTCGACGACCTTCTGGTGGCGCCGCTGGACCGAGCAGTCCCGCTCGAAGAGGTGCAGGACCGTCCCGGTGGCGTCGGCGAGCACCTGCACCTCGATGTGGCGTGGGTTGACCACGGCCTGCTCGAGGTAGAGCGTCGGGTCGCCGAACGCGGCATCGGACTCGCGCTGGGCGGCCTCCAGCGACTCGCGGAGCGTCGACGGGTCCTCGACCCGCCGCATGCCGCGACCGCCGCCGCCGCTCACGGCCTTGACGAACACCGGGTAACCGATGCCCTCCGCGGCCGCCGCCAGCTCCTCGAGGTCGGTGGTCGGTGGCGCACTGTCGAGGGTGGGCAGGCCGGCCTCGCGGGCGGCCGTGATGGCGCGGGCCTTGTTGCCCGCCAGGTGCAGCGCGGATGCCGGTGGGCCGATGAACGTGATGCCGCTGGCCGCACAGGCCTCCGCGAGCTCGGGGTTCTCCGACATGAAGCCGTAGCCGGGGTAGATCGCGTCGGCGCCGCACTCCACCGCCACCCGGACGATGTCGTCGTGGTCGAGGTAGGCCCGCACGGGGTGACCCGGCTCGCCGATCTCGTAGGACTCGTCGGCCTTGAGCCGGTGCTCGCTGGTGCGGTCCTCGTGGGGGAACACCGCCACGGTCTTCGCGCCGAGCTCGGTGGCGGCGCGGAACGCACGGACCGCGATCTCCCCGCGGTTGGCGACCAGGATCTTGCTGAACACGGGAGGAACCTCCGGGGTCGGGTGGATCGACGTCCGCAAGCCTAGTGACGGGGGTCTCACCAGGCCTCGCGCCGTCCACCCCTCAGGCGGGAACCCGGATCTGGTGCCCGGAATCCGTTTGGGGGTGTCGGCGTTGCACGGCATACTGGTTGGTGCGCGGCGGTTCGCTTCACGGCATCCGCCAGGTGCACAACTGAACAGCGTGGGAGTGAGCCCCTCATGGGGGTGATCGGTTTCGACATTGGTCGGCTGGCCAGTGGGAAGCGGGTCGAGGACGCACGGTCATCTCGTAAACGATCCGCGCAAACCAATAGGTGCCGATTCC
>JBBSQC010000086.1:0-4243 GCA_038258215.1 Actinomycetales bacterium | reverse complement strand
AGTGAGGGTCTGGACCTGGGGCGGGTGGTGCGCCTGTTCACCCGCGCCCAACGCCGCGCGTTGTGGCGCCGAGACCGCGGCTGTACCTACCCCGGCTGCGGCGCACCCGGATCGTGGGCGAAGGCGCACCACGTCCGGCACTGGATCGACGGCGGCCTCTCCGACTTCGACAACGCGGCGTTGTTGTGTCAGCGCCACCACACCTTCGTCCACCAGCGACGCCTTATCGCCCAGGTCCGAGCGAGACCGGATGACCACGGCCGATACGTCGTGTGGGACCGGCACCCCGGCTCCTACGACGGCCACCTCGAAGAACTCCACCGCGAACGGTCCGCGCACGACCCGCCACCGCTGACCTCCGATCGCCTCCGAGAGCTCCTCACCACCGTCACCGGCCAGATCGCCGAGGAGGATCCCGGCGCGGACTCCTGGGAACGAGAATGGGCGGCACACCAGCTCACCGAACACGCCGAGGACCCCGGCGTGCCCGAGTCCTGGCTCGACGACGCCTACGCGCCGGAGATCCTCGAAGCCCTCGAGCGCGCCTGCTGAGCGCCCTCCCGGAGCGGAATGTTCTCCTCCGGCAGCGACTGACAGCGTGTGGCGTGTCGCGTTGACATCTCGAACAGGTGTTCGTCTAGGCTCGTCCACAGGTGATGAACCCGGCAGCATCCGTCCACAGGTCCCACGGCGACCCGTGACCACTGTCGGTCCCACCACCTAGCGTCTGACCAGACCTCGCGACGAGACCGACGGCGAGCTGGTCGCCGGTGGGCGCGCTCGATGCACTGACAGGAAGACAGGTGTGACATGGCTGGTCCCAACGGCTCCCGCGCGAGCGTGATGCCCAACCCCTTGGCCGCCCCCCGCGGTGGTGACCGCGACAAGGCGCTGTCCTCGGTGATGGCCCAGATCGAGAAGCAGCACGGCAAGGGTGCGGTCATGCGCCTGGGTGATGACGTGCGGCCGCCGATCGAGGTGATCCCCACCGGGTCGATCGCCCTCGACGTGGCGCTCGGCATCGGGGGCCTGCCGCGCGGGCGGGTCGTCGAGATCTACGGCCCGGAGAGCTCGGGCAAGACGACGGTCGCCCTGCACGCGGTCGCCAACGCGCAGAAGGCCGGCGGCATCGCGGCGTTCATCGACGCCGAGCACGCCCTCGACCCGGACTACGCGAAGGCCCTCGGGGTCGACACCGACGCGCTGCTGGTCTCCCAGCCCGACACGGGGGAGCAGGCCCTCGAGATCGCCGACATGCTCATCCGCTCCGGCGCGCTCGACCTCATCGTCATCGACTCCGTGGCGGCGCTCGTGCCCCGTGCCGAGATCGAGGGCGAGATGGGCGACAGCCACGTCGGTCTCCAGGCCCGGCTCATGTCCCAGGCCCTGCGCAAGATCACCGGCGCCCTCAGCACCACGGGCACCACGGCGATCTTCATCAACCAGCTGCGCGAGAAGATCGGGGTGATGTTCGGCTCGCCCGAGACCACGACCGGTGGCAAGGCGCTGAAGTTCTACGCCTCGGTGCGGCTCGACGTCCGCCGCATCGAGACCCTCAAGGACGGCACCGACGCGGTCGGCAACCGCACCCGCTGCAAGGTCGTCAAGAACAAGGTCTCCCCGCCGTTCAAGCAGGCCGAGTTCGACATCCTCTACGGGCAGGGCATCTCCCGCGAGGGCGGCCTCATCGACATGGGGGTGGAGCAGGGCTTCGTGCGCAAGGCCGGCGCCTGGTACACGATGGACGGCGACCAGCTCGGCCAGGGCAAGGAGAACGCCCGCACCTTCCTCGTGGACAACCCAGACCTCGCCGACGAGCTCGAGAGGAAGATCAAGGAGAAGCTCGGCATCGGTCAGCCTCGCATCGACGCGGTGGTCGTGCCCGAGGTCTCGGTCGACTTCTGACCCCGGCCCTCCCCGTCCTCGGTATGACCTTCGCTGACTCGACGACCCCACCACCCGCCTGGGCGGTGGGGTCGTCGGCGGCACCGGATCCCGAGGGCGACCCCCGCAGTCGCGCGAACGAGCCCGACCCGCACGACTGGGCCCGCGAGATCGTGCTCCGCGCTCTCACCAGCGCGCCCAAGAGCCGGTCCCAGCTCGAGGTCCTCCTGCGACGCAAGAACTGCCCGGACGGGGTGGCCGAGATCGTGCTCGACCGGTTGGAGCAGGTCGGCCTGGTCGATGACACCGCCTACGCCGGCATGCTCGTCAGGTCACAGCAGTCCGGCCGCGGCCTGGCGAGGCGGGCGTTGGCCCACGAGCTGCGCCGCAGGGGAGTCGACGACCTGACTGCCGAGTCGGCCCTTGACGACCTCGATCCGGCCGCCGAGGAGGAGCGGGCGCGCGAGCTCGTCGCGAAGCGGCTCCGGTCGATGGCCGGGCTCGACCCGATGGTGCAGACCCGTCGCCTTGCGGGGATGCTCGCCCGCAAGGGCTACGCCGCCGACGTCGCGATGCGGGTGGTGCGAGAGGCTGTCCGTGCTGCGCCGGAGCACCAGCGCGACTGACCTCGACCCCTCAGAGGGCGTGCAGCGGGCGGTCGGTGGCCGCAAGTACCTCGCTGGGCACGATCCGCTTGCCGTAGGGCACCAACGAGATCGGCACCATCTTGAGGTTCGCGATCGCCAGCGGGATGCCGATGATGGTGATCGCCTGGGCCACGGCCGTGAGCACGTGGGCCAGCGCGAGCCACCACCCCGCCAGCACGATCCACACGACGTTGAGCAGCACCGAGCCCACCCCGGCCCCGTCCTGGGGGACCACCGCACGACCGAAGGGCCACAGCGCGTAGTTCGCCATCCGGAAGGAGGCCACTCCCAAGGGGATCGTGACGATGAGGATGCAGAAGACGATGCCGGCGAGGGCGTAGCCCAGCGCGAGCCAGAAGCCGCCGAAGACGAGCCAGATGATGTTGAGCAGGGTGCGCACGGTGACCTCTCTCCCCGGGCCGAGTGGTGGTCACGCCAGTCTCCCACGCTCGGGCGGGCTGCCAACCGGCTCCCGCGAAACGCCCGGGACACACCCGCGTGATGACAGGGTCACTCCCAGCCCGTAGGTTGCACGAATGAGCGAGCCGACGACACCGCAGTCACCGGACAGACTCTTCGAAGGATATCGCCTGGGCGAGGCGTGGGACGAGATGATCTCGGCGGACGGCACCCCGCGCACCCCCTACAAGGCGGTCTTCCACACCCTGAACGCGATGACCGGCACCTCGTTGCGTGACCGCGCCGACACCCTCGCGAGGTCCTACCTCGATCAAGGGGTGACGTTCGACTACGCCGGCGAGGAGCGACCGTTCCCGCTCGACGCGGTGCCACGCGTGCTCTCCGCGCACGAGTGGCAGGTGATCGAGTCCGGCGTCGTCCAGCGGGTCACCGCCCTCGAGGCGTTCCTCGATGACATCTACTCGCGCGAGGGTTGAGATCCCGCGCGCGGTGCACGAGGGCATCATCCCCTGGCGGCTGATCGCCAGCTCGAAGCACTACCACCGAGCGGTGATGGGCATCCGCCCGGCCGGCGGGGTCCGCGTCCACGTGTCCGGGGTCGACCTGATCCGTGACGTGGACGGCACCTTCCGGGTCCTCGAGGACAACGTGCGGGTGCCGTCGGGCGTCAGCTACGTCATCGCGAACCGTCGGGCCATGACCAACGTCTTCCCCGAGGCCTTCGCGACCATGCGGATCCGCCCGGTGAACGACTACCCCCGGATGCTGCTCTCCGCCCTGCGCGCCGCGGCACCCGACGGCGCCAGCGACCCCACCGTGGTGGTGCTGACGCCCGGCGTCTTCAACAGCGCCTACTTCGAGCACGCACTGCTCGCCCGGATGATGGGCGTCGAGCTCGTCGAGGGGCGAGACCTGGTCTGCGTCGGGGGGCAGGTCAGGATGCGGACGACGACCGGAGACAGGCCGGTCGACGTGATCTATCGCCGGGTCGACGACGAGTACATCGACCCCGTCCACTTCCGTGGCGACTCCGTGCTCGGCGTCGCCGGGCTGGTGTCGGCGATGCGCACCGGGCGGGTGAGCGTGGCCAACGCCGTCGGCAACGGCGTGGCCGACGACAAGCTCATCTACTCCTACCTGCCCGACCTCATCCGCTTCTACCTCGACGAGGACCCGGTGCTCCCGAACGTCGACACCTACCGCTGCGACCAACCGGCAGCGCTCGAGCACGTGCTCGAGCACCTCGACGAGATGGTCGTCAAGCCCGTGGACGGCTCGGGGGGCAAGGGGCT
>JBBSQC010000085.1:0-4438 GCA_038258215.1 Actinomycetales bacterium | reverse complement strand
GTCCGTGTCGTCGCGGGCAGCGAGGTGTGCCGCGAGCTCGATGCCGCTGGCTCCCGCGCCGACGACGGTGAGGTGGTGGCCGCGCCCGGCCGGCGTCACCCGGAGCCGCTCGCGCAGGCGGGCGAGGTCGACGAGGGGTTTCACCCCGACGACGCCCTCGGCACCGCCCTCCCCGGAGCCGACGTCGGCGACGCTGCCGATGTTGAACGACACCACGTCCCACTCGAGCCTGGACCCGTCGTCGGTGGTCGCCGTCCGCGCCGACGGGTCGACCTCGGTGACGAGGCCCTGCCTGTGGTTGACCCGGTTGCGCCGGGTGAGCGCCGCGACGTCGAGCCGGCCCTCCGCAGGGTCGCGGCCACCGGCCGCGATGCCCGACGCCGCTCCGCTGTAGTCGAACCACGCGGGTGCCACCAATGTCGTGCGGTAGCCGGCGGCTTCGAGGCGGGATGCGTGGCGCAGGAGGTGGAGGTGTGCGTGGCCGGCGCCCACCAGCAGCAGGCGGCGCTCAGGCGGCACGGCGTTCGAGCCACCATCGACGGCTCCGGGCCAGGGTGTGCAGGGCGCGCCGCGTCGTGGGGCGGTCGAGCTGCTCCCGGACGTCGGCGATGGCGGCGTTCCACGGTCCGTCGTTCCACGTCGGGTAGGCGTGCGTGATGCCGGCCAGGTCGCGCGTGCGCAGTCCTCGGCGGACGGCGATCGCGAGCTCGCCCAGCGTCTCCCCCGCCCGCGGGCCGACGACGGTGGCTCCGAGGATCCGGCCCTTGCCGTCGACGGCCAGGCGCGTGAGTCCGTCGGTGAGGCCTTCGGCCACGGCTCGGTCCACGTGGCGGTGGTCCAGGGTGAGGATGCGGATCCCGTCGCGTTCGCGTCCGGTGTCGACGCCGACGGCGGCGACCTCGGGATGGGTGTAGGTGACGCGCGGCACGGCCGTGGTCTCCACCGAGCGCCGTACGCCCAGGACCGCGTTGCTAGCGGCGAGGCTGCCGTGGACGCCAGCGACGTGGGTGAACTGGGGGTGGCCCGTCAGGTCGCCGGCCGCCCAGATGCGGGGGTTGGTGGTCCGCAACCGCCGGTCGACGACGACGAATCCGCGCTCGTCCACCTGGACACCGACGGTGTCCAGCCCGAGGTTGGTGGTCCGGGGTCTCCGTCCGACGGCGACCAGCAACCGGTCGAAGGCGACCTCCTCTCCGTCGTCGAGGACCAGCCATCCCGACTGTGAGTCCGACGCGACGACTGACCTCACCGGCTGACCGGTCAGGATCGTGACACCGTCGGACTCCAGCGCGCGGTGCACGACCGAAGCGGCCGCGGCGTCCTCACGTGGCAGCACGCGAGGCGCTCCCTCGACCACACTCACCTCGATGCCGAGCCGGGACAGCCCCTGTCCGAGCTCGCAGCCGATGCTGCCCCCACCGAGGACCGCCACGCGGCGTGGGGCCTCGGTGAGGTCCCACACCGTGTCGCTGGTCAGGTAGTCGAGCTCTGCCAGTCCCGGGATGGGCGGCGCGGCCGGCGCTGCACCCGTCGCGACCACCGCTTGCGTGAAGCGGACGGTCTCGCCGTCAAGGTCCAGCGTGTTGTCCCCGACGAACCTGCCCTCGCCGGTGCGTACCGTCACTCCAGCTGCTTCGAGTGCCTCGATCGAGTCGACAGGCGCGATCTGGCGGATCGCTGCGTGCACGTGCCCCATCACCCGCGCGAAATCCACCCGCACCTCACCGACCGTGATCCCCAACCGTCCAGCGCTACGGGCGCCAGCAGCTGCCTCCGCTGCGGCCAGCAGCGCCTTTGACGGCACGCACCCGGTCCACAGACAGTCGCCGCCGGTGCGGTCCCGTTCGACCAGGACCACCCGTGCACCGAGGCGGGCTGCCGTCTTCGCCGCGACGATCCCGGCGGTGCCGCCTCCCAGGACCAGCAGATCCCAGCGGTCAGGCGCGCTCACCTCTGCCGCCCGTCGATCAAGTCGTCAAGGACGGTGCGCATGCGGTCGACCGAAGCCGGGTCCACGGGTCGTCGGCCCGACCACAGGGACAGGGCACGGTGCAGCCGGCGATGCTGGCGCATGACCTCGCTGCACCTCTCGCAGGTGGCGACGTGCTCCTCGAGCCGGGTGATCTCTCCCGGCGTCAGAGGCGCGGCCGGATCGGCGTCCAGGTATCGCTGGAGGCGGCGTGCGGTCCAGTGGCAGGTGACCATCTGCCGGAGCGCTCCACTCATGACTTATCCCCTCGGGTGGTGGTGAAGGTGGGACCGAGTGCCTTGCGCACGCGTTCGCGTGCGCGACTCAGCCGGGACATGACGGTGCCGACGGGCACGTCGAGGACCGCGGCTGCTTCTGCGTACGACAGGTCGTGGACGTCGACGAGCACGAGCGCGGAGCGGAACTTCGGGTCCAGTCCCGAGACGGCGGCCTGGAGCGCCCCCTCGAGCTCCTCCACGACGTACACCTCCTCGGCGCCCGGGGACTCCGCCGATCCGAAGGCAGGACGGGAGGCATGGATCAGCTCCCAGTCGTCGACCGCGATCGGACGACGCCTGCGGTGCATGTTGGCGTTGGTGTTGCGCAGGATCGTGAGCAACCACGCGCGTGGGTGGCGGCCGTCGAACCGGTCGATGGCCCGGAAAGCGCGTACGAGCGACTCCTGCACGAGGTCCTCTGCGTCAGCCGTGCTCCCGGTGATGCTTCGCGCCACCCGCAACATCACCTCGATCTCCGGCTCGACGACCTCCGCGAAGGCACGCCTCCGCGCGGCATCGTCGGGGGCGCTCGCCTCACTCATGCCACGGGAACCCTTCGACGGTCCGAGTGTCTTCCAGACGCGGGGCGGGTCCGCGCGGCCGGGCCGGGGTACAGATAGAGAGGCGGCATGCGGCGAGCCTGGCACGGCCGTCCCGATTAGGGAGCCGCCCAGACGGCGCGAGGGGCGCCGCCTGGTCGGCGTCGGCCCTCGCACGGGTGGTCCGGTCCTCAGATCTCGGGTGCCTGGGGCACGTCGAGCTCGGTGTGAACGTGGTGGTTGAAGTAATTCGTCAGCAGGTTCAGCGTCACGTGGGCCGAGAGCTCGACCAGCTGCTCCTCTCTCCACCCCGCGTCCAGTGCAGCCTGCCACGAGGCGTCGCTGGTGTTGCCGACCTTCGCGGTGTACTCCCGTGCCAGGTTGAGCAGCGCGTCGAGGGCAGGATCGAATTCGGCCTCGCCGCGACGGATGGCAATCATCTGGTCGTCGCCAAGGCCCGCCGCCTTGCCGCCTCCGGTGTGCGCGGACTGGCAGTAGGTGCACTCGTCCTGGTTGCCCACCGCGAGCGCGATCGCCTCACGGACCCGGGCGTCGAGCAGCGCGTGCTCACGAATCACGTCCTGCAGAGCGACGTAAGAGTGCAGGACTGCGGGTGAGTGCGCCATCTCGCCGTGAATGTTGAGCACCTTGCCGTACTTCGCCTCGAGCTGCTTGAGCGCGTCGCGGCTGGCCTCAGGTGCGCTGTCCGTGGTGTGGACGGGAATGCGGGGCATGTCTCCTCCGAGAGATGGGGTTCGGTTGTCCCTTGGGGAACCCGGCCACGGTCGGACACCATTCCGACTCGACCGCGTGGACGGCGTCACGCACCTCTTCTCATCAAGTGGGAAGGAACCCCATCCTCCGCCGGGTTTCGTAGGCACCCAGTCACCGACCCAGCAGCGAGGTCAGCATGAAAGCAGTGTGGAACGGCGCCACGGTCGCCGAGAGCGACGACACGGTAGTCGTGGAGGGCAACCACTACTTCCCGGTGAGCTCGGTCCGCGAGGACCTCTTGCGCCCGTCGTCGAGGCGAACCTCTTGTGCATGGAAGGGGCAGGCCTCCTACTACTCGCTCGAGGTCGACGGCCAGATCAACGAGGACGCGGCCTGGTTCTACCCCGACCCCAGCCGCGAGGCCGCCCAGATCAGTGGCCGGGTGGCCTTCGGGAAGGCCGTCGAGGTGGCGGACTGACATGGGTGCGCGCACACGGACTCGACGTCTGATCGGGTTGGTCACCGTCCTCGTGCTGCTGCTCTCAGGATGTGGCACCGGAGGGGAGAAACTCGCCGCCGGGGAGACAGCGATCGACGACACCTCGACCGGTACGTCGAGGGCGGCCACGTCGGCGGTGCTCGACTTCACCTCCGAGACCGTCGACGGTGACGCTTTCGACGCCAGCACTCTCGCCGGCAAGCCGACCGTCTTCTGGTTCTGGGCACCGTGGTGTCCCACCTGTCGCGCCCAGATCTCCGGTGTCGGCGAGCTCGCCGAGAACTACGGCGACGAGGTCAACGTCGTCGGCGTCGGGTCGCTCGACGAGCAGGCGGCCATCGAGGGCTTCGCCGCTGAGGTGTCCCCCGACGTCACATTGCTCGCCGACCCCGACGGTGCCGTGTGGCGCCAGTTCGGCGTGACCGCCCAGAGCACCTAC
>JBBSQC010000084.1:0-4528 GCA_038258215.1 Actinomycetales bacterium | reverse complement strand
GCGGCCGCCTCCAGCACGTGGCTGCGCAGCTCGAGGCCGGGGTGGTCCGCCCTCGCCCGTGCGGCGACGTCGCCCACCGTGGTGCGGGCCTCGAGGCGTAGCCGCTCGGCGAGGGGGAGCAGCATCTCCCCGGACGCGCCCAGCCAGGCCGCCGAGGGCAGCCGCGAGAGGTCGAGGGCATAGACGATGTCGACCGGCCTGCCCTCCGCCTCTGCGTGCGCG
This sequence comes from Actinomycetales bacterium, assembly GCA_038258215.1. Classification (GTDB taxonomy): domain Bacteria; phylum Actinomycetota; class Actinomycetes; order Actinomycetales; family Dermatophilaceae; genus Fodinibacter. The sequence goes on along the minus strand of JBBSQC010000084.1, from coordinate 4,306 downwards.
GTCGCCCAGTCGAGCGCACGCAGCGAGTGGTCGTCGGCCTCGCACGCCACGACGACGGATCCAGCAGGCACGGTGGTCGGCATTCCGCCACGCTGCGGTGCCCGCGGTACCAGGCGGCACGGCCGGCGTACCCCCTGACGATGGACGTGGGTCCCGGATCCGCAAGGACGGTGGCTGCTGCCCCGTGGAGGCGTGGTCCCTAGGGAACGGCCGGCTCGCTGCCGTGGTCCTCGTCGACGACGCCTGTCACACCGGGGACCGACCGCACCACCGCCCGCACCGCACGGCGGACCCCTGGTCCGGACTCGGCCGGCCAGCTCAGGTGGACGGTGCCGTCCACGACCTCCAGGTCCGCCCCACCCAGGTCCAGGTCCGCAACGAGCGATCGCGCCCCCGCCGCGATCGTCGCGTCCGAGACCGACAGCAGCCGGACGAGGTCACGACGGGTGACGACGCCGACCAGCAGGTCGCGGTGGTCGAGCACGGGCAGGCTGCGCAGCCCCTGCCCGACCATGACCTCGACGACCGCGGCGACGTCGGCGCCGGCCTGGACCGACACGGCGGGGGTCGTCATCACGTCGCGAACGTGCAGCGGGAGCGGCAGGGGCTCGGCCGGCCGGATCGCGCGGGCCCGGGGGTCGGGGCTCACCAGGCGCCGTACGAGGTCGATGTCGCTCACCACCCCGACGAGGAGACCGTCGGCGTCGACCACCGGCAGGGTGGTCACGACGTTCTCGTGCAGCAGGCGCAGTGCGGACTTCGCGGTGGCGTCCGCGCCCACGGTGAAGGGGTCGTGCGTCATGAGTTCGCCGACGATCATGTCGTCACCCTCCTCCTGGCTGGCGCGGTGGACGGGCGGGCACGAGTGCAGGCTCCCAGCCCGGTGCCGGGTGCCGTCAGCGACGAAGGTCCCCGCGGCTCGGGACCTCCGGACGCTGCGGCGGAGCCGTGGTCCCGGGTTGGCGTCGGGTCATGGAACCCATCGGGACGACCGCCGAGGCGAGGCCGGTGCGGGTGTTCCTGCTCGACGACCTCGAGGTGGTCGGGGAGTCCGGCTCGGCGCAGGAGACCGCCCGACGCATCCCCGCCCTGCGGCCGGACGTGGCCGTCTTCTCCGGGCTCTACGGGGTCTGCGACATCTCTCATCCTTCGGCTCGGTGCTGCATCGTCGTGTTCACGCTTCCACCACCTGGCCGATCCCGCCTCCCACGGCCCGGATGAGGTCACAGACGGCTACCCCCGGCCCGTGATCTCCTGCCGGTGACCCAGGTGACGCAGGATGTCGACCGGGGCGACGTGCATCGCATCGGCACCGATGCCTCGCGAGGTGCTGGGTCACCAGATCGAGCAGAACCTGCTCGGCAGGAACGGAACTGGGGACCGTGATCAGGCGATCGCGGTTGCTCGCTCGGCCGGATTGCCCGGAGCAGGGAGGGTGCTCGTCAGGACGAACGCCACCACGACGGCGATGATGACCTGTGGCGTCACCGACAGGCCGTCGGAGCCGAGGAGAAGGACGGCCAAGAGGGTCGAGGTCAGCGGCAGTCGCAACATCGCCACACACATGGCTCCGATGCCCATCCCGATCGCCGGGGCCAGGCTCATGCCGGGGAGATTGGCCATCAACATGCCCAGCACAGCGCCGATGAGCATTGCCGGGAAGATCGGGCCGCCGCGGAAGGCACTCAACGAGACCGTGTACATCAACGTCTTGCAGACACCCAGAAGGATCAACGTCGCCACCGAGTAATCGGCGACGTTCTCGACCAGTGCAGGCAGTGCCGTCTGTCCGGAGAACAGCACTTCCGTGGCGCTGTGCCCTGAGATGAGCTGGTAGACCATGGCAGTCGAGCCGATGAGCAGTCCGAGGCACGTCGTCACTAGCACTCGGTTCAGGTGCACCACGACGCGAACAGACAGCGACACCCACCTGATCACCCAGCCGAGGCACGCGGCTATGCCACCCACGGCGAACGCCCAGGCCATCGTCGCGACCGTCGGGGTCACCGCGGGCGGTACCGAGGTGAGGGCGAGTGAGAACGTTCCGAGCCCGGACCAGTTGTCGAGTCCGATGAAGACGATGGCCCCGACCCCCGAGGCGAGCAAACCAGGCAGCGCGACGAGGCTCAGGGTCGCTCCTCCGATGCCTGCGACCTCCATGATCAGGAAGGCACCCAGGATTGGCGAGCCCAGCAAGGTGCTCACGGCGGCGAAGCTTCCAGCGGAGGCCATGATGGTGAGGGCCATGGGAGGCGAGTCCCTCTTCACCAGACGAACTGCCAGGACGGAAAGGCCGCCGCCGATCGCGATCAGAGGCGCCTCGGGTCCGAGCACGGCTCCGAGGCTAAGCGTGGCGAGCGCGGCGAGAATGACCGCTGGCAGGTCGCGACCGGCCGGCGCGCCTTCTCCGGTCTGGAAACCGAACGCAGGTGAGTGGCCGCCATTACCGGGCAGGTACCGGATCGTCAACCCAGTCAGGAGACCACACAGCGCCAGCCACGGCAGCGGCCACCAGGCAGGCGTCCCTCCACTGAACAGCTCGGCGGGAAGGTCGTCGAAGACGAACTCCTGGATCCTCGTGACCAGCGCCAGAAATCCGTAGGCCACGGCAGCCATCGGGACACCGAGGATCGCAGCAAACGCCAGCGCCACGAGATACGCGCGGGAGCGAATCACTGCGACGGGGTCCAGCTCCAGCGGAGCCGGATCACCGGAGTCCACAACTGGTCCTGCCTGCGATGCCCCCGGGCTCCGTTCGGTCATGCGTCTCTCCTGTCGACTCGGTCCGGTAGCACCAGCGGGCTCGTCTCTGCCTGCCATCCGCGCCTAGTGCCGGGCCATCGCAATCCGGAGCCGCTCCTCAGGGTCGATGAAGTGATCGTGGTCGTCGTCGCCCAGGTCGATCTGGACCCAGTGGATCTTGCCGGTGAAACGACTGGTGTGGGTGGTGGTGTACGCCGTGGCGACGCAGGTGCCGGACTCGTAGCCGATGTCGGTGGTCTCGTCGGCGGAAAAGACCATCGCCTGGGTGGCGCCGACCCGACCATTGCCGACAGCTTCACCGTCGCAGTAGAGAGTGACATCACCGCCCTTCCCGAGCCCGCCGCCGTCGTAGGCGAACTCCACCCGCACCTGGTGCTGGTGTTCGGGCGCACTGAGCTGTTGCCCGGGGCGGAAGTCGCGGTCTCGGTGATGCTGCCCATCCCGACCGAGTGGTGGTTGCGACCCGTGAGGAGCGCCTGACGCGTGGGCGCGCAGAGGGCCGTGGTGTGGAACCGGTTGAACTTCAGGCCGCCCGCCGCCAGGCGATCGGCCACGGGGGTGCGGCACTGTCCACCGAAGGCGCTCGAAGCCCCGAAGCCCACGTCGTCGAGAAGCACGACCAGCACGTTCGGGGCGCCGACGGGGGGAAGGAGTGGCTCGATCGGGGGATAGGCGGTGTCCGGGTCCTTCGCGTCGTACGTCGTGAGCCCGAGATCCGGACGGTCGGGAATGGGAAGGATGCTGCGTGCGTGCCGGCCCGGTGAGTGTGTGCTGGTCACGGTCGATCTCCGTCTGCTGGCCTGAGAGCGGTGGCTCCTCCAACATTGTGTGCTCCGGGCTGAACGGCATCACCCACATGGGGTGACGCAACGCGTGTCGACGAGGTGCGCCATTGTCTATTCTCGCGAGGGCGAGCCGCGGCCGCTACATCTCCGGACGCCACTGCTCGCTGGGCGTCGGCCCGCTCCTCCCACGCCAGCTCGAGATTGACGGTGGGGCGTCGATGCATTTCTCACGGGTCCGCTAGTCCAGATGGAGTCTGTGCTCGTGCGCCGCGATCTGCCCCTGTTCTGACGGTCTGGTCCAGGCTCGCGTGTGCGGGTGCCATCGTGCTCACTCTGCCACCCAAGCTAGCCGAGGATGGCTATCACCTGAGCGAGGACCTCGCCGACGACGCCATCGGCTGGCTGCGTCGGCACAAGTCCTTCGAGCAGGACAAGCCGTTCTTCATGTACTGGGCCAGCGGTCTTCGCCGACGCCGTTCATGACGGCCTCGTGGCGCGTTCGCCATAGCCAAGACCACGCTCGACACGTACGCCCATCTGTGGCCGGACTCGGATGAGTCGACCCGCTCAGCGATCGACGCGGCAATGCAGACAAGAGCCGAGGAGCTTCAGTCAGCCGAATCGCTCTGAGTCGAATCCTCGCCCGAACCTGACACCGATCGTGCGCGCATGCGGTCGACGGCGTCGCGCAGTGGGCTTAGATCTTCCTCGATGGTGCTCTGCAGGATCTCAAGCTCGGTCATGAAGTACCGGTGCGC
>JBBSQC010000083.1:0-4630 GCA_038258215.1 Actinomycetales bacterium | reverse complement strand
GGTACTTGTCGTGCAGAACCTTGGAAATCGCAGCCGTCAGCGTCGTCTTACCGTGGTCGATGTGACCGATGGTGCCGATGTTGACGTGCGGCTTGGTCCGCTCGAACTTTGCCTTCGCCACTTGATGTCCTCCTCAGGACTACTAGGTGAACGCCGTTACGACCGGGCAGGACGTGGCGTTGTCTTTGGGGGTTGGTTGGGTTGACTTCTCAGTCGAGACCAGCGACCAGTCTAGCGGTCACTCGCCCCGCGTCTTCTTGATGATCTCCTCGGCCACCGACTTGGGGACCTCGGCGTAGGAGTCGAACTCCATCGAGTAGTTCGCGCGACCCTGGGTCTTGGACCGCAGGTCGCCGACGTACCCGAACATCTCCGACAGCGGGACGAGGCCGCGCACGACCTTGGCGCCGCTGATGTCCTCCATGGCCTGGATGTGGCCACGGCGGGAGTTGATGTCGCCGATGACCTCGCCCATGTAGTCCTCGGGCGTGCGCACCTCGACGGCCATCACGGGCTCGAGGAGCACCGGCTCGCACTGGCGCACGGCCTCCTTGAAGCCCATCGAGCCGGCGATCTTGAAGGCCATCTCCGAGGAGTCCACGTCGTGGTAGCCGCCGTCGAGCAGCGTGGCCTTGATCCCGACGAGCGGGTAGCCCGCCAGCACGCCGTACTGCATGGCGTCCTGGATGCCGTGGTCGACCGAGGGGATGTACTCCCGCGGGATGCGACCACCGGTGACCTTGTTGGAGAACTCGTACAGCTCGCCGTCGGACGTGTCGAGCGGCTCGAGCGCGATCTGGATCTTCGCGAACTGGCCGGACCCACCCGTCTGCTTCTTGTGGGTGTAGTCGTACTTCGCGACCGAGCGCTTGATGGTCTCGCGGTAGGCGACCTGCGGCTTGCCGACATTGGCCTCGACCTTGAACTCGCGGCGCATGCGGTCGACGAGGATGTCGAGGTGGAGCTCGCCCATGCCGGCGATGATCGTCTGGCCGGTGTCCTCGTCGAGGTGCACCTGGAAGGTCGGGTCCTCCTCGGCGAGCTTTTGGATCGCCGTGCCCAGCTTCTCCTGGTCGCCCTTGGTCTTCGGCTCGATGGCCACCTGGATCACGGGCTCGGGGAAGGTCATCGACTCGAGAACGACCGGCTTGTCGAGGTCACAGAGGGTGTCACCGGTGGTCGTCGCCTTCAGGCCGATGGCGGCGTAGATGTGGCCCGCCATGGCGTCGCTGACCGGGTTCTCCTTGTTGGCGTGCATCTGGAAGAGCTTCCCGATGCGCTCCTTCTTGACCTTGGTCGAGTTGAGCACCTGGGTGCCCGCCGAGATGTGGCCGGAGTAGACCCGGATGAAGGTCAGGGTGCCGAAGAACGGGTGCGTCGCGACCTTGAAGGCGAGCGCCGAGAAGGGCTCGTCCTTGCTGGGGTGGCGCACGACCTCCTCGTCCTCGTTGCCCGGCGCGTGCCCGATCATGGCGGAGACGTCGAGCGGGGAGGGGAGGTAGTCGACCACGGCATCCAGCATCGGCTGCACGCCACGGTTCTTGAACGCGGAGCCGCACAGGACGGGGTAGATCTCGGAGGCGACGGTCAGCGTGCGGATGCCCGCCTTGATCTCCGCGGGGGTAAGCTCGCCACCGTCGAGGTACTTCTCCATCAGGGCGTCGTCACCCTCGGCGACCCGCTCGATGAGGTGGTGGCGGTACTCCTCCACCTTCTCGACCATGTCGGCCGGGATCTCCTGGATCTCGTACTTCGCGCCCATGGTGACGTCACCCTTGGCGTCGCCGGGCCACACGAGGGCACGGCGGTAGATGAGGTCGACGACACCGACGAAGTCGTTCTCGGCGCCGATCGGCAGCTGGATCACGAGGGGCTCAGCGCCAAGGCGCTCCCTGATGGTGTCGACGGTGAAGTAGAAGTCCGCGCCGAGCTTGTCCATCTTGTTGACGAAGCAGATGCGGGGGACGTTGTACTTGTCGGCCTGGCGCCAGACGGTCTCGGACTGGGGCTCCACGCCCTCCTTGCCGTCGAACACCGCGACGGCACCGTCGAGCACGCGCAGCGAGCGCTCGACCTCGACCGTGAAGTCGACGTGACCGGGGGTGTCGATGATGTTGATCTGGTTGTCCTCCCAGAAGGAGGTCACCGCGGCAGACGTGATCGTGATGCCGCGCTCCTTCTCCTGCTCCATCCAGTCGGTGGTGGAGGCGCCGTCGTGCGTCTCCCCCATCTTCCGGTTGACGCCGGTGTAGAAGAGGATGCGCTCGGTCGCCGTGGTCTTGCCGGCGTCGATGTGCGCCATGATGCCGATGTTGCGGACCTTGTTGAGGTCCGTCAGGACGTCCTGTGCCACGTTCGTGTTCTCGTCTCGTCGCGTTGTGAGCGGGTTCGGGTGGGTCAACGCCACCGGGTCCTTCGGTATGCCGGTCGCGTTGGTCACGCTCGCGGCATACCGAAGGTTCAGTCACCAGCGGTAGTGGGCGAAGGCCTTGTTGGACTCGGCCATCTTGTGCGTGTCCTCGCGACGCTTGACCGCGGCGCCGAGGCCGTTGGAGGCGTCGAGGATCTCGTTCATGAGGCGCTCGGTCATCGTCTTCTCGCGACGCTGGCGCGAGTAGCCGACCAGCCAGCGCAGCGACAGGGTCGTGGCCCGGTTGGGCTTGACCTCGATCGGCACCTGGTAGGTCGCACCGCCGACGCGGCGGGACTTGACCTCGAGGGTCGGCTTGATGTTGTCGAGCGCGCGCTTGAGCGTCTGCACCGGGTCGGTGCCGGTCTTGTCGCGGCATCCCTCGAGGGCGCCGTAGACGATGGTCTCCGCGATCGACTTCTTGCCGTCGAGGAGGATCTTGTTGACCAGCGAGGTCACCAGGGGTGACTGGAAGACCGGGTCGATGACGAGCGGCCGCTTCGGTGCGGGTCCCTTGCGAGGCATCAGGCCTTACCCTTCTTCGCGCCGTACAGGCTGCGGGCCTGCTTACGGTTCTTGACGCCCTGGGTGTCGAGGGCGCCACGGATGATCTTGTAGCGGACGCCGGGGAGGTCCTTCACCCGGCCACCGCGCACGAGCACCATGGAGTGCTCCTGGAGGTTGTGACCCACGCCCGGGATGTAGGCGGTGACCTCGATGCCACTCGTGAGGCGCACGCGGGCGACCTTGCGGAGGGCGGAGTTCGGCTTCTTGGGGGTGGTCGTGTACACACGGGTGCACACGCCACGGCGCTGCGGCGAGCCCTTCAGGGCCGGCGTCTTGGCCTTGGACGTCTTGTCCTGACGGCCCTTGCGCACGAGCTGGTTGATGGTGGGCAACCTGGATCCTTTGCTTGTCTGGTCGATGCCACGGCAACAGCGCCGCAGCTCCTTGGTGTGGTCCGGCGCGACCCCTTCGTCGGGGTGTGACGCACCGGGTGCTCCTCCCTGCACTCCCCACGGCTGACCTTCGTTCAAGGTGGTGTGGGGCGCCCGGCAAGAGGTGGGCGAGGCTCTCGCTCCACGCCTCACGGCGCGGAGCCAGGCTCCAGGGTCTGGACCTAGCCAGACACGACTGCCAAGATTACCGGTTCGCGGGTTGCCCCTCCAAATCGTTACCCGCTGGGCTTATCGGGGTGACGCCGAAAAACCCGGTGAGACAAGGGACGGTTCACGCCCGCCCGCAGGGATATCCGCGTTTCGAGCCCTGTTCGTCGTGACTCTGGCGGTGTCGATCCTCGCTCACCCCTTCCACACGAGTCAGCACACCCTGGTGCTCGAACCACATGCAGGAACCTCTGGTTCGACTCCTAACCTCTGCTAGCAGAGGTTAGGGGTGGGGGTCAGGGGAGCTGGTCGAAGGCCGGGGCGTAGCGGAACTCGCCGGCCAGCTCGGGCCGCCACGCCTGGAGGCACTTGACCTGGAAGAACCGGTCCTCCCAGGGGCCAGGGGAGCCGACGCCCTTGCCGGCCGCGGTCTCGAAGCCGAAGTGCGCGTACCACCCCGGGTCGCCCAGGAGCACGATCGACGGCTCCAGGAGCTGGTCGGCGGTGACGAGCACCGCTGCGACGAGCGCCGACCCGATCCCTTCCCCCTGCCGGTCCGGGCGCACCGCGATCGGCCCCAGGCCCACCGAGGGCGCCTCCCCCATGCTGGCCCGGCTGCACACCACGTGCCCGACGACCTCCCCGTGCAGCTCCGCGACGAAGGTGAGCTCGTCGATGACGTCCCCGTCGGCTCGCAGCTCGTCGAGCAGCGTGGACTCCGCGGACCGGTCGGCACCCTCGGGCCGCTCGAACGCGATGTCGTGCAGGGCACGGGTGGGCGAGGTGTCGTCGGGACGCTCACGACGGATGACGAGGGCGGAGTCCATGGCGCCATCCTCTCAGCCCGGGACGGTGCGGCACGCCGGTCCGCGTCCGGTTCGGCCACGTCCCGCCCTGGCGTGCCCTGACCCAGTAGCCGGATGCCGGTGGCCGGATGCCGGATGCCGGCCCCCCGGCATCCGAAGGTGTGCGGCGTCGGCTCCGGCGACAACGACGACGGGGGGGGGTGGCCGGGGGGGGGCCCCCCGGCCACCCCCCCCGCGGGTGGGGGGGGGGGGGCCGCCAGAGCGGTGGCGACGCAGCGCCCAGGGGGGAGGCCCCGGCGGGGGCGCCC
>JBBSQC010000082.1:0-4784 GCA_038258215.1 Actinomycetales bacterium | reverse complement strand
TGCGGCCTGGTGCATCGCCCGCCCACGCTGGTGGTCGCGGCCGGGTCTTGGACGGGTTGCGTTCGCCCCCCCGGTCGTCGACCGGCGGGTCGACGACGCGCCGGGTCCGTCACTCCGCCCGACCCGGCGCCCCCAGTGAAGGAGCACCACATGATCCCCGCATCCGTCGCCACGTTCATCGACGCGGAGGTGGACGCTGCGACCACCTCGTACGACCATCTGCGTGTGGTCGTCCTCAACGGGACCCTCAAGCGCTCCCCCGAGCCAAGCCACACCGACGGGTTGCTGGCGGTTACCTGTCGGGTGCTGGAGGGCGTCGGCGCGCAGGTCGACGTCGTGCGGCTCGTCGACCACGTCGTTCCACCGGGGGTCCAGCCCGACATGCGTGAGCACGGGTGGGAGTGCGACGACTTCCCCGACCTCTACCGCTCGCTGGTGGAGCCGGCCGACATCGTCGTCCTCGCTTCCCCGATCTGGCTGGGGGACCAGTCCTCACTGACCCGACTGGCGATCGAGCGGCTCTACGGCTGGTCCGGCGAGCTCAACAGCGCCGGCCAGTGGAGCTACTACGGCAAGGTCGGCGGGGTCGTCATCACGGGCAACGAGGACGGCGGAAAGCACTGCGCGGCCCAGATGCTCTACGCGCTGAGCCACATCGGTTTCACCATCCCACCCCAGGTCGACGCCTACTGGAACGGCGAGGCCGGCCCCGGACCGTCCTACCTCGACGACGACCGAGGGGCGCGCAACCACTGGACCACGCGCAATGCGGTCTTCGCTGCCTGGAACATGCTCCACACGGCCCGCCGGCTTAAGGACGCCGGGGGAGTGCCCGCCCACGGCAACGTCACGACCAACTGGGACCTGTCCGACCCGGACCACCCGAACCCGGAGTACCGCTGACGGGACGGCGACCGCCGGTTCAGTAGCCGGCGAGCTCGCCCAGGATCTTCGTCGTCGTCTCGCGCGACGTGGCCGCCAGCGCGGCGAGCTGTGCGTGGGCGAGCTTTAGCTGGAGACCCCAGCACTCGGCAGCGCTGCTTACCGGCCTGCCGGCGGCGACGAGGCGGTCCATCACGGGGTAATCCTTTGGGGTGCTGCTCTTATCCGCGGAGAACTTCGAAGCTTGGCGGATCATGGCCAGCACGGTCTCGAACTCGCGGAGAAATCTCCGAGCCGCATGGAGGTTGGCTGACTCACTGGTGGCGACACCGTCGAACTCGCCGCGGTCGATGCGGTCCTGGCGGGCCCAGTTGTGTGGGCACCCGGCGGCGGCCGAGCTCGTAGGCGACTTGCTTGGCCAGCTAGCGCGCACGCACGAGCGCGACGGCAAGGTGGCGAAACCCACGTGGATAGGTACGGGGCACGGTGGCCAGCGTCCAAAGGACGGTCTTCGACTCATCACGCAGTCGGGTAGTCAACCCGGGGGGGCAGGTCAAAGTGACAACTAGACCTTCAGCAGTCCGGACATCGGGTGGGTGGGATGCGTCGTGGGGGCCGTCTCGACTCCATTCCGGGGGTCTGTAGTGCTCCTGTCGTGTGTCCGGGTTCAGCTGGAATTGACTCTGCGTGTTGGGAATCCTTGGTGCCCTTCACCGGGTTCCCGAGACGACTGTCATGGTGATCGCCCGTCCAGATAGGAGTTTTCACGTGAGACCAGTGATGAGCGCGGACGCGCGGCTCCTCCGCAGAGGGCCGCTAGGGCTTGCGCAGCAGCACCGCGGTGAACTGCTGGACGGTGCCCCACGGGGTCTCGTGGTCGTCGCCGGCGGTGTCGACGAGCTCCCAGTCGGGAAACTCGGCAGCGAGGTCCTGGTGGGAGTAACGCACGATCGGCAGGCCGCTGCAGTGCGTCGGGCCGTCGGGGCCGAAGGTGGCGACGACCGCCCAGGCGCCGGGTGCGGTGTGTCGGTCGAGCGAGGCCCGGTAGTCGTCGCGCTCGTCCTCCTCGGTGAGGAAGTGGAAGACCGCGCGGTCGTGCCACACCTCGAAGCCCCGCCGCAGGTCGAGGTCGAGCACGTCCGCCATGGTCAGGGTGACGTCGGCACCCGAGGGGCCGAGGCGGTCGCGGACGGTCTGGAGCGCGGTCTTGGACAGGTCGATGGCCGACACGTCGGTGAAGCCACGCTCGACGAGGTGATCCACCAGTGTCGACCAGCCTGCGCCGACGTCGATGACACCGGCGTCGTGGGTGACCCCGGTGCGGTCGACGAGGTCGAGCGAGAGGCCCGGCACCGACTGCCACCACGAGACAGAGTCGACCTCCTTCCCGCCGTGGACGTCCTCCCAGAAGCGGAGTCGTGCGGTGGCGTCGTCGGGGCGGTCCTGGGTCGCGGGGGTCACCGACCAAGCGTGTCGGGCGTCGGCGACGAAGGCAAGGTGACGCCGCGCGCTCCCTCAGACGACCGAAATCCTGTCCAATCGCGGTTAGGTTCAGCATCATGACTCCCCTTGCCACTCCTCGGCCTCCCGCGGGTTTCCCGGACACCGCGACCGTGATCGACGGCGGGGACATGGACTGCGGAAGTGGTCTGCTGCTCCTGATCACCCGCGCGATGCGTCGCCTCGACGACGGCGGCCTGCTGGCCATCCGCTCCGCCGAGCCGAGCGTGACCGATGACCTACCCGCGTGGGCCGAGATGGTCGGCAACGACATCGCTGCGACCCAGGCCGAGACCGCCACCGGCCCGTGGTGGTTCGCGGTCCGCAAGGGCGGCGCCGTCGGCACGGTCTTCAGTCAGGGTGCTCAGACGCCCGTGGGGGAGAGGTTGTGGGTCTACACCAACTTCGACTGCAACCTGGCCTGCCTCTACTGCTGCGCTGAGTCCTCGCCCCGGGCGGCGGCCCGTCGGGTCGGTCTCGACATGATGCGCGAGGCGTTCGCCGAGTTCGGCTCCCTCGGCGGCAAAGAAGTACTGCTGACCGGTGGCGAGCCGTTCATGCATCCCGAGCTGGGTGACCTGGTCGTCGCGGCCGAGGGGTTCGAGCGGACGATCCTCACCAACGCCATGGTCTTCGGGCGGGGACGTCGGCGCGAGACGTTGGAGGCGATGGACCGAGCGGTCACCCTTCAGGTCAGCCTCGACTCGGCGGGCCCCGAGCTGCACGACTCCCAGCGGGGCAAGGGTTCGTGGGCGCGCGCGCTCGACGGCATCGGCCTCGCCCGGGGTCTGGGCTTCCGGGTCCGGGTGGCCGCCACGATGTTCGATGAGGATCCCGCGGGCGTCACCGCCCTCCACGCCCGGCTCGACGAGGAGGGCATCGACCCCGAGGACCGTGTCATCCGGCCGGTGGCGCAGGAGGGTTTCGCAGACACCGGCGTCCACGTGTCGCTGGACTCGCTGGCTCCCGAGCCGGTCATCACCGCCGACGGCGCGTGGTGGCACCCGGTGTCGGTCACCAACCCGCACATGCGGATCGCGGACGCCCCGCTCCCGCTGGCCGAGGTGTTCGGCGTCGTCAACGACATCCTCGAGGTGCAGGGCGCCGCTGCGGCGTCCGGTCGCGAGGTGTTCCGCTGTGCGTGAGCGTCTGCGGTGGTGGACCGACCCCGCGGTCGAGATCGGTGACCGCCCCCGTGACGTCGGGCTGGGCCTGCTGCGCCTCCTGCTGGGACTGCTGTGGCTCTACAACGTGGCCTGGAAGCGGGCGCCCGACTTCGGTGAGGAGGCCGACAACGGGCTCTACCACGTCACCGCCTACGCCGTCTCGGATCCGGTGCTGGCGCCCTTCTCCTGGCTCGTCGAGAACGTGGTCCTGCCGAACATCACGCTGTTCGGCTACGGCGTGATCGTGGCCGAGACCGCCCTGGCCGTGATGCTGCTGACCGGCACCGCGGTCCGCGCCGCCGCCGCCCTCGGGGTGGCACAGTCCCTGGCCATCGGTCTCGCGGTCGCCTTCGCGCCCAACGAGTGGCCGTGGTCGTACTGGTTGATGATCGGGGCGCACCTGGTGCTCCTGCTCGGCGTCGCCGGGCGGTGGGCCGCGGTCGACGCGGTCCGCGCAGGCCTGCGCACCCCCGCTGCGTTGCAGCGGGGGTGGGGGGTGCTGGCCGTCCTGGTCGGTCTCTACAGCCTGGTGCTGAGCCTCGACGACCCGCTGGCGAGCGTCGGTCCGGGTCTGCGCAGCACCGACGTCTCGGTGTCGCTGGGCGAGTACAACCTGGTCGGCGGGCTGGTCGTCCTCGTCGTCGGTGCCTTGGTGCTGCTGGCCTCCGGCGGGGTCGCGGTCGCTGGGCGGGCCGCTGCCGTACTGGCCGTGCTGGGCGCGCTCTCGTTGCACCTGCAGCTCGGCTTCACCGAACCGCTCCTCGGAGGCACGCCGACCTCGGCTGCGTTCCTGCTCTGCCTGGCCGTGGTCGGCCCCCTCACCCGCACTCGAGACAAGGCCCCCTCATGACTGCTCTCTCCCGCCGCCACCTGCTGCTGGGGAGCGCGGTCGCGCTCGGTGCCTCGGCCTGCGGCTCGGAATCCGGGGCCTCCGGCGGCGCCTCGTCGACCGGCCCCCTGGGGATCTCCGCGATCCCAGACCAGGACCCCGAGCTGCTCAACCGGCTCTACCCCGCGATGGCCGAGCGCTTCGCCGAGGCCACCGGCCTCGAGGTGGAGTACCGCCCGGTCACCGACTACACCGCGGTGGTGCGTGCCTTCCAGCGCGGCGACATCCATCTGGCGTGGATGGGCGGTCTGACCGGGGTCCAAGCACGTGAGCTGGTGCCGGGCGCCGACGCGATCGCCCAGCGCGACATCGACGCCGACTTCCACACCCTGTTCATCGCGACGAGG
>JBBSQC010000081.1:0-4934 GCA_038258215.1 Actinomycetales bacterium | reverse complement strand
CCTCGACGTCGACAGCGACGCTTGCCCTCGGCAGGCGCAGGCTCTCGACGATCGCGTCGGCGCTGGCGCGGAGCATCTCGTCGGGGGCGCCCACGGACGACAGACGCTGCCCGAGGGAGGCAAGAACGGCGTAGGGGTCGTCGCGTCGGCCGTAGAGCACGCGCTCGAGGATGCCCTGGAGACGGCGCCGGATCGGGTCGAGCAGAACGGCCGCTGCGGCGAGGAGGACGACGGCCGTAACGCCCGGACGCGCCGTGCTGGCCATCGGCTCGACGAAAAGGAGGACTCCGATGTAGAACCCGACCACGACAGTGGTGAGGACGACGCGGACCGCGCCGCGGTGCACGACCTGATCGAGGTCGTCGAACCGGTGCTCGAGGATCGCCACGCCGATCCCGACAGGCAGGGCGAGGACCGCCGGGACGAGGGCGAAGGGCACGTCGAGCACGTCGAGGGCGATCCCCAACGGGAGGAGCACGGCCGCGGGCGCGAGCCACAGCACCTGGGCCCGGGTCGGACCGCTGGTCCGTCGGGCCCGGCCGAGCAGGACGACGAACGCGACGAGCAGCCCGGCGACGGACACCGTGGCCAGGGCGGTGAAGGCGGCCAACAGGGCATGTGCGGCCGGGGGCAGCGGGTTGTCCGTGCTCGTGAGGAGGGTTCGCGGGGACGTCGCGGCGGCGGCGGCGAGCACCGTCGTCGATCCAGTGGCCACCACCAGCAGGGCTAATGCCGACCGCCGGGACGCGGTCCCTGCGCTGTCGTCCGGAAACCCCAGGAGCAGAACCGGGACCAGGGCCAGCGGCGGCCACCACGTCCACTGCGTGAGCCACGCCCCAGCCGTCGTCCCCGACCAGGACGTCGCGGCGAGCCCGGCTAGGGCGAGGAGCCCGACGAGATGGGTGAGCCGCGCGGTGGTGCTGTCCGGGCGGTGCCGCCGGAGGAACAGCCCCACCGGGACGAAGCCTGCGGCGACGGCGAACAGCTCACTCGTCGGGGGGTCGAGCCGCCCGTCGGGGCCCAGCGCGAGACCCGCGACCGCCACCGCCCCGGTCACCAGGGTCGCGGCCGTCGCCACGCTGCCGGGCTCCGGAGTGGAGCGCATCGGCTCAGCCGCTGAGGCGGTGCATGAGGTTGTGGAACCAGCTCCCGGTGTGGGGGATCGGATCTGTCGGCTCCAGGTCTCCCGTCGGGTCCGTCGTCCCGCCGCCGACCCGGGTGCGCAGCTGCGCGAACATCGGCACGCCGGCCGCCAGGGCGTCGGTCGACATCTGCACCCACCGGTGCACCTGGTCCAGGATGCCCCCGCGAGGGCCGGGTCGTGGCCCGGAGCCATAGGCGTCGAGCATCGCGAGGACGGCCGGCAGGGGCCCCTTGGCGCCCGGGACGTCCTCGGGGCGGATGACCCCGGGAGGCTCGCGCCGGAGCTGGTCGCGCGCCCGGGTCAGGACGGCGTCGACCCGGGTGACGAGGGCGTCGGGGTCGGCATCGCCCGTTCCCGTCGTCACGAGGCCGACGGGCTGGCCGGCCGTGTCGCGTCGCACCTCGAGCCGGCGGCCTGCAGCGTCGTAGATCTCGGGCTCACGATGGCGGACGAACTCTCCCGCTGGGTCGGCGGACGGGTAGAGGTGGCCCAGCAGCGACCTTCGCGTCGCGACGTGGAACATCGTGTCGTCCGCCGAGATCGCGAGGACGAGGTCCGTATCGGCCATGGCGCCAGTGTCCTCCTGCCGCGACCGTGCCCGCAACGGCCTGCGTCATCCACCCCCGAGGTGGTGCTCGTGGGCGAGGAGGGCGAGGTGCACCCGGTCGCGCGCGCCGACCTTGGGCAGCACTCCCGACAGGACGTTGCGCACCGTCTTCTCCGAGAGCCCCAGGCGGCGGGCGACCTGCGCGTTCCCGAGCCCGTCGGCGACGTCGCGCGCGACCTCGAGCTCGCGCGCGGTGAGCGAGGCGAACGGCCCGAGCGAGGCGGCGTCTGATCCCGCACCGGCGCCGGTGAGCCGGACGCGTTCGGCGAGGTCGTAGCCCAGGACCATCCCCCCCGTGGCAATCGTCGCGACGGCGTCCACGACGAGGTCGGGGTTGACGTCCTTGGCGAGGTACCCGGCCGCCCCGGCCGCCAGGGCACGTTGCGCGGTCGCGACGGAGGTATCCATCGTCAGCACGAGGCAGCGGCATCCGGGAGAGATGGTGGAGAGCTCACGCACCAGGTCGACCCCGTCGCCGTCGGGGAGCTTCACGTCGACGACGGCGAGCCCTGGCCGCTCGATCGCCGCCGCTCTGCGAGCTTCCGCGACGGTGGCGGCCTCCACCGGCGGCGCGGTCCACGGTAGCGAGTCGAGGAGGCTGACGATCCCCCGGCGCACGACGGGGTGGTCGTCGACGACGAGGACGACCATCCCGGGTCCGGGGCCGGCCACAATCAGCCGTCCTCGCCCGGGTAGCGCACTCCGACCTGGCGGCGCACCTCGTCCATCACGCCCATGACCCGTCGGGTGGCGTCCCACGGCATCGACCAGGTCTGCAGGTGCCCGAGGGACAGGGCCCGTGAGAACTCCGCGATCTCGAAGCGGAACCCGTGGGTCGTCACCTCCGGCGTCCACTGCTCGAGCACGTCCCCCCCGGGCCCGACGAGCCGCACGGGCCCGGGGGCGTAGAAGAGGCCGGTGAGCTCGACGCGCCCCCGGGTGCCCACGACCCGGGCAGTGCAGGGGGTGGCGGCGGCCATCGTGGTCCACAGGTGCGCGATGGCGCGGCTGGAGCCCTCACGTCCTTCGGGCGACAGCGCCTCGATCGTGGTCGTGACGTCGACGCCCTGGTCGCTGAGCGTGCCCCGGGCGGTCACGTCGGTGAGGCCGCCGAGCACGTGGTCGGCGAACGAGATCGGGTAGACGCCCAGGTCGAGGAGGGCACCGCCGGCGAGCTGGGGGTTCGACAGTCGTTCGGGCCCGTCCGGCCAGAGCAGCTGACCGTGGTCGGCCTCGACGGCGACGACCTCCCCGAGCGTGCCGGCCTCGACGGTGCGCCGGATCACGTCGTACTGCGGCAGGTAGCGGCTCCACATCGCCTCGGCCGCCAGCCGACCCACTGACTCGGCGGCCTCCAGCACCTCCTCCGTCTCGCGCAGACTGCGCGTGAAGGCCTTCTCGACGAGCACCGGCTTGCCCGCCCGCAGCGCGAGCAGGGCGTGGCCATGGTGCTCGCTGTGCGGGGAGGCGACGTAGACGGCCTCGACGTCCGGGTCGGCCACCAGCTCCTCGTACGAGCCGTGGCTGCGCTCGATGCCGTGGTGAGCGGCGAAGTCGGCTGCCCGCTCCGCCGAGCGGGACCCCACGGCGACCACACGGGAGCGGGTTCCCTCGTGCGCCGCCTCGGTGAACGTGCGGGCGATGCCGCCGGGGCCGAGCACCCCCCAGCGCACGGGTGGCGCGTCCATCGGGTCGGGCACGGTGGGGGCGGACAGAGCGGGCGCGGACAGGGCCGGCGTGGCGGACGACATGGTCAGGAGTATGCCGTCCGCCACCCTCAGAAGCCCGCCGTCGCCTCCGCGACGAGGTCACCGATGAGCTCGCCGGTGTCCACGTCCAGGCCCTTGCGCCGGAACCACGCCGCCATCGTGCTCGCGTCCCGCTCGAGGAACTCGAAGCCCTGCGGGTTGCCGATGATGTCGACGATCTGCGGCCAGTCGATGATGACCAGCCGCTCCTCGTGCAACAGCACGTTGTAGGGCGACAGGTCGCCGTGGGCCCACCCGTGCCGAGCCAGGGTCAGCACGGCCGTGCGCAGCTGCTCGAAGAGGTCCTCGAGGAGGTCCGGTTCCGGGCGGGTCGACACCAGTCGCGGTGCGGCGGTGGGTGCCCCGGCGTCCAGGTCCCCGATGAAGGACATCAGCATCTCGGTCTCGTCGAGCTGCACGGGATAGGGCACGGGAAGCCCGATCTCCCAGAGTCGGCCGAGTGCGTCGAACTCCGCTGCGGCCCACTGACCGGCGATCATCAGCTTGCCGAACTCGGTGCGGCGAGCCATGGCCCGCATCTCGCGACTCTTGCGCACCCGGCGCCCTTCCAGGTATCCGGCGTCGCGGTGGAACAGGCGGTGGTCGCCGTTCCGGTATCGCTTGGCGGCCATGGTGCTCGCGCGTTCGCCACCCGGGACCCAGCGGCGGACGACGTGGACGTCGGCCTCCTTCCCGGTCTTGAGCACGCCGAGGTCGGACTCGACGGCTCCGAGGTCGGTGACGACCCAGTCGGGGCGAGGAGCCGGCCCGTGGGTCGAGCCGTCCCAGGTGGACCAGCGCTCCCCTTCGGGTGGGGAGTCGGGGCAGGTGTCAGCGGAGAAGAGGGCCTGCTTCTCCGGCAGGTGGAACGGCTGGTGTGCCACTGCGGTGCTCCTGGTGGGGGAGGGGATGGGTGGGCAGGGTGGTGCCCGGGACCGTCATTGACATCTCGGCCTCCTCCAGGTGGTGTCGTGCTCGGAGCACGGCGGGTGACACGGCATCCGGCCGGCTGCCGCACGCACACCACCCAGCGTGACCCACTCCCCGCCTCCAGCGCCACCGGTTTTCCCGAGGTCGGGGTGGGGGGACTCACACCCGGTGGGCATTCGGCGCCGGCGGGGGCGGCGGCATACTTCAACAGTCCCCACCAGCCACCACGCGAAGGCGGCGAACTGCGCATGTCCCGACTCCAGAGCACCGACGGCCTCACCGAGGAGCAGCACGAGCTCATCACGTTGGTGCGGGAGTTCGTCGAGGAGCAGATCCTGCCGGTCGCCACCGAGCTGGAGCACAAGGACGAGTACCCGACGAAGATCGTCGAGGGCATGAAGGAGATGGGGATCTTCGGGCTGATGATCCCGGAGGAGTTCGGCGGGCTGGGCGAGTCGCTGCTCACCTACGCCCTCGTCGTCGAGGAGATCGCCCGGGGCTGGAT
>JBBSQC010000080.1:0-5135 GCA_038258215.1 Actinomycetales bacterium | reverse complement strand
GGCGCCTGCTTGGTCGGCGCCACGTTGTGGTCCGGGTGACCCGCGGGTGGATCCTGCGGGTTGACGAGGATGCTGCGGGACGACTCCCCCGTGCGGTCCTCGTCCACCTCGAGCTCCAGGACCAGCTCACCGGGGTTCGCCGTCGCGGCATACCGACCACACATGGTGCTCAGGCTACGCACGACCTCCCGGAGCAACTACGGTAGGAACGGATCTCCTGACCAGCAGGGACCGACCGTGGAGGACTCTATGACCGTGGTGCGCCGCATCGCCCGCCCGATGCTCGCGGCGATCTTCATCTCCGGGGGGCTCGACCAGTTCCGTCACCCGGGCCGCAAGTCCGAGGCCGCCCGGCCGATCGTCGCGAAGATCGCCCCCGTGCTGAAGCTGCCCGAAGACACCGAGCTCCTCGTGCGGGCCAACGGGGTGACCATGGTCGGCGCCGGTGCCATGTTGGCGCTGGGGTGGTTCCCTCGGGTCGCCGCCGGCGTGCTCGCGGTGAGCCTGGTCCCCACCACGGTTGCCGGGCACGCCTACTGGCGCGAGACCGAGCCGGAGCGGCGGGCGCAGCAGCGCACCCAGTTCCTCAAGAACCTCGGCCTGATCGGGGGGTTGGTCCTCGCCGCGGTCGACACCGAAGGCCGGCCCGGCCTGGCCTACCGCGCGCACATGGCCGGCGACAGCGTCCAGCGGGCGGCTCGCACCACCCGTCGCGAGGCCCGCCACGCGGCCCACACCGCCGCCCGTGAAGCACGACTGAAGGCGGCCCAGGCGCAGCATGCCATCGGGTGACTGGGCAGCGCCCACGGCATCCGTCCCGGTTGACGCCGACGTCGTCCTGCCGGGCAGCAAGTCCCTGACCAACCGTTACCTCGTGCTCGGGGCCCTGGCCAGCGACGTCTCCCGGCTCCGGGCGCCGCTTCGCTCGCGGGACACCCTGCTCATGGCGGCCGCCCTGCGAACCCTGGGGGCGGGGGTCGAGGACGTCGAGGACGGTGACTGGCTGGTCTCGCCCGCGACGCTCTCCGGTGGGGGGAGCATTGACTGCGGGCTGGCCGGAAACGTCATGCGTTTCCTGCCACCGATGGCCGGGCTCACCTCTGGCACAGTGCACTTCGACGGCGACGAGCACTCGCGGAGGCGGCCCATGGCTCCGGTGCTGGGCGCCCTGCGCGACCTCGGGGTGCGGATCGACGACGACGGACGAGGATCCCTGCCCTTCACGGTGCACGGTGCCGGGGCGGTGCTCGGTGGTGCGGTGACGCTCGACGCGTCGGCCAGCTCCCAGTTCGTCTCGGGACTGCTGCTGTCCGGTGCCCGGTTCGAGACGGGCGTCGTGGTGCACCACGACGGCAAGGAGGTGCCGAGCCTCCCCCACATCGAGATGACCGTCGAGGTGCTGCGCGACGCCGGGGTCGTGGTCGACGACGGGGATGCGAACACCTGGCGGGTGGAGCCCAGCGAGATCCGCGCACTCGACGTGCTGGTCGAGCCCGACCTGTCGAACGCCGCCCAGGTCCTCGGCGCCGCCCTGGTGACCGGGGGCCGGGTGCACGTGCCCGGCTGGCCGCAGCACACCACCCAGGGAGGGGACCACCTCCGCGACGTCCTCGACATGATGGGCGCCGACGTCGTGCTGGACCGCTCCGGCCTCACGGTGACCGGTGGCGACGCGATCTCCGGCATCGACATCGATCTCCACGACGCCAGCGAGCTCACGCCGGTCGTCGCGGCGCTGTGTGCCCTCGCCGACTCACCCAGCCGCATCCGGGGGGTGGCCCACATCCGTGGCCACGAGACCGACCGGCTCGCGGCCCTCACCACCGAGCTCGCCTCGCTCGGCAGCACCGTCGAGGAGACCCAGGACGGGTTGCGCATCACGCCGGGTCCCCTGAGCGGCGGCACGTTCGAGACCTATTCGGACCACCGGATGGTCATGGCGGCTGCCGTCATCGGCCTCGCGGTCCCGGGCCTGGTCGTCACGGACGTCGGCACCGTCGCGAAGACGTTGCCCGGCTTCACCGACCTCTGGTCCGGCATGCTCGAGCCCCGGGTGCCGGCGGCTCTCTGATGGCGAGGTCGGCGGAGGACTACGACGAGTCCGACGTCAGGATCCGGCCCAACCGCCGCGGATCCCGCCCACGCAGCAAGGACCGCCCAGCGCACGCGGATGCCGTGCCCGGCCGCGTCGTCGGGGTCGACCGGGGCCGCTACACGACGATCGTGGAGGACCCTTCCGGAGGGCACGTGGCGATTGCCATGCGGGCCAGGGAGCTCGGGCGCAAGGGCATCGTCGTGGGCGACCACGTCCACCTCGTGGGCGACGTCTCCGGCGTGGACGGCAGCCTCGCCCGGATCGTGCGCGTCTCCCCGCGCCGCACCGTGCTACGCCGCACCGCCGACGACACCGACCCCGTGGAGCGCGTCCTGGTGGCCAATGCGGACCAGCTCGTCGTCGTGACCGCCCTCGCGGACCCCGAGCCGCGCCCGCGCATGATCGACCGGTGCCTGGTCGCCGCCTACGACGCGGGGATGGAGCCCGTCCTCGTCCTCACCAAGGCCGACCTCGCCGACCCGGTGCCGTTCCTCGCGCAGTACACGCCCCTGTCGGTGCCCCACGTGGTCACCGGACGCGGCGAGCACGCCACGGTGGGCCTGGAGGACCTCCGCGCGGCCCTCAGCGGGCGGGTCAGCGTGCTGGTCGGCCACTCCGGGGTGGGCAAGTCCACCCTCGTCAACGAGCTCGTCCCCGACGCGGCCCGGGCCACCGGCGTGGTCAACGACGTCACCGGCCGGGGGCGCCACACGTCGACGTCGGCGGTCTCCCTGGCCCTCCCCGGCGACTCGGGGTGGGTCATCGACACCCCGGGGGTGCGGTCCTTCGGCCTCGCCCACGTGGACCCGGCCCGCATCGTCACCCACTTCCCCGACCTGGAGCCGGGCACCGCGGCCTGCCCGAGGGGCTGCACGCACGACGAGGAGGAGTGCGGCCTCGACGGCTGGGTCGCCTCGGGGTCCGCCGGTCCGGCGGGACCGGCGCGGCTGGACTCCCTGCGACGGTTGCTGCGCACCCGCTCACCCGCTGCCGGCGACTGAACGCCGCCGGCAGCGCCCGCGAGGTCGCTCAGAGGGCCGTCGGTCGGTGCTTCTCGGGCGCCTCGTCGGACGACTTCTTCTCGGCCTCCCGGCGAAGCTGAGCCGCCCTCTTGCGCTGGTGCTCCTCGTCGACCGGCGAGATGGGCTCGAGGGTGCCGTCGTCGTCCTTGGCGACGGCGAACCTCGCGTCGACCTTCTGCCCGGTGACGTCCACCGTCGGCACGATGGTCCGGGCCTCGGCGAAGTGGCAGGCCGAGAGGTGTTCCCCTGCCCCGTCCGGTCGGAGCACGAACTCCGGCTCCTCGGTCGAACACTTGTCCTGGGCCTTGAAGCACCGGGTGTGGAAGCGGCACCCGGAGGGCGGGTTGGCCGGCGACGGCACGTCCCCCTCGAGGACGATCTGCTCGCGCTTGCCGCGCATCGTCGGATCGGGCACCGGCACCGCGGACAGCAGGGCCTGGGTGTAGGGGTGGGTGGGGCGGTCGTACACCTCGATCTCGGTGCCCAGCTCGGCCATCTTGCCGAGATACATCACGCCGACCCGGTTCGAGATGTGGCGGACCACCGAGAGGTCGTGGGCGATGAAGACGTAGGCCAGCCCCATGTCGCGCTGGAGCTGCTCCATGAGGTTGATGACCTGCGCCTGCACCGACACGTCGAGCGCGGAGACCGGCTCGTCACAGACGAGGACCTTGGGGTTGAGGGCGATGCCGCGAGCGATGCCGATGCGCTGGCGCTGACCACCGGAGAACTGGTGGGGGTAACGGTTGATGTGCTCGGGGCTGAGGCCGACGACCTCGAGGAGCTCCTGCACCCGGGCCCGCCGATCACCCCTGGGCACGACATCGGAGTGGATCTCGAGGGGTTCGCCGATGATGTCGCCGACCGTCATGCGGGGGTTGAGCGAGGTGTAGGGGTCTTGGAAGACAATCTGGATGTCGCGGCGAAGGCGGCGCATCTCCCGGCCGGAGGCGTGGCTGAAGTCCTCTCCGCCGAAGAGCACCTTGCCCTCGGTGGGCTCCTCGAGGCGCATCAGCAGGCGACCCAGGGTGGACTTCCCGCACCCGGACTCGCCCACGATGCCGAGCGTCTCGCCCTTGTGGAGGTCGAAGGAGACCCCGTCGACGGCCTTGACCGCGCCCTGGACCCGCTGGAGCACGCCCTTGCGGATCGGGTAGTGCTTTACCAGGTTCTGCGCACTGAGAATGACCTCAGGCATCAATGACCTCCTCGGCGAAGTGGCAGGCGGAGAGGCGGCCGGGGGCCACCTCCCGGAGTGCGGGTCGGTCCTCGCGGCAGATGTCCTGCGCCATCCGGCAGCGAGGGTTGAACGGACACCCCGGCGGGATCTTCAGGAGGTTCGGTGGCAGCCCGCCGATCGCCGAGAGCGTCTGGCCCTTCTGGTCCAAGCGCGGGATGGACTCGAGAAGACCGCGGGTGTAGGGGTGGGCCGGGCCGGCGTACAGCTCGAGCACGTCGGCCTTCTCGACCAGCCGCCCGGCATACATCACCGCGATCCGGTCGGCCACATCGGCCACCACACCCAGGTCGTGGGTGATGAGGATCAGACCCATCTGGCGCTCGTCCTGGAGCTCCTCGAGCAGGGACATGATTTGGGCCTGCACGGTGACGTCCAGTGCGGTCGTCGGCTCGTCGGCGATGAGGACCGCCGGGTCGAGGGCGATCGCCATGGCGATCATGATCCGCTGGCGCATCCCGCCGGAGAACTGGTGGGGGTAGGCCTTGACCCGGTCGCGGGCCGCCGGGATAGACACGCGCTCCATGAGACGGATCGCCTGCTCGAGGGAGTCTGAACGGTTCATCCCGCGGTGGGTGCGGAACATCTCGGCGATCTGCCAGCCGACCGGGAACACCGGGTTGAGCGAGGACAGGGCGTCCTGGAAGATGATCGAGACCTCGGGGCCCCGGGTCTTGCGCCGCTGCTCGTCCGGCATCGTGAGCAGGTCTTGGCCGCAGTAGCGGATGTGCCCCTGGGGGATGACGGCCGGGGGCATGTCGAGGATGCCCATGATGGCCTG
>JBBSQC010000079.1:0-5205 GCA_038258215.1 Actinomycetales bacterium | reverse complement strand
TCGGGCTTCGGGACCTCGTCGTCGTTCCAGTCGGGGTCGCGGTCCCAGGCCTCGGTGCGCTCCGCGGCCTTCTCCAAGGCCCGGGAAGCGTCGGCCTCGGAGTCGTACGGGCCGAGGCGGTCCTGGTTGCGACACCCGTCGCGACCCTCGACCGTCTTGTGGTTCAGGCAGTACCAGAACTCGCTCATGGGGCGGAAACTACACCGCGGACGACCCCTCCGCGGGCCAGACCACCTCGGCCGGCGCCAGTGCGGCGACCGGCCGGGTCGAGCGGGACCGGCCCGCCTGACGAGCCGGTAGGCTGCTCCGCGGACGGGCTGGCAGGGCGACCGCGTGGACCGGGAGACCGGTCCCCGAGGAAGGTCCGGGCTCCACAGGGCGAGGTGGTGGGTAACACCCACCCGGGGCAACCTGCGGGACAGTGCCACAGAGAACAGACCGCCTCCCCGGCTCCGGCCGGGGCGGTAAGGGTGAAACGGTGGTGCAAGAGACCACCAGCGGTCCGGGTGACCGGACCGGCTCGGCAAACCCCACCTGGAGCAAGGTCAAGAAGCTGCTCTCCGGAGCAGTGCGTGCGCGTTCGAGGGCGGCCCGCCCGAGCGCACGGGTAGACCGCTGGAGGCTGTCGGCAACGGCAGCCGTAGATGGATGGTCGCCCCCGAGGCAGCGATGCTGAGGGACAGAACCCGGCCTACAGGCCAGCCCGTCCGCTTCACCCCGCCCGACCTGCGAAAACGTGACTCGAGGGACGCTACTGTGCACACATTGTGCACAGATTTCCTGTTACTCAGCTGAGGGTGCGCAGCCAGGTGGCGGCGCGTCCGGTCCCCTCCAGCCGGATCCGGCCGTCTCGCTCGAGCTCGTCGAGCATCAGGCGGATGGTGGGGTCGGTGATGATGGCGGCCGCGCGGCTCTGATCGGCGACGACGACTCCCTCGAGGGCTGACGAGACGCTCATGCTGGCGACGCGCGCGCGGTGTGCCAGCTCTGTCAGCAGCTCAGGGTGGCGCAACAGGTCTTCGCGGCCGCGGCCGCGGTGATGGCAGCCTGGCGCGTCACGACGGCGCCCGGCACCATGCCCAGGCACTGGTCGAGATCGGCGAACAACTCCACCAATCCCCCAACCGACCCTCTCAACCGACCAAGGGGTTGCCAGTTAGGTGGGTTACCGCAGGTGTGTCGTTCTGGTGATCTCGCGTTCGCCAGGGATGCACGGGGTTCGCGCGTGGGCTGGGTGCGGCCGCCCGCACGAGCCCGTGGCGGGGGCTGGCCGGGTCGAGGAGCAGACCGTCGCCCACATCGGCGCGAGGGGTCGTGACATCGACAAGGGCCGGGATCCGGGCGTGCCGCACGGAGCTGTAGATGACGTAGCGCGTCCCGGTTGGTGTCTCGTCCGTGGCGATCTGCCGGGCGGCGTCCGGGCGAGAATCGGGTGCGGCCTCGGGCAGAATGGCCACGTGCTCCTCACCGTGACCACCACCCATCGTCCGGCGACGGACCTCGGGTTCCTGCTGCACAAGCACCCCGACCGGGTGCAGCAGTTCGCGCAGTCGTTCGGCACGGCGACGGTCTTCTATCCCGAGGCGGACGAGGAACGGTGCACGGTGGCGCTGGTGCTGGAGGTGGACCCGGTACGGCTGGCGCGCTCGCGCGCCAGGAACTCCCCCGACTTCAGCCTCGCTCAGTACGTCAACGACCGCCCGTACGCCGCGTCGTCGCTGCTGGGCGTGGCGATGGCCGACGTGTTCAGCACCGCCCGGAGCGGTCGCTGCAACGCCAAGCAGGAGCTGGCCGACGCAGCAATTCCACTGGAGATCGTGGTCCCGGTGCTGCCGTGCCGCGGTGGTCCCGTGATCGCCCGCCGGGTCTTCGAGCCGCTGGGCTGGACCGTCGAGGCAGAGCCGATCCCCCTCGACGACGCCTTTCCCGCCTGGGGCGACTCGCGCTACGTCCGTCTGCGGCTCGTTGGTGTCGTCCGGCTCGCCGACGCACTCAGCCAGCTGCACGTGCTGCTGCCCGTCCTGGACGAGTCCAAGCACTACTGGCAGGGCCCCGACGAGGTTGACAAGCTCCTGCGCTCCGGTGGCGCGTGGCTCGCGAGCCACCCCGACAAGGACCTGATCACCCGGCGCTACCTCGCTCGGACCGGTGACCTGACCCGGCTGGCGCTGACCCGCCTGGCCGAGCTGGGGGACGAGGTCGCATCCACCCTCGAACCTGCCGAGGACGAGGAGGTCCGCCACCCCGAGGCCCAGCGCGTGCCGCTCAACGAGCAGCGCCACCAAGCCGTGCACGCGGTGCTGGCCGAGCTCGGGGCCCGGTCGGTCATCGACCTCGGGTGCGGGCCCGGCCGGTTCCTCGAGCGACTGGTGGCGACGTCGTCCTTCACCCGGATCGCCGGCAGCGACGTCTCCCTGCGCTCGCTCCAGCACGCGGCCCGACTGCTGCACGTGGATCGGATGAGCGAGCGCCAGTCCGAGCGCGTCAAGCTGTTCCAGAGTGCGCTCACCTATGAGGACGAACGGTACGCCGGATTCGACGCCGCCGTGCTGATGGAGGTGATCGAGCACGTCGACCCGAGTCGGCTGGAGGCGGTGGAGCACGTGGTGTTCGGAGCGGCGAAGCCACGAGCGGTCGTCGTGACGACGCCCAACAGCGAGTACAACGCGCTCTACGACGAGCTCGTCGGCATGCGACACCCCGACCACCGCTTCGAGTGGACCCGCGAGGAGTTCGCCGGGTGGTCCGACCACGTCGCGCAGGTTCACGGGTACGCGGTCGAGCGGCGTGGGATCGGCGACCTCGACGACATCCGGGGCACACCGACCCAGATGGCGATCTTCACCCGGGTCGGCGGCAGCGATGAGTGAGGCACCGCAGCGTCGCGAGGTGACCGTCCCCGCTCTCGGCCTCGTCGTCCTGGTCGGCGTGTCCGGGAGCGGCAAGTCGACGTTCGCCCGCGCCCACTTCAAGGCGACCGAGGTCGTCTCCAGCGACTTCTGCCGTGGCCTGGTGGCCGACGACGAGAACGACCAGGCGGCGACCGCCGACGCCTTCGACGTCCTGCACTACATCGTCGCCACCCGGTTGCGCCGGGGGCTGCTGACCGTCGTCGACGCCACCAACGTCCAGCAGTCGGCGCGGGCGTCGCTGGTCAAGCTGGCCAAGAGCCATGACGTGCTCGTCGACGCCATCGTGGTCGACGTCGACGAGTCGGTGGCCATCGAGCGCAACGCCCACCGAGCCGACCGCACCTTCGGCCGCCACGTCGTCACGCGTCAGCACCGTGACCTGAGGCGGTCCATCGGACGGCTCAAGAAGGAGGGGTTCCGCCGCGTGCACGTCCTGCGCGGACCCGAGCAGGTCGAGTCGGTCGAGATCGTGCGCGAGCGCTCGTGGAACGACCGTACCGACGTCTGCGGACCCTTCGACGTCATCGGCGACGTTCACGGCTGCGCCTCCGAGCTGCGCTCGCTGCTCACCGCGCTCGGTTGGGACATCCGCTACGACGGGGACGTCGCCGTCGGCGCATCCCACCCCGAGGGTCGTCGGGCCGTCTTCGTCGGTGATCTCGTCGATCGCGGACCCGACACCCCGGGCGTGCTTCGCCTCGTGATGGCCATGGTCGACGCGGGCACCGCGATGTGTGTCTCGGGAAACCACGAGGCCAAGCTCCTGCGCGCTCTCAGGGGTTCGACGGTGACGCTCTCGCACGGCCTGGCCGAGTCACTCGCCCAGCTGGAAGCGGAGCCGGAGGAGTTCCGTGCGCAGGTGCTCGGGTTCCTCGACGGCCTGATCAGCCACTACGTACTCGACGACGGAAAGCTCGTCGTCGCCCACGCTGGTCTCAAGGAGGCTTACCACGGCCGCTCCTCAGGTCGGGTGCGAGCGTTCGCACTCTACGGCGACACCTCTGGCGAGACCGACGAGTACGGCCTGCCGGTGCGCTACCCCTGGGCGCAGGAGTACCGGGGCAAGGCCATGGTGGTGTACGGGCACACCCCCGTGCCCACCGCGGAGTGGGTCAACAACACGATCTGCCTCGACACCGGCGTCGTCTTCGGCGGTGCGCTGAGCGCCCTGCGCTACCCGGAGCGAGCGCTCGTCTCGGTGCCGGCAGAGCGTGAGTGGTACGAGCCGGTCCGCCCGCTCGTGGCCTCGGTCGGCGACCGTGAGCCGTCGGTGTTCAGGATCGACGACGTCGCCGGCACGCGCTGGCTCGAGACCACCCATGCCGGCAAGGTGAAGATCCCCGAGGAGAACGCCGCGGCCGCGCTCGAGGTGATGAGCCGTTTCGCGGTCGACCCGCGCTGGCTGATCTACCTGCCACCGACGATGTCGCCCGTCGCGACGTCCGCGCTCGACGGCTTTCTCGAGCACCCCGAGCAGGCCTTCGAGGAGTACGCCGGCTGGGGTGTGACCCGTGTCGTGTGCGAGGAAAAGCACATGGGCTCGCGAGCGATCGCCGTGGTCGCCCGCGACGCCGAGGTCGCGGCGGACCGCTTCGGTATCGGCGACGGCACGACCGGCACCGTCTACACGCGCACCGGGCGCCCGTTCTTCGCCGACACCACGACTCTGGTCGATCGGCTCCGGGACGCGGCGGCGCCGCTGTTCGAGTCGCTCGAGACCGACTGGCTGGCTCTGGACTGCGAGCTGCTGCCGTGGTCGGCGAAGGCGATCGGCCTCATCACCTCTCAGTACGCCTCGGTCGGGGCCGCTGCCCATCACGTTCTTCCCGAGGCGCTGGCGCTCTTGGAGCAGGCAGCGGGGCGCGGTCTCGACCTTGGTGACATGGTGGAGAGGACCACCGGCCGGCTCGCCCACGCCGAAGCGTTCCGCACGGCCTACGCTGGGTACGTCCGACCAACCGATGGGCTCGACGGCGTGACCCTCGCGCCCTTCCAGGTCCTCGCAGCCGAGGGCCGCACCCCGGCTCTGACGGAGTCGCACGAGTGGCACCTCGCCGAGCTCGCTCGGTTGGACGGGAGCGACCTGATCACCGCGACCCGCCACCGCTTCGTCGACCTCTCCTCACGCGGGGAAAGGGACGCGGCCACGCAGTGGTGGCTCGACCTGACCACGGCCGGCGGTGAGGGCATGGTCGTCAAGCCCGCCCACCTGACCGGGACGCGGGTCCAGCCCGGCATTAAGGTGCGCGGTCGCGAGTACCTCCGCATCGTCTATGGACCCGACTACACCAAC
>JBBSQC010000078.1:0-5249 GCA_038258215.1 Actinomycetales bacterium | reverse complement strand
TCGGTGTGGAACCGCTCCAGCAAGACCGTGCGCGTCTACTACAACAGCAACTACGGCGGCGCCCACCAGGACTTCTCGCCGGGTGCCAAGGGCAACCTCAGCTCCACCCTGAAGAACAACAACGCCTCGCACAAGTTCCTCAGCGCCGGCGCCGGTGGCAGCTGCCACACCGACGGAACGAACTCCACGGCTCCGAGCACGATCCTCGTCTACCGGGAGAGCCTCGGCCGGGTCGACCGGGTTGCGTTCAAGTCCTACGTCAAGGACGTGCTGCCCAACGAGTGGCCGTCGTCCTGGCCGAAGGAGTCGCTCAACGCGGGTGCCGTGGCCGTCAAGAGCTACGGCTGGTACTGGGCGCTGCACTCGACGCGCAAGACCCCCGGCGGCACCTGCTACGACGTGCGCGACTCGACATCCGACCAGGTCTACCGACCCGGCTCCAACGCCGCATCGACCAACGCGGCGGTGAACCGCACGTGGGGCACGCGCATGACGCGCGGAGGCTCCATCCTCCAGTCGCACTACTGCTCGACGACAACGGCGTGCGGTGCGTGGAGGACCGGTGACTGGATGTCGCAGTACGGCTCCCGTGACCTGGCCAACTCCGGTAGCGGCTACCGCAGCATCCTCCGGCACTACTACTCGGGCATCACCCTGACGTCCTGAGCGCTGGTCCAGCGCTGAGTGAGACGGCTCGCTCGCACCACCACCAGGAGGTGCTGCGAGCGAGCCGGGTGGCCCGAGGGGATCGCTCCACGGTGCGTGCGAACCACGCTGATTGCCCGGGACAGACAGCCCCGCAACGCCTCACGAAGCGGATAGCCTCGCTTCCTGACGGGGACGGCAAGCGCCGGACCCGCCGCGACGGGGGTAGGGGGCGCGATGGACCGGGTGAGGGCTTCTCGCGCGCGCGCCATCGAGGGTTTCGCGGGCCTCTTGGCCCAGCTGCGCGATGCTGTCGGCACACCCTCCTTCCGGGTCATGGCCGGCCGGTCGGGCGCCATCTCCCACACCACCTTGCACGAGGCGGTGCAGGGCAACCGGCTGCCGAGCTGGGAGACGACCGCGGAGTTCGTCAAGGCGTGCGGCGCCGACCCCGATGACTACCGTCGACGGTGGGAGGGGGCTCACCGAACGGCGTGCCGGGCATCCCCAGCCGGCCGCACACCCGATCCGCTCCCGCCCGAGGCGAGCCACGGCAGCGCCGACACCGAGGGCCTGACCGATCCTGCCGACACTCCCAACACTCTCAACACTCCCAACACGCCCGGCCCTCCCGGCCCCACTGGTGGGCCATCGGGCCCGCCACCCAGATGGCGGGGCGGGCGGGCGTATGCCGGGGCGGCGGCCCTCGCAGCCATGATGGTCGCCGGCGGCGGCGCGATCGCCTGGTCGCTGAACGACCCCGACGTCGTAGGAGCGCAGGCCTCTCCCCAGCCCTCGGCAGTCGACTGCCCGGTGAAGCAGGAGAACCCCGCTCCGGCGCCGCCCGCCCACGCCGGCGACGAGGCATCGTTCATCAGCGACATGAGCCTGCCCGACTGCACGCACGTGGGCCGCGGCGTGACCAGCACCAAGATCTGGCGGCTGAAGAACACCGGCACGGTGCCCTGGGTGCGCTACCGCCTCCACCGGGTCGACATGCCACAGGAGCCGGACCAGTGCGAGACGATCCCGGACGTGCCGATTCCCAGCACCGATCCGGGAAGCATGGTCGACGTCCGGGTGCAGGTCATGGCCCCTCGGAGCAGCGGCTTCTGCTTCGTGCGCTTCAAGATGGTGGACGCGGCCGGGGACGTGGCCTTTCCCGGCAGCCGCCCCGTGAACTTTCAGGTCATCATCGACTGAGGCCGGCCGGCATCCGGTTCGCGGGCCGGACCGCCCGGGTGCGGGGTGCTGGCCGGCCGGTCAGCTCGGCTGCTCGGGCTCGTGGGTGGGGGCGGATGCCGTGGACCCGCGGACGCTCAGGCGGGGCTGTGGTGCGCGGTAGGACTTCACCGGCCCCCCGCCCAAGGTGCTGAGCAGGGCGTCGGCGCTCTGGATCCCCATGCCGTGCACGTCGAGCGTCATCGCCGACAGCGCCGGGTTGGAGAGGCGGCACAGCGTGGAGTCGTCCCACGCGAGGATCGACAGGTCGGACGGCACGACGAGCCCGACCTCCGCCGCGACCGCGAGACCGGCCAGGGCCATGACGTCGTTGTCGTAGATCACTGCGGTCGGGGGTTCGGCCCCCCCGAGCAGGGACCTCGTGCAGCTGCGTCCGGACTCCTCGGAGTAGTCACCCGCGACCACGGTGGCCTGCAGGCAGCGTTCCTCGCACTCCTGCGCGAACGACGCGTCACGAACCCGGGTGTGGCTCAGGTCGTTCGGCCCACTGACCCGGGCGATGTGGTCGTGCCCGAGCTGCGCGAGGTGGGTGACTGCGTCGACGATGGCCCGCGCGTCGTCGACCCACACGTTGGAGATGGGGAGCTCGCCGTCCGGGCCACCCAGGGCGACGGCGGGGATCCCGAGCTCACCCAGGAGCGGGATGCGGAGGTCGTCAGCGCGCAGGTTGACCACGATGACCGCCTCGACCATGGAACCGGTGCTCCAGCGGCGGTATGCCGCGAGCTCGGCCTCCTGGTCGGCGACGACGTGCAGCAGGAGGGAGCGACCCTCCACGGACAGCCGCTCCTCCAGGCCGGCGATGAGCTCGGCGAAGAAGGGTTCGACACCGAGCATCCGCGCCGGGCGGGCCAGCACCAGGCCGACGGCGTCTGACTGGATCATCCTCCGACTCTAGTGCGCCCGGTCAGTCCGGCTGGTCAGTCTGCCGACCAGGTCAAGGGCTCGCCCCGGTGGGTGAGCGGGTCAGCGCCGGACAGCACGACCGCGCCGGTGCCCACACCACCTCCGACGACCACCGGGTGCAGCACTCGCGTGCGCGCCATGCCGGGGAAGCTCCCCTCCCGGCCCCCGACGGTCAGCACCCGCGCGGCGTCGTCCCACCGGAGCGGGGTCGTGCTCAGCTCGCCGTCCTCGTAGCCGTAGCCGTTTCCGGCGTCGTCGTAGAGGTCGAACGCGCCGTCACGCCCGGCGTAGACCCGTAGCTCCAGGGGGCCGGCGACGCTCTCGCCGCTGTGCTGCACCTCCGGCCCCAGCGGGAGGATCGAGCCCTCGCGCACGAAGACCGGGATGCGCTCCAGGGGCGCGTCCACCGAGACCGTCTGCCCACCCTCGTGGCGCTCCCCGGTCCAGAAGTCGTACCACCCGCACCCGGCGGGGAGGTAGACCGAGCGAGACTGCTCCGCGCCCTCGAGGGGCGTGGAGCCCGGCCCGTGGTGCATGGCGTGGGTGACCGGGCAGACGAGGAGGGACGGGCCGAGCATGAACTGGTCGACGATGTCGAAGACCCGCGGGTCGTGACGGAAGTCGAAGGCCAGGGCCCGCATCGGCGTGTAGCCGCGCTGCGTGGTCCACCCGGCCAGGGAGTACAGGTAGGGGAGCAGGCGATAGCGCAGCCGGAGGGATGCCGCGATCGCGTCGTACACGGCATCCCCCGGCTCACCGAAGCGCCAGGGCTCGCGCGGCGTGCACCTCCCGTGCGAGCGGAAGACGGGGATGAAGACCGCCGTCTGCAACCAGCGCAGGTACAGCTCGCGGTAGCCGAGGTCCTCGCTCCCCTCCTCGAAGTCGCCGTGCCAGAACCACAGGTCGCCCGGCGTGACGAAGTAGGCCCCGATGTCGAAGGACCA
The DNA here is from genome assembly GCA_038258215.1 of Actinomycetales bacterium. GTDB lineage: Bacteria > Actinomycetota > Actinomycetes > Actinomycetales > Dermatophilaceae > Fodinibacter. Next base: position 1,512 of record JBBSQC010000078.1, on the reverse strand, counting down.
GTAGGGCGTGCCGGTGACGCAGAGGTTGAGCCCGGCGGCGATCTGGCGTCGTAGCGTCGACCAGGTGGCGGAGGTGTCGCCGGACCAGGTCACGGCGCTGTACCGCTGTTGGCCGACGAAACCCGAGCGGGTCAGGGTGAAGACCCGTTTGCCGTCGTCGTCGGCCCGCAGTCCGCGATAGAGCCCCTCCGAGTGGGCCAGGGAGTACCCGTTGATCCGTTCCGGGTCGATGTACTTCTTCAGCTCCCCGGCGTTGATGACCACCCGCTGCCAGGGCTGCGGCCGCACGGTGCCCTTCCAGTCGGCCTCGAACGGCTCGGTGCAGTCCGACCAGAGGGCGTCCACACCGTGGCGGACGTAACCGTCGCGGACCTGGTCGGAGAACCGCTCCCGGGCGGCGGCGTCGAAGGCGTCGTAGGTCGACCCGTCACCGAGGAGCTGACCGTGGTCGCGGAACTCCTCGAGGTTGGCGCCGTCGCCGTGCATGTTCGGCCAGATCGACACCATGACATGGCAGTTCAGGGAGTGGATCTCCTCGACCATGCCGGCCGGGTCGGGGAAGCGCGCCGGGTCGAACGACTTCTGGCCCCACTGCCCCTCGGGCCAGTGCTGCCAGTCCTGCACGATGCAGTCCAGCGGCAACCCCCGGTTGCGGAACTCCTTGACGACGCCCACGAGCTCGGCGGCGTCGAGGTAGCGGTCCTTGGACTGGACGTAGCCGAAGGCCCACCGCGGCAGCATCGGGGCCGCGCCCGTGAGGCGCCGCACCTCCCCGACGATGTCGTCGAGCTCCGGACCGGCGACGAAGAGGAAGTCCATCTCGTCGTCGACCTCGGTCCAGAAGTACGTGCCGTGCTGGTCGTCGTGGAAGGACGCCAGTGACTGGCTGTCCCACAGCAGCCCGTAGCCCCGGGTCGAGACGATCATCGGCGCGACGATCTTCATGTTCTGCTGGTAGAGGTGCTCGTGGTGGCCGCGGTAGTTGAGGATGCCGTCCTCGTGCTGGCCCAGCCCGTAGACGGCCTCGCCGTCCTGGAACTCCAGGTGCAACGTCGTGGAGTAGGCCTGGCGGTCGACGACCGTGTCGGTGTTCTCGGCGACCGCGCGCTCACCGTCCGCGCCCTGCACCGTCGTGATGCGGGTGTCCTGCGTGAAGACCGTGCGGAGGACGTCGACCTCCTCGAGGACCTTGGTGTCGGCGCGGTCTCGCGGCTCACGCAGGAGCAGCTCCCCGCCGGAGTCCCTCCACGTGAATGCCCCTGTGCCACGGTCGATCTCGAGCCGGATGGCGTCGGTGAGCAGAGCGAGGGAGTCGGGGCTGTCCTCGACCCTCGGGGCCTCCCGCTCCAGCCCGTCGACGAGCATCCCGGTGACGCCCGCTCCGAACTCGGGGCGACCGGTGAACACCACCCGCATGACGTGTTCGCCGATGGCCTGGATCCGCAGCCGCCCGGAGGAGGTCGTGACGATGACCGAGTCCGGCTCGCTGCGATGGTCGAGGACCCTCATGAG
>JBBSQC010000077.1:0-6053 GCA_038258215.1 Actinomycetales bacterium | reverse complement strand
TGGGCGAAGTGGGCCGCCCACGGTGGGTGAAATCGGCGACTACAACTGGCTCATCGAGGGGGCCGCCCGTGGCCGACTCGCGTCGTTAGCCCGTTGGGCTCAGCGGCGCGCTCGGGCGTGTGCGTCGGCCAGCAGCTCGGCGACGATCCTGGCATCCGCGTCGGCCAGCACGACCTCCACGGTGGAGAGGGTCTTCCCCCACCACCCCTCGCGGCACCACGGGTTCTCGGCCACCGCCTCGCGGATGCCGCCCTCGTCGAGCATCACCCGCAGCACCTCCGCCGTCGGTAGGGTCGCGAAGATCCGCCGCTTCGGCCCGCCCCGAAAGCTCGGGAAACCGTGGTGGTCGAGCTCGACTACCTCGGGCAGCCCGAGTGCGAGGGCGCGCGCCTCGTCGGGTGTCACGACGCCGCGACCGCGCCGGCCGGCTCGACGGTGACGGGCACCCCATTGAGTACCGCGTTCCCGGAGACGCCCTCGACCACCGCCGGATCGGTGAGGTCGTTGATCGAGACGCCCGGCAGGTCGGTGGCGTGCCTCATCCGGATGCCGTCGCCCCGGTGGCCGTAGCCGTGGGGCAGGGACACCACCCCCGGCATGACGTCGTCGCTGACCGCGACCTCCACGGTGACCGTCCCGGTGGCGGACCGCACGGTCACCGTGCCGCCGTCGTCGACGCCGCGGGCCGCGGCGTCCGCGGGGTGCAGGAGCAGGGAGTGCCGGGGTCGGCCACGGGTGAGTCGCGGGGTGTTGTGCAGCCAGGAGTTGTTGTCGCGCTGGTGCCGTCGCCCGATGAGCAGCAGCCGGCCGTCGTCGCCGAGCGCGGCGGCCTGCTCGATCGCGGCCAGCAGCCTCGGCAGGTCGGCCAGGGCCACCTCGGTGGCGAGGTCGATGCGCTTGTCGCTCGTGCGCAACCGGGCGGGGAGCCGCGACTTCAGGGGACCGCGGTCGGCGCCGGCCGGCATCCGCGCCAACCGCTTCACCGAGAGTCCCGTGCCGGAGGACCGCAGCAGCGCGTCGAGCTGATGCCGCGGCGAGAGCCGGAGCCGGGCCTCGGCCACTGCGCGGGCGCCCGAGAGCCGCGTCCGCCACCCGGCGCCCCGCTCCCGCTGCACGGCGAGCCCGAGGTCTCGCGCGATCTCCCAGTCGTGACGCGCGCCAACAGGCTTGGGGAACAACGGATCCGACCACCGCGCGGTGTCACGCACGGCGAGGGTGTGGAAGACGAGGTCGTAGTGGTCGCGCTCCAGCGGGCCGGTGGGCGGGAGGATCACGTCGGCGTGCCGGGTCGTCTCGTTGACGTAGAAGTCGACGGCCACCATCGCGTCGAGGCCCTCCAGCGCATCGGACAGGGCATGACCTGCCGGCGTGGAGGATGCCGGGTTGCCGGCGATCGTCAGCAGTGCCCGGACCTGCCCCTCACCCGGGGTCGCCATCTCCTCGGTGAGCGCCGAGACCGGTAGCTCGCCGCCGAACCCGGGGAGGCCGCGCACCCGGGACCTCCGGCGCCCGAAGCCACCCGGGGAGACGAGTCCTCGTCCGACAATGTCCACAGCGGGTGTGGTGAACATCGTGCCGCCGGGGCGGTCGAGGTTGCCGGTGAGGATGTTGATGCACTGCGTGGCCCACTGGGCGAGCACCCCGAAGGCCTGCGTGGAGGCTCCCATCCGAGCGTGCACGGCCGCCGTCGGGGAGGTCGCCAGGTCGCGGGCCAGGTCGCGGATCGAGGAAGCCGGCATCCCGGAGAACTGCTCGGCCAGCTCGGGAGTGAAGGGTGCCACCGCCGCCCGTACGGTATCCACGCCGTCGACGTAGGTGGCCGGGCGTGCCACGTCGGGCTCGAGGAGCTCACGCACGATCGCGAGGAGCACCGCGGCATCGCTGCCGGGGCGCACGAAGTGGTGCTCGTCGGCGACCTTGGCCGTCTCGGTGCGCCGGGGGTCGAGCACGACGAGTCGCCCTCCGCGAGAGGCGAGGTCGCGTCGTCGCTGCGGGAAGTCAGGCACCGTCCACAGCGAACCGTTGGAGGCCGTCGGGTTGTGCCCGACGAGAACGAGGAGATCGGTGCGGTCGATGTCGGGCACCGGGAGCAGGAACTGGTGTCCGTAGAGCGCCCACGACGTGACGTGGTGGGGCAGCTGGTCGACGGAGGTCGCGGAGAACCGGTTGCGCGTGCGCAGCAGCCTGACGAGGGTGGGGTGGTGGGTGAGAGCCCCGAGGCTGTGCACGTTGGGGTTGCCGAGGTAGACGGCGAGCGCGTCATCGCCGTGCTGGCGCTGGACGCCGACGAGGAGCGACGCGGCGAGGCTGATCGCCTCGTCCCACGAGATCTCCTCCCACCCACCGTCGGCGGTGCGGCGCACCGGGGCCCGGAGCCGGTCGGGGTCCTCGTGCAGGTCCTGGAGCGCGAGGGCCTTGGGGCAGATGTGGCCACGGGAGAGCGGGTCGGCCTCGTGACCTCGCACCGACGCGATGGCCCCACTGGCGTCCAGGCGCACCTCGAGGCCGCACATGGCCTCGCACAGGGTGCAGGTGATGTGCCGCACCCCCTCGACTTCTTGCGCGTCAGCCACGCCCGAACCCCCTCGAGAGACGCTTCCACGTGGCCGCAGCGCAATGGGTCGGGGGGTGGGGGTCATCGGGTGCGCTGCCGGAACTCGGGGACGGCCCGCTTGTAGGCCGCCTCGCGCGCGATCCTCGTGTTCGACGAGGCGAGCAGCCACGCTTGCTCCACCCGTTCGCGGGCGAAGGTGCGCCGGTCCCCGGAGCTCCAGGTGCGGTTGAACAACCGCTTCGTCGCCGCCACCGAGTCCGGCGACCGGGCGCTCACCGCTTCCACGAACTCGCGCGCGGCCTCGAGCGGGTCACCCGCTATCTCGCTGGCCAGCCCCAGCTCCACGGCCCGGGTGCCGCTCACGACCTCGCCGGTCATCGTGAGGCGCTTCGCCACGTCCATCCGCACCTGCTGCGAGAGGGCCTGGATGCCGGTCATGTCCGGCACCAGGCCCCATCGGGCCTCGAGCACCGACCACTTCGCGTCGGGGGTGGTGATCCGCAGGTCCGCCGCGAGCGCGATCTGCACCCCGCCGCCGAAGCAGTGCCCTTGGACCGCCGCCACCACCGGCACGGGGAGCCGCCTCCACGCCCAGCAGGCCTCCTGGAAGAGGTTGGTCCCGCGCCAGGGCAGGGGGATGAACGAGCGGACCACTCGTCGCGGGTCCACCATCACGGTCGCGAAGTCGAGCCCGGCACAGAAGGAGTCACCCTCGCCGGCGAGCACGACGGCGCGCAGTGTCCGGTCGCCGCGCAGCTCGCGGGCGGTGCGGGCGAGGTCCTCGAGGGTGTCCAGGGTCAGGGCGTTGAGCTTGTCCGGGCGGTTGAGTCGCACCTCGGCGACACCGTCTCGGACTCGGCAGGTGACGGGGCTCGGCATGCGGTCAGCCTACGGACCCGACACCCCGCGGGAACCCCCTCGCCGGTGTGACCTCGGTCAGCCGATGCGCGCCGGCGGCTCGGACGCCGTCTCCACCGGGCCGACCGGCAGCACCGTGGCACGCTCCGGGTGCTCGCGCCGGTGCAGCAGCACCGAGATGCCGAGGATGAGAAGCCCGGGCACGGTCAACGCGGCGCCGACCCACGCCGGCGCGGTGTATCCCCAACCGGCAGCGATGGCCAGGCCACCGAGCCACGCACCGAGGGCGTTGGCGAGGTTGAGGGCCGCGTGGTTGCTCGCCGCGCCGAGGGTCTGCGCAGGCCCGGCGACCTGCATGAGCCGCAGCTGGAGGTTGATGACGAGCAGCGAGGCGAGGATCGAGACGAGGAACAGCACGACGAGGGCGGGCACGGCATACGGCGCCACCATCGCGAAGGTCGCGAGCAGCAGGCCCATGCCGGTCATGCCGAGGACCACCGAGCGCAACACCGACCAGTCCCCCATCCGGCCGCCGACGACGTTGCCGACGAGCCCGCCCACCCCGAACACCAGCAGGTAGAGGGGCACCGCGGAGGACGGGAGCCCGGTGACCTCGGTGATGGTGGGGGCGATGTAGGAGTACATGGCGAACATGCCGCCGAAGCCGATCGCGCCGACGGCCAGCGTCAGCCACACCTGGCTGCTGCGCAGCGCACCGAGCTCGCTGCGCACGGTGCGGGAGCGGTCCGCGGGGAGGTGCGGCACGGCATACATGATGAGCAGCGCCGTGGCCAGGCCCAGCAGCCCCACGAGCCAGTAGGCGGCCCGCCAGCCGAAGTTCTGCCCGAGCCAGGTGGCACCCGGGACCCCGAGGATGTTGGCGATGGGGATGCCGAGCATCACCCGGCCCACGGCGCGGCCCGCCTGGCCCTTCTCCGCCAGGTCCACCGCCACGAGGGCTGCGACCCCGAAGAACGCGCCGTGCGGCAGGCCCGCCACGAACCGGGCCGCGACGAGCGACTCGTAGCTCGGCGCGATGGCGCTCAGCACGTTGCCCACGCTGAAGGCGCCGATGAGGCCGATGAGCAGGGCCTTGCGGGGAGCCTTGGCGCCGAGGACCGCGAGCAGTGGAGCGCCGACGACGACACCGGCGGCGTAGGCGGAGATGGTGTGGCCCGCGGTGGGGATGCTCACCCCCACGCCGTCGGCGATCTCGGGCAGCAGGCCCATCGTGACGAACTCGGTCGTGCCGATGGCGATGCCGCCGAGGATGAGGGCGGCGATCGCGAGGACGGCATGACGAGGGCGGGGCACCCACGGTCAATGCACTCGCACCGCCCGGCATTCCCGGTCGGGCCGGGTTCCTACGATGTGGGCATGCGCGCAGCCCAGGTGACCCGACTCGACGGACCCGACAGCGTCGAGGTCCACGACCTCCCCGACCCGACCGGGCCGGGGGTGGTCATCGACGTCGTCGCCGCCGGCGTGTGCTTCCCCGACGTGCTCCTCACCCGCGGGCAGTACCAAGTCACGCCCGAGCTCCCCTTCGTGCCGGGCTCTGAGGTGGCGGGCCGGGTGCGCTCGGCGCCCGAGAGCAGCGGGTATGCCGCGGGCGACCGGGTCGCCGCGTTCTGCTTCCTCGGTGGTTTCGCCGAGGTGGTCGAGTGCGACCCGGCGGCGGTCTTCCCCTTGCCGGACTCGGTGACCTTCGAGCAGGGTGCGGCCCTCCCGATGAACTACCTGACCTGCCACTTCGCGCTCCGCCAGCGGGGACGGCTCGCGGTGGGCGAGACGGTGCTGGTGCACGGCGCTGCAGGGGGCATCGGCACCGCCGCCGTCCAGCTCGCCGCTGCCTGGGACGCGCGCGTCATCGCCGTGGTGTCGACGCCGGACAAGGTCGAGACCGCCCGGGCTGCCGGGGCGCACGAGGTGGTGCTGGCCGAAGGCTTCCGAGACGCCGTGCGCGAGCTGACCTCCGGTCGGGGGGTCGACGTCGTGGTCGACCCGGTGGGCGGCGACCGGTTCACCGACTCGCTGCGCTCCCTCGCGCCCGGTGGGCGGCTGCTCGTCATCGGCTTCACGGCCGGCACGATCCCGGAGGTCAAGGTCAACCGCCTCCTTCTCAACAACGTCTCGGTCGTCGGGGTCGGCTGGGGAGCGTGGTGGACCGGCGCGGCGGGGCCGGGCACGGCCTACCTACGCACCCAGTGGGACGACCTCGTGCCGCTGCTCGAGAGCGGGGCGGTGGCTCCCGTCATCGGCGAGGTGCGCCCGCTGGACGACGTGGTGTCGGCGCTGACGGCGGTGGACGAGCGCCGGTCCGTCGGGAAGGTGCTCATCGCGCCGTGACCCGGCGAGGGGCAACCTTGGCCGACCGCACGGGGCCAGAACGGTGGGCGCTGAGGAGCAGGAATCCGGTTCTGCTGTAAGCGAACTCGCGACGACCAGCCATTGAATGTCGAACAGGTGTTCGGTAGAATGGCGGGATGAACCAGCAGCCGATGAGCGTGGAGGAGCGCCGCTCCCGGCTGGAGGCTGCCGCTGAGGCTCTCGATGGCTGGGATGTCGTGTTGCACCAGGCGTCGGGCGCTGAGCTCGCCGAGTTGATGACGCTGACCGACCGGTTGGCCGCGGGGGCGGG
>JBBSQC010000076.1:0-6328 GCA_038258215.1 Actinomycetales bacterium | reverse complement strand
GGGGTTCGCGGGCGGGTGCTCGTACGGGCTGGTCCGGGGAGCCTCCGTGCCTGAGCGGCGAAGCACCCGGTAGGCCTCGGGTTCGAGGCTCGCGCGCCACTCGGCATCCGAGCGGACCACCTCGGGCTGTGGTCGGGATCGGCGCTTGAACATGTAGCCAGCCTAGGGACGGGGCCCTGACGGCGATCTGGCTTCCGAAGGCGAGCTCGGGCGACGCCGTCACCGGCCCGCCCGTCCCTACCCCGAGACGTTGTCACTGGTGGTGACGACCAGCGCCGCGCCCAGCTCCTCACGGGAGTGGATGCTCAGCTTGGTGTAGACCTTGCGCAGGTGGTACTCCACAGTCTTCGGGCTGAGGAACAGCGCCGCTGCCGCCTCGCGCGTGGTCCGCCCCTCAGCGAGCAGCAGGCTGACCTGCAGCTCCTGCGGGGTCAGCGAGGTGCGCCAGCCGACGTCGGCCCGTTCGACGGTCTCGCCGGTGGCGGCCAGCTCGCCGGCGGCGCGCTGCGACCAGCTGGCGGCCCCGAGCCGCTCGAACGAGTCCAGCGCGCTGCGCAGCTCGACGCGCGCGTCCACGCGGCGCCCGATCCGCCGCATCCTCTCCCCGTACGCCAGACGGGTCCGAGCCGTCTCGAACCGGTCCAGCGTCAGCGTGTGCAGGTCCAGCGCCTGGGCGAACCACGCGTCGACCTCGTCGTCCGCGGCGACGAGGCCCCGTGCCCGCCTGGCACGTGCCCGGGCCCACGGCTGCCCCTTGGCGTCCGCTGCCGCGACGTACGGCGCCACCAGGGCGACCGCCGCCTCCACCTCGCCGCTGCGCAGCAACGCGTCGACCAGCTCCGGGGCGGACGACAAGTCGGGGTCGGCCATACCCCACTCGGAGAGCTGTGCCTCCAGGGTCTGCAGCCGGGCGATGGCCGTCTCGGTATGCCCGAGCGACAGCTCCAGGTCGCCGAGGGCCATCAGCACCCACGCCTCGAAGAGGTGGATGCTGCGCTCGTGGCACAGCGCAAGCGACTCCTCGGCGTCCTTGCGGCATCCGGCCTCGTCTCCTTGGCGCGCCGCCAGGCAGCACCGCCCGGCCAGGGAGGCGGCCAGCTCGGTGTGCTGTCCGGTCTCGCGCGCGAGACGGATCGCCTCGCTGAAGTCGGCGCCGGCGCGGTCCCACGCGTCGGTCGTGGCCCGGTCGCGGGCGATGTGGAACAGCACAGCCGGGAGCGTCCCCAGGCCGGCAGCGCCGCGTACCTCCTCGACGAGAGACCGGAGCCGGTCGCCTCCCGTGCTCTCTCGCAGGAAGAGCGGCGCCAACATCAGCCACGGCAGCCGGCGCGGGTCCGAGCGCAGGTCGAGGCTCGACTCCAACAGCGGCACCGCCTCCCGGATCTCATCGGCTCCACCGCCGCCCGTCAGCACCCGGGAGATCCCGCCGGCCATCAGGCCCAGTGCGCGTGAGCGCGCGGTGGTCGCGCGTGGCGTCAGCTCCTCGAGGCTCTCCGCGAGCGCGAGCGAGGCGGCGGTGTCTCCGAGGTAGAAGGCCGCGTGCGCGGCGTCTGCCAGCAGGACGACGGCACGATCGACCGTGCTCTCCTGTGCGGCCGCGCCCTGCAGCATCGTCAGCGCCTCGCGCAGCGAACCGGTTCGCGCGGCCACCGCAGCACGCAGCTCGATCACGCCGATCGCGACGTCGGTCCTGGGCCTGAGCCCGGCCAGCTCGTCGAGCAGGGCCGTCACCCGATCCGGCTGGCCCGCCGCCCACGCCGCCTCGGCTGCACGCAGCAGCCGGGCGCACCGCAGCTGGCCGTCGACGCTGAGGGACGCTGCGCGATGCAGGGCGGAGGCCGCCACGGCGTACCCGGAGCGGGCGAAGGCGTCCTCACCGGCCCGCACCAGCAGGTCAGCCACCTCCGCGTCTGGGCCCCAGGCCGCGGCCGCGAGGTGCCACGCCCGCCGATCGACGTCGCCCGGTGGGAACGCCCGTGCGACCGCCCGGTGCGTCTGGTGGCGCTGCTCGGCCGTGGACCCGGAGTAGACCGCGGCCCGCAGCAGCGGGTGCTGGAAGTCCACCCGCCCGTGGTGCACCACGACCAGCCCTGCGTCCTCGCCGGGAGCCAGCGCGGCCACGTCGAGGCCGAGGTCGGCACACGCCGTCGCCACCAGAGCCAGGTCCCCGCCGGCGACGACGGCGCACAGGAGCACCGCCCGCGCCCGTTGGTCGACCGACCCGAGCCGTCGGGCGAAGGCCCGCGTCACCGCGGTCGGCACCGTCGCGGGCAGGCCTTGCGGCCCGGGGTCGAACCCTTCGAGATCCGCTCCGAGCTCGCACAACGCCAGGGGGTTGCCGGCCGTGTGGTGGAAGACCTCGTCGAAGCGCTCCTTCGTCACCACACCCGCCGCGGAGCGCTCGAGCAGCTGCCGGGCGGCCTCCGGCTCCAGACCAGACAGCTCGAGGACGGGCAGTCCCGCCAGTGCTTGTGGAACCTCATGGCGCCGGGCGGCAAGGAGGATGAGCACCGGGTCGGCCTGGAGTCGCCGCGCCGCGAACGCGAGCGCCTCGAGGGTCGGCAGGTCCAGCAGGTGTGCGTCGTCGACGACGACGACAACGGGTCCGCGCTCGGCGAACGTCGACAGCACGCTGAGGGTGGCGGCGCCGATGGCGAACCGGTCGCCCGGCTTTCCTGCGCGCAGCGCCAGGGCACTGCTGAGTGCCTCGGCCTGTGGCTTCGGGATGGACGAGAGGGTGTCGAGCGCCGGGCCCAGCAGCTGGGAGAGTCCGGCGAACGCGATCTCCTGCTCCGTCTCGATCCCGGTCGCGCGCAGCACTCGGCAGTCCTCGGCCAAGCCGGACACGACCTGCTGCAGCAGTGCCGTCTTGCCGACCCCTGGGTCGCCGAGCAGCACCTGCACCGTCGCCGATCCCAGCCTGGCCTCGGCGACGAGCTGGGTCAACGTCTGCATCTCGGGAACCCGTCCCACCAGCATCACCACACCCTAGCGATCCGGCGGCATCACCGACGGTGAGTCGTGCTCCCGGCGGCAAGCAGCCCGAGGCGGTGATGCGCAGCGATGCCGCGTGTCCCTCCAGCCTCGCCAAGGCCGCGAGGTGCGCACTCAGGGTGCGTGCGAACTGCGCATCGAAGCCAGCTCGGGCTCCCTGGTCCGACGCGCCCCTGGGCGGTCCGTCGCGCGGCACCGGTTCAGGACCAGGGGGGTCACCGGAGGCGAGACGGGGTGGCCGCTACCTACGTTGCTGACAAGGGCACCACCGGGCGCCCGCCCGAGACAACCACGAGGGAGCACCACCGATGACCACCACCCAGGCCAGTTCACCGGCCACGCCACAGGACACGGCGTCGCAGCCGACGACCGAGGTCGACACCGACGTCCTGATGAAGTTCGTGTTCCAAGCCGTCGGCGAGGTCGGCGCGACGCTCAACGCCGCCCTGGTCGTGATGGGCGACAAGCTCGGCTACTACCGCGACCTCGCCGACCACGGCCCGAGCACGCCGACCGAGCTCGCCTCCAGGACGGGGACGTTGGAGCCCTACGCCCGGGAGTGGCTCAATGCCCAGGCTGCGGGCGGCTACGTCGCCTACGACGCCGACACAGGTCGCTACACGCTGCCGCCGGAGCAGGTGGTCGCACTGACCGTCGAGGACAGCCCCGCCTTCCTTCCGGGCTTCTTCCAGATCGCGCTGGGCACCGTTCAGGCCACCGACCACATCATCGAGGCGGCGCGGAACGGCGCCGGCTTCGGGTGGCACGAGCACGTGAGCGACGTCCACGAAGGCTGCGAGCGCTTCTTCCGGCCCAGCTACCACGCCCACCTGGTCGCGGAGTGGCTGCCGGCGATGGACGGCGTCGTCGCCAAGCTGCGCGCCGGCGCGACTGTCGCCGACGTGGGATGCGGCCACGGCGCCAGCACCATCTTGATGGCACAGGAGTTCCCGGCCTCGACCTTCATCGGCTTCGACTACCACGAGGGGTCCGTCACCACGGCGCGGGAGCGAGCGGCGGCGGCGGGGCTCGGCGACCGGATCAGCTTCGAGGTCGCCCCGGCGCAGTCCTTCGGCGGCAGCGGCTACGACCTGGTGACCATGTTCGACTGCCTCCATGACATGGGCGATCCGGTGGGCGCCGCACGGCACGTCCGGGAGTCGCTCGCCGAGGACGGCACCTGGATGGTGGTGGAACCGATGGCTGGCGACCGGATCGAGGACAACCTCAACCCGGTCGGACGTGCTTTCTACGGCTTCTCCACCCTGCTGTGCACGCCCACGTCGCTGTCGCAGGACGTTGGTCTCGCCCTCGGCACCCAGGCCGGACCAGCGCGCATCCGTGACGTCGTGACGGCCGGAGGATTCACCCGGTTCCGCAGCGCCGCCGAGACGCCGTTCAACCGCGTCATCGAGGTGCGCCCCTGACGAGAGGGGTGCACACTGACCCGAAGACGGAGGGGGCGCGATGACGTCGGAGGCACCGCACAGCGGGGTGGCCACCACGCGTCCCCGGCTCCCGGACCGGGCGGGTCGGACGACCCGCGACGGCGTCGGGCTCGCCTGGCAGGTCTGGGAGCGCGACGCGCCGACGGTGCTGCTGCTCCCGACCTGGGCGATCGTCGACTCGCGTCACTGGAAGCTTCAGATTCCCTACCTGGCCCGCCACTTCAGGGTCGTGACGTTCGAGGGTCGCGGTTCGGGTGCTTCGGACCACCCGGTCGGCGCGGCGGCGTACGGCGACGCCGAGGAGGCCGCCGACGCCGTGGCCGTGCTGACGGCGACCGGAACGGAGCAGGCCACACTGGTGGGGTTGTCGTGCGGGGCGACCTGGGGCATCCACGTCGCGGCCAAGCACCCCGACCGGGTCGACGGGCTGGTGGCGATCAGCCCGTCGTGCGGGATCGACATCGCCCAACCGGGACGGGATCGCTGGCCGTGGAACGTGCGACACGACACCACCCGAGGCTGGGCCTCCTACAACCGGTTCAACTGGCTGGAAGGCGACCTGGCAGGTTTCCGCCGGTTCTTCTTCGGCCAGGCCCTGAGTGAGCCGCACTCCACCAAGCAGCTCGAGGACGCGCTCGCCTGGTCCGCATCGGTGACCCCACAGGTGCTGGTCGACAGCACGGCGGCTCGGCTGGGGCTCGAGGGCGCTGAGCACGAGGACGTCGCCGCCCTCTGCGCCCTGGTGCAGTGCCCGGTGCTGGTCATCCACGGCACCGACGACCAGGTCCGCACGCCTCAGGTCGGCGCGCGACTGGCCGAGCTCACCGGGGGCGAGCTGGAGCTGATCGAGGGGGCCGGCCACCTCCCGCACACCCGGGAGCCCGTGCACATCAACCGGCTGCTGAAGGACTTCGTCGACCGAGTCGCACCCACCGCGGCCCCGCGACGCCGCGCCTGGATGCGCTCGCCGCGGCGAGCGAAGCGAGTTCTCTACCTGTCCTCGCCGATCGGTCTTGGGCACGCGCGTCGCGACGTGGCGGTCGCCCGGGAGCTGCGCGGGCACCATCCCGGTCTGGAGATCGACTGGTTGGCCCAGCACCCGGTGACCCGGATCCTCGCGGACGCTGGCGAAGGCATCCACCCGGCTTCGACGTGGCTCGCCAACGAGTCCACCCACCTCGAGGACGAGTGCGGTGACCACGACCTCCACGCCTTCCAGACGATCCGACGCATGGACGAGGTTCGCGTGCACAACTTCATGGTCTTCAACGAGGTGGTCGAGACCGATCGCTACGACCTGGTCATCGCCGACGAGGCCTGGGACGTCGATCACTTCCTCCACGAGAACCCCGAGCTGAAGCGGTTCTCCTACGCCTGGCTGACCGACTTCGTCGGCTGGCTCCCGATGCCTGACGGAGGGTCAGAGGAAGCAGCCCTGACGGCTGACTACAACGCGGAGATGATCGAGCAGCGCGCGCGCCACCACCGTCTGCGCGACCGTTCGGTCTTCATCGGCAACCCCGACGACGTGGTGCCCGCCTCGTTCGGGCAGGACCTGCCCGGCATCAGGGAATGGACCGCGGCGAACTTCGACTTCGCGGGCTACGTCACGGGCTTCGACCCGCCCGGCGCGGAGGAGGTGACCCGGCTGCGGTCACGGTGGGGCTTCACGCCCGACGACCGGGTCTGCGTGGTCACCGTCGGGGGGTCGGGCGTCGGCGAAGCGCTGCTTCGACGGGTCCTGAACGCCGTACCTCTGGCGCGGCGCGAGCGGCCGGAGCTGAGGTTCCTGGTCGTCACCGGCCCCCGGATCGACCCCACGTCCCTGCCCCGTCACCGCGGCGTGACGATGCGGGGCTACGTCCCCGACCTCCACCGCCACCTGG
>JBBSQC010000075.1:0-6563 GCA_038258215.1 Actinomycetales bacterium | reverse complement strand
GCAACCCCCCCAGGCCGGTCTCCCTCGCCACGCCCGGCCCGCCGGCGGCCAACCGGACCGCCAAGCGCACCCGCCGCTCCGCGTGCACCGACGACACGTTCAACACCCCCGAGAGGATCGCCGGAGCATCCAGGGCGACATGCCCCATTGCCCGATGCGACTCCACCACCGTCCCGTCCTCGCAGAGCTCCACCTCGACACACGCCAACCGAGCGATCGCGGCATCCTGCGCCGCCGACGCCACATCGATCACCCGCTGCAGATCCCCCACCACACCAGCCCACCCCTCACGCGAGCCACCCGACGCGGCCGGGCAGGCCACCGCCCGCAACGCCTCGACCGCAACCCCGGCCGCCCCCACGACCGCATCCGGACCCACCCCGACACCCATGTCGCACCCCCTTCCCCGTGAACTTCAGAGTACTCCTCCGGCTGCGCTAGAACAAGTGTTTGATTCGTCTAATTCTGCTGCGCCGCAACCTTTTCCGAGTGGAGATGTTCCGCGGTGTCAGGGTCGCACGACGCTCGTGCCGCTGGCCTGGTTCTCGATCTCGGCCAGCACCTCAGTGGTGGTGGTGTGCTCGCCGAGCCGGTTGAGCTTGCCGTCACCGTGGTAGTCGCTGGACCCCGTGACGAGCAGGTCGAGGTCGCGGGCCAGCTGCGTGAGGTGCCGCACGGCATCGGCGTCGTGGTCGCGGTGGTGCACCTCGAGCCCGGCGAGACCCACCGCGGCCAGCTCCTCGACGAGCACGTCGGGGATGCCACTCCCGCGGGTGCCGGACCACGGGTGCGCGAGCACCGGCACGCCGCCGGCGGCCCGCACGACCCGCACCGCGTGGGACACGTCCGGCGCGTAGTGACCGACGTAGTAGCGACTGTCGTTGGCCAGGAACCGGTCGAAGGCCTCGTCGCGGTGCTCCACCACGCCCGAAGCGACGAGCGCGTCGGCGATGTGCGGTCGGCCCGGAGTCGCCCCCTCGCCGACCTGAGCCCACACCGCCTCGACCGACACCGGGATGCCGTCGGCGGCCATCCCCTCGACCATGCGGTCCAGCCTGGTCTCACGGCTGTCGCGGGCGGACTCCAGCTCGGTCACGAGGTCGGGGTGCCCGGGGTCGGGGAGGTAGGCCAGCAGGTGGATGCTGCGGCCTCGGCGAGTGCTGGAGACCTCGATGCCGGGGACCAGCGCCACTCCCTCGGAGCGCGCTGCCGCACTCGCCTCCACCCAGCCGAGAGTCGTGTCGTGGTCGGTCAGCGCAAGCACCTCGAGCCCCGCCTCGACAGCGCGTCGCACCACGAGCGCAGGCGGCTCAGTGCCGTCACTGGCCGTCGAGTGGGTGTGGAGGTCGATCACGGGGCGAGCGTAGTGCCCTGCGGAGGCCGGCTCCCGGGACCACTGCAGCCGCGAGGGTCGGGGACCAGCGAGAGGGGCCAGGATGAGCCGGCCCGGACGACCTCGGCCGACTACACCGAACCGTCATTCGCGGAGCCTGACCAGTTCCTGTCGGGCACGGGTAGAGGCCGGCCGGGCTGGTCGCCGCCGCGGGCCTCCAGATAGCTCTCCCTGGGCACCAGGACCTTGCGCCGGAAGATGCACACGACGGTGCCGTCCTGCTTGTAGCCGATGGTCTCGACGTGCACCACGCCTCGGTCGTCCTTGCTCGTGCTTTCCCACTTGCCGAGCACGACGCTCTGGCCGTACAGGGTGTCGCCGTGGAACGTGGGCGCGACGTGTCGCAGGCTCTCGATCTCGAGGTTGGCGATCGCCTTGCCCGATACATCGGGCACCGACATGCCGAGCAGGATCGAGTAAACGTAGTTGCCGACCACGACGTTCTTGCCGAACTGGGTGCTCTCCTGCGCGTAGTGCGCATCGAGGTGCAGCGGGTGGTGGTTCATCGTCAACAGACAGAACAGGTGGTCGTCGGCCTCGGTGACCGTCTTGCCCGGCCAGTGCCTGTAGGTCGCCCCGACCTCGAACTCCTCGTAGCTGCGCCCGAACTGCACCCGTGTCTCCTTCTCTCGACCTGACGACCCCATCCTCCCGTGGGCACCCGGCCTACGGAATCGGTATGCCGCGTGCGCTTGCTCACGCCTGGGCGGGGGACCTGGCGGACGCCTGCACTGTCCGACAGAGCCGTTCGGCTCAGGCCAGGCCCTTGCGAAGAGCGTCGTGGCACAGCCCCGCCACGCTTCCGACCGTCTCGCGGCCGTGCGAGAACCCGTTGGTGCTGCGGGAGATGATGCTCAGCACATACTCCACGTCCGGGCCGGTGACCCAGCCGGTGGTGTTGACGTGATACCCGTTCGGCAACGGACCCCATCCGTTCTTTCCGGCGACGTAGACACCGTCCCGCTTCTCGGCGGTGAAGACCCCCCACCGCTGGGCCGGCACGACGTCGGCCATGAGGAACCGAGCCGTCGCTCGGCCGGTGCCGTCGAGCACCCGGTCGCTGGACAACAGTGCGTCGACCATCTGGTCGAGGTCCTGTGGACGGGTGCGCCAGAAGCCCCACCACCCGGAGTCGATCTCGGTGTGGTCCATGCCGACCAGGTCGGCCACCCGCTGGACCTCGTCGCGTCCCACCTCGGCCAGGAGGGTCTCGGTGGCCGAGTTGTCGCTGCGCGTGATCATCTTCCTGGCCAGCGAGAGCTGCCCTTTCGTGAGCTCCTTGCCGTCCTCCTGGGCCTGCCGAAGCGCAGTGGTGAGAATGAGCACCTTGATGGTGCTGTAGCAGTAGGCCTCTGACGACGTGACCCGGAACGACTCACCCCGGCGGAGGTCGACCACCTCGAGCCCGAGTGCGCCACCCCGGCTCTCCATGAGGTCCTCGATCCGGTCGGCGAGGACGGGGGCGTCGACGAGCCGGGCGGTGGCGACCGACGGGGTCACGGCCGGGGCGGGCCTGGCGCTTCCCGATGGCGCCGCGACGGGCGACGGGGAGGCAGTGGGCGTCGGCGTCGTGCTCGTGGTGAGAGTCCCTCCTGAGACCGACGAGGCGGCGTCGCCACCGTAGGCGCACCTGGTCAGCGCAGCCAGCCCCGCGACCGCGCCGCCCCCGACGAGCACCCGTCGACGTGCGACCACGGCGGATGTCATGCGGCAATGGTACGAGCCGCGACCCGCGGCGGCCGGCATCTGCGGACCTCAGCGGCGGGGCGCCGCCCCGCCCCCGGGGTCGCGAAGCCGGATCGGGGGGCCGTGGTGGTCGGCCACCGCGATCACCTCCCCGTCGAGCTCCACGACGGGGAGCCCGGGATCCTCGCCTTCGGAGATCGCGTCCCAGGAGTGCTCCAGCGCGACGTGGGCGAGCGGCATCCGCCGACGGGCCTGCGCGACCGAGGCATCCATCCCAGCGGTCTCCTCCGTGGGCCAGTAGAGCCTGGTGACCGAGTGCCAGATCACGGTGAGCACGTCGTCGGCCACGGGATCGGCCAGTCGTTGAGCGACCCAGACCGAGGCCCGCTCCCGATCGACCACCACCGGGTGCTCCCGAACCACCGCCAGTGCCGCTGTGAGGCGGGTGTGCCGGTCGACCTGCCAGGGCCACACGAAAGACGTGAGGTATGCCGCGCCCGCGTCGCTGGCCGCGTCGACCGGGGCCACGTCACAGCCACGACGTTGGACGATCTCGAACCACTCCGGCCTGAATCCCGCTGCGCCACAACCGGTCACGAGAAGTGGAGAGCCGGACGGACCCGCCTCCCATCCGTCACCGGCAAAGCGGTAGCGGTCGACGAGGAGTCCGAGCCCCCCCGACGCCCCGGGCTCCAGCAGGCGAATGCGTCTGAGACCGGTGCGTCGCACCGCCTCCGAGAGGCCCACGAGCAGGGCAACGGTCCTGGCCGGCTCGTTCGTCTGCGGCGCCTCGTCCAGGGAGCGCCGCAGCTCGTCGACGTGGTCGGCGAGGACCTCCCGGACCAACGGCCAAGCCTGGCGGTGGTCCAGGTCGCCCCCGAGCACGGGATAGAAGCCCTCGAGCTGCGGCGCGTCGCCCCGCAGGACGATGCGGAAGAGTCCGGCCAGGAGTCGGAGCTGGGGGAACTGCCGCGCCTCCTCGTCCTCCCATCCGAGGAACAGCCCTTGGGTGACCCCACCGGCCTCCCAGTCGTCCGCCATCTCGGCGAGGAGCGCGCCGTAGAGGTGCTCGGTGTGGCCGAAATGGTGGCGGAACCGCTCGGCGATCGTCACCCCGGCATAGGCGCCCATGCGTCGAGGTTACGACTTTGACGCGCGTTCGGCCCCACGTTGCGGCACCAACGCGGCGACCCACCGGCGCGACCTGCTCGCCGCGAGATGCACCACCCGGCGGGCCTGCAAGAGCACGACGACAGCCGCGAGCACGTGCACGGCGCCCGTGCGACGATGGATGGATGAGCGAGCAGCAGAAACAGTCGGAGAACCGGGCCCGCCCCACGACGGAGGAGTTCCGGAGCTTCGTCCGTGAGGACTGGGCGCCCAGGCGCCCCACGGTGACGGAGGAGTCGCGAGCCGCGGCGCCGGCCGCCGTCCGGCGAGCCGTCCTGAGTGCCTCTCACCCGGGCGAGCGCCTGGTGGTCCCCGCGGGGGGGTTCAAGGTGCGCAGCAACGACACCGACTACGTCTTCCGACCGCACACGGCCTTCGCCTACCTCACCGGACTCGGCGCCGACCGCGAGCCGGATGCCGTGCTCGTCCTCGAGCCCGTCGAGGGTGGTGGGCACGAGTCCGTGCTCTACATCAGGCCGCTCGCCGAGCGTGATAGTGACGAGTTCTTCGCCGACTCCCGCTACGGGGAGTTCTGGGTCGGGGCCCGCGCCACCCTCGCCGACGTCGAGCTCGAGCTGGGCCTGACGGCGCGCCACATCGACGAGTTCGAGGCGGCCGCGGCCAAGGACGCCGGTGAGCTGACGGTGCGGATGGTCCGCGACGCGGACCAGGACCTCACCGCCCGCCTGGACGCGGCCCGCGTCGAGAACGGTGCAGCTGAGGAGGGCCTGGCCGAAGCCGACGACGCACTCGCGCACGAGGTCTCGGTACAACGACTGCGCAAGGACGACTACGAGGTCGAGCAGATGCGACAGGCGGTCGACGCCACCCGTCGGGGCTTCGAGGCGATGATCACGGACCTCCCGCGGGGCCGTGAGGAGGGTCGGGGTGAGCGGTGGCTCGAGGGCACCTTCGGCCTGCACGCCCGGCACGGTGGCAACGGCGTCGGCTACGACTCGATCTGCGCAGCGGGCGACCACGCCAACACGCTGCACTGGATCAAGAACACCGGCGACATCGACGAGGGTGACCTCGTGCTCATCGACGCCGGCGTCGAGGTCGACGCGCTGTACACCGCCGACATCACTCGCACGATCCCGGCATCCGGCACCTTCACCGAGGCCCAGCGCGAGATCTACGATGCCGTGTTCGCCGCGCAGGAGGCGGGGATCGCCGCGGTGAAGCCGGGGGCGAAGTTCTCCGACGTGCACGCAGCCGCCATCCGTGTCGTCGCCGAGCACCTGCACGCATGGGGCCTGCTCCCGGACGGGGTCTCGGTCGAGGACTCGCTGGACAAGGAGCACGGCCAGTACCACCGACGGTGGATGGTGCACGGCACCTCGCACCACCTGGGGCTCGATGTGCACGACTGCGCGCTCGCGACTCGCCAGGAGTACATGGATGCCGAGCTCGAGCCGGGGATGGTGCTCACCGTCGAGCCGGGGCTCTACTTCAAGGCCGACGACCTCAAGGCTCCAGAACGATTCCGCGGCACCGGCGTTCGCATCGAGGACGACGTGCTCGTGACCGCGGACGGGTGCGAGAACCTCTCGGCCTCGATGCCCCGCACCGCCACCGACGTCGAGGCGTGGATCGCGAGCCTCCAGCAAGGCTGACGACGCTCAGCCTCGGCGGATGACGTCGAGGAGCACTGCGTGCTCGACGCCGACTGCATGGCCCCCGCCCCCGAGGATCGAGCCCAAGAGCTCACGCGGCGCCGGGTAGTCGTCGGGAAGGGCTGCGTTGTATGCCGCGTGCGCCTCCAGGGAGTGCACGGCCGCCTCGAAGTGCTCCCCCGTGACGTCGACGTAGTGGGTGGGGGTCGGGCTCCCGGCCACGGCCACCGCACGGACCCCTCCCCACGGCTCCAGCCCCTCGTCGGCGAGGTCGCGGTGCAGCCAGCGGTTCCCCGCGTCGGCCACGGCGTCCAGCGTGGCAAGTCCCACGGCACGGTGGTCGGCCTGGTTCACCATCCCGCCGCCGAACCGCAGGTCCCAGGGCTGCCCGACCACGAGGTCGGGTCGGTGCCTGCGGATGGCCCGGGTGATCTCACGGCGCAGCGGCACTCCGTACTCGATGCTGCCGTCGGCCAGGCCCGCGAACTCCACCGTCTCGACGCCCACGCGCCGGGCACTCTCGTGCTCCTCCTCATCGCGGATCGCGGCGGCGTGGTCGGGGTGCATGGAATCGATACCGGCCTCGCCACGGGTCAGCAGGAAGTACGCGACATGCGCTCCCTCACCGACCCATCGGTGCACCGCGGCCGCGGTGCCGTACTCGATGTCGTCGGGGTGCGCCACCACGCACAGGACCG
>JBBSQC010000074.1:0-6875 GCA_038258215.1 Actinomycetales bacterium | reverse complement strand
GGCGGCGGACGCCGAGGATCCGCTGTCGTGGCTGACCACCTTCACCGTGATCACCGGCCCGGCCGAGGCGGGACTGGACCGCATCCACGACCGCCAGCCCGTGGTGCTGGAGCCGAGCGAGTGGTCCGGCTGGCTCGACCCCGACCGGGGCGCGGCCGATGCCCTGGACCTGCTGGCCGCCGCGCCGTCCGGCCGCTTCACGGCCTACCCCGTCGGCGTCACGGTGAACAGCAACCGCTCCAACGGCCCACACCTGTTGGACCCCGCTCCGCCGGGCAGCCTCCACGGTGTGGTCGACCCCGACACGGGCGAGGTCATCGGGTGAGTGCGGCGGACGGGCTGCTCGACACCCCGGAGGGGCCGGCCCGCATCCTCGTGGCGGGCGACCCGGTCGGCGCCGTCGGGACGCTCGTGCTGGGCCACGGCGCCGGAGGGTCCCGGTGGACCGACGACGTCACGGCCGTGCGGTCCGCAGGGGTCGACGCCGGCTGGTTCGTCGTCCTCGTCGACCAGCCCTGGAGGGTGGCGGGCCGCAGGATCGCCGCGCGGCCGGAGTCGCTGGACCGGGCCTGGTCGGCCGTCCTGGCCCAGCTGTCGCGGCCGACGGGACCGCTGGTACTGGGCGGTCGCAGCGCCGGAGCCCGCGTCGCCTGCCGGACCGCCGCAGACGCGGGTGCAGCGCTGGTGCTCGCGCTGTCCTTCCCGCTGCACCCGCCCGACCGACCCGAGCGGTCGCGGGCGGAGGAGCTGGCCGCCCCGTCGCGGGCCGGCATCCCGGTGCACGTCATCCAGGGTGACGCGGACCCGATGGGCTCACCCGACGAGGTGGCGGCGGTACTCCCGGACGGAGCCCACCTCCAGCCGGTGAGCGGCACGCACTCCCTGGAGCGAGTGGCGAACGAGGTGGCCCGCTCAGCCCTGCAGGGGCTCGAGCGCGCCGCCGGCTGTCTCGGGAGTGGCTGAGTCGCGGGCGGACTCGGCGTCGGGCTCACGGGCGAGGTGCTCCTCGATCTGGAACCAGTCGGCGCCGGCGCGCTCGGCGATGGTCAGGAGAGTCGACATCGAGGAGACCTCCTCGACCTGTTCCTTGAGGAACCACAGCATGAACTGCTCGCTCAGCACGTCTCCATCGGTGCGGGCCGCGCGGAAGAGCGCCTCGCACTGCTCGGTCACCGACCGCTCCTGGGCCAGGGCCACCGCGATCGGGTCGGCCGGCGCGGAGAAGTCGTTGCGCACCGCATCGACCCCCGGGATGCCCACCTCCCACTCGCGGTCGAGGAAGTAGCGGACCATCATCATCGCGTGGTTGCGCTCCTCGACGCTCTGCGCGTAGAAGCGCGCGGCGAGGCGGGGGAGGTCCTGTCCGTCGAACCAGACGGCGATGGCGATGTACTGCTGGCTCGCGGTGAACTCGTTGCGGACCTGTGAGCGGAGCAGGTCCGCGAACTGTGTCGACATGAGGCCGAATCTACCGAGTCGGGGGAATGACGTGCACGGAGGAGGCGTTGACAGCGCTGGTCCCAAACCCCCACACGAAAGGTCGCGACGTGTTCGTCCTCGACACCGCCCCCTCCCGGGCCCGGTTAGGCTGGGGGACGATGAGCACACCACCGACACCCCTCGATCAGCGCGACACCGCCGAGGTCGACCTCGCCACCGAGACCCCGGCGCAGCGCCAGGAGCGCTTCGAGCGGGAGGCCTTACCGCTGCTCGACCAGCTGTACGCGGCCGCGATGCGCACGACCCGCAACCCGGCCGACGCCGAGGACCTGCTCCAGGAGACCTACGCCAAGGCGTACGCCGCGTTCCACCAGTACCAGCCGGGGACCAACCTCAAGGCGTGGATGTATCGCATCCTCACCAACACCTACATCAACACGTACCGCAAGAAGCAGCGTCAGCCGCTGCAGTCCGACGCGGCCGAGGTCGAGGACTACCAGCTGGCGCGCGCGGAGTCGCACACCGGGGGCGGCTTGAAGTCCGCCGAGGTCCAGGCCCTCGAGCACCTGCCCGACACCGAGGTGAAGCGGGCCCTCCAAGAGCTCCCCGACGACTTCCGGATGGCGGTCTACCTCGCGGACGTCGAGGGCTTCGCCTACAAGGAGATCGCCGAGATCATGGGCACGCCCATCGGCACCGTGATGTCCCGTCTGCACCGCGGACGGCGACAGCTGCGCGGGCTCCTCGCGGAGTACGCGCGAGACCGCGGTTTCCGGACGGAGGAGACGTGATGGGACAGGACCCGCACGCTGGCCACAGCGACTGCTCCGAGGTGTTGCACCGGATCTATGAGTACCTCGACGGCGAGATGAGCGACGACGACGTGCGACGGGTCGCGACGCACCTGTCGGAGTGCGGCCCCTGTCTCGCCGAGCATGACCTCGACGCGGCGATGAAGCAGGTCGTGCGCCGGTCGTGCGCCTCCGAGCAGGTGCCCGCGGAGCTGAGGATGCAGGTCGTCCGTCGGATCACGATGGTGCGGCTGGAGCTCGACGGCTGACCGCCCCGCGCGCCACGAACAAGAAGAACACCCGGTGTGCTCGGCACACCGGGTGTTCTCTGTCTGCTGCTCGGAGCTCAGGCGTTGGGCTTGCGGCCGTGGTTGGCCTTGTTGCCCTTGCGCGAGCGACGCTTGCGGGCGCGCTTGCTCATCGGGTGCCTTTCGTCGGGGTCGAAGACGACGTGCGGTCGACCAGCACGTCGTGACCCCCGTATTCTCGCACATTCGGCACCGCGCGATGCTGGAGGTCAGCTGTCTCTCGTGGTCAGGACCTGCGTCCCGGCGTGAGAGGATGCGGTCATGAGCACGTGCCGCGCCCTCGCCGCGACTCTTGCGCTCGCCGTCGTTGCTGTTCTAGCTCCCGCGGCCAGCCAGGCAGCGCCCCCCTCCATCCCCGTACCCACCGACCCCCAGCTCCACTGGCAGTGGGGCGGGTGAGCCGGGTCCCCGGTGACGCCTGACGGTCCTCCGGAGGCCGTTGAGCGCGTCAACCGGTTTGGCGCGGGAACGCTGGTCTATGTCGGCGCCGTCGCAGTGCTTGGCATCGGGCTCACCGTCGGTGCGATCTGGCGTGATGGCCTCGAGCTGGACCAGGCTCTCGTCGTGCTCTGCCTCCTCGCGGGCCTGACCTGGTGGTCCGGCCCGGTCGTGGTCGACGGACAGGTGCGTCTCACGTTCTCCAGCATCGTGCTCCTCGCGGCCATGGCGCTGCTCAGTCCGGGGGGCGCCGGGCTGGTCGGGATCGTCATGGGACCAATCCAGCGCGGTGCCGTGCCCGTGCGCGCCAGGGTCTTCAACACCGGCATGTCCGCGACGCTCGGGGTGCTCGGCGCCCTCGCGTTCTCCCTGTCCGGCGGGGTGACCGACAGCGCCGAACTCCTGGGGGCGCAGGAGATCCTTCGCGACATCGGCTACCCGATCCTCGTGGCCGACCTCGTCCAGGTGGCGGTCAACCTCGTCCTGCTGGCGGGCGTCCTGCGCCTGTCCGACGGGGTGAGCACGAAGGCGCAGATCGCTCGCCTGATGAGGACCACCGGGCCTGCCTACATCGGCTACGGCGTGGTGGCCTTCCTCATGGTGGTGCTGTGGCAGCCGGCCGGACTGGGGCCGTGGAGTGCGGTCCTCGTACTGGCCCCACTGCTCGTGGCCCGCTGGGCGTACACGCAGTACGCGGAAGAGGCCGAGGCCCACGAACGGGCCCTGCACGTGCTGGTGGCGGCCATCGAGGCCAAGGCCCCGCACCTCGTCGGCCACAGCGCGCGGGTCGCCGAGCTCAGTGCCCTGGTCGCCGAGAACCTGGGTCTGCGCAGCCAGGTCGTCCAGGACACCCGCGTGGCGGGTATGTTGCACGACCTCGGTCAGACCTCACTCCCGACAGCCCTGGTGCGTGGGGCGGGTGCGCGACCCGCTGACTACCCCGCTCGCGGCGCCGACCTGCTCAAGGACCTGACGTTCCTCTCCGGGTCCCTGGACGCCGTTGCCGGGCACCGCGCCGCCCTCGCTGCCGTGCCCGGGCAGCTGAGCCTGTCGGCAGCGGTGGTGGGGGTGGTCGACGAGTACGACCTGCTCACCCAGGTGGGCACGCCCGACGGAGCCGTGCTGGACCCGCACCAGGCGCTGGCTCGCCTCAGCGCCTTTCCCGGCGCGGGCGAGGACATGCTGCGAGCCCTCGACGCGGCCGTCTCGCGCCTGCATGGCGCGACCCCGGGTGGAGTGCGGACGTGAAGATTCGGAGCCGGGCCACCCGGCCGCGCGCCTGGGTCGTGGGCTGTGGTGGCGCGGCCACGCTTGCCGCGGCCGCATGGGCCGAGGGAACCGCCCTTCCCTCGATGGTGGAGGTGCACGGTCGCACGGTCGCGACGTTCGTCCTCGCCATCGTGGCCGGGGAGGTCGCACGGCTGCGGATGCCGAGTGGTCGTCTGACTGCGCCGCTGGCCTCGGCAGCCGCGCTGGGCCTGGCCTTCCTCGGGCCCGTCCAGGGGGAGCCGGCATTCGACGTGGACGCGGGGTTCACCATCCTCGTGGTGGCGGTGAGCCTGGCCGTCGCGGCCGGGATCCATCGTCTTCGGGGGGTTGACGTCGGACTGGGGCAAGGCTCGGCCCGCCTCCTCGCGGTCGCCGTCGCGGCCGTCCTCGCGCGGGAGTGGAGCCTCGGCGGGCACACCATCTGGGACCTCCTCGCCGACCCTGGTGTCGCTCCTTCGGTGGCGGCACTGGGCATGGTGCTCGTCTCGGGCACCGCGCTCGTGGTCGAGGTGGTGTTGACCTCCGGGGTGCGGGCCGAGCGCCAGCGCACCGCGTGGGCGACAGCGCTTCGCGACGAGCTGGGAGAGGTGGCGCCGATGACCTTCGCCGTCGTCACCTCCGGGCCCCTGGTGGCCCTCATGGCGCCGAGCTTCGGCCTGATGGCCCTGCCGGCCTCGCTCTTCCCGCTCGCGATCACGTACGTCGCCGTCGCACGGTACACGCGAAACCGGCTGACCTACCGGCAGACCATCGCGACCCTGGCCCACCTCACCGAGCGCGGTGGCTACACCCCCGAGGGGCACGCGGAGCGGGTCTCGCACCTCAGCGTGCTCATCGGTCGGACGATCGGCCTGCCCGAGCGCGAGCTGCGGGACCTGGAGTATGCAGCCCTCCTGCACGATCTGGGTCAGATCTCGCTGGGGGAGCCGATCCCCCGGGGTGCGACCGTGCTGGCCGCGCCCGTGGACCAGCGGGACATCGCCGTCGAGGGGGCCCGGATCGTGCGACACGCGGAGGGGCTGGACGACGTGGCGACCTACATCGAGTCGCAGGCAACCCCGTACCGACAGGTTCGCGAACACGGGCACGACGTGCCGTTGGCGAGCCGGATCATCAAGGTCGCCAACGCCTTCGACGACCTCACCGGAGGGGCGTGGGACCCGGCCCGGGGCGCAGCCGCGATGGAGCGCATCCACCTGGGTCTCGGCTACGAGTACGACCCGCAGGTGGTGGAGGCGCTGACCGGTGTGACGTCCGACACCACGTCACGGTGGGTCGAGGAGTCGTGGGCTCCCGCACGTTAGCATCGGGACCCGGAACGCCCGACCCACCACTGAGAGGGGTGTCGTGGACCGCCTCGCGCCCGTCGTGTTCAACGACGCCTGGGGCTCCCACGTCTCGATCGCCAGCCTGCAGGGCCGGCCCATCCCCAGCACGTCCCCGGAGTCCGAGCTCTGGATGGGTGCCCACGAGGCCGGTCCCTCGGGTACCGACCGGCCGGGTTCCCCCGACCTCGCGCAGGTCATCGGGGCCGACCCCCAGCGCGAGCTCGGTGCCGAGTGCGTGCGTCGCTACGGTGCCCGGCTGCCCTTCCTCCTCAAGGTGCTCGCACCGGGCCGGGCGATCTCCATCCAGGCGCATCCCACCGCCGAGCAGGCCCGGACGCTCCGGGTCTGCGGAGGGGACGAGGTCTACGTCGACGACTGGGCCAAGCCGGAGCTCCTCCTCGCGATCGCCCCGTTCGAGGTCTTCGTCGGCATGCGAGCGCTCGACGAGGTGACCGACCTCGCGCAGCGACTGCGGGTGCCTCGGTTCAGTGCCGTGGTGGAGCGGGCGAGCGTGACGGGCGATCCGGTCCACACCCTCCTGGGCGACATCCTGGGCCGGCCTGCTGGCGACGTTCTCGAGCTGACCCGGGAGGTCGTTGCCGCGTGCGTGCGAGTCGCGGGGACGGGAGACGCGCTCGGGACGGCGTGCGCCGCCATCGTGCGGGTCGCCGAGGAGCACCCCGACGACATCGGCCTCGTGGTGCTGCTGCTCATGCACCACCGCCTCCTCCAGCCGGGGGAGTACATCGACGTCGCGGCCGGGGTGCTGCACTCCTATGCCTACGGCCTGGGCATCGAGGTGCTCGCCAACTCCGACAACGTCGTGCGGGCCGGCCTGACGTCCAAGGAGGTCAACGTCCAGGAGCTGCTCCGGATCGTGGACCCCGAGGCCGACGGCGTGGCCGGTCGCGCCCGCGAGGTGGCGCCGGGTCTCGAGGTCTTCGACAGCGCCTCCGACCGCTTCCTGCTCCACCGGGTCGCGCCCGGTCGGACCCTCCCCGGGGAGGGGCGGCCACGGATCGTGTTCTGCCTGCGGGGAGAGGTGGTCCTGGATCTGGTCACGGGTGGACGTCTGGCCCTGGGTGACATGCAGTCGGCGTTCATCCCCGCCGACGAGGGCGAGGTGCACCTCCGGGGTGATGGCGAGGTCTATGTCGTCACGGTGCCAAGGCCTTGACCGGGAGCCCACCCACGCTCCACCCCCTGGACCACGACGACGCCCCCCGGCACGTGCCGGGGGGCGTCGTCGTGGTCCAGGGGGTGGAGCGTGGGTGGGCTCCCGGTCAAGGCCTTGGCACCGT
>JBBSQC010000073.1:0-6936 GCA_038258215.1 Actinomycetales bacterium | reverse complement strand
AGTGAACAGAACACGCCGCTCGCGCTCGAGCCCATACGGCGTGTTCTGTTCACTCGACTGGGCAAGGCGAGGTCAGGCGATCAGGAGAGTGCTCGCGTCGACGTCCAGTGCCCGAGCAAGACGCGTGAGCATGTCGAGCCGGCGCGCTCGGCTGTGCAGGCTCTCGGCCCACAGCTCGACGAACCTCCACCCTTCGTCCTCGATGAGGTCCCGTCGAGCCGCATCGAGGCTGCGCCGCTCGCGTGAGGCGTGCACCGCGCCCTGGTACTCACCCACGACGCGCTCGCGCCTCCAGACGAGGTCGCCCTCGGCCAACCACTCGCCGGCGCGGTCGGTCACCGGGGCGTTGACCTCGGGCTCGGGGAGGCCCGCGCGGACGACGACGAGCCTGGCTCTGGACTCCATCGGGGACCGCACCCCGGGGCGGACGAGCGGCAAGGCCTCTGACGCCATCCGCTTGCCCCGGGGTCGCACCCGGGCCTCCAGGGCGCGACGCAGCGGCCACGCCGGTGAGACGCCGTCGCCGCCCGGGAGGACGTTGAGCGCTGCGTCGCCCGCGACGACGAGGTCGTCGGCGGTGATCCGTCGTCGCCCGAGCTCGGCGAGGTCACACCACGTGTCGGAGAGCGCCACGACGCGAACCCCGTCGAGCACCGTCGTGGCCCGCGATTCCAGGCCTCGGTGCCCCCTGCAACCCGTGCGCCTGGCCTGTCCCTCGGGGGTGGGCGACATGACATGGAGCGGTCCGGTCATCGCGGTGTCCTCGAGCGCACGGGGCAGCGGCAGCCCCAGGAGCGCCGCGGCAGTGAGGTGGGAGAAGGCACGCTCTGCCGGCATCCCCAGCGCGAAGGCGCGCGCCCGGTCGGCCAGATCCTCGGGGACCACGGGGGAGTGCACTCCCCGGGTGGGGTGGCTCAGGTCCGAGCGTCGGAGCCGGGATGCCGGCACCCCGGCATCCCGGGCCTGCGCGGTGCTGAACCACACAGGCCCGACAGCCGACGGCAAGGGCGCGGGACGCATGCTCCGCAGCATGTCCGGATCGGCCGGATGCGCGTTTCCGTCATCCACAGGACCCCGGGGGGGGGGGCGAAGAACCCCCCCCCCCCCCGCGCCCCCCCGGGGTGTGTTCCCCCACCCCCCCCCGGGTGGGGTCTGGTGTTCCTGCGCCACGTTGACCACGGTGCCGTCCGGAGCGCGGACGAAGAAGCGCCGCACGCCCCAGGGCTCGGTGGTCACCGGGTGGACGATCTCGTAGCCGGCGGCGACGGCCTCCGCATGGGCCGCGTCGAGGTCAGGCACCCGCACCGTCATCGCCGAGTCCTCCGGCGCGGTCGCGTCCCCGGTGACGAGCTGCACGTGCTCGCCGGTCTCGGGATCGGTGAAGCGGGCGACCCATCCGAGGTTGAACTCCTCGGCGGCGAGGCCGAGGTAGTCGGTGTAGAAGCCCTTCGCCGCCTCGATGTCGGCCACGGGCAGGTTGGTCGTGATGCGAGAGACGCGCACGGGTTTCTCCTGTCATCGGTGTCCCCCGATGCTCGCCCGGCTCGGGTCCGGTGTCCAGCGGCCGCCAAGGTGGGTGTACCGGTCGGGGCCTTGACCGCCCTGAGTTTGTGGTGCAAACTCAAACAAGGTTTGCACCACAAACGAGAGGCGAGGCGATGAGCACCATCGAGCACGACGAGTCGAGCACCCTGGACCCCAGAGAGGCCCGGGCCATCCTCGACACCACGCAGCACGAGGCGAGGAGCCAGATCGACGTCCGCAGCGATCTCCTGTTCCTCGTGTGGGGCGTGGCCTGGCTGGTGGGATACCTGTCGATGTGGTGGTCCACCCGGGCCCAGGACCCTTACACCGGGCCGCCGGCCTGGGCGGGCGTGGTCCTCGCCACCGGTATCGTGCTCGCCGCCGGCGCCACCGTGGTTGTGATCGCTCGCGCCGTCTCGGGACTCAGCGGCGCGTCCTCCCGGACGGGAACGTTCTACGGCCTCACCTGGGCGGTCGGCTTCCTCACCTGGCAGTCCCTCATGGGGGCCCTGGCGGACCAGGGGGTGTCTGACGAGGTGGGCGGCATCCTCGGGGCGGCCATGCCCGCGCTCATCGTCGCGATCATCTACTGCGCCTCCTCCGCGGTGTGGGACGAGCCGGCGCTGTTCGTGGTGGGGGTGTGGCTGGCGGTCGCGGCGGGGGTCGGCGTCTGGACCGGGCCCAGCACCGTGTCTCTCGTCATCGGTTCGGTCGGGGGGCTCGGGTTCCTCGTCGGGGCCGCGCTGGCGCGTCGGCAGCGGTCGTGAGCGGAGGGGAGGTCGCTCCGAGCACGACGGGGGTCGAGGTCGAGCTGGACCCGGTGATTCACGCTCCGGCGCGGCTGCGGATCGTCGCGGTGCTCAGTGCCGTGCCCGAGCGTGACGCCATCTCCTTCACCCGGCTCCAGCAGCTCCTCGACCTCACCGGCGGCAACCTCACGACGCACCTGCGCCGCCTCGAGGACGCTCGGTACGTGCAGGTGTGGCGCACGGGTGGCGGCCGGTCCTCGCGGACCACCGTGGCGCTGACGACCCGGGGGCGCCTGGCGCTGGCGTCCTACCGCGAGGCGCTGGCGGCGATCCTCGGCTGACCGCCCGTCCCCGGCTCGAGTGCGGAAGTGGCGGCCCCAGCAACCACTTCCGCACTCGCCGCGAGGGGTCAGGACACGGTGGCGGCGGTGAAGGTGTTGCACTGGTCGAGGTCGCCGGAACGGTAGCCGGTGAGGAACCACTTCTGGCGCGCGGCCGCGGAGCCGTGGGTCCAGGTCTCGGGCGTCACTCGGCCCTGGGTCTTCTGCTGGATGCGGTCGTCGCCGACGGATGCCGCAGCGCTGAGTGCGTCCTGGACGTCCTGGTCGGTCAGCTCGCGAAGGAACGGCACGCCGGTGTCCTCGTCGGCGACCGTGCTGGCGTGCTTGGCCCACACACCGCCGAGGCAGTCGGCCATCAGCTCGGTGCGCACGCCGCCGGACTCGGCGCCCTGGGGGTCCTGCTGGGCCTTCCCGAGCAGGCCGAGCTGGTCCTGTAGCGCGTGGCCGTACTCGTGGGCCACGACGTACTCCTGGGCCAGTGCCCCACCGCTGCTGCCGAACTGCTGCTCGAGGATGTCGAAGAAGCTCGCGTCGATGTAGACGAGCCTGTCCAGGGGGCAGTAGAACGGCCCGACCTGGTTGCTGGCCGTGCCGCACGCCGACCGGGTGGAGCCCTCGTAGAGGACCGTCTGGGTGGGCTGCCACTCCTGCTTGTAGCGGGGGAGCTCCCCGGTCCAGAAGGCCTGCACCGAGTTGACCGTGCCGATCACCCGGCACTGCACGTCCTGGTTGGCGTCCGACCCGCTCTTGCACGCGGCGAATGCCGTGCCGTCCTCCTGGCCGCCAGGCTGCACCTGCCCCTGGTCGTACCCGGTGGTGCTGGGCAGGTCCGAGGGGTTGATCCCGAAGACCAGGGCCAGCACGAGGAGCACCAGCCCACCGATGCCGCCGCCCACCACCAGGCCGCCCGGGGCGCCACCGCCGCCCGATCGCACCTGTGAGGTGTCGAGGGTGACCTTGTCGTTGAAGCTCATCGGTGCCTCCGGCGGCGCAGCGTGACCGCGAGGTCCGCGGGGGCACCTAGAATAGAGGTCGAGAGCACGTGTGGTCGTGCTCGCGAGCCGCCTCGGACGAAGCAGGCTCCACCCACCGAAAGGCCAGTCCGTGCTCACCGCTGCCTCCGTCGAGCTTCGTGCGGGCTCCCGCCTGCTGCTCGACGCGGCCACCTTCCGGGTTGCCCCCGGTGACCGGGTCGGCCTCGTGGGCCGCAACGGCGCCGGCAAGACGACGCTGACGAAGGCCCTCGCCGGGGTCACCCAACCCGCGGCGGGCACGATCACCCGCTCGGGTGAGGTGGGCTACCTCCCGCAGGACCCTCGGACCGGAGACCTCCACGTCACCGGCCGTGACCGGATCCTCTCGGCCCGCGGGCTCGACACGATCGTGCGGGACCTTCGGGCCTCAGAGGTGGCGATGGGGGTCGAGTCCGGTGAGCTCCAGGAGAAGGCGATGCGGCGCTACTCCCGCCTCGACGCCGAGTTCACCACTGCGGGCGGGTATGCCGCCGAGTCCGAGGCCGCGTCGATCGCCTCGGCGCTGGCGCTCGACGAGCGCCAGCTCGACCAGGAGATCGGCACCCTCTCGGGCGGGCAGCGCCGTCGCATCGAGCTCAGCCGCATCCTCTTCTCCGGGGCTGAGACCCTGCTCCTGGACGAGCCCACCAACCACCTGGATGCCGACTCCGTGACCTGGCTGCGGGACCACCTCAAGGGCTACAAGGGTGGCCTCGTGGTCATCTCGCACGACGTGGAGCTGCTCGGCGACGTCGTCAACAAGGTCTTCCACCTCGACGCCAACCGGGGTGAGCTCGACCAGTACAACCTCAGCTGGAAGGCCTACCTCCAACAGCGAGAGACCGACGAGCGACGCCGCAAGCGCGAGCGGGCCAACGCCGAGAAGAAGGCCTCCGTGCTCATGGCCCAGGCCGACAAGATGCGCGCCAAGGCCACCAAGACCGTGGCCGCCCAGAACATGGCCCGCCGCGCCGAGCGACTGCTCTCCGGCCTGGAGGCCGAGCGCGTCCACGACAAGGTCGCCAAGCTGCGCTTTCCCAAGCCGTCCTCGTGTGGCAAGACACCCCTGCGCGCGTCGGGGCTCTCGCGCTCCTACGGGTCTCAGGAGGTGTTCACCGACGTCGACCTGGCGATCGACCGCGGGTCACGGGTCGTGGTGCTCGGGCTCAACGGTGCAGGCAAGACGACGCTGCTGCGGATGCTCGCCGGCGTCGACACCCCCGACACCGGGCAGGTCGAGCCGGGCCACGGGCTCAAGATCGGCTACTACGCCCAGGAGCACGAGAACCTCGACGTCGAGCGGAGCGTCCTCGCCAACATGAAGTCCGCCGCACCCGACCTCGGTGAGACCGACGTGCGCAAGGTGCTCGGCTCCTTCCTCTTCTCCGGCGACGACGTCCAGAAGCCCGCTGGGGTGCTCTCCGGCGGGGAGAAGACCCGCCTGAGCCTGGCCCTGCTCGTGGTGTCGTCGGCCAACGTGCTGCTCCTGGACGAGCCCACCAACAACCTCGACCCGGTCTCGCGCGAGGAGATCCTCGGTGCACTGAAGACCTACGAGGGCGCCGTCGTGCTCGTGAGCCACGACGAGGGGGCGGTCGACGCGCTGGAGCCCGAACGCATCCTGCTGCTCCCCGACGGCGTCGAGGACCTCTACGGCAGCGACTACCGCGACCTCGTCACCCTCGCCTGACGTCGGCGGTCCGTAAGAACCCGATCGGGGTCTCCTCGGCCCAGTCCGGTGCAGACTTGGTCGAGTGACGTCCGGCCAGCCCCGCGCTCCCTCGGCGCCCCGCAGCGAGGGGGGTGGCCGCCGGTGAGCGCGGTCGACCAGATGCTCCCGAGCCACCCTCCGGACACCGTCGCCGGCTGGCGCGCCGCAGCCGACGCCCTGCTGAGTCCGCCGTGCTGCGCCTTCCACCGCAACATGGAGATCTCCTCGCGTTACGCGTGGCTCCACGCGCAGCAGCCGACCTGCTTCAAGTGGGCGGGCATGGCCGCGATCGCGTCGCACCACGTGCGCCTGGTGCTCTTCCCCTTCCGCCTGGACGCCGACCGCAGCGGCTACGTGGACCTGCCACGCAGCCTGAGCCGGAGCCGGCTGCTGACCGAGGACGCGAACACGATGCGCGAGGTCAACAACGCGATCTACGACGACATCTTCTGGGTCCACCTCGCCTACCTCGCCGACCAGGACGGCGTCGAGGACCTGCGGCGACTGCTGGGGCCGCACCCCGAGTACGCCGAGCTGCTCGCGGCCTTCGAGACGATCGAGCGCGGTCGCGCGGTCCTGGCCGACGAGAGGTCACCGAAGGATGCCCGACGGGTCGCCGCCGACCTGGTGTGGGAGGGGAACCTCGCCCTCCTCCGGCACGAGCAGCGCACCGTGGTGCAGCCGCTCTTCGACCGCCTGTCGGGCCCGTTCGCGCGGCTGGCCTCGATGGGCTCGACGACGACCTTCGAGGTGCGTGGGCTCCGCCAGGAGGTGCGCTACTTCACCTCGTTCTCCGCGTACGCGCTGACCAGCGGGCTCGCCGCCACCCTGCGAGCGGGCACGCTCCCGAGGATCACGCGGTTCGAGGACCGCTGGCGATGGCTCGAGGCCAGCGTCGTCCCGCGGTTCCGACGCTTCGAGTCCGACTCGGACCTCGTGGGTCGCACCCTCGGCCGCGTGGTCGAGGATGCCCGCCGCTTCGGCGCCAGCCCGTGCATCGTCCCCACCTGACGGCGACGTTCTCGACAACTGGTAACCGTTGCGTTACCGTTCAGCCGTGGACGTCTTCGCAGCTCTGGCCGACCCGGTGCGCCGTGACCTTCTTCGAGAGCTCTCGACGGGGTCGGCCCGGGTCGTCGACCTCGCCGCGACCCGGTCGATCAGCCGGCCGGCGGTGAGCCGGCACCTGCGGGTGCTCACCGAGGCCGCGCTCGTGACCGCCGAGGACGTCGGGCGCGAGCGGCACTACCGGCTGGACCCCGAGGGGCTCACCACCGTGGAGGAGTACGTCGGGCTCCTGCGACACCCGGCGCAAGAGCCCACGACCACCGCGCCGCTGGACCACCTCTCCATCGGCGCCCTCGGCGCGCTCGACACCGAGGTGCAGCGCACCCGTCGCGATCGAGACCGGCGATCTCGCTCGTCCTCTCCCACCATCTCGCACGAAGAGGAGATCGCATGACACTTCCTGAGTCAACCTCAGGCTGCGTTGGCCAGCCGTCGGGCTCCGCCGTGGAGGTTGGGGTCGTAGGGGGTTCCGTCGTTCCAGCAGCGATGGATCACGCGGATCCAGGCGCGGGCGAGGATTCGTATGGCGT
>JBBSQC010000072.1:0-7317 GCA_038258215.1 Actinomycetales bacterium | reverse complement strand
GCGCAAGAGGAACCTGCTCCGGTCTCGATCGGCTACCGGCTCTCCGCTTACGCCGTCGTCTCCGCACGCAGGGCGGGGACGGTGCGAGACAGCCAACTGACGAGAGGTCCCAGGCAAAGGATCGCGACGATCGTGCCCGGACCGACTGCTGCGCCGCATGCCCAGCCGATGAGCGCGCCGCCGCCCTGGACCACCGAGTAGCTCCAGCGGAAGGGGATCGGCGGGTCCAAGGTGATCGCGGCCGCTTCGATGGGGCCCGCGCCTGCGTCCGCGGCGAGATAACCGGCGACTCCGAGAGCCAGCACTGGCATCGCCAGGGCGAGCATCGTGGCTCGGGCCCACCAGTGGTCTGGCTCGGCGATCGAACCGGTCACGGCCGAGACGACCACGCCGACGACGAGGGGCTGGACGACGGTCCCGAGTCCCGGAGTCAGCCCCCTGCCCCAGGCGATCGCCACCAGGATCAGACCCACCACCAGGTTGACGACCCAGAAGTCGAGCGCGAGCGCGAGAGCGAGTCCACTCACGAGGGTGGCGTACCCGTCCGACCCCAGGGAGGCGGTGAGGAACATGCCGACCCCTGCCCCGAGGACCACGCACGAGCTCAGCAGTTGGAACCACGTCCGCGCCATGATCGGGAGCATGTCAGTGCTCAACGCGGTGCCGTGACGGGTGCCGGCGTGCCAGGTGAGCTCAGGCCTGCTTCGACCCTAGAACCCATCGGCGCCGGGGGCGGCGCTGTCGGGCATCACCTTCAGCCACGACAGCACGGCCAGCACGCGGCGGTTGTCGTCGGCGGCGACCGGCAGGTCGAGCTTGGTGAAGATGCTGTTGGTGTGCTTGGCGACCGCCTTCTCGGTGACGAAAAGTGCGGCCGCGATCGCCGCGTTCGAGCGACCCTCGGCCATCAGGGCCAGCACCTCCCGCTCTCGTGCGGTGAGCCGGTCGACCGGTTCGTCCTGGCGGCGGGCCATCAGCGCGGCCACCACCTCAGGGTCGAGCACCGTGCCGCCGGCGGCCACCCGGCGTACGGCGTCGACGAACTCGCGGACGTCCGCGACGCGCTCCTTGAGCAGGTACCCGACCGCCCCCTGGCCGGTGGACAGCAGCTCGCGGGCATAGAGCTGCTCGACGTACTGGGAGAGCACCAGGACCGGGAGTGCCGGCCGCGTCGCTCGCGCCGCGATGACGCACCGCAGCCCCTCGTCGGTGAAGGACGGCGGCATCCGTACGTCGACCACGGCGGCGTCGACGGACGGGTCCGTCAGCGCCTCGTCGAGGTCGGGGGCGTTGTCCACGGCGGCCACGATCGTGAAGCCGGTGGCCTCGAGCAGTCGGATCAGGCCGTCCCGGAGGAGTGCGTTGTCTTCGGCGAGGACAAGGCGCACGGGACCTCCAGCGTGACGAGGGTGGGGCCCCCGTGGGGGCTCGACACCCTCATCGTGCCGTCAAACGCCGCGAGGCGTCGCATCACACCGCGCATCCCGGTGCCTGTGTCGGGGTTCGCACCTCCACGGCCGTCGTCACCTGCCACGGCGCGGAGCACCCCGTCGGCGTGGCTGAGCTCGACCCATGCGTGGTCGGCGCCGGCGTGCTTGCCGATGTTGGCCAGGCACTCGGCCACCGCGAAGTAGACCGCCGACTCCACCGGCTCCGGCGGGCGCCCATCGAGTCGGGCCGAGACCCGCACCGGGACCGCCATGTCGAGGGCCAGCGCCTGCACCGCACCGGCCAGGCCCCGGTCGGCCAGCACCGGTGGGTGGATCCCACGGACCACGGCACGCAGGTCGCCCAGGGCCGCGCCGGTGGTGCCGCGGGCCTCGCTGACCAGCCTGCGGGCGGCGTCCGGGTCGTCGGCGAACAGCTGGTCGGCCATGCCGAGCGTCATGCCGAGGGCCACCAGCCGGGCCTGCGCACCGTCGTGCAGGTCGCGCTCGATGCGGCGCAGCTCGGCGGCGGAGTGGTCGACGGTCTCCGCGCGGGACACGGTCAGGTCGACCACCCGGCGCTCGAGGGTCTCGGTGTGGCCGCGGCTGAGGAAGAACCGGTCCATCGTGGCCCGGGCCCGCATGAGGTGGGGCGCGCCGTACCACCAGATCCCGCCGGTCACGACGCACACCAGCAGCAGCACCGTCGCCAGGGCCAGCACGAGACCCATCGTGACCGACGCCAGGGCCCAGGCCATCTCACGCCAGGTCATCGCGTCGGTGGCCCAGGTCTGGAGGCGGCGCATCGTCGACTGGCCGGCCGTGGGCAGGTAACCGGCCGGGACGGCGTACCCCAGGGAGTCCGCCGCCATCGAGCGGTGGACGCCGGCCAGCCAGCGCAGGGCCGGGACGCTGAGCAGCAGGATCGGGATCCCGACGGTGACCACGGCCAGGCCGGCGCCGAGCACGACAGAGACCAGCACCACGACCGTCGGCACGAAGAGCGCCAGCTGGGCGAGCGCGAACCCGGTGAGGCGCCACGGCCCTGCCCTGCTCTCCATGGACCCATCCTCCCGGATCCGTGCCGCACGAACAGTGGGCCTAGGTCCACCACCGGTCGGGTCCCAGCGCCCCTGACCGCGACGCCACTCAAGGGAAGGCTCGATCCCACCAGCAGATCCGTGGGCCTCGCCCTGGGGATCCGAACCGAGGAGAACCCGATGACCAACCCCGTCAGAGCCCTGCCACTCCGCGCCGCACGGTGGAGCGCCACCCACCCCTGGAGCGCGATCCTCGGCTGGATGGCCCTCGTGGTCATCGCCGTCGGGCTGGCGGTCGCCGTGCCCACCCAGGAGACCGACGACGCCGACTACCGGCTGGGCGAGTCCGGCCAGGCGGACCGGCTCGTCGACGAGGCCGGGCTCGACGACCCGTCCGCCGAGAACGTGCTCATCACGGCCCCGGACGGTGGTCAGCTCCCCGCCGTCGAGGCCGAGGACGCGGCCGCCGCGCTGGTCGCCGGCCTCGGTCGAGTCGCGGGCGTCGATGAGGTGGGCGAGCCGCAGTGGAGCCCGGACCGGTCCGCGCTGCTGATCTCAGCCCAGCTGGCCCGGGACCAGGACGAGGTCGGCCCGCTGCTCGACGTCACCGAGCGGGTGAGCGCCGAGCACCCCGGGCTGGAGGTCCGTCAGGCCGGTGACCTCTCTTTGGACGACGCGATCGGCGAGCAGGTCGCCGCCGACCTCTCCGCGGCCGAGGGCATCAGCGTGCCGGTGACCCTGGTGCTGATGCTGATCGCGTTCGGTGCGCTCATCGCCGCCGGCATCCCGGTGCTGCTGGCCGCGACCAGCGTCACCGCGACCATCGGCATCACCGCGCCGCTGTCCTACCTCGTCCACGCCGAACCGACCGTGAGCAGCATGATCGTGCTGATCGGCATGGCCGTCGGCGTCGACTACTCGCTCTTCTACCTCAAGCGCGAGCGTGAGGAGCGCGGCAAGGGCGCC
This sequence comes from Actinomycetales bacterium, assembly GCA_038258215.1. Taxonomy (GTDB): domain Bacteria; phylum Actinomycetota; class Actinomycetes; order Actinomycetales; family Dermatophilaceae; genus Fodinibacter. Next base: position 3,884 of record JBBSQC010000072.1, on the reverse strand, counting down.
ACCACGCTCGACGCGGTCGAGATCGCGGCCGCCACCTCCGGCCACTCCATCGTCGTCTCCGGCCTCGCGGTCATCGCGTCGATGACCGGGCTGTACGTCTTCGGCGGCGCCACCTTCAACTCCCTGGCGACCGGGTCGATCCTGGTGGTCGCCATCGCGGTCCTCGGCTCGATCACCGTGCTGCCGGCGCTGCTGGCCACGCTCGGTCGCTGGGTGGACCGTCCCCGCGTACCGCTGCTGTGGCGGCTCAACCACCGGATCGGTCGCGGCGGGCTGAGCGGTCGCATCCTGACTCCTGTGCTGCGCCGACCCGTCGCCGCCCTGGTCGTCTCTGGCCTGGCGGTGACCGCGCTCAGCCTGCCGGCCTTCGGGATGAAGCTGCAGGAGGCGAACCTCGACACCCTGCCGGGCTCGATCAGCGAGGTGGTCACGTTCCGGGCCATGGCCGACGGGTTCCCGTCCGAGGGCACCACCACCAACGTGGTCGTCCAGGCCGGAGCCGACGACCGGGACGACGTCGGAGCCGCGCTCGACGACCTGGAGTCGAGCGCGACCGCGAGCGGCCAGTTCGAGGCCACCCGCGACGCGGTCCAGGTCTCGGACGACGGGCGGACCAGCGTGCTGCGACTCGGCCTGCCCTTCGAGGAGTCCGACCCGCGCGTGGAGGACGCGGTCGACACGCTACGGGCCGACCTGGTGCCGACGGCACTGGCCGGTCTCGACGCCGAGTACGCCGTGGGCGGCGACGCCGCTGAGGCGCGCGACTTCGTCGAGCGGCTGCGCACCTGGCTGCCGATCGTCGTGGGCTTCGTGCTGCTGGTGACCACGGTCATGATGGCCATCGCCTTCCGCAGCGTCGTGCTTGCGCTGGTCTCCTGCGTGCTGAACCTGGCCAGCGTGGGCGTCGCCTTCGGGCTGCTCACGGTGGTCTTCCAGCACGGCGTCGGGGAGGGGCTGCTGGACTTCAGCTCACCGGGGTTCGTGATCGACTGGATCCCGCTGTTCGTGCTCGTGGTGCTCGTCGGGCTCTCGATGGACTACCACGTGTTCGTCCTGAGCCGGGTTCGTGAGCACAGGCAGCGCGGCCTGCCGTCGCGGCTGGCCGTGGAGCGCGGGATCATCGACACCGCCGGAGTGGTGACCAGCGCGGCCGCGGTGATGGTGTCGGTGTTCGCGATCTTCGCGACCCTGAGCATGCTCGAGATGAAGATGATGGGAGTCGGTCTCTCGGCCGCGATCCTCATCGATGCGACACTCATTCGGCTGGTGATGCTGCCCGCTGTGCTGGTCCTCCTGGGGGACCGGGCCTGGTGGCCGACCCCCACCTCGCTCGACCGCGGTGAGGTCGTCACCGAGGACGAGCTCGTTGAGGGGCCGGAGCCCGTCCTGACATGACGCACCAGCGGAACCCGGGCGCAGCGCGGCAAGACGCATGCACCGCAGAAGCGTCGAGCCGAGCACGGGGCTCGCCCGGGTTTGCGCTGCCGGGACCGCCCCGGCCGCGCTCCTGGAGGAGACGGACGGTTCTGGACGGCCGAGAGTCGACGACGGACTCATGGACATGGGACCGGATGCGGTGGTGCGGTCGGCGCTCGCTGAGCTGCATGTGGTCGTCGGTGAGATGCACCAGGTTCGAGGGTGTCGAGTGCGGTGGCTGTCAGCTTCGCCGGTGTTGTCGGCGTCGCCTGTCGGCGTTCACGGCAGCTCGTGCGCGGGCATTGGTCTCAGTGAGGTGCTCGCCGACGCGCCGGTTCGCGCCTCCGATCGTGACGGGCACACCGGCTGTGCGCATCTCGACCCGGAGCCTGGCCTGGATGGCCTGCAGGCAGAGCGCATCGCACTCGATGGCGAGCACCGCGAACTCGTCCCCCTCGAGCCGCGCCTGCACGTCACCCGGCCGGCCCGTGGCCGTCAGCACCGCCGCACACTGCGCCAACAAGTCCTCCCCTGCCGGGGCGTCAGTGGTGCCATCAACCCGTGCGGGATGCTCGATGACGCCGGTCAGGATGCCTGCCTGGGACCCGTAGCGCTCCACGCGATGGTCCTCTCTGGTGAGTGCAGCATCCCAACCGCGCCGGTTCAACAGCCCCGTGCATTGGTCTCGCTCGGCCATCGAGTTGGCCGCGGCGGCCTCGTGGGAACGTGTCAGGGCAACCTGTTCGTGCGCCAGGATCGTGCTGAGCATCTGACCGACCAGTTCCACCGTGCCCAACAAGTCGTCAGGGGCTTCCTGTTGCGTCGATCCCGCATAGGCGCACAACGTGCCGAAGAACGCGCCGCCGTCGCCCTCCAGGGGCACCCCCACGTAAGCGAGCACCCGCGCCAGGACACCCGTAGCCAGGGCCGCGTAACCCGGGATCGCCAGGACGTCTGGTGCCAACGTGGGCCCGCGCCGTTCGACCATGGACAGGCAGAACGACTCCCGCCAGGAGAAGTCGGTGCCTGGCACGGCCAATGCTTCCCAGTGCCCGGCGACAGCCACGACGCGCTGTTGATCGTCCACGACGTGGGTGACCAACCACAGATCCAGCCCGAAGTGTTCGTTGAGGTGGTGCACCGCTGCCTCCGCGGCCACGGCGAAGCCGGGCCATGGTGACCGCCGCGGACTCGGATACAACCCGGCATCATCATCTTGTATCAAGGGAACTCACCGCCACGATCGAGAGTTGAAAGAATCTTAGTGCACGCGAGGTGCCAAGGCTCTGACCCGTTCTCGCTGAGCAGGAAAAGTCGTTCACCGACATTCGGCACCTACCAGGTCGAAGCGTGCGGGGGCGTCCCCGGGCGCCGAGGGGCGCACGTCACCAGCCGATCCCAGGACCGGGATGTGCCGCTGCGCCTGGTGCTCCCGTACGGAGGCCGGCACCGCACGCCGTCCTCGGCAGCGGGAACCGCGGGAGCTACGCTGACCGGCTCGGGCTGGTGCTTCACACGGCCGGTGGGCCGCATGGTTGATTCGGAGAGCGTCGTGACGCCCTGGACTCGCTACACCTCCGCCGACGAGGACAGCGGACGTTGGGAGCGGTTCCGCTTCCGCGAAGGCGACATCGTCATCTCGACCAGATCCAAGAGTGGTACGACCTGGGTGCAGATGATCTGCGCGCTGCTCGTCCTCGAGACCGCCGACCTCCCCATCCCGTTGGGTCAGTTGTCGCCCTGGGTCGACCACTGCGTCGAACCGATCGACGACCTCGTCGACCGGCTCGAGGCCCAAACCCACCGCCGTTTCGTCAAGACCCACACACCGCTCGACGGGATCCCGCTGGACGAGCGAGCAACCTACATCGTGGTCGGCAGGCACCCGCTCGATCTGGCCGTCTCGCTCTACCACCAGGGCGACAACATCGACCGTCAGCGACTCGCGGACCTGAGCGGCACGCCTCATGTCCCGCGCGGCCCGCGGAGGAATCTCCACGACTGGCTCGTCGACTGGACTCGCGACCAATCCGCACCTGCTGAGCAGATGGACTCGGTGAACGGGGTGCTCCATCACGTACGCGACGCCTGGGCTCGCACTCACCCCTCCCCCGCGCGGCCGTCAGTCGTCCTGGTGCACTACGCCGACCTCTCAGCCGATCTGGCGGATCAGATGCGGCGCCTGGCGAGGCTGCTCGGCATCGACGTCGCCGAAGAAAGATGGCCGTCGCTGATCGAGGCTGCGACGTTCGCCAAGATGAGCTCACGAGCCGACGTGGTGGCACCCGACACCCTCGGAGTGCTCAAGGACAACGCCGCGTTCTTCCGGTCCGGCACCTCGGGCAGCGGTCGAGACGCCCTCACGCCCGCCGAGCTCACCCACTACCTAGACCGCGTCGCAGCGTCCCTGCCCACGGATGTGAGGACCTGGCTCCACCGATAGCAGGTGCGGCCTGTCGCGACGCACT
>JBBSQC010000071.1:0-8203 GCA_038258215.1 Actinomycetales bacterium | reverse complement strand
CGCACCCCTGGAGAGCGTGGTCTCGATCCGCGCCGCCGCCTGGTCCGGCCAGGTGCGACGCCGGGTCGAGGAGTCGCTGGACCGCGCGGTCGCGGGGAGCCCGGCGACGGTGCGCCGCGCGCTCGAGCAGCTGGCCGAGCGGACCGGCGCCGACGAGCTGATGGCGAGCACCTCGACCTACGACCGTGATGCGCTGCTGGCCTCGGACGGGATGCTGCGCGCGCTGGTGGGCTGAGGTCGGGGTCGGCGTCGGGTCAGGCCTGGTCGGGGTCGACGTAGACGGCGTTGCGGTCGATCGCGAGGTACATGTCGTTGGCGATCGGGGTGCGGATCTCTTCGGCGATGTGGCCCAGCAGCCCGGCGCAGCGCGCCAGCAGCACCGCTCCGCGCAGCAGCTCGCGCGGGATGCCTACGTCGGCGAGCGCGGCGCCGCTGACGCCGGCGCCGTTGAGGGGCAGCCGCTTGCCGAGCACCTGCTCGTGGGTGCGCCCGATTGCCTGGAAGAGCGCCAGGTGGGGGCCGTGCTGGTCCTCCTCGCGGGCGATCCGCAGGATCACAGGGGTCCGCGGGTCACCCTGCTTGTGCACCGGATGACCCAGGCCCGGCACGAACCGGCCGGCCTCCCGCTGTCGACGGACGGCGGCCTCGGCCACCTCGTCCCAGCCGGCGTCGGTGGTGGGGTGGGCGTCCAGGCCGTCGAGAACGTCGCCCAGGAAGCGGCCGGTGTCCTCGGTGACCCCGAGGTAGCGTGACCCGCCGCCCAGCAGCCCTGCCGCCAGCGCGCCCTGGATCGCGTCGGGCGCACTGAGCCAGGTCAGCCGGGCCGCGATCGCGGTGGGGGTGAACCCGTGGTCGGCCAGCCCGATCAGCACCGCCTCGAAGACCCGGCCCTGCTCCGCGCTGGGACGGCGGGTGGTGAGCAGCCAGTAGGCCAGCTCGCCGAAACTGACCTTGCCCATCAGGTCCTCGGTGACGTCCTGGCCCAGCAGGCTCATCGAGGTCAGGTCTGACGTGCCCAGCGAGGTCGGGAAGCGGGGCCGGTCGTCGGTGCTCACGGGGTCTCCTGGGGGTCGTCGGACAGCCAGGCCCGGATCTCGTCGCCGTGGCTGTCCAGCGCGGGTGGGGGCAAGTCGTAGCGCACGGGCGTGGCGCTCAGGCGGATCGGGTTGCGCACCGTCGGCACGCCTCCGGCCATCGCGACCGGCTCCAGGCCGAGGCTCTCGGCCAGCTCGACCCCGCCCCGGACGTCGTTGATCGGACCGCAGGGGATGCCGGCGTCCGACAGCAGCTCGAACCACTCCTGGGCCGAGCGCGTCGACAGCGCCTCGAGCAGCAGGGGGCGCAGCTCCTCGCGGTGGTCGTTGCGCCGCCCGACCGAGTCGAAGCGCTCGTCGTCGGCCACCTCGGGGATGCCCAGCGCCGCAGAGAGCCGGCGGAACTGCCCGTCGTTGCCGGCCACCACGATCAGGTCACCGTCGCCGGTGGCCAGCGGCTCGTACGGGAACAGCGAGAGGTGGGCGTTGCCCATCCGGCCCGGCACGACCCCACCGGCCACGTAGGCCGAGGTCTGGTTGACCAGCGCCGACATCGCGGTCGACAGCAGGTTGGTCTCGACGTGCTGGCCCTCCCCGGTCGCCTCGCGGTGCCGCAGGGCCGCCAGGATGCCGATGGCCGAGTGCATCCCGGTCATCACGTCGAAGACCGAGATCCCGGCTCGGTACGGCGGGCCGTCCGGGCCGCCGGTCAGGCTCATCAGCCCGGACATCCCCTGCACGAGCAGGTCGTAGCCCGGCAGGTGGGCGCCTCCGGCCGACCCGAAGCCGCTGATGGAGCAGTAGACGCTGCCGGGGTTGGCGGCCGACACCGCGGCGTACCCCAGGCCGTACTTGTCGAGGCCGCCCGGCTTGAAGTTGTGGATCATCACGTCGGCGCGGGTCGCCAGCCGGCGGGCGACCTCCTGGTCGGTGGGGTCCTTGAGGTCGAGCTGGACCGACCGTTTGTTGCGGTTGATCGCGAGGTAGTAGGTGCCCACGTCGTCGCGCACCGGCGGCACCCAGTGCCGGGTGTCGTCGCCGGTCGGTCCCTCGACCTTGACCACGTCGGCGCCGAGGTCGGCGAGCAGCATGGTCGCGTACGGCCCGGCGAGCACCCGGCTGAAGTCGGCGACGAGCAGGCCGTCGAGCGGGCCGGGGGCGGCCTCGGCCGGCGATTGCGGACACATGTCCGCCATAGTGCGTGGCGAGTTGCGCTGCGGTCAACCGTCCGGCCAGGGCGGCGTCACAGGGGTTGACACGTGATCGGCGTCACCGCATGCTCGGATCGAGCGGACAGGTGTCCGCAGATCGTCGGTGCCCGACGATCCGAGACCCCGAGGTGACGTCCGTGACCACAGCCGAGAACCCCCGGACCGCAGCCGTACGGGACGCCCCCGCCGTCGTCCTGCGCGGCGGCACCGTGCTGACCATGGACGCCGCCGGCACTGTGTTGCGCGACGCCGACGTGCTGGTGGTCGGCGAGCGGATCGCCGCCGTCGGGCCGCGGCTCGAGGTGCCCGAGGGCGCGGCCGAGGTCGACGCCACCGACGGCGTCGTGATGCCCGGGATGATCGACACCCACCGGCACATGTGGCAGACCGCGATGCGCGGCTACGGCGCCGACTGGACGCTCACGCAGTACTTCGTGTGGAACTACCTGGAGCACGGTCGGCACTTCCGGCCAGAGGACATCTACGCCGGCAACCTGCTCAGCACCCTGGACTCGCTCGAGGCCGGGGTGACCACGAGCGTCGACTGGTCGCACGGGCTGCAGAGCGTCGGGCACGCCGAGGCCGCGCTGGCCGCGCTCGAGGAGACGCCGGGCCGCTGGGTGCTCGCCTACGGCAACATCCACGCCGCGCCCTGGGAGTGGTCGGCGTCCCCGGACTTCCAGGCGTTCGCCCGCCGGGTGGTCGACGGCGGGCGGACCAGCCTGCAGATGGCCTTCGACGTCACCGGCGACCCGTCGTTCCCCGAGAAAGCGGCCTTCGAGGTGGCGCGCGACCTCGGGCTCCCGGTCACCACCCACGCCGGGGTCTGGGGAGCGACCAACGACGAGGGCATCCGGCTCATGCACGAGCACGGCTTCATGACGCCGCGGACCACCTACGTGCACGCCGCGACGCTCACCGAGGACTCCTACCAGCGGATCGCGGCGACCGGGGGCTCCGCGTCGGTCTCCTCGGAGAGCGAGTCATCCTGCGGGCAGGGCTACCCCTCGTCGTGGAAGCTGCGCCGGCACGGCATCCCGGTCTCGCTGTCGGTCGACACCAGCGTCTGGTGGAGCGCGGACGCCTTCTCCGCGATGCGCGCGACGCTGTCCTCGGACCGTGCCCGCGAGCACGAGCTCGCGCACGCCGAGGGCGACACCGTCACCCACATCGGCCTGCGCGCCCAGGACGTGGTCGGCTGGGCGACCCGCGGGGGTGCCGAGGCCCTCGGGATCGCCGACGAGGTCGGCAGTCTCGAGGTCGGCAAGCGCGCCGACGTGGTGCTGATCAAGAACGACGACTCCCCGACGATGTTCCCCGTGCTCAACCCCTACGGCCACGTGGTCTTCCAGGCCCAGCGCGGCGACGTGCACACCGTTCTGAGCAACGGCCGCCTGGTCAAGCACGAGCACCGCCTGGTCGACGCCGACCTCGCGAAGGCGCGCGCCGCGATCGAGGACACCGTCGCCCACCTCGAGTCCACCCTCGGGGCCGAGGGCTGGGCTGCGGGGATGACCCCGGACGTGCCGGACGCCGCCGTGCTCGACAACCCGTACACCTACACGGAGTACCGGGACGCCTCGACGCACCAGCGTGGCTGAGCCCGTGGCCGGCTGCGCGGTGGAGCCGGCCGGCCCACTACTCCTCGTGCGGGCGCGAGAGCCACAGCGCCCAATCGGCGGAGACGTCGCCCGCGGTGCGCATCAGCAGGGGGAGGTAGTCCCCGACGAGCGTCTCGAGGCTGGTCTCGGCGGCGTGGACGGTCACGTTCATCGCCGCCCGGACCTCCCCGCCCTCCCCGCGCACGGGCACCGCCACCGAGCGGACGCCGAGCGCCAGCTCCTCGTCGGCCACGGCCCAGCCGCGGGCGGCGACCTGGGCCAGCTCCGCCTCCACGTCCCGGTCGGCGCCGATCGCGGGTACGGCGACCCCCGCGCGGGACGGCTCGGCCAGAGCGGCGCGGCGTTCCTCGGGCGTGAGCGCCGCGAGCAGGACCTTGCCCTGGGAGGTCAACAGGGCCGGGAAACGGGTGCCGATGTCGACGCGCAGCGCGATCAGCTTGGGCACCGAGACCCGCGCGACATAGACGATGTCCGACCCGTCGAGCTGGCTCATCGAGGACGACTCCCCGGTGCGCTCGACCAGGGTGCGCAGGTGGGGCCGTGCCATCTCCCACAGCCCCAACGAGCTGGCGTAGGCCGTGCCCAGGCGCAGCACCTGCGGCGTGAGCTCATAGCCCCCGTCCACTGCGCGCACGAAGCCCAGTTCCTCCAGCGTCAGCAGGAGCCGGCGCGCGGTGGGCCGGGTCAGGTCGGTGGCCGTGGCCACCTCGGCCAGGCTCAGCCGACGGTGGGTGGCGTCGAAACAGGCGATCACGTCGAGGCCGCGCGCGAGTGCCTCGACGAAGTCCGGCCCCGTCCCTCGACCCGCCACGCCTGCTCCTCGTCCTGCTCCGCCCGCCGGCGGCGATCCTGCCACAGCGGCGGTGCGGCCCGGACCGCACCGGCCGCCCGCCCCACCCCGACCCGCACCGCGGTCCCGACGAAGAAGGAGGGGCGCTGATGGCGAAGCTCGTCGCGATCCTGGCCACCACGCACCACCCGTTCTACTACCGCACCAGCCAGCTCCCACCCGAGGAGGCGCCGCCGTTCGCCGCCGAGTGGGTCAGCAAGGTCGCGACCTACCGGGAGACGCTGACCCGGGCCCGGCCCGACGTGCTCGTGATGGTCGGGTCCGACCACTTCCACCAGCTGTGGCTCGACAACATGCCTCAGTTCCTGGTCGGTAAGGCGCCGTTCTACGACGGCAACTGGGAGAACGAGGTCCGCGAGTTCGGCATGCCCAAGCTGCTCCTGCGCGGCCACGAGGACCTGTCGGCCTACATGCTGCGCGAGGGCATCGACAAGGGGTTCGACCTGGCCTTCTCCAACGAGCTGCGCGTCGACCACTCGGTGACCTGTCCAATCCTCACGGTCCGCCCGCAGAACGACCTGCCGATCGTGCCGATCTACACCAACATCTTCGCGCCACCACTGCCGCGCCCCGAGCGGTTCGTCCAGCTCGGGCGCACCATCCGCGAGATCATCGACGCCTGGCCCAGCGACCTGCGGGTCGCGGTCATCGGCACCGGGCACCTGTCACTGGAGCTCGGCGGGCCGCGTCAGTTCGGGCCGCACGGGCCCGACCCCGAGTTCGACGCCCGCGCGGTCGACTGGATCTCCCGCGGTGACATCGACGGGTGCCTCGCCGGGGTCAGCCTGGACAGCCTGCACGAACCCGGCAACGCCACCCACGGCTTCATGGACTTCATGTTGATGATGGGCATTGCCGGCTACGCCAAGGCCGACCACGTGGACTCCCTCGACCTCTTCCACACGATGGAGGCCTACTTCACCTGGTACCCGAACCCCGAGCTGATCGGAGACCCGTCGTGAGCAGGTACCTGGTCAACAAGTTCCTCTTCACCATCGACCGCGACACCGACCTCACCGAGCGCTACCGCCGCGACCCGGTCGCGACCGTGGCCTGGTGGGAGCGGGAGCGGGCGAACCGGATCCTTGGCTCGATCCCGGCCGAGGACACCACCTGGCTGTCGTTCACCGAAGAGGAGCGCAGCGCCCTGGAGCGCCACGACCACGTCGCCCTCTTCGGCCTGGGGGCGCATCCCTTCCTGACGCTCACCCTGTGGATCGCGATGTTCGAGCGGGACTGGGACGAGCCGCTCGGGATGCAGCTTGACTACGCGCGGCAGCTGGCCCACCTGGGGCTGCCCTACCCCAGCATCGAGACGTGAGCACCGTGACGATCGGCATCATCGTCGGGTCCGTCCGGGAGGGCCGACGGGCCGGAGCAGTGGCGCAGTGGGTGCAAGACGCCGCGACCGGGCGCGGCGACCTCGACGCAGAGCTGGTCGACCTCCGCGCCTTCGATGTCCCGCTGCTCACCTCGGAGACGCTGCCGATGGCGGCGAACCGGTCCTACGACTCCCCGGGCGTCGCCGCCTGGAGCCGCGCGGTCGACGCCTGTGACGGCTTCGTCATGGTGACCCCGGAGTACAACCACGGCGTCCCGGGCGCGCTGAAGAACGCCGTCGACAGCCTGGGCCCGGAGTGGGTCGGCAAGACGATCGGGTTCGTCTCCTACGGCGCCGACGGCGGGGTGCGGTGCGTCGAGCACTGGCGGTCCATCGTGGCCAACTTCCAGATGCTCGACGTGCGCCAGCAGGTGGCGATGTCGTTGTTCACCGACTTCGACGGCGCAGAGCTGGCCCCGCTCGAGCGGCGCGCGACCGAGCTGTCGACCCTGCTGGATCAGCTCGCCGACCTCACCGCGAAGGTGCGCGGCCCAGGCTGAGCTCGATGGCGTCGAGGGCGCGGTCGAGGGCGATGCGCTTGATGGCGTGGTGGTAGGTGGTCTCGTCGATGGGGTGGGTGCCGGCGGGGCCGGTCTCTCGGTACAGCCCGTGGGGGGTGCGCCAGTAGTGGCGGTCGAGGCCGTGTTGGTGGACGGTCCAGCCGGCGTGGGTCTTGGCGCGGTGGTGGGTGCGGGACAGGGGTGCGGCGTTGGTGTCGCGGGTCTGGCCGGGTGGTCCACCGGGGTTGTAGGGGACGGGGTGGTCCATGTCGGTGCGCCGCGAGGACCGGTTGGCGTGGGCGAAGGCCTCGACCGGGTGGCGCAGGCGGGCCCTCTCGCGGATGGACTCGGGGAACTCGTAGCTGCTGGTGGTGCCCTCGGCGTGGAGGTCGATCACGGGACGCAGGCTGACGTTGGCGTGCCGCAGCAAGGCGGTGAGCTGGGTGAGCAGGGTGGGGCCGAGGTCCTCGACGCGCGCCACCGCGTCGAGCCCGTCGCAGGCGGCCTGGTGGAGGTGGACGTACACGATCGCCTGCGCGGTACGGCGCCGCGCCTTCTTCTCCTCGGTCGGGCATCCGGTCTCACCTGGTGGTGTGGGGTTCTCGAGGAGGTCGAGGACGGCGGCGGGGTGGGCCAGCCAGCCCAGGGCGAGGGCGCGGAGTGCTTGCTTGTCCAGTGCGGTGGGGTCGGGGTGCTCGATGAGGTCGGGGCGCGCCGCGAGGATGTCGGCGATGCGGTCGGTCATGGCGTCGATCCAGGTGACGTCGCCGGGTTCCATGCGGGCGTAGAGGGTGCGCGAGCCGTGCTTGTCGGTGCGGGTGACGGCCACGAGGCGTCGGCGGGCCTCGGCCTCGAGGCGGGCTGCGTGGGCGGGGAGGTCGGCCTCGATGGTCTTGGCCTCGGCGAGGCCCAGGACGCGAGAGGGGGAGTCGCCGGTGATGGAGTCGGCCACGGCGGCATCGACGATCCCGACCTGGGTCTGGTCCAGGGCGCGGGAGATGGCTGCGACGCGGCGGGCGAGCCAGACCTCGCAGTGGCCGTCCTGGACCACGGCCCAGGTCTTCGGGAGGCGGTGTCGCAGGTCGAGGGCGTCGGCCACGACGGCGCGGGCGGCGAGGGTGTGGACGTGGCGGGCGGTGGCGAGCTCGGGCAGGCAGAGCTCCTGGACCCGCGGGGTGCCTTCGCCGCCGAGGTCGATCAGGCGGTCCTCGCCGTTCCAGGCCCGGCGTCCGTTGGGGCCTTTGCGGGGGTCGGCGGCGTGGAGGTCGGCCCAGTGCAGGGCCAGGAGGAGGTCCTCGACCTCGGTGGCGCGGCGGGTGTGCAGGGTGTCCTCGGTGCGGTGCAGGACGCCGGTGGCGTCGAGGTCCTCGATCGGGACCGGGAGCGCGACCTCGGTGGACATGACCTCACTATACTAGAACACCTGTTCGAATGACAAGTCTGGTCCAGGCGGCGGACGCCGAGGTGGTGGACGACGAAGCCCCCGCCCCACCGAGTGGTGGGACGGGGGCTGGGGTCGAGCAGGCCCGGGGGCCGGTCCGTCAGGTGTTCTTGACGTCGTACCGGTCGGCCATCATCACCTTGTCCCACACGGCGACGAAGTCG
>JBBSQC010000070.1:0-10857 GCA_038258215.1 Actinomycetales bacterium | reverse complement strand
CCCCCGCCGCCCCCGCCCGGGGGGGGGCCCGGGCCGGGCGGCGCCCCCCGCCCGGTTCGGGCGCCGCCGGCGGGGGCCCCGCCGCCGGGCCCCCCCCGCGGCGGTTCGCCGAGGTGGGCGAGCCGGTCGCCGTCCTCACCGAGGAACCCTTGGCGCCCTACGACCGCACCGTGCTGTCCAAGGCGGTGCTCCTCGACGGGTCCGCAGAAGTCCCCTCGGTCTGGCCGGCGGCCGCGCGGTGGCGGGAGCGGATCTTCGTGCGGCCGGGCACGCGGGTCGCCGCACTCGACCCGGATGCCGGGGTGCTGACGACCGAGGACGGCACGACCTGGGCCTTCGAGGCCGTCGTCATCGCGACCGGAGCCGAGCCCCGACGGCTCGCTGTCACCGGCGCGGCCGGGCCTGGCGTGCACCATCTCCGCGACGCTGCCGACGCCACGGCCCTCTCGGCCGAGCTGGTGCGCGGGCGTCGCCTCGTCATCGTCGGGGGCGGCGTGATCGGGCTCGAGGTGGCGGCCGCCGCCGCCCAGCGGGGCCTCGACGTCACCGTGGTCGAGGCCGGCTCGCGCGTGCTCGGCCGCGGCGTCCCGGAGCCGGTCGCGGACTGGATCGCGGACCTGCACACCCGCCACGGCGTGCGGGTTCGCGTCGGGGTCGCGCCGCAGGAGGTGCTCCGGGACGACAGCGGCGCCGTCACCGGTGTCCACCTGTCCGACGACACCGTGCTCGGGGCCGACCTCGTCGCCGTGGGCATCGGGGTGAGCCCCCGCACGGCACTCGCCGCGGCCGCCGGGCTGGCGGTCGACGACGGCATCCTCGTTGACTCCTCGATGCGCACGTCACACCCCGTGGTCCTGGCGGCGGGTGACGCGGTGCGGATGGTGACGGGTGTTGGGCACCGCGGCATCCGGCTGGAGTCCTTCACGTCGGCGGGGCGCCAGGGCCAGGTCGCGGCGGGCGTCGCGATGGGTGAGGACGACGCCTTCGACGACGTCCCGTGGTCGTGGTCGGACCAGTTCGACGCGACCCTGCAGGTGCTCGGCGTGCCCGGCCCCGGATGCCGTGAGGAGCTGGTCGGCACACCGGAGACACCGGTGATGCTCTCCCTGGAGGAGGGTGGCCGGTTGGTCGGGGTGTGCGGGGTCGGCATCGGGCCCGGAGTAGCCCGCCCGGTGCGAGCCGCCGCGGCCGCCGTCGCCCGCGGAGCAGTGCTCGACGTGGCGGCGGCCCGGGCAGCGGGCGGCGACCTACGCGCCCTCACCACTCTGTTGCGCGAAGCGGGTCGCGGCTGAGTCGCGGCTGAGGCCCCTCAGAGGTCGCGAGCAGCCCTCGCCTCGGCGAAGTCCAGACCGGTCGCGGCCCGCACCCGGTCCATGACCTCCAGGGTGGCGACGGTGTCGGCCCACGGCCGCAGCGGCGACCCGGTCTCGCCGGCCGTGATGCGCCGGGCCACCTCGGCCGCCTCGAAGTGCAGCCCGTCGTGGTCGACCCGAGGCTCGTCCCAGGCCAGCTCCTCACCGGAGCGCAGGTGGACCGAGAACGGACCCGGCCGGTAGTAGTAGCGGGCGATGTCGATCCGGCCGTCGGTGCCGGCGATGCTCGCAGTCACCGGGGTATCGGCGAGCACGGTGCACTGCAGGGATGCCGTGGAGCCCGCCGGTGTGGACAGGGCGATGGAGAGCTGGCCGTTGACACCGTTGGGTGCCGGGGTGGCGACCGCGGTCACGGTGTCGGGCACCCCCAGCGCCCAGGTGGCGAGGGTGACCGGGTAGGTGCCGAGGTCCAGGAGCGGGCCGCCGGCCAGGTCGGCCCGCAGGATCCGGTGCGACGCGTCGAACCACTCCCCCATGTCGCACACCACTGCACGGGGCTCCCCGATCATCCCTGCGGCGAGGACCTGGCGCACCACGTCGAGCTTGGGCAGGAACAGCGTCCACATGGCCTCCATGCAGAACACGCCGGCCCGTTCGGCCGCCGCCCCGATGGCGCGGGCCTCGCCGGCGTCCAGCCCCACCGGCTTCTCGACCAGCACGTGCTTGCCGGCCTCGATGGCCATCAGCGCGTGCGGCAGGTGGAAGTTGTGCGGGGTGGCGACGTAGACGACGTCGACGTCGGCGTCGGCCACCAGGGACTCGTACGAGCCGTGGGCGACCGGCACCCCCCAGCCCGCGGCCGCACGGTCGGCCGCCTGCTGAGTTCGAGAGCCCACCGCCGCCACGACCTGCCTCGTGTGCCGACCGAGAGACGTCACGAACTGGTCGGCGATCCACCCCGTGCCCAGGATCCCCCACCGCACCTCGGGGGCCTCGAGCGAGTCCGGGGTACGCGGGCTGGGCAGGATCGACGGCGGCATACCGACAGGCTAGCCTCATGTCCTGACATAAGGACCATGACGATGGAGGGGCCGTGCTCGACCTGCTCGGCGGCACCCTCGGCGCGGCTGTCCTCATGGCGCTGGCCGCGCTCGTCATCGGCTTCTCCAAGACCGCCCTGGGCGGCCTCGGGGTCGTCTCGGTGGCCATCTTCGCCACCGTGCTCCCCGCGAAGGAGTCCACGGCCGCGATCCTCGTGCTGCTGATCGTCGGGGACCTCGTCGCCGTCTGGCACTACCGCCGCGACGCCGACTGGCCCCTGATCCGGCGGCTGCTCCCTGCGGTGCTACCCGGGCTCGTCCTGGGCTCGCTCTTCCTCAACGTGGTCTCCGACGGCGTGCTGCGCCGGGCCATCGGGGCGGTCCTCCTCGCGCTCGTGCTCCTCCAGCTGTGGGTCAAGAGGGGCGCGTCCACCGCGAGCACGACCGCGCACGAGCGCCCGGCCGCGGCGTGGGGCGCGGGCACCGGCGTCGGGTTCACCACGATGACCGCCAATGCGGCGGGCCCGGTGATGACCCTCTACCTCTCCGCCTCGGGCATCGACAAGCGTCGCTTCGTCGGCACCAACGCGTGGTTCTTCCTCATCGTCAACCTCGTCAAGGTCCCGTTCTCGGTGGCGCTCGGCCTGATGCACCGTGAGGACCTCGGTCGCGCGGCCCTCCTCTCGCCGCTCATCGTGCTCGGCGGCCTGGCCGGCTACGCCACCGTGCGCCGGATCAGCCAGCAGAGCTTCGACGTCGCCGTGCTCATCGCCTCCGCGGTGGCCGCGGCCGCGCTGCTGCTCTGAAGCGCCACGGGTCGGCAGTCGGCCCTTCAGTCACCCCAACAGTTCCGGATGCCGAAGGCCACATCCTTGGAGGTGACGCCAGGGGCGGGCGCGCCGGAGATGAGCTCGACGCCGGTGTCGAGGAACCCGCTGGGTGCCGGCCCGCCTCGGACTTCGTCGGCGATCGCGCTGACGCCCTTGCGAGCCATGTTCTGCGGGTACTGCTGCGCTGTGGCGTCGATGTCGCCGGGCCGGACGGCGGCCTTGATGGCCACGCAACCACCGTCGACCGACACCACCACGACTCCGCCGAGGTCGACACCGGCGTCGTTCAGCGCCTCGATGGCACCGAGTGCTGCGGGTTCGTTGACGGTGTAGACCACGTTGATGTCCGGGTCGTCCGCCAGGAGCTTCTCCATGGCGACCTTGCCGAGCTCCTGGTCGCCTTCGGTGTCGGCGGAACCGACCACCTGGGGGTCATCGGCGGAGATCCCGAATCCTTCGAGGAATCCCTCCCGGCGGAGCTCTCCAGAGCTGATGCCCGGTGCCAGGTCGAGCATCGCGATCTTCGGTTCGAGACCGAGCTCGGCGGCTTTGGCTTTGGCGTACTCCCCGATCAGCTCCCCGGCCCGCAGGTTGTCCGTCGCGTAGAAGGCATTGACCGCCGACTCGGGTTGGACGGGGGTGTCGAGGGCGATCACCGTGACCCCGGCCGCACGAGCCGCGTCGATCGCCGGGACCAGCGCGGTCGAGTCCGTGGGGGCGATGAGGATGCCGTCGGCTCCTCGGTCGACCATGTCCTCGATCGCGACCACCTGGCTGTCGACGTCGACGTCGCTCTCACCGGTGGCCGTGAGCAGGGTGACCCCTTCGGCGTCGGCGGTGACCTGGGCGACATCGCGCATGGTGACCCAGTAGGGGTTGTCCTCCTGCTTGGTGATCAGACCGACGGTGACGGGCTCCTCGTCGGCTCCGCCGCACCCCGTCAGCAGGGCGAGGCTGATCGCTGCGGCACCCAGCACGACCCGGTACGACCGGCGGTGGTTGTAGGGGTGGTTTCGCATGGTCGCTCCCTTCCTCATGAGGTGGAGGTGGTCGGGTCGGCGAGATCGTGATCTCGGGACGTGCGAATGTCGAACACGGCATACGCGGCCACCATGGCCAGACAGAAACCAGGGACGACGTATCCCAGCGCGGGGCTGAAGGCGTCCATCACGAACGCGTGCACCATCGGCAGCAGCGCTCCTCCGAGGATGGCCATGACGAGGCCGGCGGCTCCGAACTTGGCGTCCTCGCCCAGCCCTCGCAAGGAGACTCCGTAGATCGTGGGGAACATCAGCGACAGGGAGGCGGAGATCGCCACCACCGCGAGCAACCCGACGATGTTCAGGGAGAACATCGCGATCAGGCAGCAGACCACTCCGAACACGGCCATGATCAAGAGCAATATGGTCGGGCGGAAGATCCCCAGCAGCCAGACCATGACGAACCTGGAGACCAGGAAGACGATCAGGCTGGCCTGGAGGTACCACCCGGCATTGCCCTTCGAGACGCCGACGACATCCTGGGCGTAGAGGATGGTGAACGTCCAGGTGCAGGTCTGCGCGGCGACGTTGAAGAACTGGGCGCCCACGCCGTACCGGTAGTGCCGGTTCTTCCACAGGCGGCTGGCGGTGTTGCCCGACGGCGCCAGCTCGGCCTTGGGGGGCGGTGGGATGTCGAACCGGCGGAAGGCGATGAGCAGCCAGATGAGGATCAGCACGGCGGCGATGCCGAGGTAGGGCGTCAGGACGAGCCCGAGGTCGGCCTCCTGGCTGGCCAGGAGCTCGTCGGGGCTCATGATGACCTTGGACTCTTCGGGGGTCAGTCCCGGAAGGATGAGGATGGCCCCCATCAGCACACCGACGTTGGCTCCGACGGGGTTGAAGGCCTGGGCCAGGTTCAGCCGCTGGGTGGCCGTCTTCTCCGAACCCAGGGCGATCACGAACGGGTTGGCCGAGGTCTCCAGGATCGACAACCCGGCTGCGAGCGTGAACAGGGCCAGCAGGAAGAACCCGTAGGACAGGGCTGAGCTCGCGGGCAGGAAGAGCACTCCACCGAGGGCGGCAAGTCCCAGCCCGACCAGGATTCCGGCCTTGTAGCCGAAGCGGCTGGTGATGAAGGCGGCCGGGAGCGCCAGAAGGAAGTAGGCCCCGTAGTAGGCGAACTGCACCAGCGAGGACTGGAAGTTCGTCATGTCGAAGATGCCGCGGAAGACCCCGACCAGGATGTCGGTGAGGTTGGCGGCCGCACCCCAGGCCGCGAAGCACAACACCAGGAGGATGAACGGGATCAGCAGGTGTCGCTCGACCATCCGCTCCTTGCCGGGCTGCCCGGTGGCGGTGTCCGAGATGTCGGTTGCCACCTAGCCCACCTCGCCCGGTGCCACGTCTGGGCCCGGGGGCAGAATCGCCGTCGGATGGTCCGGTGCGGCGTGACCCGTCGGGTCATCGCGCTGCGGAGTACGGATGGTCACGAGCTCTCCTCACCAGGAACTGTCGCTGCCCGGCGAGCGACAACGCTGTCGCCCCGTAGTAGACCGAGGTCTCCCAGCCCCGTCAACCGGAGGGCCCACCCGGACGCAGATCGAGACCAAAATGTTCGGCCAGGTGCGATCCGATGCCCCAGACAGCCATATCAATGCGCTGAGCGCATACGTCCTAGTCTTCGTAGTCATTGGACGCATGGGTGGGAAGCGAGAACGATAGATGTCATGACCACAACACAGACGTCCGCACCGACCGCGACCGTTCAGAAGGACAGCCTGATCCAGCGGATCAACCGCCGCCGGGCCCAGCGCACCGCGTTCGCCGCCGCCCTCTCCACCTACCCCGCGACCAGGAGTGCGGCCATCCTGGTGCCGTCGCCGACGACGCCGGTGACCGCGCCCGCCGCCGCCGCCGTCACGGCCGCAGCGCCCCGCGAGCTGGTCGACGCCTCCATCGCCTGAGCGTCGTCCATCACGATCCCATGACGGCGCGCTGTCGCCTCACGGCCGCAACCGCGCCGGCACGTTCCACGGCGTGATGACCTGCGGCACCGACGGCAGGGACGTCGGAGCCCCAGGCAGCAGACCTTGCGCCCTGAGCAGCTGGCTCAGGCCCGCGCGCAGGTCGGCCCGCAGGTCATGGTGGAGCACCGCGGTGAGGGCCCCCGAACGCAGCAACGGAAGGTTGTCGGCGTCGAGGTCGTGCGCGACGAACGGCGTGCCCCGCCGGCCCGCCGACTCCAGCGCCCTGACCAGCCCCGCGTTCCCACCGCCCATCGAGTAGACGCCCACGACGTCCGGATGCCGTTGCAGCGCCTCCCCCGTCACCCGCTCCATACCCTGGTCGGCGCCTCCGGCGTCGGGGAGGACCACGAGCTCGCGGCCCGGGTCGCTCCTTCCGAGCTGCCGGCGGAAGGAGGAGAACCGCTCCTGCTCACCGAGGAACTCGTGGTGGCTCAGCGACGCCAGGACCACGCCTCGCCGGTCGGCCCGCAGGTGGCCGAGGAGGTAGGCGGCCGTCGCCCCGGCGGCCGCGTTGTCGAGGCCGACGTAGGCGACCCGCCCCGAGTCGCCGACATCGGTGACGAGCGTGACGGTGGGGATGCCGCGGAGGAGGGCCCGGTGCACGGCGGCCGCCACCCGCTCGTCGTCCGGGGCCTTGAGCACGATGCCGTGGCTGACCCGCCCGGAGGCCCCCACCGCGTCCACCGAACGCGCCACGTCTTCCGGCCCGGCGCCGTCGCTCTCGTGGAAGCGGGCGCGCACCGTCGCCGGACGCGCCGTGGGGAGCGCCTCCTCCAGCGCCTCGCGCACGGCGACCCGGAACCGGCTCGGCGCGTCGATGACCACGTCGACCAGAAGGCTCCGGCGAGCCAGGCGCAGGCCGGTGGTCTGGCGGTCCAGGTCGAGCTGGGCGGTCTCCACGGCGCGCACGGCGCGGGCACTCGCGCCGGGCCGGCCGTGCAGCACGCGGTCGACGGTGGCCGGGGACAGCCCGGACTGCTCCGCGATGTCGCGGACCCGGTGGCTGCGGCGGACCATCGGCCCATCGTCGCGGGTGGTGAGGCGCCGGCGGCAGTCGGCGCGCGGCATCCGGCTGAGGTCTTTCTGAGGTGTTCTCACCTTGAGCGGCCGGCCCCTCGGGCGCAGGCTGGGGGCAGCACGAAGCGCCCGTCGGGCGTCGCACCCGAGCACCGAGGAGACCACGATGAGCACCCCCCGCTCCGCAGCGCCACCCCAGGGCCATCGGCGCGCCGAGGACTGCCGGCTCGAGGACCTGCTGTCGGTGCTCGAGGACACGACCGACCTCGCCGACTACCCGCACGCCCAGCGGGTCGAGCAGGGGGTGCTCGTCTACGACAGCGAGACCCTGCGGCCGCTCATCGGGGTGGAGCCCGCCGCCGAGGCGGTGCAGGCCGAGATCGCCGACGCCCTCGCCGACGGCCCCGGCATCGTGGTGCTCGCCGGGGCGTTCGACGACGAGGTCGTGGGCCGGGTCACCGCGTGCTTCGAGGACGTCATCGCCGCCGAGAAGGCCTCCGGGCAGATGGCCGGCGACCACTTCGCCAGCCCGGGGGCCAACGACCGGGTGTGGAACGCCCTGGAGAAGCTCGCGGTGAGCGACCCCGGGGCGTTCGTCGCCTACTACGCCAACGACATGGTGGCCCTCGCCGCGCGCGCGTGGCTGGGACCGGCATACCAGGTCACCTCCCAGGTCAACGTGGTGAACCCGGGCGGCAAGGGCCAGACCGTGCACCGCGACTACCATCTCGGCTTCCAGTCGCCCGAGGTCACGGCGCACTACCCGGGGCGGGTGCACGACGTCTCGCCGCTGCTCACCCTTCAGGGCGCGGTTGCGCACTGCGACATGCCGATCGAGACCGGCCCGACCCTCTACCTCCCGCACAGCCAGAAGTACTCCCACGGCTACCTGGCCTACTGGCAGCCCGAGTTCCAGGACTACTTCGTCGGTCATCACGTGCAGCTGCCGCTGCTCAAGGGGGACGCGGTCTTCTTCAACCCCGCGCTCTTCCACGCCGCCGGGTCGAACCACACGAACGACGTGCGCCGGATGGCGAACCTGCTCCAGATCTCCTCGGCGTTCGGCCGGGCGATGGAGACCGTCGACCGCGACCGGATCGTGCGAGCGACCTACCCGGCGCTGCTCGACGCCTGTGCGCGAGGACTGCCGCGGGCGGATGCCGCCCACGTCCTCGCGGCGTCGGCCGAGGGCTACGCGGTCCCGACCAACCTGGACCGAGACGCCCCGGTCGACGGGATGACGCCGCGCAGCCAGGCCGACGTGGTGCGCGACGCCCTCGACGCCGGGCTCACACCCGACGAGCTGGGGACCCGCCTCGACGCCGTGGCCCACGCCAAGCTGAGCCACTGAGACCGGGGGTTCGAGAGCGAGACCCTCGCCAGGCCGTTGACACCCGTCATTCTGAGTGTCACTATCATTTGATAGTGACACTCAGAAAGGCGCGACATGACCATCCAGACCCCCGGGACCCCGGCACTCGACACCCCCTCGCGCACGGCGGCATCGGTCTGGCTGGCCTTCGCGGCCCTGGCGCTCGGCCAGCTCCTGGTCGACATCGACGACGTCGTGCTCAACATCGCCCTGCCGAGCATCGCCTCCGACGTGGCGATGCCCCCCGCTGCGGTTCCGTGGGTCGTCAACGCCTACCTGTTGGCCTTCGGGGGTCTCCTGCTGCTGGGCGGGCGGCTCGCCGACCGCTTCGGTCACCGCGCCGCGCTCCTCGTCGGGGTCACGGTCTTCGTCGGAGCGTCGGTCGCGGGAGCGATGGCCGACTCGAGCCTGCTCGTCGTCCTCGCTCGCGGCGGCCAGGGGCTCGCCGCGGCCCTGCTGGCGCCCGCCGCGATGAGCCTGCTGGTCCACACGTTCCCGGAGCCCGAGCAGCGCGCCCGGGCCCTGGGGCTGTGGGGTGCCATCACCGGTCTGGGCGCCGTCGTCGGGCTGATCATCGGCGGCGTGGTGACCGAGCACCTCGGGTGGCGCTGGATCTTCGGGGGCAACGCCGTCGCGGCGGCCCTCGTCGGCCTGTCCGTGCTCGCCCTCCTGCCCGGTCGCACGGGTGACCGCCGCGTGCGCATCGACCCGGTTCCGGCGGTGGTCGGCGTCGGAGCGCTCCTCCTGACGGTGTGGGCGCTGCACGGGACGCTCGAGCACGGGTGGCTCTCCGCGCCCACGGCCGGATGGCTCGCGCTCGCCGCGATGGCCGGGACGGCGGCGGTCGTGCTGGGGCGCCGCTCCCCGGCCCCGCTCGTCCCCGCCTCGCTGCTGAGCGACCGCGCGGTCCTCGTGGCCGACGCGAGCGGGGCGCTGGTCGGGGCAGCCCTCCTCGGCACCTTCTACTTCGTGTCGCTGCACCTCCAGCAGGTGCTCGGCTACTCCCCCCTCCAGGCGGGGTGGTCCTACCTCCCGCTCGTCGCCGGGCTGGTGGTCGCAGCCGGCGTCGGCTCCTCGGCCGTCCCGCGGGTCGGGGCGCGCCCCGTCCTCGCCACCGGAATGGCCACCTGCGCCGGAGGCCTCGTGCTCCTTGCCCGTCTCGGCCTCACGCCCACGCGTGGCGCGTTCTGGTCCACCCTGCTCCCGGGGCTGCTCGTCATCGGACTGGGCCTCGGGTTGGCCTTCGTCGCCCTCACCTCGACCGCACTCCCCGGCGGCGAGGGCACCGCAGACAGCGGAGCCGCCGGTGGGCTGTACAACACCGCGATCCAGGTCGGCGGAGCACTCGGTCTGGCCGTCCTCGCGGCGGTGGCGGCCGGAAGGACCGAGGCCCGGCTGGCCGACGGAGCCCTCGACGCCGAGGCACTCGCCGACGGACGGGGCCTCGCGCTCATGGTCGCCGCCGGAGCACTCCTCGCCGGAGTCGCTCTCGCGTGTCTCATGCCCGCCCGCGCGGGCCGTGCCCCGCGCGATGGGACGATGGTGGGATGACGCAGCCCGCGATCGAACCGCCAGCGGATCTGGGCCTGCGTGAGCTGAAGAAGCAGCGCACCCGGGCCGCCATCCAGTCCGCGGCCCTCGACCTCATCGCCCGCCAGGGGTATGACGCCACCACGTGCGAGCAGATCGCCGGGGTCGCGGGCGTCTCCCCGGCGACCTTCTTCCGCTACTTCCCCACCAAGGAGGATGCGCTCCTGCGTGACGACTACGACCCGCTCATCGCGGCCGCTGTCACCGCTCGCCCGGCCCGGGAGGGCCCGGTCACGGCGGTGCGCCGCGCGATCGCCGGGACCCTCGCCGGGTTGCCGGACGGCTCGATGGACGAGGTCCGCGACCGGACCCGGCTCCTGATGTCGGTGCCGGCCCTGCGCGCTCGGGTGCACGAGCAGTCGGAGGAGGCCCGGCGTGCCCTGGCGGGGGCCCTGGCCTCCCGGAGCGGCCGCGACGTCGACGACCTCGCGGTGCAGGCCCAGGCCGCTGCGTGCGCCGCCTGCCTCGGGGTGGGGGTGGAACGGTGGGCGCGTGACGGTGGTCGCCTCGCCGACCACATCGACCAGGCGCTCGCCGCCCTCGACTGACGCGCCAGTCCGCCTGCCGACAGCCTCCCCCCACCCGGGGGGGGGGGGGGTGGTGGATCGACGGGGGGCGGGGGGGGGCGGCGGGGGGGGGGGGTGGGGGGGGGGGGGGGGGTGGGTGGGGGGGTGGGGGGTGTGTTGTT
>JBBSQC010000069.1:0-10913 GCA_038258215.1 Actinomycetales bacterium | reverse complement strand
CGGGTGGTCCAGTGGTTGCGCGCCCCTCGGTCGTCGTCGAGGTAGGACGGACCGGGACCCGCTTCTCCGTTCCAGAAGGCGTCGACCTGGGGCGGGATGGTGAAGCCGATGTGGCTCAGCGCGTAGAGCATCTGCGCTGCGCAGTGCTCGCCGCCGTCCTCGTTGCCGGTGATGACGACCCCGCCCACCTTGCCGTAGTAGCTCCACTGCCCGTCGGCGTTGAGCTCCCCCGACCAGCCGTACAGGCGCTCGATCGCGAGCCGGGTCAACGACGACTGGTCGCCGAGCCAGATCGGGGTCGCGAGGACGACGATGTCGGACGGCTCGACGAGCGAGCGGTAGAGGTCGGGGAAGTCGTCGCGCTCCCACCCGTGCTCACGCATGTCGGGCCGCACTCCGGGCGGGATGACGTGGTCGACGAGCCGCACGACGTCGACCTGCGCGCCGACGCCCTCCAGCACCCGACGGGTGACCGCCAGCAACCCGTCGGTGTGGCTCGGCTCGGGGGAGCGCTTGAGCGTCCCGTTGAGGACGACCACGCGCAGGTCGTCGTACGAGGTGGTCGCGGCGGCCACCTCCGCGTCGATGAACGTGACGACGGATGCGGGGATCATGTGGTGCTCCTTGACTGGGGGGACCGCGTCGGGCGGATTGACGGACCCGGCGCGTCGTCGACCCGACGGACGACGACCGGTGGGGCGAACGCCACCCGTCCGCTGACCGGCTGCGACCACCATCGTGGGCGGGCGATGCACCAGGCCCGCGTCGACGGCTCGCGTTCCGCCGATGCAGACGTCGAAGCGGGCGGACGTGCCGCGCAGGGACGGACGCAGGGAGACCGGTCGCAGGTACCGGAACGCCACGTCCTGCGGGGCGAAGTAGTGGAAACCTCCGCGAGCGACGGTGTCCTCGCCCTCCGCCAGGACGGTTCCTTCGAGCTCGGCGCGCATGGTCATGGCGTCAGGGCATAGTCGGATGCGTGGGTGGTGACGATGTCGATCTCGCCCAGCAGGGTGCGGTGGACAGGGCAGCGGTCCGCGATCAAGAGGAGTGCCGCACGCTGGTCCTCAGGCAGGGAGGGGTCCAGCTCGATGTGCCGGTGCACTCGGTCGACATGTCCTGAGGTGGTCTCGCACGTCTCGCAGTCGGAGGCGTGGATGCGACCGTGGCGGAGCGTCACCCGTGATGGCCGGTAGTCCCACCCCTTGCGCCGGGCGTGCATACGCATGGTCATCGACGTGCATGCCCCGAGCGCGGAGAGCAACACGTCGTACGGACCTGGACCGGTGTCAGCACCACCGACGTCGAGTGGTTCGTCGAGGAACCAGGTGTGGCGCCCTGCGCGGACCCGGTGGGCGTAGCCCTCGACGTCATCGATCTCGTCGACGACCACGCCCGAGGGCGCTGCGGGGGCCGTGGACGGCGACGCGGCCCGAACCGGGAGGTACCGGCCGGCCCACGTCGCGATCATGGATCCGGCGTAGTCGGCGTCCTCGGCGCGCAGCAGCAGGTGGTCCGCGTCGTCCAGGGTCACGAACGACTTCGGGTGCCGCGCGGTGTCGAAGATCGCGCGCGCCTCCCCGATGCCGACGACGGCGTCCCGCGGCGAATGCAGGACGAGGAGGGGTCTGCCGAGCGCGGAGATGCGCTCGCGCTGGGGTCGGGCCGACAGGTCGCGGACCAGGTCTGGGCTGATGTGGAGGCTCCTTGCGCCGATGGTGACGGCGAGGTGTCCGTCGGGCGCCGACTCCGCACCTGACAGGAGCCTGGTGACGTGGGCCGGAGTCGACGGGGCACCGATCACCGCGACTGCTCCGACGGACTCCAGCTCCCCGGCGATGGCCAGGACGGCTGCGCCTCCGAGCGAGTGGCCGACGAGCAGCCGCGGAGGCTCGAGCTCGTCGGCGAGCCAGCGAGCGGCGGCGCGGAGGTCCTCGAGATTGGTGCTGAACGTGGTCTCGGCGAAGGAGCCGTCGGAGTCCCCGAGCCCCGTGAAGTCGAAGCGCAGGACCGCGTAGCCGGCCTGCGTCAGGGCCCTGGCGACGCGAGATGCTGCCCGCGACGTGCGGTCGCAGGTGAAGCAGTGGGCAAAGAGGGCAACTGCCCGGATCGGGCCGGCCGGAAGGTCGAGGGTGCCGGCGAGGTCAGACCCGCTGCTGCCGAGGAAGGCAACCTGCCTTCGTCGAAGCTCCCCCTCGATCCTCATCGGCCCGGGGAGCGGCGCACGAGCGAGCGTACGACCCCGGCAGACGGGTTGGTGCGCACCGTGGCGCCGATCCGGACCGTCGGGACGGTCTCGTTGCCCTGGTTGTGCGCTCGCACAAACGCGGACGCCTCAGGGTCGTCCCACACGTTCCGCCACGTGGCCCGCACGCCCCGCAGCGCCAGTGCGACACGAAGCTTGAGGCAGAAGGGGCAACCGGGCCGCCAGAACACCTCTATCAAGGGCGCGTTCACTGGCACGCCTCCGGGCCGGACCTGACGGCGTTCTCGCCGCTCCACGATGACGTCATGACCGGGTCTCCTTCAATGGTGTTCGCGCCACGTACGGGCTGCCGTGGGAACCCGACGAGATGCCCTGGGCGTTCCCGCCGGATGTGACGCCCCGCACCGCCCACAGCGACGACCGACCGTCTGGAGGCAGCACTCGGACTCGGGTGCCCGGGCGGACGTCCTCGCCGATCGGGAGCTCGACCTCCATGCGTGAGTCGTCAGTGCCCATGAGGGAGAGGACGACGCGAGTCCCGGTGGGACGGCGCCGCACCACGTGGGCCTCGAGCCCGGTGCCGGTGGTGCCGCCATCGGCGGGCTCGATGCGCAGCGACTCCCGGCGTACCAGGAGAACCGCGGCACCGTTACCCGCTCCCTCGGCCGCGACGGGCACGCGTCCCCACGCGGAGTGGTGCATCCCGTCGCGGACGGTGCCGTCGACCTCGGTGAAGCCACCCAGCAGCCGGGCGACGACTACGGTCGCTGGCCGCTGGTAGACCTCGGCCATCGGCGCATGCTGGTGCACGCTCCCGTCGATGAGCACGACGGTCGACTCGGCGAGTGCCGCCTCGTCGAGATCGTGGGTGACCATGAGGATGGTCGGCGCCAGCGCGGCCCGCACCTCGATGAGGAGGTCGTGCATGGAGTCCTTCAGCTCACGGTCCAAGGAGCTGAAGGGCTCGTCGAGAAGTAGCGCACCGCGTTCGGCCGCCAGCGCCCGGGCGAGCGCGACCCGCTGCTGCTGGCCACCGGACAGCGACGCGACGTCGCGCGAGTCCAGTTCCTCGAGATGCACCAGCCGCAGGTAGCGCTGGGCACACCGGCGGGCCTCCCGACGTCCGGAACCGGCCAGCCGGGGGGCGAAGGCGACGTTGCCGGCGACGTCGAGGTGCTCGAAGAGCAGCGGGTGCTGGAACATCACCGTGAGGTCGCGCCGCTCGGTGGGCTGGTCGGCGACGTCGCGGCCGTTCACCAGCACCTGTCCGGAGGTGGAGCGCAGCAGGCCGGCAGCGACGCGCAGGAGGGTGCTCTTGCCGGACCCCGAGGGTCCGACGACGGAGACCATCTCGCCGTCTGCGACCGCAACGGATGCGCCCCGGAGGGCGGGGGTGTCCGCGTCGGGATAGCGGTGCCACACGTCGCGGACCTCCAGGCTGCTCATCGGCGCATCCCCTCCTCGTGGGGCACGAACTCGGGGAGACGGTCCGCCTCGGTGCGATTGCTGCTTCGGACCCGCAGGGCGGCGACGGTCGCCAGCGCCACGGGTGGCACGAGGGTGGCCAGCGCCATCGCGGCGACCGCAGCGTCGTTCCCGGAGCCGGACGCCGCGGCTCCCAGCAGGACGGGCGCGGTCACGAGCTGCCCGCCACCCACCAGCAGCGTGACGACGTAGTCGCTCCAGCCGACCAGGAAGGCCAGCAGCGCCGCCACGAGGATGCTGCCCCGCACGGCTGGCAGCACCACCCGCAGACGGGCCTGGCGGGGGGTCGCACCCAGGGCTCGCGCCTGGGCCTCCAGCTCCGGTGACGTCCGCGCGAACGCGGTCGCGCTCGTGTACGCCGTGTAGGGGATCGCCACCACCGACAGGAGCAGCACCACCGACACCAGCTCGGGAAGGCCGACTCGGATCAGCACCACGTCGAGGCCCATGGCCACGGCGAAGGGCGGCAGGACAAGCGGCACCAGCAGTGCGGCGACCACCAGTCGGGGTCGCCCGGTGAGGCGCCAGCCGAGCACCCGCCCCGTCATCACCCCCAGCGGTGTCGCGACGGCAGCAACAGCGAGACCCAGCGCGAGCGAGCGGAGCAGCGCGGACGGCAGTCCGGCCGCGGCGGCGTCGCGCCAGCCCGCGACGCCCCATGCGCCGGGAAGCAGGTCGGGGTAGCTCCACCGCTCCGCTCCCGCCCACACCAGGACCGGCGCCAGCGGCACGACCAGCCAGAGCAGCGCCAGCACCAGACCGGCCACCGGCAGGACCCGCCTCACGGCGCACCACCCGACGAGAGCGCCCGCAGGCGCGGGAGCGCCGCGAGCGCCGGGACGGCGACGCAGAGGGCGAGGACGGAGCCGGTCACCGCGGCGGCCGCGGCGGCCGGTCGGTCGGTCAGCTCGATGGAGCCGAAGAGCCGGAAGGCCAGCACTGGTAGGGGTTCTGGAACCGCCCGTCCGAGCAGCCAGGCCACCTCGTAGGACCCGATGGCGTAGACGAGCGTGACCAGGGAGGCGGCGCCGACCGCGGGCGCGGCAGTGGGCAGCAGCACCCGGACGAGCCGCTGGACAGGACGGGCTCCCAGGCCTGCCGCGACCTGCATGCGCATCCGATGACCCGGTGCGACCGCGGCCAGGACTACGAGGGCGACGAACGCCGACTCTTTCCACGCCAGCTCAAGGACGGTCGCGACCGGCCACGACCCGCCGACGAGTGCCGGCCAGCCGTCGCCGCCCGCCCGCGCGACGAGGCGGGCACCCACTCCCCCGTCACCCAGGAGCAGCGACACCGAGGTCGCTCCCACCAGGTGCGGGACCGCGAGCACCGCGAGGCACGCCAGGCGTACGACGGCCGCCGCCCGACCGCCTCCGAGCATCAGCGTCGCCAGGAGGAAGCCGACCAGGGCCGCGAGCACCGTCGCCGGCACGGCGATCAGCAACGACTCCCCGATCCCGGCCACCAGGTCGGGCGCGGCCGACCGCCAGCCGTCGAGACTCGGAACGGGTTCGCCGTACAACGGCATCAACCCGACCGAGGTCGCCACCACCGCAACCATGCCGGTACCCGCGACCACGGTGATGGCCACGATCCCGGGCGAGGCCCCGCCCACCCCCCGACTCGTCATGGGCGACCGAGGACCTCGCGTCGCCAGCCCTCGTCGAGCGGTGTCACCCAGGACGAGGAGAGCTCCGGCTGCGCGTTGCGGGACAGCTCGTCGTAGGCCGGCACTACCGGCGAGTCGGGCAGCCGGTCGAAGGCACGCGCGGCCTCGTCCTCGAGCAGCGCGGTGTCGAGGACGGTGAACTGTCCCCACACGTCGGGGTCGGCCTTCGCGACCTGCTGCTCGGGCGACAACGCGAGGTCGGCGACGACCATCGCCCCGGCCTGGTCCGGCGAGCTGGCGGGGATCGCGAGGAAGCTGGCGTTGCCGATGGTCCCGTCCTCGACCTCGAGCACCCGGGTGGTCGGCGGGAAGGTGCCGTCCTCGACCAGCTCGGTGAGGGTCGCAGGTCCGTAGGTCATGGTGAAGTCGACCTGCCCGTCGGCGAACAGCCGCTCCAGCGCCACCTGGTCCCGGGGGTACGTGCGTCCCTCGCGCCACAGCGCGGGCGCGAGGTCGCGCAGCCGCTCCCACAGCGCAGGCGTCAGCTCGTCGTACGCACTCTCGTCGAAGCCGGCCGGGACCGCGTCCGCGCCTCCGGACAACGCGTAGAGGGCCTGCCGCACGAAGACCGAGCCGGTGAAGTCGGGCGGCGCGGGATAGGTGAAGCGGCCGGGGTGGGCCTCGGCCCAGTCGAGCAGCCCGGCGACGGTGGTGGGTGGATCCGTGACCCGGGCGGAGTCGTAGGCGAAGGTGAACTGCGCCTTGTGCCAGGGTGACTCGCACCCCTCGACCGGCACGCCGAAGTCCTCGCTCACCAGGGGGTCCTCGTCGCTGACGTAGCGCATGTTCGGCAGGTCGTCGGACCAGCCGCACAGCCACGCGCCGGCCTCCTGGCCGGTGGCGAAGTTGTCGCCGTTGACCCACACCAGGTCGACGGAACCGTCGTCCTCGCCGGCGGCCCGCTCGGCGAGGAGGCGTCGCATCGCGTCCCTGGTGTCCGCCACCGGCACCCGCCGCACCGTGACGCCGAGGTCGGCGGCGGCCGGAGCTAGCACGTCGTCGACGTAGGCGTTGCCGCGATCGTCGCCGCCGTACATCCACAGGTCCACCGTCTGGCCCTCCGCCTCGGCCAGCACCTCGTCCCACGGCCGGTCGACCGACGCCGTGGGGCTGTCGGCAGACGGGGCCGCGCAGGCGCTGACGAGCAGGGCCGAGGCAAGCGCGGTCGCGGCCAGGGTCATGGGGCGGGCACTCACGGCGATGGTGTCTCCTCAAGCGATGTGGCTGGGCAGGTCCAACCTTGTCGTACCGGGAACACGGTGGAGGTCGTGCAGACTTCCCTCCGTGTGGAGCCGACGCGGGTGACCAGCCGGACCCGGGCGTGGGCACGGCTCGGCGCGCTGGCGACGCTCCTGCTCGCGGTGTTCGTCGTCGAGCAGCTGCGCGGATGGGACGACGTCCGGCTGCTGCGCGACCAGGCGGACGCAGCAGGACCGTGGGGTGCCGCCGTGTTCGTCGCCGGCTACGCCCTGCTGTGCCTGCTGCCGGCGCCCAAGGCACTGCTCACGGCGCTGGGCGGGCTGCTCTTCGGGCTCTGGCTCGGCGCCCTTCTGTCCTGGATCGCGGCCTTGGGCGGGGCCGCGGCCGCCTTCGGGCTGGGCCGTGCCCTGGGGCGGGACGCGGTCGACCGGCTGGCCAGCGGACGGGTGGAGCGCGCCGACCGGCTGCTGGGTGACCACGGGTTCGGCGCGGTCCTGGTTGCGCGACTCACGCCGGTGCTCCCGTTCACCGTCATCAACTACGCGGCCGGGCTCACCGGGGTGCGGTGGCGCCACTACCTCCTCGGTTCGGCGCTGGGCATGGTGCCGGGGAGCCTGGCCTACGCCGCCCTGGGTGCGTGGGGCGCCGACCCCTGGGGCATCTTCGCCGGGGTCGCGGTCCTGGTGGCCCTCGTCGGGCTCGGCACGGTCCTCGGCCGACGCTTGGTGCGCGATGATGGGCGCGCTGCGCCCGCGCCGGCCCCCGACGCAGAGGAGACGTGATGTTCGACGCCATGCTCCGTCGTCGTCTCGACGGCCCGCTGGCCTCGGTCGCCGGGCGGATCGACCGGTCGCGGGTGACGCCCGACCGCCTCACGGTGGCCGGGCTGGTGCTCGGACTGGCCAGCGCCGCGCTCGCGGCCGGCCAGATGTGGGGCTGGGCACTTCTCGCGTGGCTGATCTCCCGCGCCCTGGACGGCCTGGACGGGCCGCTCGCCCGCCGGCGAGGCACCGGGCAGGGCTCCCCCGCCGGCGGGTTCCTCGACATCACCGCCGACTTCGTCGCCTACGGTGCCACGGTCGTCGGGGTTGCCGTCGGCAGCGTCGGGACGTCGGGCTCCCTCGTGGGGTGGCTCCCGTTCCTGGCCGTGCTTCTGGCCTACTACGTCAACGGGACCGCGTTCCTGGCGTTCTCCTCGATCGCGGAACGCACCGGGCACCGCATCGACGACGGCCGGTCGCTGAGCTTCCTCGGCGGCATCGCCGAGGGGGCGGAGACGATCCTCGTGCACTCGCTCTGGCTGCTCGTCCCCGCCTACGCGCCCCAGGTCGCGACGGTGTGGGCGGGCGTGGTGGGCCTCAGCGGCGCCCACCGCATCATCGCCGGTTATCGCACCCTGCGCGGGCCGGCCGCCGCGAGCTCGTGACCGGGGCGAGGGGAAGCCACCGGGGCAGTCGGAGGGTTCCCTGTCACATGAGGACTCCGCCAGCTCGCGACCATGTGGCCGACGATGTGACGGGTGGCGAAGATGTCTCATCCCGGTCGGATCGCCTGCGCCTGGTGGCGCTGGTCCTTGCCTTCGCCGCGGCCTCGGTCGCGCTGCACCTGAGTGGTTGGAGCGGACCCGAGCGCTTCCAGGCGCTGGTGGAGTCAGCGGGGTGGGCTGGGGCGGCGGTGTTCGTGGTCGGGTACGCCCTGCTGGTGCTCGTGCCGTCACCCGCCTCGGTGCTCACGATTCTCAGCGGTGTGCTCTTCGGGCTGTGGTGGGGCACCCTGCTGGCCTGGGCGGGCGCACTGCTCGGCGCCTTCGGCGGCTTCCTCCTCGGCCGACGGCTGGGACGCCCGGCCGTCGATCGCATGCTCCGCGGGCGGCTCCAGGACGCCGACCAGGTGCTGGCTCGCCACGGGCTGGTCGCGGTGCTCGCCGTCAGGCTGCTGCCGCTGTTCCCCTTCACCCCGATCAACTACGCCTCCGGTCTGCTCGGGGTGCGCCTGCGCGACTACGTGCTCGGTACGGCGGTCGGCATCGTGCCCGGCGCCCTCGCGTACGCCGCTGTCGGCGCTTCGGGGGCAGACCCGCGCGGCATCGTCATCGGCGTCGGAGGCCTGTTGGTGCTCACCCTCCTCGGCGGTGCCATCGGCCGGCGGCTGCTTTCCACGAGCACCCGCCCCGCACCCGGTTCCGAGTCATGATCGGTCACCTCCGGGGGTCGACCAGAAGGGTCCGCGTCTCCGCGCTGAGGACCCGTTTGCGCTCGATCATCGAGCTGACCGAGCCCGTCCACCCGGAGACACTCGCAGCGATGCGGCGCCGTTGGTCCGAGCTCCCGACGACGGCCAGGACCGCCGCACAGACGTTGGGCCGCATCGGCGTGGGCTGCGAGGGCACGCACGGTGTCTTCCCGAAGTGCAACCTGACCTGTTCTCCGTGCTACCACTCCGCGGACGCCAACAAGGTCCCCACCAACGGCGCCCACACGCTCGACCAGGTTCGGCGCCAGATGGCGCTGCTGCGGGAGCGACGGGGGCCACGTGCCCACGCCCAGCTCATTGGTGGCGAGGTCTCGCTGCTGTCGCCCGACGACCACGCGGCGTCCCTCATGGCCATGCGGGCGGCAGGTCGAGAACCCATGTCGATGACCCACGGAGACTTCGACGAGGGCTACCTCCGTGCGCTCGTCACCCGAACCGATAAAGGGCTCCGGCTGCCGCGCGTGTCCTTTGCGGCGCACTTCGACTCGCTCATGCGCGGGCGTCGCGGGATGCCGCGGCCACGAGTCGAACGAGAGCTGGACGAACATCGTGCCGCATTCGTCTCGATGTTCGAGCGCGTCAAGCAGCAGACCGGCCTGCGCTACTTCCTGGCCCACAACATGACGGTGACCCGAGCGAACCGCGACCAGGTCGCCGGTGTCGTGGCTGCCGTGCGCCACATGGGCTACTCGATGATGTCGTTCCAGCCGGCCGCCCGGGTGGGTGATCCCCGCAGGTGGGGCGTCGACGAGCAGTCCGTCAGCATCGACGAGGTCTGGGAGCAGGTCGAGACCGGCATGGGGCAACCGGTGGCGTGGCAGGCTCTCCAGTTCGGTGACCCGCGGTGCAATCGTTCGGCCTTCGGCATCGTCGTGGGCGACACCTGGGTCCCGCTCCTCGATCCCGCTGTGGCGGCTGACCTGGGCTTCCGCGGCGAGGTGTTCGCGCGCGTCCCGGGGGTCTCGCTCAGCTGCGAGCAGCCGTGGGTCACAATCGCGAAAGCGTTCCGGTTGGCGCTGCGGGAGCCCCGCTTGGCCGCCATGTCGTTGCGCTGGAGCCGACGGGTCGTACGCCGCGCCGGCGGCCTGTCGACGTTGGTGCGTGCCGCTGCCCATGGCGAGGTCAGGGGATTGACCTTCGTCGTGCACGCCTTCATGGACGCCGCGACCGTCATCCCCGCCTGGCGCGCCATGGAGGCGGGGGAAGTCGCTGCCGAAGCCGAGACCCAGGCGACTCGGGAGCGGCTCCAGGCGTGCGTCTACACGATGGCCCACCCCGACACCGGCGAGCTGGTCCCCGCCTGCGTCCAGCACTCGGTGCTCGATCCGTTGGAGAACAAGCACCTGCTCACGCTGCTCCCCATGCCGACGCGCCGCTGATGCCTTAGCTCCTGTACGTCGCGAGCCATCGTCGGTCGATGCGCCGTTTGAGTGCCAGGCTTGAGCGGCCGAGCCACCACCACCGGCCGCGCACCGCGAGCGCTGTGCCACCTCCGAGGTCGAGGATCGACAACACGTGCTTCTGCGGTCGGTAGACCGGCGCGGGTGCGCCACTCGCGCGGGCCTCGAGGGCCGTGAGCAGCACCGGCCCCTGTCGGACACCGTGCACGCCGATGCGCTGGAGAGGGGCCGGGAGGAAATCGGCGCAGTCGCCGACGGCGTAGACGTCGTCGTGGTCGCGGTGCTGGAGGGTCGCCCGCACCGGGAAGCCCTGTGGACCGCCCAGCGGCGCCCGGGTGGCCCGTGGTGGGGCTGTGAGTCCCGTGGCGACCACCACCGTGTCGTGCGGGAGGCGCGTCCCGTCGCGCAGCACGACGGCTTCCTCCTCGATGCGCACGGGGTCGGCCTCCGTCAGGACCTGCACGCCTCTGCTCTCGAGCAGGCGGGTGAGGCGGAGTGCCGCACGAGGAGGCAGGAAGGCGCCGACGCGGGACGAGCGCTCCAGCAGGCGGACGCGGTCCGTGTCGTCGCGGGCAGCGAGGTGTGCCGCGAGCTCGATGCCGCTGGCTCCCGCGCCGACGACGGTGAGGTGGTGGCCGCGCCCGGCCGGCGTCACCCGGAGCCGCTCGCGCAGGCGGGCGAGGTCGACGAGGGGTTT
>JBBSQC010000068.1:0-10925 GCA_038258215.1 Actinomycetales bacterium | reverse complement strand
TCCGTAGGTTGTGGGTTCGAGCCCCACGGGGCCCACCAACGCCGCAGGTCTGGCGTCAGAGTCGGACGACCATCTTCCCGGTGTTCTCGCCGCGCAGCACCCCGAGGAAGCCGTCCACCCCGTGTTCGATCCCGTCGACGAAAGTCTCCCGCGACGTGAGCTCGCCCGAGGCCAGCCAGCCGGCGGCCTTCCCGGCATACTCCCTCGACAGGTCCCAGTGATCGCCGACGAGGAAGCCCTGGATCCGGCCCCGGGTCTGGATGAGGCGGGCCAGGTTGCGGGGGCCGGGCGTGGGCTCGGTGTCGTTGTAGACCGAGATCATCCCGCACACGGCGACCCGCCCACCGAGTCGCAACGACCCGATCGCCGCCTCCAGGTGGTCGCCGCCGACGTTGTCGAAGTAGACGTCGATGCCATCGGGCGCGGCCTCCCGCAGCTGCGCGCTCACCGACCCGTCCTTGTAGTTGAACGCCGCGTCGAAGCCGAGGTCCTCCACGACGTGCTTCACCTTCTCCGCCGACCCGGCGCTGCCGATAACCCGGCTCGCGCCGAGGGCCTTCGCGATCTGGCCGACGGCGCTCCCCACGGCACCCGCTGCGCCGGAGACGAACACGACGTCACCCTCCTTGACCTCGGCGATCCGGGTGAGCCCGGCGTATGCCGTGAGTCCGGTCATGCCGAGCACGCCGAGGTAGGACGAAGCGGGGGCCAGCGCGGTGTCGACGACCCGGGCTCCCTTGGTGTCGATGACGGCCACCTCACGCCAGCCGGAGCCGTGGAGCACGTGGTCGCCCACGGTGAACCCGTCGGCGCGCGATTCCTCCACGACACCGACAGCGGCCCCGTCCATGGCCTCGCCGAGGGCGAACGGGGCGGCATACGACTTGGCGTCACTCATCCGACCGCGCATGTAGGGGTCCACCGACATGACGACGTTGCGGACCCGCACCTGACCGTCACCCAGCGCCGGCACGTCGCTCTCGACCAGCTCGAAGTCAGCGGGCGTCGGCCAGCCGACGGGTCGGGAGAGCAGACGGACCTCGCGAGGGGCTGGTGAGGACTGTGCGTGCTGGTCGGACATCGAAGGCCTTCCGGTCGTGGGTGGTGCAGGGTCAGTGGGCTGCAACCCCGAGGACCTCTCGGGTATGCCGTGACGCCCGCCACCCCTGTCGGAGCGACGCTCAGAAGGGTGGAAGCGCGGGGTACCGGTCCGCTGGCGCCGGGTCGGCTTCCGGCGGGGAGGCCGATGGCGGAGGCCAGTGCGCGTGGTCGGGCAGGGTGACTCGTCGCGCGCCGGTCGGCGAGACCCAGGTGACGGTGCCGTCGGGGTCGAGGCTGTACCGCCAACGACCCTGCTGCTTCATCCGGTGGTGCCGGCGGCAGAGCCCGGCCAGGTTGCTCGGCGTGGTGGCACCGGTGGGCCAGGGGCGAGTGTGGTCGAGATCCAGGGTCCGCGATGGTCGGGAGCAGCCCCACATCCGGCAGATCCCGTCCCGGATCCCGACGTGCTCGCGCATCGCCCGTGTCGGCCGGTATGCCGTCGTCGTGGTCTCCACCACCGTGCCGCTGCGCGCATCGAGCAGGGCCCGGCCCACCACCAGCGGGACGGTCGAGAAGATCGCCGCCACGGTGGCCGCCTCGACCCAGCCGATGCCGGGGATCTCGCAGCCGGAGACCGCCGGCCCACCGGCGGTCGGGGCCATCACGACCGCCGCGCCCCAGCCGGGCTCCCCGGAGGACATCGACATCGTCAGAGCGACCGCGGCCCGGGATGCCGGGGGCAGGGTCGAGACCCGGATCACCTCACCCGTGTCGTGGTCGGTCACCGTGTCGTCATCAAGCGACTCGAGGGTTTCCACCTGCCGCTCGGCGAAAGGGTCCCGCTGCGAGTCGTCGGGGGTGGTCACCACGGGCACCCCCAGCGTCACACTGGCGTCGACGGTGACCCGCTGCAGCAGCAGGTCGACCATCGCGTCGGCGCGGGCCCGGCCGATGCTCAGTGCCGGGTCGACCCGCTGGTGGTCCTGCGCGAGGGTGTTGACCGCCGACCACGCCACCGCCGACTCACTGGTCGGCAGCAGCGCCCACCACGACGTGGTGCCGTCAGGGCCGGGACACACCTCCACGCACCGATCCCGACGATTCCCACGCTGTTGAGCGGCGGCCTGCTCCGGGGCCACTCGGGACACCACCCCACGGGCCACCGCGGCGACGCGGGCCGGGTCGAGGTCGGGCAACCGGCCCACCAGCTCAGCCTCCACGACCCCGCAGGCCTCGACATCCAGCCCCTGGCAGGCCGAGACGACCTTCCGTGCCGCCGTCGTCGTCACGGCTCCCGCCATCACGGCCCGGAGCAGCCGGCGGAACCGCGCCCCCAGGTCGGCTCCCAGCTGCACCTTGTTCCCTGCCACCCCCACCGTGGACCCGGTCACCAGGGCCACCTCGCTGGGCGCCATCGCATCGACGAAACCCACCTCGTGGTGCACCGCCACCGGCCCGTGGCCGGTCAACCGGGTCTCGTGGGCCGCGGCGTGCGCCGCGGCCGCCAGTTGGGCCCCCTCCGCGGAATTCACCACCCCCTGCGCTGCGCCGGTGATCTCGAACAGGTCCTCCACGTCCATCTGCGCACCCATCGCCGCGACCTCCGCGCCGACGGCGGCCATCTCCTGCTGCGCGGCGGCGAACCGGGCGAGGAGCCGCGCGGCGGTGGGTGACGAGGTCATACCCCAATCATAATCGAACAAGCAACGTAATACAAGTGATTGTGTGGGCGTAATCGCTTGCCGCAGAGAGTCATTGGCCGGTGTATGGGGTCGCGGGATGAACGCAAGAACGGCAGCCGGATGCCGCACCACCCCCGACCAGCAGTGGTCAGGCCTCGTGCAGGGCCGCCTTCACGACGGACGGGTCGGGGTTGGTGTGGGGCACCCCGTCGATCACGACCGTGGGCACCGTCTCGTTGCCGTCGTTGACGCTCGCGACGAAGGCTCTGGCGTCGTCGTCCTGCCAGATGTTGACCCAGGTGATCCGCTCGCGGTCCGAGCGCACTGCGAAACGCAGGCGCGCGCAGAAAGCGCAGCCCGGCCGCCAGTAGACGGTGACCCCCTCGAGCCCCCTGTCCACCCCCTCCGCGTGGGTGCTCGGAGTGGGCCGGCCGGCGACGACATCGATGAGTCCCATGCCCACAGGGTAGGTGGCCGCGCTGGAGCCGCCCGCTCCGACCGCTCCCACCGGGCTGGTTGGTAGGTTCGGGGCAGCGGATCCGCCCCCGAGGACGCGAGTGGCCCGCGGCCCGCACCGACCCGCGCGTGGGCATCGCCGCCACGGAGGATCCCCAGTGACCGACACCGACCAGACCCGATCTGACCGAACTGCCCGGTCCGCCTCTGTCCGTGCAGTGTTGGACATCCCCATCGACCAGCCCGGTGGCCTGATCATGTCGGTCGCCGTGGCCGACCACCTCGAGCGGAGCGAGGAGCTGCGGGTGACCGACGACGACGGCCGCCCGGTCGAGCACCGCGTGCTCGCTCTCGACCACGGAACCCGTTTGCACCTGGTGGACGCCCCGAGGGGCAACCTGCACGTGGACTATGCGGCGACCGTCTCCGTCAGCGACCCAGCAGAGCAGGAGGTGAGCGACGTCGACCGGTTCCGCTACGTCCTGCCGAGCCGCTACTGCCCCAGTGACCGTCTCGAGGGTTTCGTCGCAGGCGAGTTCGGGCCGGTGGAGGACGACGCCGAGACGGTCGGGCAGGTCGTCGCGTGGGTCAACCGGCGCTTGGCCTACACCCCCGGGTCCACGACGTCGACCGACGACGCCCTCGCACCGCTCCTGAGCGGCCGGGGCGTGTGCCGCGACTACGCCCACCTCGTCGCCACCTTGTGCCGCGCCCTCGCGATGCCGGCCCGCTACGTCTCGGTCTACGCGCCCGGTCTCTCCCCGATGGACGCCCACGCCGTGGTGGAGGTGGCCATCGATGGCGTCTGGCGGGTCGTGGACGCGACCCACCTGGCGCCCCGAACCTCGCTGGTGCGCACGGCGACGGGCCGCGATGCCGCGGACACCGCGATCCTCACCTCGATGGGAGCGATCACCCAGGCGCCCCGGTTCGAGGTGCTGGCCACGTCCGACCCGAGCCTGCCCACCGAGGACACCACCGCGCTGGTCTCTCTGGCCTGACCGGCGCCGTCCTCGCCGGGATCAGGCCCCCAGGGGCCCGGCCAGGGCTCCGCCGCAGTGGTAGACGTCGGGGCGGCCGGGCCAGACCGTGCCGGCCTCGCGCATGTCCGGGCCGAGCTCGTTGCGCCAGGTGCCCCGCTCGTCGATGAACCACCGCGCCGCGTGGTCCCACAGCCGGCGGTACCAGGACTCCCAGTGCCGATCTCCGGTGCGGCGCAACAGCATCGCGCAGGCTTGGATGCCCTCGCACACCGGCCAGTGCAGGCGCACGTCGGCGACGGGCTCGCCGGCCCAGTCCACGGTGTAGACCAGCCCGGGCCGTCCGTCGAGCGCCCACCCGCCGTCCAGC
This sequence comes from Actinomycetales bacterium, assembly GCA_038258215.1. Lineage (GTDB taxonomy): Bacteria > Actinomycetota > Actinomycetes > Actinomycetales > Dermatophilaceae > Fodinibacter. The sequence goes on along the minus strand of JBBSQC010000068.1, from coordinate 6,396 downwards.
GCCCGGCGGGTCAGCGCATCCGCCGCCTCGAGCAGCCACGGGTCGGACTCCACGTCGGGCGAGGCGTCGAGCTCGAGCAGGAAGCGGGCCCACTCCAGGGAGTGCCCGAACGTCGCACCGAAGGGCCGGAACGGGTGCTGCGGGTCGTCACGGTTGTAGTCCGGGAGCACGACCCAGTCCGCGGTGAAGTGCTCCGGCAACAGCCAGTCCCTCTGCCGCGCATGCTGGTTGATCAGCCGCTCCGCGATCGCCAGCCCTCGCCGGTGCCACACCGCGTCGCCCGTGGCGCGCCCCATCGCGAGGAAGGCCTCCAGCCCGTGCATGTTGGCGTTGGCGCCGCGATAGTCCTCCGGGTCCGACCAGTCCGGGGCGAAGGACTCGCGCAGGGTCTGTGTCCCCTCGTCCCACAGCCGGCGCTCGATGACGGCCACGGCCTCGTCGAGGAGGCGGGCGGCATCCGGGTGACCGACCTCGAGCGCCGTGGATGCCGCGAGGCCGACGTGCACGTGGTCGTAGGTCGACTTCCGGGTCACCGAACCGGGCTCGGTGAGCCACCCGCCGTACTCACGGTCGGCGTGCAGCCCGGTCAGCGAGTCCATCGCGTGGTCGAGCAGCTCACCCGACCCGGGGATGCCGTGCCGCACCCCGATGGCAGCGGTGTGCGCCATGCGAGCCGTCAGGAACAGCTGTGGCGGACGCTCGGGCAGGGGGGAGCCCGCGGAGTCGAGCCAGGCGAAACCACCCTCGGGAAGGATGGACGGCAGGGCTGCGGCGAGCACGTCGGCCAGGCCCCGCTCGAGCCACGCCCGGTGCGACGGCAGGTCCAACCACGAACCCCCTTGTGACACAGGGCTGTCGGGAGTGGTCATCGCTCCAGCACCTCCACCCGGTAGGTGGAGGTATGGGTGCCGCCCGGGCCGAGGGTGACCGCGTCGCCGAGGACGTTCGCACCCTCGACGCACACGAAGCGCTGCCACTCTCCGTCGCCGATGTCCGAGATCTCGCGGGCCTTGCGCTCCCCGGGGTTCCACACGACGATGTCGGACATACCCGTCGTCGTCACGCGCAGGCGGCGCCCGGAGGCCGGGTCGTCGATGGTGACGCCGCCAGTCGTCCGGTAGACGGCGTCGGTCTCGCCGGAGAGCCGGACCCTGCCGGTCTGCCGTCGCTCTGCCTTGAAGATCTTGTCGTAGAACGACTTCCCCACGAGTCCGTCGATGCTCATCTGGTGGGCGTCGCCGACCGAGAGATAGGCGTGCATGGCCTCTTCGTAGTCGATCGGCTCCTCCCCGGTGTTGCTGGTCGTCAGGGAGATCTCGAGGGTGGTCCCGAGACGGGAACGGAGCTCAACGGCATACGGCTGCGGCCAGTGCGGGGAGGTGACGTCGTCCGAGGTGATCCGATGCACCAGCTCGACACTGCCGTCCTGGTGGTCGGTGCGGCGCTCGAGTCGCCACGGCGTCGTGCGGAGGAATCCGTGCGAAGGCTCCATACCGGGCTCGCGCCCGGGTCCGAACCACGGCCAGCACACCGGCACGCCACCGCGGATCGCGCTCCCCGCCTCGAGCTCCGCGGCGGTGCTGAGGTAGAGCACCGGCTCTGCCCCCCTCGGTGCCCACCGGATGACCTGTGCCCCGTGGTCGTACACCTCCGCGGTGCACAGCGGGCTGTCGATGACGTGCGGCGGTGGGAGGGCATCGGTCATGACCCCAACCTAGGGATCGCCGCCGTCCCACCACCAGCCCGGACCACGAGGTGGAGGCCGACCTCAGCGCTCGGCCGGCAGGACCGTGCGCTCGCGGGTCCTGCGGTTGGCGACCAGGCTGGTCACGGTCACGAGGGCCAAAATGCCCACGATCACCCCGAGCGAGAGGAGCGTGGGCACCTCGGGCACCCACGCCCACACCCCGTGCGCCCAGTGCAGCACGAGCTTGACGCCGATGAAGGCGAGGATCGCGGACAGCCCGTAGCCCAGGTGCACCAACGCCCCGAGAGCCCCCTCCAGCACGAAGTAGAGCGCGCGCAGGCCGAGCAGCGCGAAGGCGTTGGTCGCGAAGACCAGGTAGGGGTCGCCGGTGATCCCATAGACCGCAGGGACCGAGTCGACCGCGAAGACGATGTCGGTGGCGAGGATCGCGATGGCGACCAGCGCCAGCGGGGTGAGGGCCCGGCGACCCCCGCGGCGCACGGTGAGCCGTGTGCCGGCATACCCGTCGGTGACCGGCCAGAGCCGGCGGATGAGGCGCACGCTGCGCAGGGAGCCGACGTCGATGGCGTGGTCGGTGCCGGACCGGGCGTCGCGCAGCACCTTCACCGCGGTGGCCAGCAGGATCGCGCCGAAGAGGAGGAAGGTCCAGGCGAAGCTGGTGATCAGCTGCGCGCCGAGGGCGATGAAGAGGCCGCGGAGCACCAGCGCCCCGGCCACCCCGATGAGGAGCACCCGCTGCCGGAGCTCCTTCGGCACGGCGAAGGCACCGAGGAGCAGCATGAAGATGAAGAGGTTGTCGACCGAGAGCGACTTCTCGACGAGGTAGCCGGTGTAGTACTCAAGACCGCGCTGCCCGCCGTACGTCGACCAGACCCACACGCCGAAGGTCACCGGGATCGCGACGTAGAACGCGGACCAGCCGACGGCCTCCTTCATCCGCACCTCGTGCGGGCGGCGGGTGATGAGGAAGTCGAGGGCGAGCAGCGCGACGACGGCACCGATCGTGACGAACCACAGGGTGGGGGTGCCGACCGGAGCGTCGGGGGCCGCGGGGAGCGCGGCGAGCATCAGGGACGGGGACATCGGTCTCCTCAGGCAAGAACAACTGACCTGAGGTCTCCTTCACCGCCGGCTGATCGCTGACGGCGCCGCACCGGGACCACCACGGGGTGGTCGTACTGACCGGCGCGAACTTGGGAAGTACTCCCCTCGCGGGGTCAACTCTACGGACGACCAGCGATGATCCACAACCCGTTCCGGCCCGGGCGGCGCTCGGTCAGCACCAGGCGAGGTACTCCATGCCCCACTGGCCGCCGGAACCCTGCCCGTTGGTCTCACCCATGCCCGCGATCAGCTTGTCGGGGAGGATCCGCGAGAGGTAGACGGTGCCGATGTCGGACTGCGCGTAGGCCCCCACCGTGCGGTTCCATGAATGGATGACCTGGCCCGTCACCGTGTCGCCCCGTCGCACGGTCACTCCCCCGACGTGGGCATGGTTGGAGTTGACGTTGATGAGGCGCACGTGGACCTTCCACAGCGGGCCGTAGTAGTAGCTGTCCACGGAGGTCTTGCACGCGGCCAAGCCCCCGCCCGCGTGCGTGTTCAGCCACGTCCACGGGGCCGCCTGAGCCGGTGCCGCCACCGCGGCCTGAAGCCCGAGCCCGAGCAGCACCGCCGTGACCAGGCTGCCGATGCGCTTGCGCGTGCGTCGCGTGGATGTGCGTCGTGTGTCGTTCATGTCGGACCTCCGGGTCGGTTCCTGCCAACGTACCGACCAGATCCGCCCGCCGACATGGGGAGCACTCCCCCTCGGCCGGCCCGCTCCGGCCCTCACTTCGTCGGTCAGAACGCTGGTCGGGGCCGGGTGCGACGGCGTGTCGCCGCACCACAGCAGACGAAGTCAGGGCGGGAGGGGAGGGAAGCCGGCGGGGGGTCAGGACTTGGTGGCGGCGAGGCGGTCGAGGGCCTCGACCCGCTCCTGCGCGTGGTCGACGATGCGCCGCGGGTAGCCGTGGGCGTAGCCGTCGTCGTGGTCCCACGGCTCGTGCGCCGCCGCCCCCGGAAGGTGCGCGAGCTCGGGCACCCAGCGCCGCACGTAGTCGCCCTCGGGGTCGAAGCGCGCGCCCTGGGTCACTGGGTTGAAGACCCGGAAGTAGGGCGAGGCGTCGGTGCCGGTGCCGGCCACCCACTGCCAGCCGTGGTTGTTGGAGGCGACGTCGCCGTCGATGAGGTGCTCGAGGAAGTGCCTCGCCCCCACCGGCCACCACACGTGCAGGTCCTTGGTGAGGAAGCTGGCGGTGATCATCCGCACCCGGTTGTGCATCCAGCCCTGCGCGAGCAGCTGGCGCATGCCGGCGTCGACGACCGGGAACCCGGTGCGTCCCTCGCGCCAGGCCGTGATCGCGTCCTCGGGCTCGTCGTAGCGCATCCCCGTCAGGGCCGGTCGCAGGTCGTGCCAGGTGCTGCGCGGGTGCTGCCAGAGCACGTCGGCGTAGAACTCCCGCCACGCCAGCTCGGTCTCGAAGGTGTGCGCGCCCTTGCCCCGCTCGGCGGCGAGGTCGGCCAGCATGGTGCGGGGGTGCAGCACACCGAGCTTGAGGTAGGGCGAGAGGCGCGACGAGCCGTCGAGGTCGGGCCGGTTGCGGTCGGTGTCGTATGCCGTGAGCCCACCGTCGCGGAACGCCCGCCACCTGCGCAGGGCCGCCTCCTCCCCCGCCGCGGGGAGCTCGGGCAGGTCGGGCGCCGCGAGCGCCTCGCGAATCGCCGCGGTGGCGTCGGCGTCGTTGCGCGCGTGCCGGATCGGGAGCTCATGCGGTGTCGGCGCCGGATCGGGCCACCCGTGGGCGCGCCACGCCTTCGAGAACGGGGTGAAGACCTTGTACGGCTCCCCCGACCCGTTGACCACCAGGCCCGGGCCGACGGCATACGGGGTGCCCGTCTCGACCCACTCGACTCCGCCCTCCCCCAGTCGCTCCGCCACGACCTCGTCGCGGCGGCGACCCGCGGGGGTGGTCTCCCGCGAGACGTGCACGGCGCTCGCTCCCACCCGCCGGGCCAGCTCGGGCACGACGGTGCGCGGGTCACCGTGCAGGAGGGTCAGGGCGCCGTCGAAGGCCTCGTCGGTGGCGCGCAGCGTGGCCGCCAACCAGGCTCGGCGGGCCGCACCCCCCGAGGCCCAGAGCGCGGGGTCGACGACGAACGCCACGACGAGGTCGCCGTCACCAGCGGCGTCGCGGGCGGCGAGCAGGGCCGGGTGGTCACGGCGGCGCAGGTCACGGCGCAGCCACAGCAGGGAGGTCATCGACATCCTCTCGGTCAACCCGCGACGCGGGCGGCAACGACGCCCAGCTCGTGCAGGGCGAAGGCGATCTCGGGCTGTTCTGACGTGCCGGCCCGCACGCTGGTGCGCACGTGCCGCGCCGGCGTCGGGTCACCGCGCAACGGCACCCGGACCGTCTCGTCGCCCCCCGGCACCCGGGCCAGCCGAGGCACGAGGGCCACCCCGAATCCTGCCGCCACGAGGGCCGCTCCGGTGTCCCACTCGACCACCTCGTGCAGCTGTCTCGGGTTGAAGCCCGCCGCGGCGCAAGAGGTGGCGACCAGCTGGTGGGCGGCGGTGCCCGGCCGGTCCATGATCCACTGCTCCTCGGCGGCGTCCGCGAGCAGCACCGACGTGCGGCCCGCGAGTCGGTGGCCCACGGGCACGAGCAGGTCGAGGCTGTCCTCGAAGAGCGCCCGCTGGTCGAACCGGGGGTCGTCCGTGGGCGGGAGGTTGGTGGTGCCCACGACGACCGCGACGTCGACGACCTCAGCGAGGAGCATGTCGAAACAGGTCTGGGGCTCGGCCTCGATGATCCGCACCTGCGACCCGGGAAACTCCTTCATCGCGGCCACCGCGACACTCGGCAGCATGGCCGACGCGGCGGTGGAGAACCCGGCGAGCCGGAGCCGACCCAGACCGTGCCCCGACGCCTTCTGCACCTCCGCACGGATCTCCTCCCAGTGGGCGAAGAGCTCGTCGGTGCGGCGCAGCAGCGTCGTGGCGGCGACGGTGAGGCGCACCCGGCGCCCATCGGGCTCGAGCAGCGGGGTGCCCAGCTCTCGCGACAGGCCCCGCATCTGGTGCGACAGCGCCGACGGGGTGTAACCGAGGTCGTGGGCCGCGGCGGTGATGGTCCCACACCTGGCCACCACCCTCAGGGACTTCAACCGTGGGTCGATCATGCGAAATGATTGCACGGTTCCGTGGCAAAACACTTGCTTTTGCTTTACGGACAAGACGTCCATCCTTGGAGGTGTGCACACGCTGGACCCGCTGCTCGACCCCTACCGGCTGCGCGACCTGACCCTACGCAACCGCGTCGTCAGCACCTCGCACGAGCCGGCCTACACCGAGGACGGTCTCCCCAAGGACCGCTACCGCCTCTACCACCTGGAGAAGGCCCGCGGCGGCGTCGGCCTGACGATGATCGGCGGCTCCGCGGTCGTCTCTCCCGACAGCCCCCCGGCCTTCGGTAACATGCTGCTCTACAAGGACGAGGTCGTGCCGTGGCTGCGCCGGCTCACCGACGACGTGCACGAGGCGGGCGCCGCCGTGATGTGCCAGGTCACCCACCTCGGCCGACGCACCTCCAACTTCACCGGCGACTGGCTCCCCCTGGTCTATCCCTCGCCGCTTCGTGAGGCCC
>JBBSQC010000067.1:0-11985 GCA_038258215.1 Actinomycetales bacterium | reverse complement strand
CTACGAGCGCACTCCGCCCCTCGGGCCCTGGGGGGCGGCGTCGCCCCCCACCTCCCGTGGCGCAGCACGACCGCGTGGCTGCTCGCCGCGTTCCTGACCTGCCAGTCCTGGCAGTTCTACTCCTCGCTCGCCTGGCTCGCCCCGACCTACCAGTCCCACGGCTGGACGCCACGCGATGCCGGGTTGCTCCTGGCCGTGTTCACCGGCATCCAGCTCGTCTCCGGGCTCGTCGCCCCCACCCTGCTGGACCACGTCTCCGACCCCCGGGTGCTCATCGTGGCCGCGACGGCCGCCGGCGGCATCGGCGAGGTCGGGGTGTGGCTCGCCCCGGACGCGGCGCCGTGGCTCTGGGCGGTCCTGCTCGGCGGCGGCCAGGGCGGGTGCTTCTCCCTGGGGCTGGGACTCCTGGTGCGCCTGTCCGTGCGACCCCAGGACAGCGCCCGGCTCACGGCGATGGCCTTCCTCGTGAGCTACTCCCTCGCCTCGCTCGGCCCGACGACGATGGGCGTCGTGGCCGACGTCTCCGGTTCCTACGGTCCGCTCTGGGCGGTCCTCGCGCTCGTCTCGTTGCCCCAGCTGCTGGCCGCGACCCGCCTGCGATCGGGCTTGGTGCGGGTCGGCGAGGTGGATGCCGTGCGCTCGGGCTGACAACTGGTCACGCGCCGAGCTCACGGAGGTCTCGGAGCTGGCCGGTGTGCGCCGGGAGGTGGAGCCCGGCCTGTGTCGCCACCGCGACCTCGGCCCAGGGAAGCACCTCGTCGAGGACCACTGACCCGTCGTGGTGCAGGACGCAGTGCACCGGCGTCTCCCGCTGCGTCGGCGACAAGCGGGCCACCGCCACCAGGGCGACCGCCGCGAGTGAGCGACCCCGCGCCAGCCGCTCGGCGGGGGACGCGGAGCGCGCGACCTCGGCGGCGAGGACGTCCGGGTCCTGGCACACGACGTTCCGGAAGTCGGGCGTCCTCCCGTGCACGATGGCCTGCGCGACGGCCGTCAGGGCCAGGTCGTTCAGCGCGACGTGGGCCAGCACCTGCTCCGCTCCCCACTCGCCCTCGGGAGCCGGGCCGAACCCACCTCGCTGGGCTTCCTCGAAGAACGCCTCGTAGGCCAGGGTGACGCCCGTGAGGTCCGCGCCGTCCTCGCGGGGCTCAGACACGTCGGCGTAGTGGTCGAGCACGTGCCCCCAGGCACCCGGCCCGACGTAGCCACGCCGCCGCAGCGCTGCCTGGTCGCCGAACCGCTCCCAGCCACGGTGCTCGACCTCCACCCGTGTGCCGTCCGCGTCGGCGGCGAAGCGCGCCTCCACCTCGGACGCGTCCTCGTGCCCCCGGCCGGGGTGCCACGACACGACGAGTCGCTCGGGCGCCTCCCACGCGAGCACCTCGCCCCACACGGACTCCGAGCCGTCGACCGCCCGCTCGACGAGCCGACCGGCGTCGAAGGCCAGGCCCCCGGCCCGGTCACCGAAGACACCGTGCGTCGGGAGGGGCCACCAGGCCCCGATCTGGTCGGTGAAGACCGCGAACGCCTCCGCCGGGGCGACCCGCACGTGGGCGGCCCGGAGCACCGGGGCGGAGCGCGGCACCTCGCTCACCGCTGCGCCTCGGCGTGAGCGACGAACGCGGCGAGCGCATCGTCCCAGAACCCGTCGACCCATCCCCGGAGGTCGTTCAGCCCGTCAGGACTCACCCGGTAGAGCCGCCGGGCACCGGCGGGGCGCACCTGCACGAGGTGGGCCTCTCGCAGCACCTTCAGGTGCTGGGACACGGCCGGTTGCGAGACCCCCACCGCGTCGGTCACCTCCCGAACGCTGCGCTCCCCGCCGCGCAGGACCTCCAGGACCGCGCGACGGGTGGGATCTCCCAGAGCGTCGAGCGCGAGCATCGCATCAGTCATGACTTATGATAAGCAGATACTGATGACTGGTGTCAAGGAGTCATCGTGTCGGGATGGAGGCGATCGCGCGAGAGCGCGGGGCTAGACCGGCCGTTGGTGGCGTCGCACGAGCGCGGCCAGCCGGTGCGCCTCCGCCCTCCCCCGCTCGGCGTCGACGCGCTGGATGGCCATGACGGCGAGCACGTCGGTGTCGTCGAGCTCGAGGCTCACCCACGGGTCCCCGTCGGGGAAGCGCACCTCCATGATCTCGTCCCACCCGAGGGTGCGGGTGAGCATGAGGTTGCGCACCACGAGCCCCTCGGCCGTCGGGACCGCGCGGATGCTCGCGTAGCGGAAGAGGAAGGCGGCGATCAGCAGCCCCAGGCCGAGCAGGGCCAGCTGGTCGCCCGGGCCCCACGTGCCGATCGCCCCCATGCCCAGCGCGACCACCCCGCAGATCACCACGGCGAGCGACCCCATGACGAGCGGCACCACCCGGCCGCGCACCGGACGGAAGGCGGCATCCGGCTCGCTCGCGAGCTCGCTCACAGGCGGCACGCAGAGATGTCGGTGACGAGGATCGCCCGCGCGCCGAGCTCGTAGAGCTCGTCCATGACGGCGTTGGTGCTGGCCCTGGGCACCATGGCCCGCACCGCACACCAGTCGCGGTTCTGCAGGTGCGAGACGGTCGGCGACTCCAGCCCCGGCGTGATGGCGCAGGCCCGGTCGACGAGGTCGCCGGGGACGTCATAGTCGAGCATCACGTAGTGGCGCGCCGTGATGACACCGAGCAGCCGGCGTCGGAGCACCTCCACCCCGGCCTTCTCCTCGGTGCCCTCCCGGCGCACCAGCACCGCCTCGCTGCGCAGGATCGGCTCGCCGAACACCTCCAAACCCTGCGAGCGGAGCGTGGCCCCCGTCTCCACGACGTCGGCGATGACGTCGGCCACACCGAGCGTGATCGCCGTCTCGACCGCACCGTCCAACCGCACCACCTCGGCCTGGATCCCGTGGCCGGCCAGGTGCTTCTCGACCAGCCCGGCATAGCTCGTGGCGACCCGGCAGCCCTCGACGTCGCCGATGCTGGATGCCGTGCCGGGCCGGGCGGCATACCGGAAGGTGGACCCGCCGAAGCCCAGCTCCATCAGCTCCACGGCACTGGAGTCGGAGTCCAGCAGCAGGTCCCGGCCGGTGATGCCGCAGTCGACGGTGCCGGAGCCGACGTAGACCGCGATGTCGCGCGGCCGCAGGTAGAAGAGCTCGACGCCGTTGTCGGCGTCGGTCACGATGAGCTCCTTGGGGTCGCGGCGGGTGCGGTAGCCCGCCTCCCGGAGCATGGCGCCGGCGGACTCGGCGAGGGATCCCTTGTTGGGGACGGCGATGCGCAGCATGGGGATGGCCTTCAGAGGTGACGGTAGACGTCGTCGGGGGTCAGGTCGCAGGCGAGCATGAGCACCTGGAGGTGGTAGAGCAGCTGGCTGACCTCCTCGGCCGTCCGCTCCCGCCCCTCGTGCTCCGCGGCCATCCACACCTCGGCGGCCTCCTCGACGATCTTCTTGCCGATGGAGTGCACCCCAGCGTCGAGGGCCGCGACGGTGCCGGACCCCTCGGGCCGGGTGCTGGCCTTGTCGGCCAGCTCGGCGTAGAGGTCGTCAAAGGTCTTCACGAAGGTCAAGGGTACGGGGGCGGAGGTCAGCGGCTCGTCACCGGCTGGGGCGCCTCGACCTGCTCGTCGGGAGCCTCTGTCCGAGAGATGCGCAGCCACACGGTGAACCCGTACAGGACCAGCCCGCCGTACACGGCATACAGCACCGCCGTCGGGTAGTAGCCGCTGTGCCACAGCAGGGGCACCCCCACGAGGTCGACGGCGATCCACATGAGCCAGAAGTCGTTCCAGCCGCGAGCCATCGCGTAGGTGGCCATCATCGACCCGACGAGGATCCACGCGTCGCACCAGAAGTACCACCGCGGGGCCGGCCACGCCGCACCGATCCCGGCCAGCGCCCACTGGGCCAAGAGCACGAGACCCAGCCAGGCCAGGACGTAGCCGATGCGCTCCCCCGCCCTGGCCCACCGCGGGGTGATGGCCGGGGTGTCGTCGGGTGCGCCCGCCGCCAGCCGGGCCTTGCGGTGCTCCGTCCAGCGCCACCAACCGTAGACACTGGTGATGATGAAGAAGACCTGACGGCCCGCCTGACCGAACAGCGGTGTGCGGGAGTCGACCTCGAACGTCGCGGAGACAAAGATGAGGAAGAGGAGCAGGTTTCCGACGATGCCGATGGGCCAGGCCCAGACCTTGCGCCGCATCCCGAGGATGGCCGAGGCGAAGCCGAAGGCGTTGCCGAAGATCTCGATCCACGGCAGCGGGTGCCCGGCCACCGAGATCGACTCGTCCTGGATCCACGCCAGAGCCTCTCGGATGCCGTTCACGGCCGGCCCCCGGTGACGTCCCGCAGGGTGACGGCGGTGGCCACGGCCGCGGTCGCGGCCTGGTGACCCTTGTCCTCGGACGACCCCTCCAGCCCGGCCCGGTCGAGGGCTTGCTCGGTGGTGTCGCAGGTGAGCACGCCGAAGCCGACGGGCACCCCGGTGGTGACGGAGACCTGGGTCAGACCCCAGGTCACGCCCTGACAGACGTAGTCGAAGTGCGGTGTGCCACCGCGGACCACGACACCCAGTGCGACGAGCGCGTCGTGGGTTGGGGCCAGCCGCGCACAGGCCACGCTGAGCTCGATGGTGCCGGGCACCCGCACGAGCATGGGGTGATCCAGGCCCGCGTCGGCGAGACCGCGCAGCGCTCCGGCGACCAACCCGTCCATCACCTCGACGTGCCAGGACGCCGCGACGACCGCGACGCGAAGCCCCGTGCCGTCGACACTGACCTCGGGCGCTCCGTGTCCACTCATGCTCGGGCGGTCCTTTCGTCCGACGCGGCCGCAGCGACCGCGTCAATCGGGGTGGCGTCGTCGTCGAGGTCGTGCCCCAACCGGTCCCGCTTGGTGCGCAGGTAGGCAGCGTTCGAGGCCATCGGCGCGATCCGCAGCGGCTCGACGACGGGCACCTCGATGCCGTGGTCGCGCAGGGCCGCCACCTTGGCGGGGTTGTTGGTGAGCAGGCGCACCGCGGTGACGCCCAGGTCGACCAGCACGGCCGCACCAGCGGCATACTCCCGGGCATCGACCGGCAGGCCGAGCTCCACCTGGGCGTCGACGGTGTCGCGCCCCCGGTCCTGCAGCTCGTAGGCCTGCAGCTTGGCGCCCAACCCCACGCCGCGGCCCTCGTGCCCGCGCACGTAGACGACGACGCCGCCCTCCTCCGCGACCCGCCGCAGGGCCCGCTGGAGCTGCGGCCCGCAGTCACAGCGCTGCGAGCCGAACACGTCGCCGGTGAGGCACTCGGAGTGCAGGCGCACGAGCGGCTGCTCCTCGGGCAGGCCGAGGGGGCTCACGAGCGCGAGGTGCTCGATGCCGGAGACCACGTCGCGGTAGGCGATCGTCGTGAACGTGCCGTGCTGGGTGGGCAGGACCGTGCTGGCGACCCGCTCGACGCGGTCGTGGCGCTGCCGCCACGCGACGAGGGCGGCGATCGTGATGACCGGGAGGCCCGCTGCCGCACCGAGGGCGAGGACGCCGTCGGTGCGGGTCATGCTCCCGTCGTCCTCGACGACCTCCCCGATGGCACCGACCGGCACCAGGCCGGCGAGCCGGCAGAGGTCGACCGCGGCTTCGGTGTGGCCGGGCCTGGTGAGCACCCCGCCGTGCCTGGCCCGCAGCGGCACCACGTGCCCGGGTCGGATCAGGTCGGCGGAGGTCGCGGCGGGGTCGGCCAGGGTGCGGATCGTGTGGGCGCGGTCCGCCGCAGAAATACCCGTGGTCACCCCGGCGGCCGCGTCGACCGTGACCGTGTATGCCGTGCGCAGCGGGTCCCGGTTGTCCGCGACCATGAGCGGCAACCCGAGCTGGTCGGCGATCTCCTCGGTGAGCGGCGCGCAGATGTAGCCCGAGCTGTGCCGGATGGTCCAGGCCAGCCACTCGTCGGTGAGGGTCTCCGCCGCGAGGATCACGTCGCCCTCGTTCTCGCGGTCCTCGTCGTCCAGGACGAGCACGGGTCGCCCGGAGCGCAGGGCGACCAGCGCGTCGGGGATGCTGGCGAAGGTCATCGCGACTCCCCCTTCCCAGCGCCGAACCGCATGGCCAGGAGCCGCTCCACGTACTTCGCCAGCACGTCCACCTCGAGGTTGACCGGGTCGCCGACGGCCTTGCGCCCGAGGGTGGTCAGCTCGAGGGTCGTGGGGATCAGCGAGACGGAGAACGCTTCGTCGGTGACGTCGACGACGGTCAGGCTCACTCCGTCGACGGTGATCGACCCCTTCTCCACGACGTAGGCCGACAGCTCGGGCGGCAGGGTGAAGCGCACGATTTCCCAGCGCTCCCCGGGGGACCGCTCGGTGATCGTGCCGGTGCCGTCGACATGGCCCTGCACGACGTGCCCACCGAACCGGGCTGAGGCGGACATGGCCCGCTCCAGGTTGACCCGGTCGCCGGGAGCGAGCGCGGCGAGGCTGGAGCGGGTCAGGGTCTCCTGCATGACGTCGACGGTGAACGTGCCGTCGTCGTGGGTGACGACGGTGAGGCACACGCCGTTGACCGCGATGGAGGCGCCGTGCGTGGCGTCGCTCGTCACGGTGGGTCCGTCGATGGTGAGCCGGGCCGAGTCGGTCGCGTGCTCGATCGCCCGGACGGTGCCCAGCTCTTCGACGATTCCGGTGAACACGTGGGTCAGCTCCTCTGCTCGGGAATGAGGTTGATCTGGGGGCGCGCCGTGATCCGGACGTCCTCCCCGACGACGGTGACGTCGCTGGGGTGGAGCCGCAGGGCCTGAGAGATCGACGCGACACCGAGGTCGGTGACGAGTGGTGCGCCGGCGCCGAGCAGGACCGGCGCGATGTAGAGCACGAACTCGTCCACGAGCCCGGCGCGCAGGAAGGCGGCCGCCAGGGTGGCCCCTCCCTCGAGCAGGACCCGGTGGATGCCGCGCTCGTGGAGGGCCGCGAGCACCTCGACGGGGTCGTGCGTGCGCAGGTGGAGCGTCTGCGCGGTCCCGTCGGTGAGGGCCGATCCGGGAGCCAGGTCGCGGTGACCGACCACGACGCGCAGGGGCTGCCCCTCCCGCGCCGCCCCGTCGGAGCCGCGCACCGTGAGGCGCGGGTCGTCCGTGATCGCCGTGCCGGTGCCCACCACGACCGCACCGCAGCGCGCGCGCAGTGCGTGTACGTCGGCGCGAGCCTTTTCGCCGGTGATCCAGCGACTGGTGCCGTCGGCGGCGGCGGTGCGCCCGTCGAGCGTTGAAGCCCCCTTCCAGAGCACCCAGGGTCGCCCGGTTCGCCGCGCGTGCAGCCAGGACGCGTTGAGCGCCTCGGCCTCGCCGGCCATCACCCCTGATCTCACCTCGACGCCGCGCTCGGCCAGCCGGGCGGCACCTCCGCCGGCGACCGGGTCGGGGTCGGCCACGGCATACACGACCTCGGCGATGCCGGCCGCGAGCAGGGCCTCGGTGCACGGCGCGGTGCGCCCCGTGTGGTCACACGGCTCGAGGGTGACGAACGCGGTGCCGCCTCGCGCCGCGTCGCCGGCTTTCGCGAGCGCGACGACCTCGGCGTGCGGGGTGCCGGCCCCTCGGTGGTGGCCGACGCCGACGACCGTGCCGGCCGAGTCGGTCACGACACAGCCCACGCGCGGGTTGGGGTCGGCCTCAGGCCCCAGGCGGGCAGCATCGAGGGCCCGCTGCATCAGCGCGGTGCTCTCGTCCATGTCCTGCCCTCGTGCCTCGAGACGGTCGTGCGTCCGGGCTCCGGGCTGCTGGTCGCCGCGGAACGCACCACGCAGGGTGCGCCGACGAGACGACCGCCGACGCGGCCCGAGGGCCGTGTCGACACGTGCTTCCTACCATCCGGACTCTCACCGTCGGTTCCGGAGTTTCACCGGGTCAACCGGCCGCTGGCTGCGGCCGGGTCGTGGACTGTCACCACCGGTTCGGAATTGCACCGACCCCGGAGCACGTTCGCGGTCCAGTATGCCGCAGCACTGCCGCGACGTCTCCATCGTCGTCGTGTGCGCCCGCTCACCCGGCGCCGGGTGCCGCAGCCCTCGTGGCGCGCCACTCGCTGGCGAGGATGGCGAACTCGTAGCCGTCGACCCAGCCGAGGTCGGAGTGCCAGGAGTCCTGGATGCCGTGCTGCTCGCGGCGCATGCCCGACTTCTCGAGCACGCGCGCCGACGCGGGGTTGTCGGCGTAGCAGCCGGCCGTGACCCGCCGGAGCCCGAGGTGTTCGAAGGCCGCCGTCAAGAGCCCCCTCGCGAGGTGGCTCCCCACCCCGTGGCTCCACGACCCCGGGTCGACGAGATACCCGATGACCCCCTGAGTGCGCTGCGGCATCCCGGGCTGGCCCATCCCGTCCTCGAGGTCGAGGAAGCCCATCGCCACGGCCTCGCCGTCCACCTCGGCGACACAGGAGTAGTCGGTCTCGCTGGTCGGCACCGCCAGCCACTCCCGGCGGAAGTCCTCGGGGTCGACGTGGGTGCGCAGCGTGAAACGATTGACCGCCGGGTCGTTGCGGAGGGTCAGCAACGCCTCGAGGTCCGCCTCGCGGGCCTCCCGCAACAGGAGCGGGCCGACACGCATCGGCCAGGGGGTGGGCAGCACTCCGGCATCCTGTCAGGTCAGGTGGCCGGGATTACTCGGTGGACCGGGCGACCCCGCGAGTGCTGCACTGGTCGGCGTGACCCACCCGACCCCCGCGATGTTCCGCGGCCTCGCGCGCTCCTCGCCGTGGCGGTGGCGCGTGCTCACCTTCGAGCTCCACCGTCGCCCCCTGCACGGCCCGGACCACACGGTGGTCGGGCGGCTGGTCCGGGGGGTGGGGCTGGAGGTGTCGCTCCCCGACGGCGAGCGCCACCGCGAGAGCGCGGTCCAGGGCACCTACGGGTGGTTCGACATCGACGGTCGATCGGGCACCGGCGGGATGCCGTGGGCGTGGGAGGTGCCGGTCGAGGTCGGTGGCGACGGGTTCGTCGTGCGCCGGCCGTCGCAGCCGCTCGCGGACGACCCGATGTGGCAGGACTACCAGTTCGTCGCGATGCTCGACCCGGTCGAGCTGGCGGACGGGATGCCGCGCGACCCCGGGCCCGACTGGGACGCCGACGCTGCTCGCCCCCCGGCCCTGGACCTTCACCGGCTCGACGCAGCCAGCCGCCGAGGCCGGGCGACATGGTGGGCCGAGGTGAGCCCTCGTGACGACTACGACCCACGGTGCGGCTGTTGCCCCCTGCTCTTCGGACGGGTGAGCGAGGACGTGGAGGCGCAGGCCGGTGGCCCGCGGTTGCGCGACCGGCAGCCGGACCTGGACTACACGACGGCATACCTCGTGGCTCTCGACGTGCAGACCGGGGTGTGCGTGCACGTCGAGCACCTGGATGGCACGTTCGTCGGCCGGGGGTTCTCCCTCGACGTCCTCGGGGTCGATGACGACGCCGCACCCGACTGACCGGACGCGGCTGATGCTCGACACCGCCACCTTCAACCTCGCACGAGGAATGTTGTGCGGCGAGGGTGAAGGTTCCGGGATCGGGCGGGAAACCCGGGACATCGGGTCGGGCGTCTACTCGACGACGATTCCCATGGCCGTGAGCAGCGTGCCGGCGGCGAAGGCGTCCACGCGCAGGCCGCGGACCCGGTTCTCCGACGGGTCGAACGCGTAGCCGGCCGCGTCGACGAGGCTCGCCCCGCGTAGGTCGGTGGCGACGAACACCGCCCCGGACAGGTCGCTCCCCGTGAACTCCACGGCGGAGGCGTCCGCGCCACCGAAGTCGGCCTCGCGCAGCGAGCAGCCGACGAAGCGTGACCCGGCCAGCTTCGCCTCCTGGAAGGAGGCGAGGTCGAGACGGCAGCGGGTGAAGTCCCACGGGCGCGCGGACAGCGGCGCGGCCCCGGCCCGTCCCCACGTCACCGCGAGAGCCGTGCAGTCCACGAAGGTGGTGTCGCTGAACCGCGAGCCGACGAGGTCCACGCGGTTGAGGTTGCACCCGCTGAAGACGCAGTCGGTGAACGAGCAGTCGCGCAGGGCAGCCCCCTCGAAGATCCCGCGGTCGAACCGGCAGGCCTCGAACTCGACACCCTCGAGCGACTCCCCCGCAGCCAGACCCTCGTTGAGCTCGAGGCCCACGGCATAGGGCGCCCCCTCCAAGCGCCTGGCGAGCGAGGTCAACGGTGCCGGTGCTGCTGGGCCAGGGACCGCAGGTGGTCGATCGCCTCGGCGGCGGACTCCGCACCGTAGACCGCGGACCCCGCGACGAACACGTCGGCACCGGCATCCGCACACTGCTCGATGGTGTCCGCGGAAACCCCGCCGTCGACCTGGATCCACACCTCCCCACCGTGGCGGCGCACCGCCTCACGCACCTGCCCTACCTTGGTCATCTGGTCGGCCATGAACGACTGACCCCCGAAGCCCGGCTCGACGGTCATGACGAGGACCATGTCAACCTCGGGGAGGAGGTCGGCGTAGGGCGCGAAGTCGGTGCCGGGTTTGAGGGCGAATGCCGCCCGCGCCCCCGCGGACCGGATCGCCCGGGCCGTGGCCACCGGGTCGCGCACGGCCTCGATGTGGAAGGTGACCGAGCGAGCACCCGCCTCGGCGTATCCAGGGGCCCACCGGTCGGGGTCCTCGATCATCAGGTGGCAGTCGAGGGGGATCGGTGAGACGGCGGCGAGGGCCTCCACGACCGGCAGCCCCAGGGTCAGGTTGGGGACGAAGTGGTTGTCCATGACATCGACGTGGGCCCAGTCCGCGTTGGCGATCGCCCCCAGCTCGCGCTCCAGGTTGGCGAAGTCGGCGGACAGGATGGACGGTGAGATCTGCACGGGGAAACCCTAGATGAACCGCTGTGGGTTCTCGGCCGACGTGGCCCGAGAGCAGGCCGTCGGCGCGCACGACGACACGAAGCCGAGAGGGCATTCGCCTCGAGAACGTGTTCAGACCTCAGCGGCCGCCGGTTTCGCCCTCATGCCGACGACCGCGAGTTCCTTCGGCCAGGTTTCTCGGGTGACCCGATAAACCCCGGCCCTGCGGGACAAGCCTTCTCGTGCACACCCGGGGCTTCTCGGGGTATGCCGGCGTGTTCGCCCATCTGCCGCCGACCGCTCGGCGTGTTGGCTCTAGACCGCGGTCAGGTTGCGGTGGTGAGCCGGATCTAAAGGCTCAGGACCAAGGCCACTGTGCAGAAGAGGACCATCAGCCCCAGCGCCAGGAGATGGTCACGCCCATCGTGTGTGGGGTGCTCATCAAGATCGAGGGAGTTCATCATGCGCAACCTTGGTGGACCAGCTGGTGACGGAGTAGCCATCGCTACCTCCTGGAGGTCAAACGGCCGGGCGCCGTAATCACGATGGTAGGGCGGCCCCGACTGCTCGGCTAGTCATCCGCGCATCAATCGACGAAAGCAAGTCTCAAGCTTTCCGCAAATGCCGCAAGGCGGACGTCCCACGTCCTCGCCGGACGAGGCGTGTGGCACGCTGAACCACGAGCTCTCATGACATCCCATCCGCCACTTCTGCGTCCGCTCCGCGACAAGAGACCCGGACAGCGACTCGCGGATGACGACACACTGATCCGGATCCCACAGCCACTCCAAGGATCAGGAGGCGCGTTCGAGGGCTTCGATGATCTCCGGCGCGTAGGCGTCGTCGAGCCAGGATTCGGGCACGCCGGGGTCGTCGGCGTGTTCGGTGAGCTGGTGTGCCGCCCATTCTCGTTCCCAGGAGTCCGCGCCGGGATCCTCGTCGGCGATGCGGCCGGTGACGGTGGTGAGGAGCTCTCGGAGGCGCCCGGGGGTCAGCGGTGGCGGGTCGTGGGCGGACCGTTCGCGGTGGAGTTCTTCGAGGTGTCGGTCGTAGCCGCCGACGGTGAGGTCCCACACGACGTATCGCCCGTGGTCATCCGGTCTCGCTCGGACCTGGGCGGTGAGGCGCCGCGTGTGGACGAAGGTGTGGTGGCGCTGACACAACAACGCCGCGTTGTCCAGGTCGGACAGGCCGCCGTCGATCCAGTGCCGG
>JBBSQC010000066.1:0-12321 GCA_038258215.1 Actinomycetales bacterium | reverse complement strand
GGGATCCCCTACCGGCAGGTGAACCTGGCGCTGGAGCGGCCCCCTACCGCCCACGTAGCAGCAGGCAGACCCCAGTGGCCAGGAGCGACCCGAGCACGGCGCCCCCCTGCACCTGATCCGTGGCGTCCTCATGCCATGAACGCCGATCCGAAGATGCAGGGGAGCTTGGCCCACGAGGTGCATGCCAGCCACCGCGGCTGGAACGGTCAGGACGGCGGAGATCATGAAGACGAGAGCCGAGGCGAAGATGGTGTCGCCGTGCGTGGCCGCGATCGCATAGAGCTCGGCGCCTGGAGTCTCCGTGCCCTCCTCGGAGTCGAGCAGGGCCGCGACGAGACCCGCGAGCGGGAATCCGATGAACCCGATGCCGGCCATGGTGCGCCGGAATCCGATGGTGTGTGTACCTGACATGGCGTCCTCCTGTGAGTGGATGGGAGGACGCTAGGTCGACGCCGCGATGCTCGTCGTCTGCCTGGACGGTGAATCCTGGGTGCTCTTCAGGCGGAGGCTGAGTCCCCCTGGCCCCGGACCATCGCAAGGGCCCCGTCCTCTGCCAGCGGACCGTGATGTGGGTGCACCGGGCCGGTCGGCCCGACCGCCTGGGGCGGGACCGGAGGACGAGGCCCTCTAGCATAAGGGACCGGGGACCCCAAGGAGAGTTCATGGACCTGCAGAACGCCTCGGCCACCGGTGGCGGGATCAGCACCGGGAAGACCCACGCGGTACGGCTCGCCGAGCGCAAGCCCCTGCTGGCGAAGGCCGTCGAAGCGCACTCCAGCATCTGATGTCGCAGGCCGGAGAGTGGAGGTGGCCCGCGCTGACGATGTTCACCGTGGGCTACGGGGCGAACCAGTTCGTCCCGCTGCTCGCCGTCTACCGGGAGGCGCTCGGCCTCTCCGACACCCAGGCCACCGCCGTCTTCGGCGTCTACGCGTTCGGGCTGATCCCCGGGTTGCTGGTGGGCGGGCGGGTCAGCGACCGGCTCGGCCGTCGCCGGCTGGTGATCGGCTTCGCCACCCTCTCGTTGGTGGCCACGGCGGTGCTGATGGGCGGTCGGTGGGACGTCGGGTGGCTCTACGCCGGACGGTTCCTCACCGGGATGGTGTCCGGCACCGTCTTCGCCGTCGGCACCGCCTGGGTCAAGGAGCTGTCGGAGGACGCGGGGCCTGGCACGGGTGCCCGTCGCGCGGGTCTGGCGCTCACCGCCGGGTTCGGCGTCGGCCCGCTGGTCGCGGGGGTCCTGGCCCAGTGGGCTCCAGCGCCGGTCCTGCTGCCCTACCTGGTGCACCTGGCGCTCACCGCGCTGGCCCTGGTGACCCTCCCCCGCGCGCAGGAGACCCGTCCCCGGGAACCTCGTCCGCCGGCCCCGCTGTGGCCGACATCAGCGCGCACCGCCCACTTCCGCGGCCTTACGCTGCCCCTCGCGCCGTGGGTCTTCGGGAGCGTGACGCTGGCGTTCACGACGCTGCCGGCCCACGCGGTGGGCCGGATCCCCGGGCTGCAGATCGCCGTCCCCGGTCTGCTCGCCGCTCTCGCGCTGGCCACCGGCTACGGCGTGCAGTCGGCGGGACGTCGACTGCACGCCGCCGCCACTGCTCGCCACGGCGACGGGCGCGCGGCCGCGGCCGTGGGCCTGGCCGTGGTCGTGCTCGGCTGCCTGGCCTCGGCGTACGCCACCGCACGGCCGGGCCTGGTCGCGGCGGCCGCCGCCGCCGCGCTGCTCGGGGCCGGGTACGGCCTCTGCCTGAGCACAGGACTGCGCGAGGTCGAGGAGGGGGCAGCACCCGACGAGCTCGGTGCGGTCGTCTCGATCTTCTACAGCCTCGCCTACGCCGGACTCGTCGTGCCCTACCTGCTCACCTTCGCGGCGCCACGGATCGGCTACCCCTGGGCCCTCATCGCGACCGCCACCGCAGCCGGTCTCGCGATGATGGTCGTGGTCACGGCCCGCCGTCCACGAGCGGAGCCCGGGGACCCTCCCGCTGACGTGGGCTACAGCAGGGAGCCGAGGTCCGATCCCACGGCCGGGTAGGCGGCGGTTATCGACTTCAGCTGACGCGTCGTCAGGTCGAGCTTCATGGCCAGCCCGATGACGTTGACGAGCTCGCCGAACTCAGGCCCGAGCAGGTGCGCGCCCAGGACGCGGTCGCTGGACCTGTCGACCAGGATCTTGGCGGCTGCGGCCGTCTCCCCGACCCGGTAGTTGGAGTACCACCCGCTCGTGTCGCTGTACCGGACGTCGACGTCCAGCCCCCGGTCCCTGGCTTCCTGCTCGAGCAGACCCACCCGGACAAGCTCAGGGATGGTGAACACCGCGGTCGGCACCCCGCCGTAGTCGGGCACCGTCGTGGCCCCCTCGACCATATTGGACGCCGCCACCTTGCCCTCGAACACCGCCACCGGCGTCAGCGGCATCCCGGGGCTGTCGGCCGAGTCGCCGGCCGCATACACCGCGGGGTTCGTCGTGCTCTGCAGGCGCCCGGCCACGATCACCCCGCGCTCGCCCCACGCCACACCGGCCGCGTCGAGCTCGAGATCGGCCAGCTCGGGGGTCCGACCGGCGCCGTGCACGACGAGGTCGCACTCCACGGTCTCGTGGCGTCCGGAGCGCTCGAGTGTGACGAGGTAGCCGTCCCCGGTCTTCTCGACCGCGGCGATCGTGGTGGAGGTCCGTACGTCGATCCCGACGTCCGCGCTGCGCCCGACCAGGAGGTCCACCAGGTCCGGGTCGAACACCTTCAGCGGTCGCTCGCCGCGGTCGACGACCATAGGCGAGCTCCCGGCACGTGCCGTGATGTGCGCGAACTCGAAGGAGATGAACCCGCCGCCGACAAACAGGATCCCGGCGGGAAGCGTCTCCAGGTCCAGGAAGTCGGTGCTGTCGATCAGGTGCTCGTGGCCGGCGAAGTCGAGCGGGCGGGGACGGGCGCCCGTGGCGATCAGGAAATGACCGGCCCCGAACTCACGGCCGTCGATCTCGAGCCGGTTCTCCCCGGTGAACCTCGCGCGGCCGTGCAGCGTCTCGACACCGCGACCGGCCAGGTCGCGCTCCAGGCTCTCGGGGAGCGGGTCGGTGAAGCCACGCTTGTGCCTCATCAGGTCACCCCAGCTGACCGACAACCCCGTGTCGTCGATGCCCTTGCCGCGCATGAGTCGCGCACCGTCGACGAGCTCGGCACCTCGGCGCAGGATCTTCTTCGGGTCGCAGTCCCGCAGAGCGCAGGTCCCGCCGTAGGGAAGCGCATCGACGATCGCGACGTCCCAGCCCTGGGCGGCGGCCTTGTTCGCCGCGGAGACGCCGGCCATCCCGGCGCCGATCA
This sequence comes from Actinomycetales bacterium, assembly GCA_038258215.1. GTDB lineage: Bacteria > Actinomycetota > Actinomycetes > Actinomycetales > Dermatophilaceae > Fodinibacter. The sequence continues at coordinate 9,001 of JBBSQC010000066.1, read as the reverse complement.
CGATCAGGTCCTGGCTCTTGGTCATGACGTTTCTTCCTCTCGCACGATGCGGGCTCCGGTCCGGGCCTCGTCGGTCTTGGTCGTGCTCGCGGTCGGTTCACCGACCGGCCTGCTCGCCGGGGGGTGGTCCTGGGTGCGGAGGGCCTGCCAGGCGCCGAGCATCACGTCAGCCGCCCCGAGACCGATCAGGGTCCAGCTGGCCGACGACAGGCCGGCGACGAATCCCAGCAGACCGAACGTCCCGAGCAAGGGGAGACCGCAGCACCGACCGGGACCACCGGCGAGCGCGACCCACCCCAGACCGGGGGCACGCTCACCCACGCGACAGGGCCGCGCGCACCTGCTCGAGCGTCGGCGCACCGGCCGGTCCGTCGGGGGTCTGGTAGACGCGGCAGGACAGGCCGACCCCGGTGTCGGCGTCGGCGAAGACGTCGACGCCGTCGACCAGGATGCTCGGCGATCCGTGGAACCCCCGTCGCCTGGCCTCCTCGACGGTGTCGACGAGGTGGTGGCTCACGTGGACGTCCGGCCGCTCGGCCGAGATCTGCGCGAGGCGCTCGTCCGCGAGCTTCCAGCTGGGGCAACCGTCGAAGTAGAGCAGCTCGATGTCCATGGCCCGACCGTAAACCTTGATCTCGGGTAGAAGGTCAAGGTCTAGGATCGGGTCATGCTGATCGGAGAGCTGGCCGCCTCGGCGGGCCTGCCCAGCCAGACCATCCGGTTCTACGAGCGACAGGGGCTGCTGCTTCCGGCCCGCCGGGAGGCGAACGGGTACCGCGTCTACGACGACGCCGCGCTGGACCGTCTGGGGTTCATCCGGGCCGGCCAGTCCGCCGGGCTGAGCCTCGCCGAGATCCGCAGCATCCTCGACCTGCGCGCCGGCGGCCAGGTGCCCTGCTCCCACGTCACCGCGTTGCTCGCAGCCAGGCTCGACGAGCTGCGCACCCGCCAGCGCGAGCTCGCTGCGCTGGCCACCGACCTGGAGCGCCTCCTCACCCGCAGCGAGCGCCTCGATCCGGCGGACTGTCCTCACACCGGGATCTGCCACGTGCTCTCGGGCGCCGACGCCTGACGACCGGGGGACGACCCGCGCTCACGGCCCGTCGCTGATCGCGGCGAGCGCCGCGGGGTCCAGCACCTTCACGGTCCCGTATCCGATCTCGACCAGACCGTCGCGCGCGAGCTTGCGCAGCACCCGGTTCACCGAGGGACGGCGCACACCGAGCAGCGCGGCCACCGTGGTCTGCGGCAGGGACACCACCTCGTCGACGCGCTCCTCCAGCAGCAGCTGGGCGATCTGGGCCTCCAGCGGCTGTCCGAGGAGGCTGGTCAACCGGGAGTGCGATCGCGCGAGGCGTTGGGAGACGCTGGTCAGCCACCGCCGCGACACCTGGGGATGCGTGGCCAGCAGCTCCTCGAACTGGCTGCGCCCCACCATCAGGCAGGTGGTCTCGGTGGTCGCCCGCGTCTCGTAGGGCATCGGGACCCCGAGCAGGATCTGGATGTCACCGTCGATGTCCCCTGCGCGCAGCGTCTGGATGACCATCCGTCCACCAGCACCCTGCACCGCCAGCTCCAGGCACCCGTCGCGCACGATGCACACCGCCTCCGGGACCTCCCCCGCGCGCTGGAGCGGCTCGCCCGCGGCCAGCTTCCGGATGTCGATGAAGCGAGCCAGCTCCTCGACGTCGTCGGGCCGCAACGGGGTGGACGCCGCGTGACCCACGCACCGCGAGACCCAGAGGGCGTCGCGGAAGGCGGCCGACTGCTCGTCACGTCTGCGCATCAGCTCCCCTGTCTGTCGCACGAGCCCCGTGCGTGTCCCAGAGCCCCGCGCCCATGAAATGAGCAACAGTGTCGCCTAGGTGACAGTCCGGGACGCCAGCGGGGTGCGGGTCGCTTCTACCCGCGTCAGCACATCCGCGACGTAGAGGAGATCCACCATGGCCCGCATCCCCGTGCACACCACCCAGAGCGCCCCCGAGCAGAGCCGCGACGAGCTGAAGTCGCTCGAGGCGAAGTTCGGCAAGGTCATCAACATCCACGGCGAGATGGCCCACTCGCCCGTCGTGCTCCAGGCCTACATCGCCCTCCAGCAGGTCATCGCCGACTACGGCTCCTTCGACCCCCGCACCCAGGAGGCCATCGCGCTCGCCGTTGGCAACGCCGACAACTGCAACTACTGCCAGGCCGCCCACACCGGCGGCGGCAAGGCAGCCGGGCTCAGCGACGACGACATGATCGCCGTACGCCGCGGCGCGGCCGAGTTCGACACCAAGCTGGACGCGCTGCTCACCCTTGCCCGTGAGTACACCACCAGCACCGGCGCCGTCCAGGACGCCACCTGGCAGGCCGCCCTGGACGCGGGGTGGACCGACGAGCAGCTCACCGAGCTCTCGACCCACGTCACCCTGAACCTGTTCACGAACTACTTCAACCACTTCGTGGAGACCGACCTCGACCTCCCCGCCGCCCCTGCGATCTGATCGAGAGCCCTCTTGCTCGACGAAGCCGAGGGGCCGCCCGAACGACGACGTCGTCCGGGCGGCCCCTCGTCGTGCACCCGCTCAGCGCAGCTGGTCGGCGAGGTCGACGAGGGACCCCGCCCGGAGGTCAGGGGCCCGGAAGTACGCGGGATAGGGGGCGCCGGTCCGGTCGAGCCAGGCTGTCGAGAGGCCGGCGCGGGACGCGCCGTCGATGTCCCAGGGATGGACCGCGACCAGCATCGCGTCCTCCGGGTCGACCCCGCACTCATGCAACGCGTAGGCGTACGCCTCAGGAGCCGGCTTCCAGTGGCCGGCGTCCTCCACCGTCAGCAGCCGGTCGAAGTGGCGCCGGACGCCAGCGCGCTCGAAGAGCGCCTCCGCCACGGACGCCGAGCCGTTGCTGAGGGTCACCAGCCGGATCCCGAGCCCGTCCAGGGTCGCGATGCCCTCGGGGACGTCGTCATGCACGGGCAGACCGGCGAACCCCTCCATGACGTGGGCGGTCGCCTCCTCGACACCGCGGTCCAGCGGCAGGCCGTGCAGGCTGACCCGCAGGGCGTCGGCGGCGAGCCGGGCGAATGAGTCGCTGGCACCAGCAGCGGTGAGCGCGAAGCCGTCCCGCAGCAGGGTCGCGAACCAGGTGGTTGCCAGGTGGGCGGGCGCGCCGACGTCCTCGAACCTCGTCGTCATCGGCGACATGTCCGACAGCGTCTCGTTGACGTCGAACACCAGCAAGCCGGGCCGCCGGGGGCCGTCCGGACTGGCCGCGTGGTCGAGACTGGCCAGGGGGCGATCCGGGTGTTCGCTCATGGGGGCCACCGTAACCTCGTGACAGGCGGGGGTCGTCGGCACGACGGTCCGCCCACGCCACGCGAGCGGTACTGGGCATGACGACCACGAAGGAGGGCGCGATGCGCCCGCGGAACATCATCGGGCTGCTGCTGGCCGTCATCCTGCTCGTGAGCGGCTGCGCCGCCACCGCCGACGAGGCCGAGGGGGGAACCGGGTCGGGCACGGACGGGGCCAGTCTCGACTTCACCGCAGAGCGCCTGGACGGCACGGCGTACGACGGCCGGCAGCTCGCCGGGAAGCCCACCGTCCTGTGGTTCTGGGCGCCCTGGTGCCCCACCTGCCAGGCCCAGGCGGGACAGGTCGAGGAGATCGCCCAGCAGTACGACGGCCGGGTCAACGTGGTCGGCGTCGGCGGGCTGGCAGACCGGGCCGACATCGAGGACTTCGCCGGCCAGGTCGAGGGCCCGACGCACCTCATCGACGAGGAGGGTGGCACCTGGCGACACTTCGGCGTCACCGCCCAGAGCACCTACGTGATCCTCGACGCCGACGGCGCCGTCGTCACGGAGGGCTACCTGGACGACGAGGAGCTCTCCGCCCAGGTGGCAGAGCTCGCCGGGTGACGTGCTGACCGCGAGCGCGACGCTGGCCCTCGGGGCGGGCATGCTCGCCGCGCTCAACCCCTGCGGCTTCGCTCTCCTGCCCGCCTACCTGACCCTCCTGGTCACCGGCGACCAGCCGAGTCGCACCGTCGCGGTCGCGCGGGCACTGACGATGACCGCGGCCATGACGCTCGGGTTCACCACCGTCTTCGCCGTCTTCGGCCTGGTCGTGGCCCCGGTCGCCAACTCGGCACAGCGCTACCTGCCGTGGTTCAGCCTCGTCGTGGGGCTCGCCATCCTCGGAGTCGGGCTGTGGCTGGTCACGGGGCGCAGCATCGCCGTCCCCCGGGCGCGCTCACGTGGGAGCGCCCCGGTCACCCGCTCGTGGCGGTCGATGGTCGGCTTCGGGGTCTCCTACGCGCTGGCCAGCCTGACCTGCACGATCGCCCCGTTCCTGGCTGTCGTGGTCTCGGCCTTCCGCGCCGACTCGCTGCTCGCCGGCGCCGGCCTGTTCCTCCTCTACGCGGCCGGGATGGGTCTGGTAGTCGGGACCGCGGCGCTGGCCGTGGCGCTGGCCCAGCAGTCGTTGGTCCGCGGCGCTCGCCGGGTGGGCCGGATAGTGCCCACCGCGGGTGGGCTGCTGCTGCTGACGGTGGGGGCCTACGTCGCCTACTACGGCTGGTGGGAGATCCGCGTGCTCCGCGGAGCTCCCACCGAGGACCCCGTGATCGAGGCCGCAGCGTCGGTACAGAACTGGCTGGCCAACACCGCCACCGCGATCGGCCCGGCAGGCTTCGCGCTCGTCCTGGGCGGGTCGGTCGCGGTCGTCACCCTAACGCGTGCCGCACAGCAGCGAATAGACCGTACACGGACCTCAGTGACGCCTCAGCAACGACGTAGCGCCAGGGCTCCGGACGACAGCCCGGAGTGATCACCACACCCGAAGAACCAACACCTCACGGCGGTAGCGGCGGACGGCGGGTGGCGGGTGGCGGGTGGCGGGCGACACAGGCAGCCGGGGGCCCCACCCGCAGGTCGGTGACTGCAGGCTTGGAGCCTGGATCCACGGGCCGGTCGCTTCGGGGTCGGCCGAGCATGCGGCGTTGACCTTGTCCTGGGGCGGGACCCGCAGGAGTCGACGTCCTCGGTCGACCCTGGACGGACAGATGCGCACCCGGACTACCCCCGGCAAATTTTCCGAGGCTGCTGGTGCTGACTATCGGGGTCGCCGGTTATCTCGCCGCGGACGCCGGCGCCGGTCCCATCGAAGCGGCCGCGATCACCTTGGACCCGCCGATCCACTTCCGTTGGAGCTACTCGGTGGTCCAGGTTGGCGGGGCGCTCGTCGGCTGGGTATGCGGCGCAGCGGTCGGTCCTGCCACGATCGTCGCGATCCTCTTCCTCGGACCCCTCGTCAGCTGGTTGTCCCGCACCGTCCCCGCCCTACGTGCCAAGACGACGGCCTAAGGCCAGAGCCGGTCGCCAGGCCCCTGGACCGTCCCCTCTCGTCGCGATGGGTCCACAGAGCATGCCGGTAGCTGATCGGCCACGAGCACGCTCGGTTCCCCAGAACGGGATCGGGTGCGTCGTCAGCCGCAGCCTGTCGAAGTCCGGCAGCGCCGAGGACCGGCCGCGGAGTCCGTGGCCCGACCCGGACCGTCGGCACGGTCTCGCTGCCGTGGTTGTTGGACCGCACGAGGTTGCAGCCTCCGGGTGCTCCACGGCGCTTCGCCACGTCGCGCAAAATCCCTGGTCGCCCGTCAGACCGGACGAGCTTCGCGCCCGATGGTCACGGATGCCGTTGAGGACCCCCGAAGGTTCCCGAGGTGGTGCAGACCCGACGAGCGCGACGTACCGTCATCACGCCGTTGGAGTGGTCATCGCGAAGCGAGCCCCGTGGCAACGAAGTCGCCAAAGTCGCGAGACGAGGGCTCGGTGGTCGGTCAGGTCCCCAGCGAGCGGCGCAGCCTTCGTCCGAGGTGCTCGACGGCTGCGCTGAGCAGGAAGGAGGCCAGCAGGAGCGAAGCCACCACCGCGAGCCGGAAGGAGGAGAGGTTCTCCGCGAACAACCTTCCCAGCCCGGCAGCCCCGACCACCCCGACCACCGTCGTGTCGCGGATGCTGACCTCGAAGCGGTACAGGGTGTAGGTGAGCAGATGGTGGGTGGACCCGGGAAGGACCGCGGCCAGGTTGGCGATCCACCGCGGGGTTCCCGCACGCTCGAGCGCAGCAGCCGCCGTGTGGTCCTGCGACTCCCATGCCTCGGCGACGAGCCGACCAAGGATCCCCGAGGCGTAGAGGCCGAGGGCCAGGACACCGGGCAGCACACCAGGCAGCAGCACGAACAGCGCGAGGACCGCCCACACGGTCGGCGGCACCGAGCGCAGCACGAGCAGGACCAGCCGTGCCGGGTACCGGGCCGCAGTCCGACCCGCCGCCCACGGGCCGACCACGACCGTGACCCCCACGGCCAGGGTCATGGCCAGCACAGCCATCGCCACGGTGTCTGCGACGGCGTCGAGCAGAGCGGTGAGACCGCCCTCCGGGAGCCCCGGAGGCACGAGATCGGCGAACAACTCGCGCGTGAGCTGCCAGGTCAGTGGGTCGGAGAGGCCCGCGAGCGACAACCCGCTGACCCACCAGGCCCCCACCAGCGTGGGGAGGAGCAGGTAGACCGTGGCCCGCGTCCACGGGCGACGGTTGCTCACCGACGCGCGGCGTGGCCCGCCCGCGACCACCGCGGCGACCGTCCCCTCAGCATCAGCTGCCCGTTCGGCGCGCTCCACGGAATCCACCTCGGGGCCAGCACGACGCCCCGTACCGCGTGGGGCAGTGGTGCCGGCGACCTCGTGGCGCACGCGGGCAGACCATGTCTCGACGGCCGCGGAGAGCAGCAGCAGGACGTAGACGAGGGTCCAGACCTCCTCCCAGTTGCGGGACTGGAGGCTCACCACCAGCTCCTGGCCGATCCCGCCGGCGCCGACGAAGCCGAGCAGCACCGTCGAGCGGACCGAGCACTCGAAGCGGTAGAAGGAGTAGGACAGCATCCCCCGCGACGCGGCCGGCACCAGGGCGTAGACCAGGGCTGATACCTGCGGGGCACCGGCACGACGTAGCGCGAGGTACGGGCCGGTGTCGGCGCCGTCGATGGTGTCGGCGAACACCTGTGCGGTCTGGGCGCCGAACGGGATGACCAGCGCCAGGACAGCCACCAGTGGGTCCAGGCCGAGCACGCTGACCAGCAGCAGCGCCCATACCAGCTCGTGGATGGAGCGCAGCGCCACCAGGCCGGCCCGCAGCACCGACCGCAGCGCGCGCCAGGCGGGAGGAACGTGCCCGGGCCAGGCCGCGTCGCTGAGGACGAGCCCGCCGACGAGCCCGAGGACGAGAGCCCCAGCGGTGCCGAGGGCCGCGAAGGCCAGCGTCACCAGTGTCGCCTCGCCGACCAGCTGCAGGAACGTCCCGTCGAGACGCGGTGAGAGCGCACGCGCCGCGAGGTCGCCCAGCAGCGCACCGGCGCTGCCGTTGACCACCTGTCCGTCCTCGGGCTGCGCACGGACCCATGCCCACACGACCAGGGCCACCACGCCCAGGATCAGCAGCATCCGCCGGCGCAGCACGAGGCCGCGGGTGACCCCGCGACGCGGGTGGGCGCCCGTTCCGGTGTCGTCGCGGGTTGCGGGGCCCGGGTCGAGGACCGTGCTCACGTCGCGGCGTACAGCTCGTCGAGGTGTGTCGTGCGCAGGTCCCGCGCTCGGACGTCGAGGGTGATCCGGCCGTGGCGCAGGCCGACCACACGGGTGAAGTGGTCGCGGGCCAGCTCAGGCTGGTGCAGGCTCACCACCGCCGTGCCCTCGCCCGACGGGCCGGGGCGGCACAGCAGGCCCAGCACCCTTGCCGACGTGGTGGGGTCGAGGCTCGAGACCGGTTCGTCGGCCACCACGACGTCGGCGTCCTGCACCAGGAGGCGGGCCAGGGCGACTCGCTGACGTTCCCCGCCGGAGAGGTGCTCGACACGGGCGTGGGCGGCCCAGCCCAGACCGACCTGCGCCAACGCATCGGTCGCGACCGCGTCGGGTCGCGTGGTCACCAGCGCCCGCAGCGCGCGCGACACCGACCAGGCGCCGAGCCGGCCTGCGTTGACGTTGTGCAGGACCCGCACCTGCTCGATCAGGGCGAGGTCCTGGGTGAGGCTGGCAACGCGGCCCAGCATCCGGCGTCTCTCTGGGCGGGCGAGCCCGGCGAGGGCCACTCCGTGCACCCGCACCTCCCCGGCGCTCGGCGCCACCGCGCCGGCGAGCAGGCGCAGCAGGGTGGACTTGCCGGCACCGCTGGCACCGAGCAGCGCCACCCGTTCCCCGGTGGCGACCTCGAGGTCTACCCCGTCGAGCGCGGCATGACCCCCGACGACGAGGCTCGCACCATGCAGCGACAGGACCGGACCGACCGCCGTCACGTCACCAGACCGAGCGAGCGGGCGACGTCCTCGAGGTCGTCGTACGCCGCGTTGTCGGCCTCCACGAAGGTCTCGGCTCCGAAGAGCTCCAAGATCTCGGCGTCGGCCGGCTCCTCGACATCCAGGCCGAGGATCAGGTCCAGTACGGCCTGACGGGTCCCCTCGCCGTACGCCTCATCGATGTCGGGACGCACCAGCCAGTGGTAGTCGGCGTACCCGGGGGTCCGGAAGAGGACCTGGACCCCGCTGAGGTCGACCTCGCCGGCCTCCTGGGCAGCGGTCCACACCTGCTCGTTGACCGCACCGACCTCGAAGGCGCCGCTGGCGACCGCCTCGATCGTGGCGTCGTGGCTGCCCGAGTAGCCGGGTTCTCCAGACAGCTCGTCAATGGCGACTCCGGCCTGGTCGAGGAAGTACTCCGGCATCAGCCGGCCCGAGGTGGACGTCTCGCTGCCGAAGGTCAGGCTGCTCCCCCGCAGCGAGCTGAGCCCGGAGACGTCGTCGAACGGCTCGAGACCCGAGTCCCTCGTCGCGATGAACAGGGTGTGGAAGTCGGCGTCGATGTCGCGCTGGGCGATCGCGTCGGCGCCCGGCACCAGCTCACGTGCTTGGACCCCGGTCAGACCGCCCATCCACGCCAGATGGATGTCGCCGCGCTGGAAGGC
>JBBSQC010000065.1:0-13881 GCA_038258215.1 Actinomycetales bacterium | reverse complement strand
GATGACAGAGCCGGGATTGCGGGCGTCGAGTTTGGGCAACTATGTCAGTTTCGCCCAGCACGGGCAGGCGAGATTGGAACCGCCGGAACTTCTCGAACGGGCCATCCGGAGCGAACCGCGAGTTGCTGCATACCGCCGCGATTGACCGAGACGCAACCCCGTACCCGTGGCGCCTCGGGCAATCGCGGGGTCAGGGGTGGTGGGCGGTGCGCTCGATAAGGATTTCGGTCGGGGAGAGAACGAGGAGGCGGCGGGCATCCCCGCCCGCGAGGTCGAGAGCGGTCTTCCAGGCGGCGGGGTCGGGACGAGAGGAGGTAACGACGCCGACGCGGCGTGAGGAGGCGGACCGACGGACACGCGTGCTGTGGGCCATGGCCCAAGGGTAGGGCGACAACGACGTTTGCGAGCACACCAAGCGACTACTTGGCCATCCGGGACTGCCGCACCATTTAGTGAGGCTGAAGGCCGGGTCGACGCCTGATCTGCGGGGCTGTCCGGTCGGTCGAATGGGTGAGTACCCATGCCTCGCAGCGGAATGACTGGGTGGACGATGCGCTGGAGCACCGAGAGAGACCGGGGGCGCTGGTCCCAGTCAACATCGACCTAGAACACGATGTGCAGGCGTGGTCAGCGCCGACGTGAACTTTCGCGCAGCGGCGCACCGGTGGATGGGGGAGGGGGACCGACCCTTGTCGAGCTCGACTCTGCCACAGCCTTCACGGTGCGCGCCCTGTCCCTGGCCGAGGTGGGACGCGGCCTTCTCGGCGGGCTTTGGGGTAACCCACTGCGCCCAGGAAAGGGCTGCCCGTCGTTTGGGGCAGCGGACCTTCGGCACGATAGATCAGATGGCACCTGTTGGTGCAGCAGTCCCAGCGTCTACTACGAGAACTGCTCAGCGGTAGGCGCCGACGGCGCTGCACCGATCTATCGGGGTGACCCCGGCTACGCCAAGAAGCTCGACCGCGACGGTGACGGCGTGGGCTGCGAGTAACGCCAATCCGGAAGTCGAACCAGCGCACGAGGCGCTCCAACGTGACCCTGGAGCGCGAATCCCGGCGGGCCAACTAGTTTCGGCCCAGGACGCGTCCGGCTCGCGGCGACGAGGAGGCCACCAATGCCCTTGATATACGGGCCAGCGCCGATCCCCACTTGGAAAGCGACTCGAGGGCCTGGGCGACGTCGTCAGCAAGCCCACTGCCGCGGTGGGACCATGGTGATGGGAGGAGGTGTCTCCTTGGATCAGCAGGTGCCCTTGCGCGAGCCGAGTGCGGGCCGGCTGCGTGCGCCGTTGAGGACCCGGATGGGGGCGGCGGGGGTCGACCTCGTCGTGGTGGCAGCGGTCTGTGCGTTCCTGCCTCAGCCGTTCTCGCCTGCCGTGCCGATCGTGCTCTTCGTCGTCTACCAGGGGCTCGCGACCTGGCGGCTGCGGGCGAGCCTCGGCAAGGCTCTGCTCGGTCTGCGGGTGGTGCGCCTCGAGGGGGAGGTGACCCTGGCCTGGGCTCTGCTCCGGGCCGGTCCCGGGTACTTGGTGCTGACAGTCTTCGGGCTGGGCTGGTTGGCCGCCGCATTGCCTCCGGATCGCCGACCATTGCACGACCGGGTCCTCGGTTCGGACGTCATTCTGGTCGAGGCGGCTAGTGTTCGGCCACGCCAGGCAGCCGTACGGCTTTCCCGATGGGCTCGTGAGCGCGAGTCCGTGGCCAAGCGGCGGGGCGATCACGCGGCGCTCGCGGTGTTGTGGGCATGGTTGGTCGGGCTCGGCGCCGCGGTTCAACGGGTGATTGACTGGTTCCGAGATGGCGCCGCCTCCGGGCCGAGCGTCGCAGGGACCATGTCAGGTGCAGCCAAGGTTTGGGTGGTTTCTGGGGCGAGCCTGGTCGTTGGCGTCGTGCTCTCCCCGGTCCCACCACTTCAGGACGTGGCGGAGTGGATCGTGACGCCCCGGACGTGGATCGGCGCAGCCCCTGCGCAGGGCCCAACACCAGAAGAAGCACGCTTGGCCCTGCAGGTATGGGTGGCTGATGCGGTCGGTAGACCCGATGCGCAGGTCCCTTGGTGTGGCGAGTCGTCCAATGGCCTGTGGTGCGTGCGACGTGAGTCACTGCAGGACCTGCCGTTCGCGGCGTTGAGCTATGGGGATGCTGGCCGCGCCCTCCTCGACGCCGCGGGCTTTCAGGACTCGGGCGTGGCGTGTCTGGGCTTCGAGATCGTCGGGAATCCCGGCGCGTGGGCCGCTAAGCAGGGCGGACCGTTCTGTTCCGACTAACGGGCCAACGACCTGTCCGATTTTGGAATGGGCCTGTCTGGCAGTGGTGGCTCCGGGCAGAACTTGGACTGGGCAGGGGACGGTCTGCGCGTCCCGCGTGAGGGGCCGACATTGAGATGTCGGCGATGTGAAGCTAATGCGTCGGGCCAGGGCCCAGGGGGTGTCCAGCGGGGCAACAACCACCACACCGCCTCCGTACCCGTGCAGCCGATAGTGGGAGGGCTCCTCAAGCGCAGTGCACTCAGAGAGCTCTTTCCCATCTTCGTCGAGGTCCGAACCGGGAGTTCTGCTCCGCTTGGTCAGTGACAACTTGGTCGGCGCTTGGGCGGGCGCCACTCTCATGACCGATGTCAGCGATTCGGTTTTGACTACGCCTGCTCGTGCCAGCGCGAGAGGGTGTGCCGGAACTCGTAGTGCCCGTCGTCGACGTCGACCGTGGTGCTGATCCGCACCGATTGGTCCGGGTTGACCTGGGTGATTGCGACGCCTGGTGCGAGGGGTCCTGTGGTGAGCGGCCCATCGGGCAGTGGCGGCACCGTGCGGGCGCCGACGTCGTCTGGGTCGATGTCGTCCTCCTCGGTGACGGTTGCGGTGAGTGCGGTGGAGTACGCGACCGGATCCGTGAGCCATGACCCGAGGTCCCGGGTGTCCTCCTCGTCCATGTCCCCGACCTGATCGTTGCTGATCGCGCGGACGAGGACACCATCGGCCTCGAGCCTGAAGGAGATGTCGTCCGAGCCCCACCCCGAGGTCTCCTCGACGCACACGAGCTGCGGCAGCCCGGTGGTGCCGCCGAGGAAGAGCGTGACGGATGTGGTGGCGGTGATGTCGAACGTGAGCGGGACTCGGGCGGTGTCCCCGCGGGTGACTGTGACGTAGCAGCGTTGCTCGGGCTTCGCTTCCCACTTCACGGTCACCGGGTCACCATCGGAGGATCCCTCCTCGACCAGGACCAGGGGGGGCCCGCCGTCCTGGAGGCCGACCGTGACGCGGCATCCGGTGGCTGCGTGGTCGCGGGGGGTCACCGTGACGGACAGCCCGATGGGACCGGCGACGTCCAGGCGGGTGGTGTCCAGGATGAACCACATGCTGTCGGTGTCGTCCCACGGTGCGAACGCGGTGTCGGTGTCGAGCAGCTGGCTCGCGGGGAAGGCGCCGTCGTAGGTCTGCCCCGGAACGAGGTCGATGGCCTCGTGCGGGGAGGTGCCCTCGTGCCGGTGGACCCGCAGCTCGTAGCTTCCCTCGCTCTTGCGGGAGCCCAGGAACACCTTGATGAGGAAGGGTGCCGAGGGGATGACGAACTTCGGGCCCCGGTCGGGGTCGAACTCCTCCCGGTACTGCTGACGGGGTCGGCTCAGGTCGGTGTCGAGGTAGACCTCGTGGCGCACGTCCTGGTCGCTGAGCAACCAGAGGTTGTACGTGCCGTGGCGGTCGATGCGGTACCAGCGCACCTGGGCGTCGAACAGCTCGTTGGTGTCGTGGTAGTCCGGGTCCGCGTCGACCAGTACTGGCCGGTCGGGCGAGTTGTCGGGATGCCGGGGGAAGAGGTCGATACCGAGGGGTCGGTGGTCGGAGAGGTATCCGAGCCCCTCGCTGCCCGGGGGCAGCTCGGCGAGCGCGTGGTTCACGTATACGTGCTGCGCGACGAGTTCACTGCTCTTGGAACGGAACAGGTAGTCGAGCCGCTGCGACGGGGGTGGGTACACGACCTGGGCGGTGGGGCCGGTGTCGCGCGGACCGTAGGGCCCCTGCGGTGTGCCGTCCGGGAGCGGCGGGGTGCCTCCGGGGCACTGTTCTCGTCCCCACACGTCGATCATGTCGTCGGCGAACACGCCAGGGGAGGCGAACCGGTGGGACCATTCAGCGGTGGTCGCGTCGAGCGGGACGTTGGTTTGGCCTCCGGCGATGTTGAGGTCGCCCAGGAGGAAGACGTGTTCGCTGCCGATGCTCCCGCCGACCGACTCCACGACGAAGTCACCTGCGTCCAGGAACTGTCTGGCCCGCACGGTCTCGTTCTCGCTGACCCGGCTGCTGTCCGCCTGGGTGTGAGAGGCGAACAGGTGGTAGGTGTGCGCTGGGTCGCGTTCGATCCGGGCGTAGAGGAGTCCCTTGGCCGCCCAGGCGTCGGCGCCGGTGCTGTCGTCGTACGGCATGAATCCGAGCGTGGGGAAGCCCAGCGGCGTGAGTTCGGAGACGGCGAACGGGTCGAGGAGGCTGAGCAGCTGGTCGGTGAGCGGCTGCAGGGCGAACGGCCACCGCGAGAACAGCATGAGTCCGGAGTCCTCGAGTTTCGGGTTTCCGAGGGTCGCCCACCCGGCGAAGAAGCTTGCACCGCTGAGGTTCAGGGCCAGGGCGAGGGGGTTGATCCCCACCACAGGTTTCCCGGGCCAGGCGACTTCGACGTCAAGGAAGTCGGCCTTCAGCACGGCGAAGGGCCAGCGGCCGAGCAGGTTGCCGGCGAAGACCGCGCGCGCGTCCTCGTCGAAGACCTCGTTGAGGCAGACTACGTCGTAGTCGTGCGGGCTGGAGAGGAGGTTCTCGCTGATGGTCTCGGCGCGTTTCTCCGCGGTCTTGCTCGGGGGGATCGACCAGTCCGCGCCGACCTCCATGGCCCAGGAGCGGCACTGCACGTTGTAGGTCAGGATCCGCAAGGAGTCGCTCACGGCGTGCCTCCAGCCAGGGTGCCGGACGCAAGTCCGCCGAGCCGGTCGAAGCGGAACGAGCCGTCCGCGCGGCGGCCGTTGACGTACTCCGCTGCGACCGCCCCGCCGCCGAGGAGGGCGTAGCGTCGCAGCCGGTTCCACCCCGCGTCGGCGACGACGAGCTCCTGCGGGGCGCCGGGCACCGCGGCGACCGCGGACGGTAGCGCGAGGCCGTCCCCTTCCCGCAGAAGCATCACGGGTGCACCGGTCTCTGCGACCGACCACACCGCGCGGCCGGCCAGGTCAGCGGCGACGACTCCCTCCCCGAAGGCGCACATGCCGGTGATCCGTGCGCCCGGCAGCGAGACCTCGCTCCACGTGGCGCCCTCGTCGTGGGAGAACCCCACAGTGCCGTCGGCGCGTGCCACCGCCAAGGCTCCGCCGAGCGTGAGGGCGAGCCCAACCACCCGCCGAACCCCCCGTGCCGCGACGTCGACGTCGACAGCACCACCGCCGTCACCCGATGACAGGTCCGCGACCTTAAGGACTCGGCTGGCCTCGGCGACGTACGCCCCCCCGCCCGGTGTCGGCGCGACTGCCAACGGTTTGCGCAGCTCGCCCGACGGCGAGGACGGTGTCACGACGTGCCATGTGTGGGTGGTCGCCTCCCAGACCACCAAGCGGTCCCGGCCGGTGTCGCAGATGACGATTCGGCTGTCGCTGAGGGCGAGCCCCGCGGGCCTTGCCAGGGCACCGACACCGGGAGGAGGGCGCAGTGAAACGATCGCGCCGTCGGAGTCGAGCTCGGGGATTAACGTCAACGTGGCACTGCGCTGGTCGGTGACGCACAGCATCACTCAGCGTATCGCCGTCCCTTAGCAGGTGTCCACGGGTGATGCCTGCCAAGACGGGCCGGTAGCTGCCGGGAGGCCGGGAGGCCGGGAGGGAAGGTCGCTGTCGTCCTTGCGGGCGGCCGCTGATCAACGTGAGCGAGCGGAGTGTGACTCCCTGACGCTTGTGCCTGCTCGGTGTGCGTGCCCATTACCGCCTCCCCGTGATTCGCGTCCGGGGCAGGCGCCAGGGCCTGAGCGGGACGGCTCAGGACCAGGGGGGGCCGGACGTCGGGGGGCTGGCTGCGGCGAGGACGCGGACGTCGCTGCGCCGTTGTGCGCTCGTGCGGTGGATGAAGCGGTGCAGGTCGTGGTAGTCGATGACGAACTGTTGGTCGAAGGGCCGGAACTCGCCGCGGTTCTGGGGGACCTCGGGATCCGGCCAAACAGGCGGCGTGCCGTGGCGGTAGGGGGCACTGGTCGTGTGCGGTTCGAACTCGTGGTACCAGTGGTGGACCCTGACCGGGAAGGTGTAGTACGAGGGCACCCATCGCGGGTTCGGCTCGAGGGCATTGGGCGGCGGAAAGGCTGCGGCGCCGCCCTCCTCGGTGCGTCGCTGAACCAGTCCGGCTATGAGTCTCTTCATGCCTCGGAGTTCTTCGATCGTCTCGCGTAGCCACACCGGTCGCGGGAACTCGTCGACGAAGACGTGCTGTCGTTCCAGGTGGTAGGCCGCCAGTCGTCCCTTGGCGATGTAGTGGGCGGTGGTCAGGAGCCGGCCGAACTGCTCGGCCCCGATCTCCCACCGGGCGTGGCTGATGTGGTCATGGGCGAGCATCCACCCGTAGACGAGCTGGATCTGCGTGCGTCCCACGTCGATCGAGGCGAGGCTCCCGGCCTTGATCCACGGCTCGATGATCAGGGCGGGATTGCCGGTCCGCTCCGACCAGTGCTGGAGCTCGCGCCGATCGCTGGCCTTGACGTCGCCCTGGACGCAGGCCAACTCCTCCTGCCCGAGATCCACGAGTCCGGCCCCCGGCGGGATCTCTCTGCGTTCGTGCGGCTCCGGTGGGCTCGTGCCGATCGCGAGAATCCCCACCGGTGAGCCGCGAGGGACGTCATGCTCGGCGATGTGGATCGCCTCGTCGACCGGAAACGCCTCGTGTGCCCCGCCGTCGATGCACGTCGCGGCTCGTCCATCAGCGTCGACCAACCGGACCGGGGGAAACGCCAGGGGGACGGCCGCGGAGGCCAGTGCGCCCCCAACGAGGGCGTTCTGAAGGGTTCCCGCGAGCGGGGTGTTGGTGCGGGAGACCCGGACGTTGAACGGCCCGCCGTTAAGCACCCGGACGATGTCTCCGGTCTCGGTTACGACGCGCTGGAGGCGGTCTTCGAGGGCGACCGAGACCAGGCGGACCGGGATGCCCCCGGCCCGCAGGGCGTCGACGTCAAGGGAACCCCTGATCCGGCGCTCCAACGGCGCCAGGGTGAGGAAGGACTGAGCCCTGGTGATGAGCCGTGCGACGTTGTCGACGTCATTCACCATCGACAGCACCGTCGGGAGCACCCCCAGCGCACCGAAGGTCAACACCCCTTCAGCGACACCGCGGGTCCCAGGGTCGAGAGCGAGCGGAATCAGCATGGAGGCAATCCAGATGTCCCGCAGGGTGTTCGCGGCCGCGCTGGAGCCGACCACGGGCTCCGGCGGCACGGGCCGGTCCGACGGGACCGGCGCCCAAGGCTTCTCGATCCCCGCGAAAGAGTCGACGAGGGCTTTTGGGGACAGGTCGACCCCGAAGTCCTCCAGGCCCTCGCGTAGATGGCTGCGTTCGAGGACGATCACCTCGTGGGAGTAGTCCCACATGTCCTGGTTCCCGCGCAGCCATAGCCATTCCGTCTTCAGCTGGTCGAAGGCGCTGCGGGTTGCCTCGCCGATCTTGAGGGCATGGATTGCGCTCACGGAGGTGCCGGCCACTCCCACGGGGTACAGCCGTTCGTCATCCTTGAGGTACTGGAGGACCCCGACCTGGAACGCGCCGTGCGCAGCACCACCGGAAAGGCAGTAGATCCACCGCGTCCGATCAAAATCCGGCTTCGGCAGGGTACGGGTTCGCTCGCTGGACAGGTCCACGACCTGCGAGAGGTCCGCGTCGAAGAGGTCGGGGAACGACGGAGACCCGGGGTTTTGAGGCCCAAGAGGCCGGCGTTCGATGGGCGTCGGTCTCGGCATCGCGACCCAGCCCCGTGCTCGGTGCGCGGCGTCGCCAGCTCCGGGGCCTCGTGCTCGGTGAGGCGGCCCTGATCACGGTCGGTGGGCTGGTCGGGGGTGCCTTCATCGCCTGGGGTCTCTCCAGGATGCTCGTCAAGGTCCTCACCGGTGTCTTCGACCCTCCACCGGCCACCATCGCCGTGCCGTGGCCCTACCTCTCCCTGACCGCGGCGATCGTCATCGCGGCCCTGGCGGGTGCGGCCATCGGAGCCGCGCGCGGATCGACGCGGCCACCGGTCGAAGAGCTGCGTGACCTGTGAGCGCGCGAGGCCGCCGACCCTCGGCCGGCGCCGGGCACACGCGTACTCTCTGCTGACATGGAGGGCGATGCTGAGGGGAGCGTCGGCGCCGGCATCGGCGGCATCGAACGACCCGCGCTGCTGCTCGTCGAGGACGACCTCACCATCGGAGGCCACCTTCGCGCCGGACTGGAGCAGCACGGGCACCAGGTCTACTGGAGCACCACCGCGGCTGACGCGCTTCACTCGGCACGCGAGCACCCGCCGCAGATCGTGCTGCTCGACCTCGGTCTCCCCGACCTCGATGGCATCGAGCTCGCCCGGCTGCTGCGGACTGAACACCCCGCCCTGCTCCTCATCATCCTCACCGCCCGCGCCGACGAGATCGACGTCATCGTCGGCCTCGACGCCGGCGCCGACGACTACCTCGTCAAGCCGTTCAGCCTCAGCGTCCTTCTGGCCCGGATCCGAGCGCACCGCCGTCGTCGACCATCACCCGGTGCGGACGAGGCGGAGGTGATCGCCGCCGCTGACGTCGTGCTCGACCTCGTCGGCCGGCGATGCCTCTTCGCCGGGCGGGAGATCGACCTGCGGCCCAAGGAGTTCGACCTCGCGGTCACCCTGGCCCGCAGGCCCGGCACTGCCATCAGCCGCGAGCAGCTCATGGCGGAGGTCTGGGACGAGAACTGGTTCGGGTCGACCAAGACGCTCGACGTGACGATTGCCGCCCTGCGCAGGCGGTGGGAGGACGCCGCCGCGCGGGGAGGTCAGGCGCCGCGGATCACGACCCTGCGCGGTTTCGGTTACCGCCTCGAGCCCAGCCTGTGACGCCTGGTCGGGAGGGCCGTGGTTGGGCCCCGGCACCCTGAGCGGGTGCCGGGGCCGGGTGGGTGGATGGTCAGCCGCGAGCCAGCTCGCGAACGTCCGTGCCGCGAGGAGTGCGGTCGACACCCGTACGGTTGAGGAAGACCACGAGCCCGAGGATGGCGAGCAGGAAGGCTCCGCTGGTCACCGTGGTCCCGAGCCCCAACCCGCCGTCGATCCGGTCCTGGGCGAGCAGGTCGCCGACGGACGCCCCCAGGGGGCGGGTCAGGACGTAGGCGATCCAGAAGGCAGGGACGGCCGCCAGGCCGAGCCCGCGGTGCGCGGCGTAGGTGAGGGCGATGAGCACCGCGAACAGGGCGGCCGAGGCGGCGTACCCGACGGCGATGGTCTCGGCGACCAGGTCACCGGCGGCAGTTCCGAGGGCGAAGGTGACCAGGATCGCCAGCCAGTAGAACGCCTCGCGGCGCGCGGTGACGATGGTGTGGATGGACAGCGTCCCCTCCTTCGCGTACCAGGCGAGGAACACTCCCGCCAGGGCCACTGTGAAGACCGCGGTGGTGACCGGCAGCGGCACCCCGGCGACGTCGGTGAGGTTGTCTGTGATGAGGGTGCCCACCACGCTGATGAGGACGACCGCGCTCCAGTAGATCGCGGGCACGTAGCGCTTGGCGCGGAACTGAACCACCAGCACGCCAGCGAGCAGCGCGGTCATGACCGTGCTCGTCCCGGAGAGCCCGAAACCCAGTGTGTCGTTGAGGAAGTCGGCGACCGTCTCACCGACGGTGGTGGCGAGGATCTTGATGATCCAGAAGTAGAGCGTGACCTCCGGCACGCGGTTGAGGAGACGGATGGACATCGATGGCGCCGGCGGCGCTGATCTGGTGAACATGGCGACAGCGTCACGACCACCGGCTGAACCGACGCTGAGAGGGGCGGGCTCAGCATCCGTTCAGCGAGGGTGCCCGATGGTGGGGGGATGACCCACCTCATCGACGGCGTCCTGTCCCTCCAGGGGAGCACCGTCTACCTCGTCGTCACCGCCCTGGTCTTCCTGGAGTCCTCGGCGCTGGTGGGTCTTGTGGTGCCGGGCGAGACCGCCCTGCTCCTTGGTGGGGTGCTGGCGTCGCACGGGCACGTCCACCTGGTGACGCTGATCGTCCTGGCCGTCGTGGGCGCGGTGGCGGGGGATGCCGTGGGGTATGCCGTCGGCCGCCATCTGGGTCCGAGGTTGGAGTCGAGCCGGGTGGGGGCTCGGATCGGAGCGCCGCGGTGGGAGGCGGCCCGAGAGTACGTGCAGCGTCGCGGGGCGTGGTCGGTGGTCGCGGGTCGGTGGGTCGGGGTGATGCGGGCGCTGGTGCCGCCCACCGCCGGCCTGGTGGGGATGCCCTACCGGCGCTTCCTCCCGGCGAACATCCTGGGCGGCGCGACGTGGGTGGTGATCGTCGTGCTCATCGGGTTCGCCGCCGGGGGGTCGGTGTCGGCCGCACAGGGTGCCCTCGGCACGGTAACCGTGCTCACCCTCACCGTCGTGGGTCTCGTCGTGCTCGTGTTGGCCCTGCGGTGGTGGCTCCCTCGGCGCACCGCGGCCGCGGCGGGGTCGGAGGTCGGCCCGGGCGCGACACCGGCGGGTCGCAGGGCCGCGCTGCTGGTCCCGGCCGCAGTCTCCACCGCAGCCGTGGCTGTGGTGGCCGCCATCGCCGACGGAGTCCGCGAGGGAAAGGGTCTCGCCGCCCACGACGCCGCGGTCACCCAGTGGGTCCTGGACCACCGGACCCCAACTCTCGACGTCGTGGCGCGCCTGCTGACCTTCGCCGGGAGCGAGGTCGTCATCGGGGTTCTCACCCTCCTGCTGCTGGGTTACCTCTGGTGGATCCGCCGGAACCGGCCGGCCGCCGTGCTCGTCGCTGCGGCGATGGGAACATCCGGGGCACTGACCCTCGGGTTGAAGGCGCTGGTAGCCCGCCCGCGCCCTCCCGCCGAGGTGGTTCTCGGATCGGTGGACACGACCTTCTCCTTCCCGTCGGGACACACGCTGAACACGACGGTGTTCGCCGGTGTCGCGGTGCTCGTCGCCATCTACCGACTCGGACTCCGTGGCCGCACCGTCGGCTCAGCAGGCATCATCACCGGCGTCGTGCTCCTGGGAGTCGGCGTGGGCGCGAGCAGGGTCTACCTCGGTTACCACTGGATGACCGACGTGCTGGCCTCACTGGCCATCGCGACGGCCATCGTCGCCGTGGCGGCCGGCGCGGCATACCAGGTGTTCGGTTCCGACGCGCTGGCGCCAGGCCCCCCTAACGATCAAGCAGTCCCTCCGGCCGACCCCGACATCGAAGGGGGGACGACGAGCTCCGCCGACGAGCAGGTGGCCGGTGCACGATGATGGGCCCGAGAGCCATCGATGACGGGAGGGCGTGATGGAGCGGTGGCCGCCTTGGTCGGGGTGGTCGGTCCGGCGACGGATCGTCACCCTCTCGACCGGTCTGCTCGTGACCGCGATGGCGCTCGGGATCGCCGGATTCGCCACCGCACTCGACCTCAGCCTCTACGCCAGCGCGCGAGACGCCGCGCGCTCCCAGACCTCGGACATCGCGGCCGTCCTGTCCGCGGACCCGCGGGACGTCGCCGCGGTGCTGGCGGACACCCCCAGCCGCGGCTCACTGATCCAGGTCATCGACGGCGGGGGTCGCGTCGTGGCCTTCTCGGACCCCGACGCAGCCCGCGAGCCACTGACGCCCCGTCGACCGGGCCTCGGCGCGGTCGAGGTCGAGCAGGCCAGCGACCTCACCGGTGAGGTGGGGGAGCCCTACGCCGTGGTGGCCCAGGGCATCCGCGCGCCGGGCGGTGCCCCGTACACCCTCGTCGTCGCTGCGCCCCTCGACGTCGACGACTCGGTGCGCACCGCGGTGATCCTGCTGGGTATCGGAGCCATCGGGCTGCTGGCCCTGCTGATCTTCCTCATCGACCGGGTCGTGACCGGGGCATTGGGTCCGGTGGAACGGATCCGCGCCGACGTCGACACGATCCAGCGGGTCCGTGGCCACGACCGGGTCACCGTGCCGTCGACGGGGGACGAGGTGGCGCGGTTGGCCGAGACGATGAACCGCATGCTGGGTCGGTTGGAGCAGGCCGACGCCGCGAACCGGAGGTTCGTCGCCGACGCCTCCCACGAGCTGCGCAGTCCGCTGGCCACCATCCGGGCCGCTGCCGAGATCGCCGCGCTGGGCTCCGGGCGCATCGACGGCGATTCCGGCGCGGAGGTGGCGGACGACGACCTGATCACCGTGATCAGCGCTGAGACCCAGCGGATGCAGGGCCTGGTCGACTCCCTCCTGACCCTCGCCAAGGCCGACGACCAGGGCCTGCTGCTCACCCTCGGAGACGTGGACCTCGACGACATCGTCGACGGTGCGGCCAAACTGCTCAGAGCCTCCGGCGAGCTTTCCGTCACGACCTCCATCTCGCCCGCACGGGTCGTCGGCGACGCCAGCCGCATCGACCAGGTGGTGCGCAACCTCACCGACAACGCCCGCCGGCACGCCGGCCAACGGATACACCTGTCAGTGTGGAGCGACCCGGAGCATGCATGGGTCACGGTCGAGGACGACGGCCCCGGCATCCCCGTGGAGGACAGGGAGCGGGTCTTCGAGCGGTTCGTCCGCCTCGACGTCGCCCGAGAACGTGACAGCGGTGGATCTGGTCTGGGCCTGGCCATCGTCGCGTCCGTCGTCCGGGCTCACCGGGGGGACGTGCGGGTGCTGGAGAGCACCGAGGGGTGGTGCCGGGTCGAGGTCCGCCTGCCCCACGCCGGACCGGGTCCGACCTCAACGAGCTGGGCACCGGGCTCCGCGGCGCCCGCCCACGACCCCGATCAGGCTGTCTCGCGAAGCCGGTAGCCGGCCCCACGCACCGTCTCCAGGACGCTGTTGGGGCGACCCTCGTCGAGCTTGCGCCGAAGATATCCCACATAGACCTCGACGATGTTCTCGCTCCCGTCGAAGGCCGGGTCCCAGACGTTGTCGAGGATCTGGGACTTCGAGACCACCTGCCCGGCGTGCCGCATGAGGTAGTGCAGGAACGCGAACTCCTTGGGCGTCAACACGATCGGCTCACCCCCTCGGGTGAGGGAACGGCGGCCCGGGTCGAGGACCAGGTCACCGACCGCGAGGGCCACAGGACGCTCCGGGGCGCCTCGTCGGGCCAGGGCCCGCAGGCGGGCGACGAGCACGATGAAGCTGAACGGTTTGGTGAGGTAGTCGTCGGCGCCGAGGTCGAACGCGTCGGTCTGGTCGTACTCCCCGTCCTTCGCGGTCAGCATGAGCGCGGGCGTCCACACCTTGGCGTCCCGGACGTTGCGGAGCACGTCGTAGCCGTTGCGACCCGGGAGCATGATGTCCAGCACGATGACGTCGTAGGGGTTCTCGGTGGCCAACCACTGCCCGGTCACACCGTCGTGCGCGATGTCGACGACGAAGCCCTCGCGGGCCAGTCCCCGACGCACCGTTTCCGCCAGTGACTTCTCGTCCTCGACCAAGAGGATCCGCATGTTTCGCCCTTCGCGCTGGAGTCAGCCCAGACTACGGCGGTGACACCCCCGCGGTCGCCACGGCGGGGCGTGGCGGCCGTAGCGTGGTGCATCGCCAATTCGGGTCGAGCCCAGGCTCGGGACCTAGTGGCGCGTGTAGTTAGTTGATTTACAGTTGCTGGGCTGGGATGATGGGGTATGGCGAATCGTGCAGCGGTGGCGTTGGGGTTGCGTGAGGGTGATCGTGAGGAGCTGGCGCGGTTGACGCGGGCGTCTTCGGTTCGG
>JBBSQC010000064.1:0-14274 GCA_038258215.1 Actinomycetales bacterium | reverse complement strand
CTGGAAGATGATCGAGACCTCGGGGCCCCGGGTCTTGCGCCGCTGCTCGTCCGGCATCGTGAGCAGGTCTTGGCCGCAGTAGCGGATGTGCCCCTGGGGGATGACGGCCGGGGGCATGTCGAGGATGCCCATGATGGCCTGAGCGGTCACGGACTTTCCCGAGCCGGACTCGCCCAGGATGGCCAGGGATTCACCCTGGTGCAGGTCGAAGGAGACGCCGTTGATGGCCGTCGCGACCCCGTCGGGGGTGTGGAACTCCACGAAGAGGTCCTCGACCTCGAGAAGGAGCCCGTCCTCCGGGGTGTAGGTGATCTCCCCGGAGCTCTCGGACCGGGTGCGGGTGTCGGTGCTCGTCATGTCGCCCTCGCTCAGCGGTTCTTGGGGTCGAGGGCGTCGCGGACGACGTCACCGAGCATGATGAAAGCCAGCACCGCCAAAGCCAGGAACAGGCTGGGGAAGAACAGCATGTGCGGCGTGGTGCGCAGGCCGACGATCGCGGAGCTGATGTCGATGCCCCACGAGATGGCCGGGGGCTGGAGGCCGATGCCGAGGAAGGACAGGGTGGCCTCGGCCGAGATGTAGGCACCGAGGTTGATCGTCGCGACGACGATGATCGGGGCCAGGGAGTTGGGCAGCACGTGCGAGCGCACGATCCGGATCGGGCTCGCGCCCAATGCTCGCGCGGCCTGGACGTAGTCGTTGGGCTTGACCTGAATCACACTGCTGCGCATCAGCCGGGCCAGGCTGGGCCAGCCGAGCACCACGAGGGCCAGCACGACCTTCAGGACGACGAGGAAGTAGTTGCCGTTGAAGAAGTCCGGCAGCGAGACCAGGAAGATGATCGCACCCAGGAGCAACGGGATCGCGAAGAACACGTCGCCGATGCGGGAAAGCAGCGAGTCGACCCACCCGCCGGCGTATCCGGACATCACGCCGATGATCCCCCCGATGAGCACCGTGCCGATGGTCGTCATGACGCCGACGAGGATCGAGGCTCGAGCGCCGTAGATGCACCGGGCGTAGATGTCGTAGCCCTGGATGTCGCGGCCGAACCAGGTGCCCTGCCCCGGCAGGGCTCGGGATTCGGAGAGCACGGCTGCTGCCGGGTCGGTGCTGGTGAACAGGCTGGGCCAGATCGCCATGAGGACGAAAACGCCGATCATGGTGGCCGAGACCCAGAACATCGGCTTGCGGCGCATCGACCGCCACGCGTCGGAGGCGAGGGAGCGCTCTTCGCCGACGTCGCCGGCGTCGAGCGGGTCGGCCTCGGTGGCCTTCAGCGTTGCTTGTTCAGTCATGGCTGATCCTCGGGTCGAGCAGGCCGTAGAGCAGGTCCACGAGCAGGTTGACGAACAGGTAGACGATGACGAGCACGGTGACCGCTCCGACGACGGAGGAGCCGTCGCGCGAGCGGATCGAGCGGAAGATGTAGTTGCCGATGCCGGGGATGTTGAAGATGCTCTCGGTGACGATCGCACCGCCGAGCAGGGCACCGAAGTCGAAGCCGATGAAGGTGACGACAGGGATGAGCGAGTTGCGCAGCGCGTGCAGGCCCACGGCCCGCCGCCGGGTGAGTCCCTTGGCGACGGCCGTGCGGACGTAGTCGGCGCGCAGGTTCTCGACGAGGTTCGTGCGCGTCAACCGCGTGACGTAGGCGACGGAGACCGAGCCGAGGACCAAGGCCGGGAGCATGAGCTCGTAGACCGACGGGCTGGAGGAGGTCACGGTGACCGGGAAGAGCGCCAGCTTCACCCCGAGGAAATACTGCGCCAAGCCACCGATGACGAAGATGGGGATGGCGATGACGATGAGCGTGGAAACCAGCACGAGGTTGTCGAGGAACCCGCCTCTTCGGATGCCGGTAAGCACCCCGGCGACAATCCCGACCCCGGTCTCGATGACGATGGCCATCAACGCCAGCTTGGCCGT
This sequence comes from Actinomycetales bacterium, assembly GCA_038258215.1. Taxonomy (GTDB): domain Bacteria; phylum Actinomycetota; class Actinomycetes; order Actinomycetales; family Dermatophilaceae; genus Fodinibacter. The sequence goes on along the minus strand of JBBSQC010000064.1, from coordinate 12,345 downwards.
GACCGGGTACCGGGTCTTCAGCTGCTCGGCGACCGAGGTGCCGTTGTACGTCTCGCCGAAGTCGCCCTGAGCGATGTTGGAGAGGTACTTGCCGTACTGGACTGGGAGGGAGTCGTTGAGGTTGTACTTCTCCTCGAACGCGGCGCGGTAGGCCGGTGAGCACGGGCGCTCACCGCACTTGCCCGCGAGCGGGTCGCCCGGCAGTGCGAAGACCATGGTGAAGATGAGGAACGTCGCCCCCAGGATCACGGGGATCATCTGCAGCAGGCGCCTGATGATGTAAGTGCCCACGTCACCTCCCTGCGTTCGGGCCGCCTCGAGTGGCGGCGGCGGCGTCACGGGTTGTTCGACACCGAACCTAGACCATGAACTGCTCCGTGGGGGGCCGGACGTGCACCACTCGGTCACTTATCCGGGCCACCACGGCCGTCCACCTGCCAGCATGCGCTGGCAGGTCGACGGTCTGTGGTGCGTGAGGCCTGTTGGGGCCTCACTCAGGCGTCACTTCAGCGACAGCGACCCGAGGTCGATCGTGCCGAAGGCCGTGATCTTCACGTTGGTGACCTTGTCGGACCAGCCGATGGTCGTCGTGCCGTACCACAGCGGGACGGCGGGCATGTCCTGGGCGAGCAGGGTCTCCGCCTCCTGGTACTTGGCGTTGGCCGCGGCCGGGTCGGTCGCGGCGGCACCTTCGACGAGGAGCTTGTCGAACGCCGGGCTGGAGTAGTCGTTGTCGTTGGACGTGACGCCCGTCTTGTAGATGGGGGCGAGGAAGTTCTCGATCGACGGGTAGTCCATCTGCCAGCCGTTGCGGAACATGCCCTTCATCTTGCGGTTGACGATCAGGCTGCGGAAGGTGGCGAAGTCGACGACGCCGGTGGCGACGCAGTCCACGCCGAGGGCCTGCTTGATGCTGTTGCAGGTGGCCTCGGTCCACTCCTTGTGCGACGCGTCGGCGTTGTAGGAGAGGGTGATCTTGTCACCCTTGAAGCCGCCGGCCTCGTCGAGCTTGGCCTTGGCCTTGGCCGGGTCGTAGACGCAGTACTCACCGCACGCGCCGGCCTTGTAGCCGTCGACGACCGGGGAGACCCAGCCGGTGGCCGGCTTGCGAGTGTTGTTGAAGATCTGCTTGATGATCTCGTCGCGGTTGACGGCCATCGAGATCGCCTGACGCACCTTCGGGTCGGCGTAGTTCGGGTCGACCTTGGCGGGAGCGAAGGACATCGTCTGGATGACGCCGGTCTCCTTCTGGGCGTTGCGGTCGGGCAGGTCGCTCTCGTACTTGGCGTCGATCAGAGCGCTGGCCGGGATCTCGTCGGTGACATCGAGGTTGTTGGCCAGCACGTCGTTGTAGGCCGCGTCGGGGTCCTGATAGATCTTGAAGGTGATCTTGTCGAGCTTGCCCGCGAAGTCACCGGAGTAGTCGGCGTACTTGGACAGCACGATCGACTGCTCCTTGGTCCAGGAGTCCAGCTTGTACGGGCCGGAGCCGATCGGCTTGTCGCCGAAGGCCGCGGGGTCGTCGAAGAACACGGCGGGGAGGGGGGCGAACGCGGAGTACCCGAGTCGCACCGGGAGGTTCGAGACCTTCTCGGTGGTCTTGATCGTGAACGAGCCGTCGTCGACCACGACCAGCCCGCTCATGGTCTCGGCCTTGGGCTTGCCTCCATCGCAGGGGTCGTCGGGGTTGCTCGTGCCGGTGCACTGGAGGTCGCCATAGCCCTCGATGGGCTCCATGAAGTAACCGGAGCCCTGGCCGTTGGGGGCGTAGGCGGCGTAGTTCCAGGCGTCGACGAAACTCTTGGACGTGACGGGGGTGCCGTCCTGGAACTTGCGTCCCGCGTTGAGGGTGACCGTGAAGTTCTGGTTGTCGGTGGTCTCGATCGACTTCGCCAGGTCCATCTTCGGCTCGGCGGTGTCGGCGTCGTAGTGGACGAGCTTGGCGAAGACGGCGTCGATGACGTTGCCACCGCATACCTCGGTCGTGTTGCTCGGGACCAGAGGGTTCTGCGGGTTGCACCCGCGGATGTTGACCTCCCCGCCCGTCGTGCCGCCGCTTCCTGCCGTGGTGTCGCCGTCGCTGTCGTCCCCGCCGCAACCAGCGGCAAGCAGAGCAACGGCGGACAAGGCCGCAACCGCGACCGTGCGAGTGGTTCCCCGCATGGGTGTCCTCCTACGTGTGTGGTGTCTCCACCCGTGGTCGGGTGGTGGTGTTCATGGGCTGTGCCCGGTCGGGCCCATCCCGGTGTGCAGCGATGACGCATGCGGGCACTATGAAAGTCGAGAACGGCCCTCAATGGAAGTTCCGAACCCCTCCGAGACCCGATTGTGACCGAAGTGCGACCGACTCGACGCCTGACCGGAGATTCTTCGGCGCGTGGCCGATACCGTGGCCCCCGTGACCGCCTACGACGACGACCTGCGGCTGGCCCATGTCCTGGCGGACGCCGTCGAGCGCGTGACGGTCGCCCGGTTCCGGGCCGAGGACCTCCGCGTGGAGACCAAGCCGGACCTGACCCTGGTCAGTGACGCCGACCGCGACGCCGAGGAGCTCATCCGCCACCAGCTGAAGCGCACGCGTCCCCGGGACGCGGTCATCGGTGAGGAGTTCGCCCCCACCGGGTCCAGCCCGCGCCAGTGGGTGCTCGACCCGATCGACGGCACCCACAACTTCGTGCGCGGTGTCCCCGTCTGGGCGACCCTCATCTCCCTCGTCGACAACGGCGTCCCGGTGCTGGGCCTGGTCGCCGCGCCGGCGCTGGGCCGCCGATGGTGGGCAGCCCTCGGCTCGGGGGCGTGGGCCGGCAAGAGCCTCACCTCGGCGCGACGCCTGCACGTCTCGGAGGTCCGCGAGATCTCCGACGCCTCGCTGTCCATCTCCAGCACCTCTTCGTGGAGGGCGATCGGCCGGCAGCAGGAGGTGCTGGACCTGGCGCACGACTGCTGGCGGGAGCGGGGCTTCGGGGACTTCTGGTCCTACATGCTCCTGGCCGAGGGAGCCGTCGACATCGCGGCCGAGCCGGAGCTCGGTCTGCACGACATGGCCGCCCTCGTGCCGATCGTGACCGAGGCGGGGGGCCGGTTCACCTCGCTCTCCGGGGTCGACGGCCCGCACGGTGGCAACGCCGTGGCGACCAACGGCCTGCTCCACGACGAGGTGCTGGCCCGGATCGGTCTGGACTGACGCCGAGTGTCCGCCTCGAGTGCGGAAGTGGTCGCCGCCGCAACCACTTCCGCACTCGAGGCGGACGTGGTGGTCAGAAGAGCGAGCCCTGGTCGGCCTGCGTCGCCACGCCCTCGAGGTGGAGCAGGGTGGCCTTGCGAGCGAGCCCACCGGCATACCCGGTGAGCGTGCCGTCGGCGCCGATGACACGGTGGCACGGCACGATCACGGGCAGCGGGTTGGCTCCGTTGGCGGCACCAACCGCCCGCGAGGCGCCCGGCGGGAGCCCGAGGTCGGACGCGATGGCCCCGTAGGTCGTGGTGCGCCCCCACGGGATCGCGGCCACGAGCTCCCAGACCCTCCGCTGGAAGTCGGTGCCGACGGGGGCGAGGGGCAGGTCGAAGACGCGTCGCTCCCCCGCGAAGTACTCGGCGAGCTGGCGGTGCGCGGCGGTGAGCACGCCCGAGCCGGCCCGCGTGGCGCCCGGGGTGCCGTCGGGAGCCGAGTCGAAGCGGATCGCGACGAGGGCTCCGGCGCGCTCGACCAGCTCGAGCAGGCCCAAGGGAGAGCCCATGACCAGGCTCCGGGACGCCGCTTCAGAGCCCAACCGTGGTCACCGCCGTCCCCAGTGCCTCCGCCACGGCCGGGACCACGGTGGCCGCGTCACCCACCAGCACGACGCTCCACTCCCCCGTCACCACCCGTCGGTAGGCGGCGTCCAGGCTCTCTCGCGACAGGGACCGCACCGCGGCCAGGTTGGTCGTGGTGAAGTCGGGGGGCAGTCCCTCCAGCGCGAGGGCGGCGCTCTCGTCCGCGACCGCGTCTGCCGTCGCATAGCGGCCGGGAGCGGTCTGCGAGATGAAGTCGACACCCGACCGCAGCTCCACCTCGGTGAATCCCTCCCGCGCGTCGTCGAGGATCCCGATGAGAAGGCGGAGAGCGTCGCCGGTGGCGTCGGCCCGCACCGACCCGGAGGTGACGAAGGAGCCGCCCGCGACTCGGGGGCGGAACGCGGACCGGATGCCGTAGGTGTAGCCCTTCTCCTCACGCAGAACCGCGTCCACGCGAGCCCCGGGCGAGCCCCCCAGCACGAAGGACAGCACCGGGTGCGGGGCCCAGCCGTCGGGGGTCGACCGGTCGGGCCCCGGCGTGCCGACGCTCAGCTCGGTCTGCACCGAGCCCGGTCGGTCGACGACGACGACCCGCCCGGCATCCGGTGCGCGGACCGGAGGCACCGGTGGCGGCGTCGGTCGGTGGCCGGGCGCGGACCACTGACCCAGGGTCCCGGCCAGGATGCCGTCGACGTCGACCCCCGTGAGGTCACCGGCGAGGACCACCGTCGCCCCGACCGGGCCGACGGCCCTCTGGTGGAAGGCCACCAGGTCCTCACGGGTCATCCCGGAGACCGACTCGGTCGTGCCGGCGCCGGGCCGCGACGCGCGGTCACGCGGGTCCCACATGGTGCGCGCCAGCTCGCGGGCCGCTCGGTGCGCGGAGGAGGCCCGCTCCTGCTCTATCTCGGCGAGCCGGTTGCGCAGCACCCGTCGGACCTCGGTCTCGGGGAAGACCGGCGAGGACAGCACCTCGGCCAGCACCGACGCCGCCGTCGCGAGGTGACGGGCGGGCACGTCCACGTCGACGAGCAGCCCGCCGTCGGAGACGCCGGCGCCGAGCACCATCCCGTGCCGCTCCATGAGCTCGGCGAGCTCCTCCGCGTCGTGCTCGGCAGTGCCCTCGTCCAGCAGCCGCGCCGTCATCGACCCGACGCCCTCCTTGCCCCCTGGCTCGTCAGCCATCGTGGTCGGGACGACCACCCGCAGGGACAGGACGTACTGACCGGGGAGGTCGTGGACGAGCACCCGGATGCCGTTGTCCAACGGGAGCTCCCGTGCCACCGGGAAGGTCCACGGCAACGGCGGCACGACGTCGGGTCGGGGTGCGCTCACGCCACCTCCTCCTCGTGCGCGGCCTCGGCTCGCAGGTAGGCGACGACCGAGCGGGACTCCGGTCGCAGCCATCCACGGGCGGCCTCGAGCACCTGCTCGGGGGTCACGCCGCGGAGCCGGTCGAGGTAGGTGTTCACGAACTCGGGGTCGTCGTAGAGGGACAGGTGGTGGCTGATCAGGTCGGCTCGCTCCTCCTGGCTGGCGAGGGCGGTGAGCCAGGACCGCTCGGCCTGGGCGAGGGAGGCCTCGAGCTCGGCCTCCGTCGGGCCCTCGAGCAGGAACGAGTCGAGCTCGTCGAGGAAAGCCGCCTCGACGGTGGCCGGGTCGACCCCGGGCGCGACGTCGATGACCACGAACCCGAGCGAGACGCCGTCCACGAAGCCCCAGGCCGTCGCATGGGCGCCGAGGGCGGTCTGCTCCAGGCGGACCAGCCGGCGGACCAGCCGCGAGGACGCCAGCCCGCCCAGGCAGTCGAGGGCGAGGTCGGCCGCCAGGAACTCGTCGGTGTGGTCCACCGGGAGCCGGAAGGCGACGTGCAACCGGTCGTTGGGGACGTCCTCACGGCGCTCCATCCGCACCGGGGTCTCGATGGGGGCGAGCTGTGCCAGGGGGCCCCGGGTGCCGCGGCTGAGCGCCGGGAGGTCGCCGAGATAGCGCTCCACGAGGGCAAACCCGTGCTCCGCGGTGATGTCGCCACACAGCGTGAGCACGGTGTTGTCCGGTCCGTAGTGGCGCTGGAAGAAGGCGTGGACGTCGTCGAGGCTCGCCGCGTCGAGGTCCTCCATGGAGCCGATCGTCGGGTGGTGGTAGGGGTGCCCGGGCGGGAACACCGCGGCGTACACGTCGATCAGGGCCTCGCCGTAGGGCTGGTTGTCGTAGCGCTGGCGCTTCTCCTCCTTCACCACGTCCCGCTGGTTGTCGAGGTTGCCCTGGTTGACGGCGTCGAGGAGGTGCCCGTGGCGGTCCGCCTCGAGCCAGAGCGCCAGCTCGACCGCACCCGTAGGCACGGTCTCGAAGTAGCTCGTGCGGTCGAACCAGGTCGTCGCGTTGAGCCGGGCGCCCTGGGCCATCAGGGCCTCGAAGTGCTCCCCGCTGCGGACGTTCCTCGACCCCTGGAACATCAGGTGCTCGAAGAGGTGCGCGAAACCGGTGTGCCCGGGGGCCTCGTGGCGCGACCCCACCCCCACCCAGATGTTGACGGTGACGTTGGGCACGGTGTGGTCGGGAGAGACAGCGACGCGCAGCCCGTTGGCCAGGGTGCGACGGTGGATGGGGTAGTCCAGCGGCATGGCGGTCACCCTACGTGGGGGCCCGGACCCGGGCGGTCACTCGGCGGCGCGGTGGCGCTCCTCGAGCTCGGTGACGCCGGTGACGTCGGCGTCGTCGGGGTGGCCAGGGATCGTGGGCCTCTCCTGCGCCGGAAGCATGTACAGGGCCTGGCGCCCGAAGACCTGCTGCTCGGTCGCGACCCGCTCGGCGCGCCCGCGACCCAGGAAGCTCACGGCCCAGTGCAGCAGCGTCGTCACCCGGTTCTTGAAGCCGATGATGTAGACGAGGTGCACCCCCAGCCACAGCACCCAGGCGATGAAGCCGGAGAAGCGGAGCTTGCCGATCGAGGCCACCGCGCTGAACCGCGAGATGGTGGCCATCGACCCCTTGTCGAAGTACTCGAACGGGCCCTGCGGCTCTTTGCCGTCCAGCCGACCGGTGATCTGCTTCGCGGCATACCGGGCGCCCTGGATCGCCACCTGGGCCACTCCCGGGAGGTCGTCCAGCGACATCATGTCGCCCACGACGAACACCTCCGGGTGGCCCGGCACCGTGAGGTCGGGGAGCACCTCCACCCGCCCGGACCGGTCGACGGTCGCACCCGACTGCTCGCCGATCTGCGCCCCGAGGGGACTGGCCTGCACCCCGGCCGCCCAGACCTTCGTGAGGGCCTCGATGCGGCTGCTCGAGCCGTCCTTCTCGTTCACCGTGATGCCGGTGGCGTCGACGCCGGTGACCATCGTGCCGAGCCGGACGTCCACGCCCATCTCCTCGAGGCGGCGGCGGGCGGACCCACCGAGGCGCTCACCGAAGGCGGGCAGCACCTGGTCCGCGCCGTCGAGCAGGATGATCCGGGCGCCGGTGGGGTCGATGCTGCGGAAGTCGTTCTTCAGGGTGCGCCCGGACAGCTCGGCGATCTGCCCCGCCATCTCGACGCCGGTCGGGCCCGCGCCCACCACGACGAAGGTGAGGTCACGCTGGCACTCGGCGGGCGTGCGGGCCTGCTCGGCGAGCTCGAACGCCCCGAAGATGCGCCCGCGCAGCTCGAGGGCGTCGTCGATGGACTTCATCCCCGGTGCGTGCCGCGCGAACTCGTCGTGGCCGAACCAGGACTGGCCGGCCCCGGCCGAGACCAGCAGGCTGTCGTAGGGGGTGACGCTCTCGCGTCCGAGGATGCTGGACGTCACCGTCCTGGCCGCGAGGTCGATGTCGCTGACGGTGCCGAGCAGGACCCGGGCGTTCTTCTGGCGGGACAGGATCTCGCGGGTGCTCGGTGCGATCTCGCCCTCGGAGAGGATGCCGGTCGCGACCTGGTAGAGGAGGGGCTGGAAGAGGTGTTGGGCGGTCTTGGCGATCAGGGTGACCTCGACGTCATCGCGGCGCTTGAGCGCCTGCGTGCCGAAGAGCCCCCCGAAGCCGGATCCGATGACGACGACACGGTGTGGGGTGGTCATACCTCATTCAACACCGTCCTACCTGCGGGTATGCCGTCCGGGCTACTGCTGACCCGGCGCCTCGCCTCCCGCGGTGTGAGTGTCCCCCGACCGTTCGGTCCCGCCACGGTCCCCGACCGTGGCCCCGCTCCGCCATCCCTGCGGCCTCTGGAGTCGCCACCCGGCCCGGGCCAGTACACCGATGGGGATCGGGAGCCAGAACGAGAACAGCCGGTACAGCAGGGTGCCGATCAGCGCAGTCTGCGCCGGGACGCCGACCAGCACCAACAGTGTGGTCAGGCCGGCATCCACGAACCCCACACCACCGGGAGTGATCGGGATGATGGCGAGCGCCTGGGCGACGACGTAGGCGAGCAGGACCTCCGCGGGCCGGACCCGTGCGCCGAAGGGCGTGACCGAGTCGCGCACGACGTGCAGGGTCCGTCCGATGACCCGACCGCCGGCCGCGACCACTCGCGGCCAGGTGAGCACCGTGACCCCGATCGCGACGATCGCCACAGCGAGGACCAGCGACACGACGAGTCCGAGCTGGAGCTGGCGAGCAGGGGGTGGGCCGATGATCAGCGCCGGGATGGTCAGGATCGGCAGCAGGAGGAGCACCGCGGCCGCCGGCGAGCTGCGCGGCCGCGGTGGTGCCCCAGCCCAGGTGGGGGGCCGGTGCGGCGCCGCCGACCGTGTCACCGACCGGGTGGCCGACGCTCCCGCCGACCGCCGGGTCGACGCCCGGTGCGAGCGCGATCCGGGCCAGCCACCACAGGGCGGCGAAGCTCGCGGTCTCGAGCACGGCCAACAGCACGAACCACCGTGGGGCGACATCGGCGAGCTGCGGCCAGGAGTGGCCCTGGCCCACGCTCGACGCCACACGACATGGCACGACGCGCCGACGCCACTGCACGCTCTTCGCCGGCCCGACGATCGTACGTGTCGGCTCGCTCGCGACGACGTGGCACGGCATCCCGCTCCGGCGTTGGTCGACGCGGAGACCGATGGCGTCGGTGGAACCAGCGAATTGCCTGGAGACGCGGATCAGGCCCGGGGATCCATTGGATCTCCGGGCCTGACGTCCGTAGCGGGGGCAGGATTTGAACCTGCGACCTCCGGGTTATGAGCCCGGCGAGCTACCGAGCTGCTCCACCCCGCGTCGAGTGAGTCACGCTTCCGAAGAACCGTGCTCGGTATGGCTCGAGCGTACGCGAGACCCGGGCCGGTGGCCAAATCCGCCGGTTGCGCCTGCGTCACCGGCGAGGGACGCGCACCGGGGTTCTCGGGGTCATCCCCGAGAACCCCGGACGCGGGTCAGCCGGAGGGGGTGGGGCTCGGGCTGGGGCTCGGGCTCGGGCTGGGCGTCGCCTCGAGCAGCGGGGCGATGGCGTTGGCCTTCTTGATCGCCGCGTCGAGGCGCTTCTGGGCCACGTCGTATGCCGTGAAGTCGCCCTTCTTCAGCGCGTCCTGGCCAGCGGTGTAGGCGTCCTGGATCTCGGTCAACGCGGCCGCGAGCTGGGCGCCCGCGGTGCCCGTGGGCGGCTCGGCGGTGCCGCCGGTGTCGCCGCCGGTGTCCCCGCCGGCGTTGTCGCCGCCGGCCTGTTCGCCGTCCTCGCTCGCACCGAACAACCCGCTGACCGCCTGCTCGAGGGTGTCACCCCACGCCACGGTGGAGCCGTAGACGGCCACCGTGATCTTGTTCTGTGGGAAGGACCCGGAGCCGGCCGACGCCTGCACGTAGATCGGCTGGACGTAGAACATCTTGCCCTCGAGCGGGAAGGTGAGCAGGTTCCCGAACGTCAGCTGCTTGCCCGAGCCCGAGTTGTTGGTGATGTACTGAGCCAGCGAGAGCTGTTCCGCGGTGTTCTGCGAGCGCACCGGCGAGTTCTGGATCTGGTTGAGCACCTGACCCGGGCCCGCAGGGGTCGCCGAGCCGAACTCGAGCAGCCGCAACGAGCCGTAGGTCTCGGCCGGTTTACCGCTCTCGGACCCGGCATCCGCGTTGACCGCCAACAGACCACGCAGGATCTCCCGACCGCCCTCACTGTTGCTGTTGGGCACGAAGGGCGAGGTGATCGAGAAGGCCGCGTTGGTCTCGCCCGGCATGGCGATCGACTGGAACACAACCGGCTGGTCCTGAGCGGGCTGGGTGGGGTCCCTCGGCACCCGCCACTTGTCGGTGGCGGAGAAGAAGTTGCCCGGGTCGGTGACGTGGTACTCGGTCAGCAGCTCGCGCTGGACCTTGAGCAGGTCCTGCGGGTAGCGGATGTGCGACATGAGGTTGCCGTCGATCTCCGACAGCGGGCGCACCGAGCCCGGGAACGCATTGCTCCACGCCTTGAGCATCGGGTCGGTGGTGTCCCAGCCGTAGAGCTTGATGCTGCCGTCGTAGGCGTCGACCGTGGCCTTCACGGCGTTGCGCACGTAGTTCAGCTGGCCACGACCGACCGACACCACGTTGGAGCGCTGGGCGACCGAGTCGGAGGTCGCGTCGGCGAGGTCGAGCAGCCGGCTGTTCGGGTAGTTGGCCGAGGTGGTGAACCCGTCGACGATCCATTGGACCCGCCCGTCGACGACGGCCGGGTACACGTTGCCGTCGAGCTGGAGCCACGGAGCCACGCGCTCGACCCGCTCGGTGGGGGAGCGGTGGTCGAGGATCTTGGAGTCGGAGTTGACCGCGCCGGAGAGCAGGAAGTTGGCCTCGCGGTACTTCACCGCATACGCCAGGCGCCGGATGCCGGACCCGACGTCGACGCCGCCACCGCCGGCATACGTGTTGTTGACCGCGGCCTCGCCCTCGTCACCGCCCGCCGGGAAGTCGAACTCCTGGGGCTTGTCGCCCTTGGGAGCACCCACGACGGAGTAGTTGGGAGAGAGCTCACCGAAGTAGATTCGGGACTCGTAGTCCCCGAGCGTGTTCCGCCCACCGCCCTCGAAGAACACCGGGTCGCCCTCAGGGGTGCGCTGGTTGCCGTAGGCCGCGTAAAAGCCGTAGCCGTGGGTGTAGACCGTGTGGTCGTTGAGCCAGTTGCGCTGGTTGTCGGGCAGCCCTCCGAGGTTGATCTCACGCACGGCAACGACCGCGTCGCGGGTCGAGCCGCCCTCGGTGTAGCGGTCGACGTCGAGGGTGTCGGGGAAGGCGTAGTAGTCGCGCTGGCCCTCGAGCTGGCGGAACGTGGGGGCGACGACGTTGGGGTCGATGATGCGCACCCCCGGGATGTCGTTGGCGGCGGCGCGCAGCACGGGCTTGTCGTCCTGGGCCGGAGGAGTCGGGTTCGGGATTCGGGTGACGCGGTCCAGACCGAAGGCCGTGCGCGTGGCGTTGATGTTCTTCTGGATGAAGGGCGCCTCGAGCGCCTTCTGGGAGGGCTTGACCCGCAGCGACTGGATCAGGGCGGGGTAGATGCCGCCGACGACGATCGCGGTGACGACGAGCAGCGCGGCGCCGGTGAGCGGCAGCCGCCAGGAGCGAGACCAGATCGCCGCTAGGAAGAACCCGGCGCACATCACCGCGGCCACGGCGAGGATCGCCTTGGTGGGCAGCACGGCATTCGCGTCGGTGTAGGTGATGCCGGTGAGCAGATCGCCCTTCTGGGTGGAGAGGGAGTAGCGATCCAGCCAGTACGACGCGGCGCGGGTCAGCGCGATGAGCGCGCCCAGGACGCCGATGTGCACGTAGGCCGCCCGCGTGGTGGGGCCGCGCCCGGGGAGCTGGAGCCCGCCGTAGAGATAGTGGGTGAACGCTGCGCCGATGAACGCGAGCACGAGCACGACGGTGACGAAGCTGACGACGAAGTTCAGCCACGGGAGGGTGAAGACGAAGAACCCGACGTCCATGTTGAACTGGGGGTCCTTGACGCCGAACTCACTGCCGTTGCGCCACAGCAGGTAGGTGGTCCAGGCGCCCATCGACCCGGAGCCGGCGAGCAGGCCCAGCACGATCGGCACGACAATGACCCCGATGCGGCGCAGCGGCTCGATGGCCTGGCGGTACTGCTCGAGCACCTGCTGGGCCTGGGTGACCGGCACGTAGAGAGGGCGGGTGCGGTAGGCGATGACCAGGCTCGAGGCGACCGCGCCGCCCGTGACGAGGGCAGCCACCACGAAGATGACGGCCTTGGTGGAGAGCTCCTTGAGGAACACCGACCGGAAGCCCACCGAGTCGTACCACCAGATATCGGTGAGGATGCCGGCCGCGATACCGCCGATGATGGCCAGCGCGGCCAGCACCAGCAGCGTCGTGCCCAGCGGCCCACGCCGACGCCTCTGCACTTGCGGCCGGGCCGGCTTCTCCGGACCCCCGTCGTCACCCCCCTCGGGACGCGGTGCACCCTCATCCGGACCCATCGGTCCGCCGAACCACTCCGAGCGACTCACTGCTCTCCTCGTCCCGTCCGGGTTGGCCCCCGCCGACGTTGACGGCCCAACCTACATCGGCCGTTCAACGGGTCGTGAGGCACCATGGTTCCGTGCCCCAGCAGCCCCAGCCCGTCACCGATCCCCTCACCCTCGCTGCGCTCGACACCGAGCG
>JBBSQC010000063.1:0-14934 GCA_038258215.1 Actinomycetales bacterium | reverse complement strand
GCTCCCCCGGTTGGACTCGAACCAACAACCTGCCGATTAACAGTCGGCTGCTCTGCCAATTGAGCTACAGGGGAAAGGCCACCACGGGATCGCCGCGGCAGCGCGACGCAACGATAGCAAAGAGGCCACCCGCCGACGAAACCGGTCGGTCAGTCCAGCCCGACCTGCTCGCGAACCCGCGCCAGACCGGCCCGGACCTCTTCGGCCACACCCGGATCGCCGCTGCGCACACCCCTGCCGAGCACCGCCTGCGAGACGAGCTCACCGGTGCCGAGGACCTTTCGCACCACTACCCGAGCCGTCCCCCGGCCGGCGAGGTCGATGGTCTCGGCGATGACCACCGAGGCCTGGACCCGCTCCCGAAGGGTCTCGGGCAGCGCGCCGGGCTGGGTCAGCGCGAAGCGGGTCACCGGCTCCCCGTCGACCCAGGTGACGGTGAGGAGCGCGTCCTCACCGCTCCACGTGCCCGAGTCGACGAGGTGCCAGGGCCGCGAGAGAGTCACGGATGCCCCGGCCGGTGCTCGCCGCACGGCATACAGGCGGTGGCGCCCGGCGACCACCGTCGTGCTGGTCGCCGTCTCGTCCGCCCACGCGAGGAGTCGCTCTCCGGGCGCAGGGTGGATGGCCTCGGACACCCCCCGTGGCACCGTCGCCTTCCGGACACCGGACCAGGTGAGCCTCACGGTGCCGCGTCCCGGAGCCTGACCCGCTCGAGCTCGAGCTGGTGGAGGGCCACGGTGCGCTCACGCAGCTCGCCGTCGCGGGCCGCAGGGTCGCTCTGCACGCGGCGCACCGACGACATCGCATCGGCGATCCGCCGGCTGAGGTGCGCGTCACGCACCCCGAGGAGCAGCGCGTCGAGGTAGCGCTGGAGCGGGAGCCCGGTCGAGGTGTCGTAGCGCGTCGGCAGCGGCGCCACGGACAGCTCGGCCACCAGCCCGCGGACCGCGATCGGCGCGCCCTCGCTGACCGCCGTGACCCAGGCCGCGGCCGAGCGACCCCGCACCGAGGGGTCCGCGATCCGGATGCCGTCGAGCACCGCCCGGTGCGCGGGAGCGGTCAGCGCGTCGACCGGGAGTCCGGTCACCGCCTCGGCGTCGAACTGCTGGGGATACTGCACGAGGGCTTGGAGCAGCTGGCGCTCCGCGAACACCAAGGGGTCGCGCAGGTCCGGCGGGGGCAGGGCCGGCGCCTCCCCCGGGCCGGGCTCGGGCACCTCGTCGGTGCCGGCGGGGGTGCGGGAGGGCTCGGCGGCGTCATTGGTGCTCAGTCGCCCGGCGCGCTTGACCGCGCTCGCCATCTGCTCGACCTCGACCCCCAACCACCCGGACACGGTGCGGGTGTACTCGGGCCGAAGGCTGGTGTCGCGGATCGACCCGATGATCGGCGCGACGGCCTTCATCGCCTCGACGCGACCCTCGGCCGTCTCGAGGTCGAAACGGTTGATGGTGGTTCGCACCGCGAACTCGAACATCGGCACCGCGCCGTCGACCAGGGCCCGGATCGAGGCGTCCCCCTTGGCCAGCCGCAGATCGCAGGGGTCCATGCCGTCGGGCGCCACCGCGACGAAGGACTGTGCGGCCCAGCGCTGGTCCTCCCCGAAGGCCCGCATCGCCGCCTTCTGCCCGGCGGCGTCACCGTCGAAGGTGAAGACCACCCGGGCCGGCGACACGTCGGCCTCGTCGCGCATGATCCGGCGCAGCACCTTGATGTGGTCGACGCCGAATGCCGTGCCGCACGTCGCGACCGCCTCCTCCACCCCGGCGAGGTGGGCTGCCATCACGTCGGTGTAGCCCTCGACGACGACCGCCCGACGACCGGTGGAGATGGCCTTCTTCGCCGCGTCGAGGCCGTAGAGCACGGTCGACTTCTTGTAGATCGGGGTCTCGGAGGTGTTGAGGTACTTCGCCGCGATCCGGTCGTCGTCATAGAGTCGGCGGGCGCCGAACCCGACGGTGTCGCCGGTGGTGTCACGGATCGGCCAGACGAGCCGGCCGCGGAACCGGTCGTAGAGACCACGGCTCCCCCGCCCGGACAGCCCACCGCCGACCATCTCGTCCTCGGTGAAGCCCCGCTCCCGCAGGTGCCGGGTGAGGGCCTCGCCGTCACGCGGCGCGAAGCCGACCCCGAAGCGCTGGGCCGCGGCGGAGTCGAAGCCCCGCTCGCGCAGGAAGTCCCGCCCCGCACGCCCGTCAGCGCGACCGGTGTCCAGGAGCAGACCCTCGTAGAACTCCTGCGCCACCCGGTGGGCCTCCAGCAGGCGGGACCGCTTGCCGAGGGAGACCCCGTCGCGCCGGGGGCCGTCGCCGTCCTCGTAGCGCAGCTCCAGCCCGAGCTTGCCGGCCAGCCGCTCGACGGACTCCGCGAAGGTGAGGTGCTCCACGTTCTGCACGAAGGAGAGCACGTCGCCCCCCTCACCGCACCCGAAGCAGTGGTAGCTGCCCACCGACGGGCGCACCGTGAAGCTCGGGGTCTTCTCGTCGTGGAAGGGGCACAGCCCCTTGAGCGAGCCCACCCCGGCGGGTCGCAGCGTCACGTGGTCGCGCACGACGTCCTCGATGGACGTGCGCTCCTTGACGGTCGCGATGTCCTCGGCCCTGATCCGACCCGCCACGGCCACCTCCTCCGGTATGGCGCGAGTCTAGGTGGCGGGTCCCCTCACCGGGCCGCCGGTCGGCACCAGGTGCGGTGCAGCTGCATGGCGCGCACGTCGGTCAGCGAGGCGACCTGGTCGACGAGCACCCGCAGCGCGGCGCCGTCGTCGCCGGAGGACTCCCAGTCGGGACGCAGCTCGGGGTCGAGACGGTCGGGGTGCTGCTCGTAGGCGGCGACCAGCTCGGCGACCACGTCGCGCTGGCGCACGTAGAGCTCGACCCGCTCCGCGGCGAACATGACGTAGTGCGCCGCCACCGCCTTGAGCACCGCACACTCGGCCCGGGACTCGACCGGCACGACGAGGGTGGCTCCGTGGCGGGTCATCGGCCCCGAGCCGTGCTGCGCCCTGGTGGCCTGCTCGACGGACACGACGAAGCGCCCGATGAGGCGTGAGGTCATGTCCTTCAGCGCCGCCAGCGAGCGGCGCGAGCCGTCGTACACCTGGGGCACGGCGCCCGTGGCCAGCACCCGCTCGAGCGCGGCACCCAGCTGGTCGAGCGAGAGACCGGGCTCGTAGACCTCACCGGCGACCGCGAGCACCGCCTCGACGTCGACGGCGTCGCGGAGCCGGCGCGGATCCAGCCATCCTGAGGCGATGGCGTCCTCGACGTCGTGCACCGAGTAGGCCACGTCGTCCGACCAGTCCATCACCTCGGCCTCGATCGACCGGCGCCCCTGCGGCACACCGTCGCGGAACCAGTCGAAGACGTCGAGGTCGTCCTCGTAGGCACCGAACTTCACGGTGGGATGGGGCGCCCGGCCCCTCCGCCACGGGTACTTGGTGGCGGCGTCGAGCGTGGCTCGGGTGAGGTTGAGCCCGGCGGAGCGACCGTCGGGGTGCTGCCTCTTCGCCTCGAGACGGGTCAGCACACGCAGCGTCTGGGCGTTGCCCTCGAAACCGCCGACGTCGCGCGCCACCGCGTCCAGGGCGAACTCGCCGTTGTGACCGAAGGGTGGGTGGCCGAGGTCGTGGGCGAGGCAGGCGGTGTCCACGACGTCGGCGTTGCAGCCCAGCGCCGCCCCGAACTCGCGCCCGATCTGGGCGACCTCCAGGGAGTGGGTGAGCCGGTTGCGGACGAAGTCGTCGCTGCCCGGCTGCACCACCTGGGTCTTGGCCGAGAGGCGGCGCAGGCTCGCCGAGTGCACCAGCCGGGCACGGTCGCGGGCGAAGTCGTCGCGGTCGGCCCTCTTGTGGGCGGGGTCCTCGGCGACCCAGCGCTCCCGGTCCCGCGCGGTGTACGTCACCCGCTCACCCTAGGTGGGCACCCTCCGCCGCCGCGGCCGCCCTCTGGACCCACGTCGGTGGGGTGCCGTACCGCTGGCTCTTGATCAGCCGACCGTGGGCGCTGTCGTCGACCAGCTGGGCCATCCGCGAGTCCCGCGTCTTCTCCAGCTTTGCGGTCATCACCCAGTTGACGGCGACCTTGCGGTAGCCCGGGGTCGCGACCTCCCAGAAGGCGGTGGCAGCGGGGTCGGCCGCAAGGGCCGCGGCATACGCCGGGGCGAGCTCCAGCTCACGCGTCTCGTAGGCGTAGACCCCCGAGCGGTCCTCGCGACGACGCTCGAAGGCCGCGAGGCCGCTCGGCTGCATCCGGCCCTGCGCGGTGAGCTCGGCGACCGCGTTGATGTTGATGGTCGACCAGTTGCTGCCGGCCTTGCGCGGGGTCCAGCGCTGGCGCCGGGTGTGCTCGTCGATGCCCTGGGCCATGCTGTCGATCCAGCCCCAGCACAGCGCCTCCCGCACAGCGGCCTCCCACGTCAGCCCGGCCTCGGGGTGGCCCTTGCGGTAGAACCCCATCCACAGCTCGGTCTCGGTGGCGTGATGCTCCTCGAGCCACCGACCGAACTCCGCTGCGTCGGAGAAGAAGACGCACGACCGCTCGGCCGTGCCACCCGGAGTGCCGATGCGCTCTGCCACGAGCCCACGGTATCGGCCCGTCCCGACATGTCCGCGCCCTCGAGTGCGGAAGTGGCGGTCATAGCAGCCACTTGCGCACTCGAGGCTGAGTCAGCCGCCCGAGACGCTGAGCTCGGCCTGCGCCACCGAGGAGTGTTGGGCGGCGTCGAGATCGCGGGAGCGCAGCCAGTTCTCCGGGAGCGCGACCACCCGCGGCGAGCCTGCGCGCCCGCGCTGACCTTCGGCGGCCTCCCCCGGCCACGGGGCGTCGGGGTCCATGGTCGCGATGAGGTCGTCGAGGGACTGCAGGCTGTCGACCAGCGCCAGCTGGTTTCGCACGGTCGAGCCCGCCGGGAAGCCCTTGAGGTACCACGCGATGTGCTTGCGGATGTCCCGACACCCGCGCAGCTCGTCACCGTCGTAGAAGTCGACGAGGTATGCCGCGTGCCGTCGGAGGGTGTCGGTCACCTCGCGCAGGCCGGGGCTCACCCGCACGGGCGAACCCGCGAACGCGGCGGCGAGGTCGGTGAAGAGCCAGGGTCGGCCGAGGCAGCCGCGGCCCACGACCACCCCGTCGCAACCGGTGCGGGCCACCATCGCGAGCGCGTCCTCCGCCGACCAGATGTCGCCGTTGCCCAGGACCGGCACGGTGGTCACGGCCTCCTTGAGGCGGGCGATCGCCGACCAGTCGGCACTGCCCGAGTAGGCCTGCGCCGCCGTGCGAGCGTGCAGGGCGACCGCCGCAGCGCCCTCGCCTTCCGCGATCCGCCCCGCGTCGAGGTAGGTCACGTGGTCGGCGTCGATCCCGACCCGCATCTTGACGGTGACGGGCACGGCATACGGCTCGGCCTCGCGGACCACCGAGGAGACGATGGAGCGGAAGAGCTTGGTCTTCCAGGGCAGCGCCGCACCGCCGCCCTTGCGGGTGACCTTGGGCACGGGGCAGCCGAAGTTGAGGTCGATGTGGTCGGCGAGGTCCTCGGTGACGAGCATCCGGGCCGCCAGGGCCGCGGTGGCCGGGTCGACGGAGTAGAGCTGCACGGAGCGCGGGCTCTCCTGCGGGTCGTGGGAGATCAGGCGCATCGACTCCGGTGTCCGCTCCACGAGGGCCCGGGAGGTGACCATCTCCGAGACGTAGAGGCTGCTGGCCCCCGACGCGCCGCCCTGCTCGGCCCCGGCGGCGCCGTACTCCCGGCACAGGCGACGGAAGGCGCGGTTGGTGATCCCGGCCATCGGCGCGAGGACGACCGGCGAGCCGATGGTGTGGCGGCCGATCCGCAGCGGTGGGAGCACGGCATTCGCCGGACGGGTGTTCGTGGACGCAGTCATGGTGCCTCCAGTGTCACCCACGACCGCACGCCATCGTCCTCGGGCCTCGCTCCCGCCCCGGCGACCGGCCTACGCTGGGCGGGTGAGCGAGACGGCGAGCGAGCAGCGCGCCGGGGTGCGGGTCACGTGGCTCGGCCACTCCACCCTCGTGCTCGATCTCGGCGGCGTACGCCTCCTCACCGACCCGGTGCTGCGTCCCCGGCTCGGGGTGCTCCGCCGCCGCAAGGACCTGCCGGTGCACCCGCACGTCTCCGACGTGGATGCCGTGCTGCTCTCGCACCTGCACCACGACCACGCCGACCTGCCGTCGCTGCGACGGGTGGCCCACGCCCCGGTGCTGACCGACCCGGCCAATGCGGTCTGGGCGAGGTCGCAGGGACTGCACGCGCCCGAGGTCGCAGCGGGCGAGTGGTGGCCGGTCGGCACCGGGGCCGAGGTGCGGCTGGTGCGCGCCGACCACGCTGCCCGGCCGATGCCGCACCGGCCCAACGGCGCCGTGGGGATGCTGGTCCGCGGCGGTGGTGTGGTCGTGTGGTTCGCCGGCGACACCTCCCTCCACCCCGAGATCGTCGACCTCCCCCGGATCGCCGGGGCCGCCATCGACCTCGCGCTGCTTCCCGTGGGCGGCTGGGGACCGAGGCTCTCACCCGGACACATGGGTCCGAGCGAGGCGGCCGAGGCGGCCGCGCTGTGCGATGCCCGCAACGTGGTGCCGATCCACTTCGGCACCCTGCACCCCGGGGCCTGGCCCGAGAGCCGCCTGTCCTGGACGACCGCGCCGGGGCAGCGGCTGCTCGAGGTGCTGCCCGGCTGGTCCGACGCGACCCCGCACCTCCTCCCGGTGGGTGGGGCCGTGACGATCAGGCCCGGGCAGCGCTGACCAGCTCCCACAGGGCGGCCGCCACCTCGTGCGGGTGGGTCAACGGCACGACGTGCAGCCCGCGAGGGATCGTCACGACCCGCACCCATCGGGCCGAGGTCGCGGCGCGCGCGAACACCCGGGCGTCGACTCGGAGCTGGTCGAGCTGTCCGTTGACGAGCAGCACCGGGGCGGTGACGTCGGCGAGCATCTCGGGTCGGCACCGACCCATCACCCCGTCCCATGCCGCCGGGATGCCGTCGAAGCCGTAGCCGGCCTCCTTGAGCACCGCCGCGAACTCCGCCGGCAGCAGCGTGTCCCACTGCCGGTCGAGCGCTCGGGACAGCCGGTCCACGCCGAGCCGACCCTCGACCTGGGCGATGAGCCGGTAGAGCGCCGCGCCCGGTCCGGCCGGGACCGCGGAGGCACCGAGAAGGGCGAGCCCGGCCAGTCGCGTCGGGTGGCGCGCGGCCCAGGCCAACGCCAGGTAGCCGCCGAGGCTGTGACCGGCCAGCACCACGGGCACTGCGGGGTCTCTCCCGTCGACGGCCTCGTCGATGACCGACATGGCTGCCTCCCAGGTGAACTGCTCGGCACGCCGGCCGCCGTGGGCCGGCAGGTCGGGGACCACGAGGTCCACGTCGGGGCCGAGCAGAGCTGCATACCGCCACCACTGCGCACCACTGAGCTGGGAGCCGTGCAGGAGCACCAGGCGGACACGGTCGGACACGCCCCTGATTGTCCCCCACGGCCGGGCGCGGTTGGATGGTGCGGTGAGTGCACTCATCAGCCCGACCGACCTCGAGGCCGCGACTGCTCGTGGGTCGGTGCGGGTCCTCGACGTCCAGTACGCCCTGGTCGGCACCCCCGGACCTGAGCTGTATGCCGCAGCCCACCTGCCCGGTGCACCGCACCTCGACCTCGATGCGGCGCTGGCCGGCCCTCCCGGCGGTCGAGGCCGCCACCCGCTCCCCGACCCCGATGTGCTCCAGGCGGCGCTGCGGGAGTGCGGGGTGGACGAGGCCGACGAGGTCGTCGTCTACGACCAGCGGACCTCGCTCGCGGCGGGGCGGGCCTGGTGGGTGCTGCGCTGGGCGGCCCACCCACAGGTCCGCGTGCTCGACGGTGGCCTCGCCGCCTGGCAGCGGGCGGGGCTCCCGGTCACCACCGAGGTGCCGTCGCCGGAGCCCGGGTCGATCGTCGTGCGCCCTGGGTCGGTGCCCGTGCTGGATGCCGTGGGCGCCGCCGAGATGGCTCGGGCCGGAGTGCTCCTCGACGTGCGGGCGCCGGAACGGTACCGCGGTGAGGTGGAGCCGATCGACCGGGTCGCCGGGCACGTGCCGGGATCGGTCAACCTGCCGATGGCCGACCTGCTGGACGAGCACGGCGCCTTCTTCCCCTCAGCGCGGATCCGGGACATCGCTGCGGCGGCGGGGGTGCACCGCGACACCCCGGTCGGGACCTCGTGCGGCTCGGGGGTCACCGCGGCGCAGATGGCCCTGGCGCTGCACGAGGCGGGGATCGACGCCATCCCCTACGTGGGGTCGTGGAGCGAGTGGATCGAGGACCCGAACCGGCCGGTGGCGCGAGGCTAGATCGCCCAGGATCCGGTGAAGCCGCCTTCCTCCTGGCTCTCGACCTCCAGCTCCGACGCGAGCCACAACGCACCACCGATCGCGTCCCACGCCAGCAGGCGTCGCTGGTCCGGGGCGGCCCCGCCGACGGAGGAGTAGGACTCCAGCAGCACCACGTCACGCGGACCCCACGCGAGGGCGGAGTAGAGCGCGATCGTCCCGTCAGCGCCCGGGGTCATGGCCAGGACACGTGGGGTCGGCCGCAGGTCGCCCTGCACCACGACCATGCCCGTGCCACGGTCCACGGCATCGGACAGCTGCGGCGGGAGGGCGGCGCCCACCGCGACCCACCCCTCGGTGTTGGCCACCGGCGCCGATGTCGGGGAGACCCCGGGACCCCGCATCTCGCGGGTGTCGGTGAGCCTTCCGGCGCCCGAGTAGCTCCGCAGAAGGCTGCGCGAACCCAGGTCGACGACATCCACCCATTCCGACCCCACCGGCCCGTCGGCCCGTCGGACGGTACCCGCGTCGCTGTCGACGACCCAGGAATCGGTGTCGCCGCGGGCGATGATGGTGGAGCCGTCCCGTGCCCAGCCGGCGCTGGAGAGCGTCGGGTCGGGCACGTCGATCCAGGTCGTGGAGGCATCACGCGCGTCGAGGACGATGAGGGCTCCGGGCTGGACGAAGACGAGGCGGTGCCGGTCCTCCGCGATCGTCCGGGGCCCGAGGAAGGGAACTCCGTCGCCCGCAGCGGCCCCGCTGCCGCCGAGCCTCACGGAGGGCACCACCAGATGCCCACCGCCGAGCTCGACGGACGGCACGACGAGGTGCCCCACCCCGCTCCCCGGCACGAACAGCACCGGCTCGTAGCCGCCACCGAGCGCGTGCACCAGGAAGACCGCGCGCACCGGCTCGGGCACCCCCGCGATCGCCCCCTTCCCCAGAACAGGATGGGTCGGACTCTGGTTGGGGCCGAGCACCTTCGGCAGCGCGAGATCGTCCGCGTCGGGGTATCGCGGCAGGTCGGGCTCGAGGTCCACCGCGGGAGCCAGGCTCACTCGCACACCATCGACAGCGACGGAAGGCAGCTTCCCGTCGACTCCGGCCGTCGGACCAGGCGTCAGCGTCGGCGTCGGTGGTTGGGCGTTCCTTCCCGCGTCCGGTCGGGTCACGACGACCACCCCGGCAGCGACGACGACACCGGCCACACCGAGCAGGGCCCGCCGGCGCACCGTGCGTCGGGCCGCGGCCGCCGCCTCCCACGCAGACTGGGCGAGGTCGACGCCGAGGACCTCCTCGCTCGCCAGCTCGAGGGCCTCCCGGGAGAGGAGGTCTTCCCGCTGGGTGAGCGCGTCCTCGAGGGCACCGCGCACCGCAGCCTCCTTCGCCCCCAGCAACCCGGCGACGTCGGCCACCCCGCACTCGTCGTGGACGCACAGCACCACGACCAGCCGTTCCAGAGGGCCGAGGGTCGCGAGCACCGCCAGCACCTCTCGGCGTCGTTGTTCGTCCTGGGACTCCCACTCCTGCTCGTCTCCCTCGCCCTGTTCCTCCTCCGGAGGCTGCTCAGGCTCCGGGCGGTCGGCGGCAGGGCGTCGTCGCCGCGCCGCGAGCAGGGGCCGGTAGAGCGCGGTGCGCACCACGGTGTCGGGGCGCTCCTCTCGGGCGTGGTCCCACTGCCGCGCGAGCGTGGTGACGGCGTCGCGCACCGCCTGCTCGGCGAGGTCGGCGGACCCGGTCACGAGGAACGCCGAACGGATCAGCGGTTGCTGTCGGGCCCGGACGAACTCGAGGAACTCCGGGTCCGCGGCATCGCCTCGGCCACGGGTCACAGCCAGCCGTTCCCGTCGGCGATGCGGACCGCGTCGGCCCGGTTTCTCGCCATCGTCTTGCCGATCGCCGAGGAGAGGTGGTTGCGGACGGTCCCTTCGGAGAGGTGCACCGACCTCGCGATGTCGGCGACGGTCCCCCCGTCGCGGGCGGCCACCAGCACGTCGGTCTCGCGCGAGGTCAGCGGCGACTCCCCGCCGGTCAGGGACTCCGCCGCCAGGGCGGGGTCGACGACGCGCAGACCGGCATGCACGCGGCGCACCGCGTCGGCGAGCTGGCGCGCCGGGGTGTCCTTGACCACGAACCCGTGCGCGCCGGCCTGGAGGGCACGCCGCAGGAAGCCGGGCCTCCCGAAGGTCGTGACGATGAGCACCCGGGTGCCGGGGAGGGCGCGCCGCAGGGCGGCCGTGGCGGCGATGCCGTCGAGGCCGGGCATCTCGACGTCCATCAGCACGACGTCCGGTTCCAGCCGACCGGCCGTCTCCACCACCACGTCCCCGCTGGCCACCTCCCCCACCACCTCGAGGTCGTCCTCGAGGTCCAGCAGCGCGGCGAGCGCCCCTCTGACGAGGGCCTGGTCGTCGGCGATGAGGATCCTGATCGTCACGATGACACCCCCTCGGACGTCGGCATCGCGGCATCCCGATGGGCGGGCGAGGTGCCCACGGTGAGTCGGTATCCCGCGTCGGGTGAGGACTCGACGACGAGGACGACGCCCGCCTGCGCAGCCCGCTCGCGCAGCCCGCGCATCCCGTTGCCGGTGCGGTGCTGCGCGCCGACCCCGCGCCCGTCGTCGGCCACCGTGATGCTCGTCTCCGTCACGGTCACCGTGCAGGTGTCGGCTCCGCTGTGCCGGAGCACGTTGGTCACCCCCTCGCGCACGGTCCACGCGAAGAGCTCCTCGAGGTCGCGCGGGATCTCGTCGACCGCGCTCGGCAGCCGGGCCACCATGCCCGCGCTGCGCAGCGCATCGCGGGCCCGGGCGAGCTCACCGGCGAGGCTGATCTCCCGGTACCCCTCGACCGCTCGTCGCACGTCGACCAGCGCCTCGCGCGCCAGCCGCTCGACGTCGGCGACCTCGCTCCGGGCGCGCTCGGCATCCAGCTCCAGCATCCGTCCCGCGAGCTCGGCCTTGATGGTGATGACGGTGAGGGAGTGACCGAGGATGTCGTGCAGGTCACGCGCGAACCTCCCCCGTTCCTCCACGACGGCCAGCCGCGCCTCCGCCTCGCGGGCTCGGAGCTGGTCGCGCTGGCGCTGCATGAGGAGCGCGAAGCCCCACACCGACAGCCCGGCGCTCAGGGTGCCGGTCGCGACCCCGAGGTTCTCCGACCAGCTGCCCGAGAACCCCCACGTCAGCACCTCGGCACTCGCCGCGCAGGCGATCACCCAGAGAACGGCACCCCTCCGGAAGAGAACCTGACCGACGACGGCGAGGTAGGGGGTCGTGGCGAGCCCGTCCACCCCGAGCGCGAGCACCGAGAGGGCGCAGCAGAGCACCATGACGGAGATGGTCGCGACCGTGGTGGCCGTGGGCTCGGGCTGGTCGGCCCTGAACACGGCGCGCAGTCCACGCATCGCCACGACGTAGGCGAGGGCGAAGACCACCAGTGCTGCGCCGCCGACCCGGCCGCCGGCGGTGTCGAGGCGGAAGGCGTCCCAGAGCGGCTGCACGAGGAAGACGAGCCAGGCCAGGGCGAAGACGGTGCCCCAGCGCCAGCGCACCGTGCCCACCGCCTCGACAGTGGGCACGGTGCTCATGGTCACCACGGTAGTTGGTGATCAGACCCGAGCGGTGTCCTTGCGGAAGCGCCAGGCCGCGCCGCCGACGAAGACCACCGTCCAGACGACGAGATTGATCGCCCAGCTGACCTGGAAGGGGTCGTGTGTGCCGGCCGCCGTCTGCGAGAGCGGCCAGTGCGCGATCTGGGCGAGTCCGTAGATCGGGGTGAACGAGGCGACGGTGTCGAACGTGGACCCGGCCGCGATCGGGAAGAAGATCCCACCGAGCATGGCGAGGATGGCGACGATCGGCCCGAGGAACTGCATCGCGTTGTCGCTGGGCAGCAGGTAGCCGAGGAACAGGCCGAAGGCCGCGAACACCAGGGAGCCGACGAGGATGATCACGGCGCTGAGCAGCCAGGCCTGGGCCGAGGCGACGGCCTTGCCGCTCATCCCGCCCGCCGCGAAGGTGACTCCCGTGGCGACGGCGCCCAGGACGAAGGCCGAGAGCATCTTGGTGACGATGTAGGAGGTGGGGCGCAGCGGGGTGAGTCGCAGCTGGCGGCTCCACCCGCTGGCCCGCTCGATCGAGACCGAGGCGCCGGCGCTGGTCGAGGCGATGACGGCCCCGTAGGTCGCCATGCTCACCATCACCCAGGCGGAGACGTTGGCGATGACGCCCTCCCCCATGGACTGCTGGTCCTTGGGGATGGAGGTGGAGATGAAGAAGAACATGGCCACGGGGAAGATCAGCGTGAAGATCATCGTGCGACGGTTGCGGAGCACGCGGCGCAGCTCGATGGCCAGCACGGTCGGGTTGATGAACGGCGCTCGGTGCGCCGGGCGGGACAGCGCGTCGGTGCGGTCGGCGGGCGCGGCGGCGATGGTGCTCATCGGGAGGTCTCCTCGGTCGAGGTGGGGCTGGTGGTCAGGGCGATGAACGCGTCCTCGAGGCCGCGGGCGAGGATCTCGAGGTCGGATGCCGGGGTGCTGGTGAGCAGGTAGCGGGCGACGGCGTCGCTGTCGGTACCGGTGACGACGACGGAGTCCCCGTGCACCTCCACCTCGCTGACCCCCCGGATCCCGGCCAGGGCCGAGGTGTCGGCTCCGGGCCAGACCGCCTTCACGTGCCGCGCGGCGCCCATCGCCTTGAGCTCGGCCGAGGTGCCGTCGGCGACGATCTCGCCCTCGCGCATGAGGACGACCCGGTCGGCGTAGCTGTCGGCCTCGTCGAGGTAGTGGGTGGCGAAGACGATGGTGCGGCCCCGGGCGGCGTCGGCGCGGATCGAGGCCCAGAAGGCCCGGCGGGTGGCGACGTCCATCCCGGTGGTCGGCTCGTCGAGGATGATGAGCTCGGGGTCGGGCACCAGGGCCATCGCGAACCGCAACCGCTGCTGTTCGCCTCCGCTGCACTTCCCTACGTGACGACCGGCGATCTCGGTGAGCCCCGCCGTCTCGAGCACCTCGGCGACCGTGCGGGCGCTGGCGAAGAGGCTCGCCGTGTACTGGACGGTCTCGCGCACGGTGAGGTCCTTCAGCAGCCCCCCGCTCTGCATGACGGCCGAGACCAGTCCGCGGGCCACCGCGTCGGTGGGGGCGAGCCCGAACACCTCGGCGCCGCCGGCATCCGGGTCCGCGAGCCCGAGGACCAGGTCCACGGTGGTCGTCTTGCCGGCCCCGTTCGGCCCGAGCAGGGCCACGACCTCCCCCTGGCCGATGGTGAGGTCGACCCCCCGGACGGCGTGAACCTCGCCGAAGGACTTCGTCAGCCCGGAGAGGGCGATGGCGGCCGGGACCGTCGTGGGGCGCCTCGATGGCACCGTCGTGGCTGTCGGTGCTGCTGTCGTCGTGTCCATGTCCACAACTCTCGTCGCGGGGGGCGGCCGGCGCCGCTCACAAGCGTCACGGCATCCCCACGACGTTTGTCACGGGTGGTGCGGGCACCCAGCCCGACGGGCCGCTGCCGGCCGCCCACCAAGACCTTCCCGCGGCCGGGGTTTATCGGGTGACCCGAGAAACCCCGGCGGTGCTGGACAAGGCTTCCCAGGCTGGGCCGGGGGTTGTCGGGGTATGCCGGGCAAGGCCGGGAAGCGCGGCCGGTGTGAGAGTCCCGTGACGGGGTCAGCAGCCGACGAGCCGTTGGGCCAGCCACCCCTCCACCTGGTCCAGGGCCACTCGCTCCTGGGCCATCGTGTCGCGCGAGCGGATGGTCACCGCCTGGTCGTCGAGGGTGTCGAAGTCGACCGTGATGCAGAACGGCGTGCCGATCTCGTCCTGGCGCCGGTAGCGACGGCCGATCGCCCCGGCATCGTCGAAGTCGACGTTCCAGTGACGACGCAGCGCCGCCGCGAGGTCACGGGCCTTGGGCGAGAGGTCGGCGTTGCGCGAGAGCGGGAGGACGGCCGCCTTGATCGGAGCGAGCCGCGGGTCGAGCTTGAGCACGACGCGCTTGTCGACCCCGCCCTTGGTGTTGGGCGCCTCGTCCTCGGTGTAGGCGTCGACGAGGAACGTCATCAGGCTGCGCGAGAGTCCCGCCGCGGGCTCGATGACGTAGGGGGTGTACTTCTCACCGCTGGCCTGGTCGAAGTAGACGAGGTCGGTGCCGGAGTGCTCGGAGTGGGTCTTGAGGTCGAAGTCGGTGCGGTTGGCCACGCCCTCGAGCTCGCCCCACTCCGAGCCGGTGAAGTTGAAGCGGTACTCGATGTCGACGGTGCGCTTGGAGTAGTGCGAGAGCTTGTCCGCGGGATGCTCGAAGTGCCGCAGGTTGTCGGGGTTGATGCCGAGGTCGGTGTACCAACGGGTGCGCTCGGCGAGCCAGTACTCGTGCCACTCCTCGTCCTCGCCGGGCTTGACGAAGAACTCCATCTCCATCTGCTCGATCGCGCTGGTGCGGTAGATGTAGTTGCCAGGGGTGATCTCGTTGCGGAAGCTCTTGCCGGTCTGTGCGATGCCGAACGGGGGCTTCTTGCGCGAGGCCTGCATGACGTTGAGGAAGTTGACGAAGATGCCCTGCGCGGTCTCGGGGCGCAGGTAGTGCAGGCCCGACTCGTCCTCGATCACCCCGAGGT
>JBBSQC010000062.1:0-15623 GCA_038258215.1 Actinomycetales bacterium | reverse complement strand
GATGTGCACGTCGTGGGCGGCGATGCCGTTGTCCAGCTGCGAGGTCACGGCCTGGGTCTTCGAGACCTTCTTGGACTCGAGGCGGTCGCGCTCGAGCATGTTCTTGAAGTCCATGTTGCCGCCGACGTTGAGCTGGTAGGTGCGGTCCAGCTGCACGCCGCGGTCCTCGAACAGCTTGGCCATCACGCGGTGGGTGATGGTCGCCCCGACCTGGCTCTTGATGTCGTCACCGATGATCGGCACCCCGGCCGCCTCGAACTTCGCGGCCCACTCGGGGTCGGAGGCGATGAAGACGGGCAGGGCGTTGACGAAGCCGACGCCGGCGTCGATCGCGCACTGGGCGTAGAACTTGTCGGCCTGCTCCGAGCCCACCGGCAGGTAGGAGACGAGCACGTCGACCTTGTTGTCCTTCAGGGCCGCGACGATGTCGACCGGCTCGGCGCCGGACTCGTCGATGGTCTCGCGGTAGTACTTGCCCAGGCCGTCGAGGGTGTGGCCGCGCTGCACGGTGATCCCGGTGGTCGGCACGTCGGCGATCTTGATGGTGTTGTTCTCCGAGGAGTTGATCGCCTCGGCGAGGTCCTTGCCGACCTTCTTGTCGTCGACGTCGAACGCGGCGACGAACTCGACGTCATGGACGTGGTAGTCGCCGAACATGACGTGCATCAGTCCGGGGACGGTCGCCGACGGGTCGGCGTCCCGGTAGTAGTGCACGCCCTGGACGAGGGACGACGCACAGTTTCCGACGCCGATGATGGCGACACGGATGTTTCCCATGTGCTTCTCCTGGTGGGTCACTGGTGGTGGTTGGGTGGACGGGCGGTATGCCGGGTGCGCCGGAACGGCGACCGGCGCACCTACGGCTGGGGGCCGGGATCTGTGGGGTGGCGGCGCTCGGCGTCGAGCAGCTCGCTGAGCCAGCGCACTTCGCGCTCGCTGGTCTCCTCGCCGTACTGCTGGAGGGCGGAAGTGTAGGCGTCGGTGCGCTCGCGGCTGCGGGCCACGGACTCCCGGACACGGTCGAGGTCTTCCTGCACCCGGGAGCGCCGACCCTCGAGGATGCGGATCCGCACCTCGCGCTCGGTGCGGGTGAAGAACGCGAAGCGCACGTCGAAGCCGTCGTGGTCGTAGGACGTGGCATCGGTGCGCGCGACGAGGCCGGCGAAGTGCTCCTTGCCGGCCGCGGTGAGCTCGTAGACGATGCGGGCGCGCTTGCCGCTGGGCCCGAGCGGGTCGGTGGTCTGGGCGATGAGGCCCCGCCCGAGCAGGCCCTTCAGCGCGGGGTAGAGCGTGCCGTAGGACAGGGCCCGGAACGGGCCGAGGGCGGTGTTCAGCCGGCGGCGCAGGTCGTACCCGTGGGTGGGACCCTCGTGCAGCAGCCCCAACACGGCGAACTCGAGCAGGTGGGCACGGCGTGCGACCACGGGCAACCTCCTCGACTCGGGAACCGACCTGACAAACTCGTCGTTTGTCAGGTGGACGCTATCACGGATATATCGAGTCGATATATCATCAACCGCGTCCCCACCCGCTGCTCCGGCGGCGGGGAGGCCGGCTGCGTTCAGGCTCCGCCCAGATTCATGGTCATACTGGGACGCGGGGACCATGGCCGGCACGCCCGAGCGTGCCCGTCGACCGCACGTCCTCCCCTCCCCCTGTCACTCGTCCCGGAAGTCGCATGAGCCCACGTCAGCAGAACAGCCCGCCCCAGAGCCCAGGCGGTCCAGGCGCCTCCTCCGCCGGAGCGTCCGAGACCGGAAAGGGCGCGCGGTCGGGCAAGCGCACCTGGCTCCGCCGGGTGTTGTGGACCCTTCTGGCCCTCTTCGTCGCCGGGATCGCGGCGGTGGGCGTCGCCTACGCGCTGACCGACATCCCCGAGCCCAACGAGATCGCCACCGCAGAGGCGTCGATCGTGTACTACGCCGACGGGAAGTCGGAGATGGCCCGGCTCTCGGACGCCGAGGGCAACCGCGAGTCGGTGCCGCTCTCGGAGATCTCCGAGGACATGCAGCACGCGATCCTCGCCGCCGAGGACAAGGACTTCTACACCAACAGCGGCATCTCGCCCACCGGCATCGGGCGAGCGGTCTGGGTCGCGGTCAAGGGCGGCCAGGCCACCCAGGGCGGCTCGACGATCACCCAGCAGTACGTGAAGAACTACTTCCTGACCCAGGACCGCACGCTGACCCGCAAGGCGAAGGAGATCCTCATCTCCTTGAAGATCGACCAGCAGGAGTCCAAGGACCAGATCCTCGAGAACTACCTCAACACGATCTACTACGGCCGCGGCGCCTACGGCATCGAGAGCGCGGCCCGCGCCTACTTCAACACCAGCGCCTCCGAGCTCGACCCGGCCCAGAGCGCCTTCCTCGCCTCGGTCATCCGTGGCCCGTCGTTCTACGACCCGGCCCTGGGCGCGGAACAGAAGGCGAATGCCGAGCAGCGCTCCGGCTTCGTGCTCGACGCGATGGTCGAGCAGGGCTGGCTCACCGCGCAGGAGCGGTCGGCGGCGACCTTCCCGGAGACCAGGGACTACAAGCCCCGGGCCCTCGGGGGCACGACCGGCTACGTCGTCGACGTCATCAAGAAGGAGCTCGTCACCAAGCACAAGCTCACCGACTCCGACATCGAGCGCGGCGGGTTGCGCATCGTCTCGACCATCCAGAAGCCCAAGCAGGCGGATGCCGTGAAGGCCGTCAAGGAGGAGCGTCCGCAGGACACCCCCGACGTTCACGTCGGGCTGGTCTCGATCACGCCCGGTGACGGCGCCATCGAGGCGCTCTACGGCGGCGAGGACTTCGCGACGCGCCCGCAGAACGACGCCACGCAGAGCACGATGCAGGCCGGCTCGACGTTCAAGGTCTTCACGCTCATCGCGGCGCTCCAGAGCGGTGACGTGGCCACGGCATCCCAATACTCCGGGGCCAGCCCGCAGTACTTCGAGGAGTTCGCCGACCCCGGGGCCAGCACCGACGCGGGCCGGCGCGGCCGGGTGAAGAACTTCGGCAACGAGGGTTTCGGCCGGATCGACCTGCTCAAGGCCACGAAGAACTCCGTCAACACCGTCTACGCCCAGCTCAACATCGAGGCGGGCCCCGACAAGACGATGAAGGCCGCCGAGACCGCGGGCGTGCGCTCGCCCCTCCAGGACAACATGGCCAACGTGCTGGGCACCGACTACGTCACGGTCATGGACATGGCCACGGCATACTCGACCATCGCCGCCGGCGGGGTGCGCGCCGATCCCTACATCGTCAAGGAGATCGGCTTCCTCGACAAGAACATCCCCACGATCACCACCGAGCCGGCCACCAAGCGGGTCTTCGACGAGGACCTCGTCACCGATGTCATCGACTGCATGACCCAGCCGGTCGACGGTGGCACCGCTCGCTACGTCGGGCAGAACCTCGGCCGCCCGGCCGCCGGCAAGACCGGCACCTCCGAGAGCTTCCGGTCGGCGTGGTTCGACGGCTACGTGCCGCAGCTGGCCACGGCGGTCGGGCTCTACCGGTCCGACGAGGACGGCAGCGAGCTGGCGATGGAGAACCTGCCGAATGCCGGGTCGATCACCGGTGGCACGTTCCCGACCCGGATCTGGACCGCATACATGAAGGCGGCCCTGGACGGCACCGACGTCGAGGAGTTCCCCGAGGCCGCGCACATCAACAAGGACGCGCGCCCCAAGGCGCCGGTCGTGACCCGGCCCCCGGCCCCGGTCCAGACGCCCAGCACGCCGCCGACCACGAGCGCCCCGCCGACGACCAGTGCGCCCCCCACGCCGACGGCGACGCCCACCCAGGAGCCGACACCGACGCAGACCACGTCTCCGAAGCCGACGAAGTCTCCGAAGCCGACGAAGTCTCCGAGGCCGACCACGTCACCGAAGCGGGAACCGACCCCCAGCGGCTGAGCCGGCTGGGGCTCTGACCGAATTGGGGTATGCCGTCCCGGCCGGTACCCTTGAGCGGTTGCCCTCGCCGCGCCCGTGGGCGAAGCGCCTGTGGATGAACCCAGCGCGGTGTCGGCAACAGTGCATACCCTCCTGTCACGGAGAGACCGTGACCGCTACAGACCGAAGGAGGCGGGTTAGCGCATGCGTCAGTACGAACTCATGGTCATCCTCGACCCAGAGCTCGACGACCGGACGGTCCAGCCCTCGCTGGACAAGTTCCTCAAGGTGGTGACGACCGACGGTGGCACCGTCGACACCGTCGACATCTGGGGCCGCCGTCGTCTTGCCTACGAGATCCAGAAGAAGGCCGAAGGCATCTACGCCGTCGTCAACTTCACGTCCGAGCCGGCGACGGCCAAGGAGCTGGACCGCCAGCTCGGCCTCAACGAGTCGGTCATGCGGACCAAGCTCATGCGCCCCGGCGCCTGAGCCCCACGTCCACACGCAGATCGTCGGAACCACTCCTAAGGGGACCTGACCCATGGCAGGCGAGACCACCATCACCATCGTCGGCAACCTCACCGCCGACCCCGAGCTCCGGTTCACGCCCTCGGGCGCTGCCGTCGCGAACTTCACCGTGGCCTCCACGCCGCGCACGTTCGACCGGCAGAGCAACGACTGGAAGGACGGCGAGACGCTCTTCATGCGCTGCTCCGTCTGGCGCGACGCGGCCGAGAACGTCGCCGAGTCCCTCCACCGGGGCACGCGCGTCGTGGTGTCCGGGCGCCTGAAGTCCAGGTCCTACGACACCAAGGAGGGCGAGAAGCGCACCGTCATGGAGCTCGACGTCGACGAGGTCGGCCCATCGCTGCGCTACGCGTCGGCGAAGGTCACCAAGGCCGAGCGCGGAGGGTCCGGTGGCGGCTTCGGCGGCCAGGGGAGCCAGGGTGGCCAGGGTCAGAGCGACCCGTGGGCCACCGGTGGTTCCTCGCCGGCCTCCCAGCAGGGCGGCGGCCAGGGCGGGTGGGGTGGCCAGCAGGCTCCCCAGCAGCCCCAGGGCGCTCCGCAGGGTGGCCAGCAGGGCGGCCAGCAAGGCGCTCCGCAGGGAGGCCAGCAGGGTGGAGGCTGGGGCCAGCAGGCTCCAGGCTACGACGAGCCCCCGTTCTGAGCCCTCGACACATCGACGAGTGCGACACCGGTGACGATGGCCTCCGGGCCGCGGATCACCACACCACGACACCACCATCCCTGGGAGACCAGGGCTCATCCGCCGGGCGAGGTTCCGGCAGAAGGAGAGCACCACGATGGCCAAGCCCGTCATTCGCAAGCCCAAGAAGAAGGCCAACCCGCTCAAGGCGGCGAAGGTCGAGAACATCGACTACAAGGACTCTGCGCTGCTGCGCAAGTTCATCTCCGACCGCGGCAAGATCCGTGCGCGTCGGGTGACCGGAGTGTCGGTCCAGGAGCAGCGCCTCATCGCCAACGCCGTCAAGAACGCTCGCGAGATGGCCTTGCTGCCGTACTCGAGCTCGTCGCGCTGACCCAGCTGAGAAGGAGCCAGACACCATGAAGGTCATCCTCACCCACGAGGTCACCGGCCTCGGCACCGCCGGGGACGTCATCGACGTCAAGGACGGTTACGCCCGCAACTTCCTCTTCCGTCGCGATCTCGCGACGGCGTGGACCAAGGGCGGCCAGAAGCAGGTCGACGCCATCGCCAAGGGCCGAGAGGTCCGCGCCGTGAAGTCCCTCGAGGAGGCCCAGTCGATCAAGGGCAACCTCGAGTCCAAGTCCGTCACGGTGGCCGCCCACGCCGGCACGAGCGGGCGGCTGTTCGGCGCCGTCTCCACCGCCGACATCGCGGCCGCGGTCAAGGCTGCAGGTGGCCCCGACCTCGACAAGCGCAAGATCGAGGTCCCGACCCCGATCCGCACCATCGGCACGCACGCGGCGCTCGTGCGCCTGCACCCGGAGGTCCAGGCGAGCCTCGAGCTCGACGTCATCGCCGGCTGACCCAGGCACCATCCCTGCGGCTCGCGCTGCGAGGAGGAGGGCCCCGGACCACACGGTCCGGGGCCCTTCGTGCACCTCAACGCGAGATCAACCACCGTGCTTTCAGTTCGCGAGGTGCCCGTGGGAGGAGTTACCGTCGAATGCTGACCGAGTTCCCAGGCCCCCATGCGGAGGAGCAAGACCGTGTCCATCGACAACCCGCCACGCCAGACCGAGACCGGGCCATCGGCCCAGTCCCCACCCCCTGAGACGTCGACATCCCGCATCACCGCGCCACGGGTCTTCTGGCCCGCGCTCGCCATCATCGTCAGCTTCGTCGTCGCGGCGGTGGCTGCCCCCGACGCGATGGGCTCGTTCTTCGACAAGGTGAGCACCGGAGTCGTCGGCGACCTCGGCTGGTACTACATCCTCATCGTGAGCGGCTTCGTGGCCTTCTCGATCTGGGTCGCCCTCTCGCCGATGGGCCGCATCGTCCTCGGCAAGGACGACGAGCCGGCGGAGTTCGGCATGTTCCCCTGGTTCGCCATGCTCTTCGCCGCCGGCATGGGCATCGGACTCGTCTTCTGGGGGGTCGCCGAGCCACTGAGCCACTTCGCCTCCCCGCCCCCCGGCACCGGTGACTCCGCGGCCGAGCGGGCTCGCGCCGCCACCGACGTCACCTTCCTGCACTGGGGCCTGCACGCTTGGGCGATCTACGTCGTCGTCGGCCTGGCCGTCGCCTACTCCGTGCACCGCAAGGGCAACCCGATCTCGATCCGCTGGGCGCTCGAACCGCTCTTCGGCAACCGGGTCAAGGGCTGGATCGGCGACCTCATCGACGTCATCGCCGTCGTCGGCACCCTGTTCGGTGTCGCCACCTCGCTCGGTTTCGGCGTCTCCCAGGTCAGTGCCGGTCTGGTGTTCCTCGGTGTCATCGGGGAGGTCACCAAGGTGCTCCTCGTCATCCTCGTCGTCGCGATCACCGCGCTCGCCGCTACGTCGGTCGTCTCCGGGCTGGACAAGGGGATCAAGATCCTCTCGAACATCAACATGGGCCTGGCCGCGGCACTCGTCGTGGCGGTGCTCCTCCTCGGGCCCACCGTGTTCCTCCTGGGTGACTTCGTCTCCTCGGTCGGCAGCTACATCGGAAACTTCTTCCGGCTCTCCTTCCAGACCCTGTCCTTCGAGGGTGAGGACGGCACCGGGTGGGTCTCCGGCTGGACCACGTTCTACTGGGGCTGGTGGATGAGCTGGGCCCCGTTCGTCGGGGTCTTCATCGCCCGCATCTCCAAGGGTCGCACCGTGCGGGAGTTCGTCATGGGTGTGCTCCTGGTCCCGACCACGGTCACCTTCCTCTGGTTCGCCGTGCTGGGCGGCACGGGCCTGCACCAGGAGATCTTCGGCGACGGCGGCATCGTCGGCGCCGACGGCACCGTGACCACCGACAGCGCGCTGTTCCAGATGCTCCAGGGCCTGCCGCTCTCGGGCCTGCTGAGCGTGGTGGCCATCGTCCTGGTCATCGTCTTCTTCGTGACGAGCTCGGACTCGGGCTCCTACGTCGTCGACATGCTGGCCAGTGGTGGCGACCCCAACCCGCCCGTGTGGAGCCGCCTCATGTGGGCCCTGCTCGAGGGAGCGGTGGCCATCGCGCTGCTGCTTGCCGGTGGCGGGGGGCTCATCGTGCTCCAGACCACGGCCATCCTCCTGGCCCTGCCGTTCAGCATCGTCATGATCCTCATGGTCGTTGCGACGTCCAAGGCGCTGCTGCATGAGCACGGTCAGATGCAGCGTGCCGAACGCAGCCTGCTGGCCGATGAGATCGCCGGACACATCGCTCGGCGCGCCGACGACCCGAACGACCACGGGGTCCCCCGTGCGCTGAGTGGCACCACAAACGAAGGCCCGCGCACGGACGACCCCTGACGCCCGGGGCACCCGCACGTCCGGCGTCACGCAGAAGGCCGGAGCCCACGCAGCAATATGCGCGTGGGCTCCGGTCTTCTGCGTGGGGGACCACGGGGGCCCGGCGGTCCTGTGGGTGTCGGCGGGGCGGCATACGGTATGCCGCATGCCTGCCTCCACCTCCCGACGAGCCGCTCGCGCCTCGGCCACCTTCCGTTGTTCGGAGTGCGGCTGGCAGGCCCCGAAGTGGGTGGGCCGGTGCGGCGAGTGCCAGGCGTGGGGCTCGGTCTCCGAGGTCGGTGCCGTCACGGTGCGCACCACGGCCGCCGCCGCGGTGGAGCGACCGGCCATCCCCATCGGCGAGGTGGACGTCCGTCGGGCGGTGGCGCAGTCCACCGGGGTCGCGGAGTTCGACCGGGTGCTCGGCGGCGGGTTGGTGCCCGGGGCCGTCGTGCTCGTGGCCGGGGAGCCCGGCATCGGGAAGTCGACGCTCATGCTCGACGTCGCGGCCCGCGCCGCCCGCTCCGGTGTCCACGGGGAGCGCCGGGTGCTCTACGTCAGCGGTGAGGAATCGGCCGCCCAGGTGCGCTCGCGGGCCGAGCGCATCGAGGCCATGGCCCGCACCCTCTACCTCGCCAGCGAGACCGACCTCGCCAGCGTGCTGGGTCAGATCGAGCAGCTCGAGCCCGACCTCGTCGTCGTCGACTCGGTGCAGACGATCTCCTCCGCCGAGGTCGAGGGGTCGGCCGGCAACGTGGCGCAGGTGCGCGAGGTGGCGGCCTCCCTGATCCAGGCGGCCAAGTCACGGGGCATCGCCGTGCTGCTCGTGGGCCACGTGACCAAGGACGGCTCGATCGCCGGTCCTCGGGTGCTGGAGCACCTCGTCGACGTCGTGGTCCAGTTCGAGGGCGACCGACACTCCCGGCTGCGCCTCGTGCGCGCGGTGAAGAACCGCTACGGCCCCACCGACGAGGTGGGCTGCTTCGACCTCTCGGACGTCGGCATCGTCGGCCTCACCGACCCCAGCGGCCTGTTCCTGTCGGGACGCACCGCCGAGGTGGCGGGCACGTGTGTCACCGTCACCCTGGAGGGGCGCCGCCCCCTCGTCACCGAGGTGCAGGCCCTGGTCACCCGATCGAGCCTGGCCACCCCGCGCCGCGCGACGAGTGGCCTGGATGCGGCTCGGGTCAACATGATCCTGGCGGTGCTCGACAAGCGCGCCGAGGCACCCATCGGCAGCAGCGACGCCTACCTCTCCACCGTCGGTGGGGTGCGGCTCACCGAGCCCGCGGCGGACCTCGCCATCTCGCTCGCCCTGGCCGGCGCCATCATCGACCTCCCCCTGCTCTCGGGCACGATCGCCTTCGGTGAGGTTGGCCTGGCCGGCGAGATCCGGCCGGTGACCGGCGCTCACCGGCGGCTCTCCGAGGCCCACCGGCTCGGGTTCACCCGGGCCGTCGTCCCGCCCGGGGTGCTCGGCTCCGGGCCGGTTCCCCCCGGGCTGCGCGTGGTCGAGGCGGCGACCGTGCGGGAGGCGGTGGGCCGCGGGCTCCACGACCGGCCCGGACGGTGACCGAGCGGGGCGCCCGCACCCACCCCGGCTAGGATTGCGTCGAGCATCGCTCCCGCACCCCGTCGGGGACCTCAGGGGAGCACGGCGAGGAGGTCGGGTGGCGGGTTACCAGAGCGACGACGAGCTCGTGCGCACGACGCTCGCCGCGGTCGCGCCCGGCACCGAGCTGCGGGACGGGCTCGAGCGCATCCTGCGCGGCCGCACCGGCGCGCTGATCGTCCTCGGCAACGACAAGCTGATGGACACGGTGTCCACCGGCGGGTTCCCGCTCGACGTCGAGTTCTCCGCCACCCGGCTGCGCGAGCTCGCGAAGATGGACGGCGCCATCGTCTGCGACCGAGACGTCACGCGCATCCTGCGGGCCGCCACCCAGCTCATCCCCGACGCGCGCATCGAGACCAGTGAGTCCGGCACCCGGCACCGCACGGCCGAGCGGGTGGCCAAGCAGACCGGGTTCCCCGTGGTGTCGGTCAGCCAGTCGATGCGGATCATCGCGCTCTACGTCGCCGGCCGGCGGGTGGTCATCGAGGACTCCAGCTCCATCCTCTCCCGCGCCAACCAGGCCCTGCAGACCCTCGAGCGCTACAAGTCACGTCTCGACGAGGTCACCGGCACACTGTCGGCCCTCGAGATCGAGGACCTGGTGACCATCCGCGACGTCGCCAACGTGCTCCAGCGCCTTGAGATGGTGCGCCGGATCAAGGACGAGATCGCCGACTACGTCGTCCAGCTGGGCACCGACGGGCGGTTGCTCAGCCTCCAGCTCGAGGAGCTCACCGGTGGGCTGTCCGACGACCTCGACCTCATCATCCGTGACTACCTCCCCGAGGCCAAGAGCGACTACTCCCTCACACAGGCGGTCGACAACCTCACCGCGATCGACTCCACCGAGCTGCTCGACCCGGCGGCCGGGGCCCGCGCAATCGGTTTCGTCATCGTCGGCGACTCCCTGGACGCCTCGATCAGCCCGCTCGGGTTCAGGTTGCTCACCAAGGTGCCGCGCCTGCCCGGGGCCATCGTCGAGCGGCTCGTCGACC
Source organism: Actinomycetales bacterium (assembly GCA_038258215.1). GTDB lineage: Bacteria > Actinomycetota > Actinomycetes > Actinomycetales > Dermatophilaceae > Fodinibacter. The sequence goes on along the minus strand of JBBSQC010000062.1, from coordinate 5,227 downwards.
ACTTCGGCAGCCTCCAGAAGCTCCTCGCCGCCAACATCGACGACCTCATGGGCGTCGACGGCGTCGGTGAGGGCCGCGCCCGGCTGGTCCGCGAGGGCCTCTCGCGGCTGGCCGAGTCGAGCATCCTCGAGCGTTACGTCTGACCCCGCCCCGGCCGACCCCACCCGTGCCCTCCGACCCCACGGCATCCAGCCCCGTGCGCTCCCCACGAACCTCTGCTAGCAGAGGTTCCTCCTCGGACCACAGGGTGCACCCTGTGGTCCGAGACCCAACCTCTGCTAGCAGAGGTTCGGGAGACGTCGGGGAGCTGCGACGGGAGATTATGCAGTGGTATGCCGCCCACGCCCGGCCGCTGCCGTGGCGCGACGACGCGTGCACGCCGTGGGGTGTCCTGGTCTCCGAGGTGATGTCCCAGCAGACCCCCGTCGCCCGCGTCGCACCGATCTGGCAGGAGTGGATGCAGCGCTGGCCGACCCCTGCGCTGCTCGCCGAGGCGTCACCCTCCGATGTGGTGCGGGCGTGGAAGCGGCTCGGCTACCCGCGGCGGGCGCTGCGGCTGCGTGCGGCCGCGATCGCCCTGGTCGAACGCCACGGGGGCGAGGTGCCGGACCACGAGGTCGACCTCCGCGCGCTGCCCGGGGTCGGTGAGTACACAGCCGCCGCGGTCACGGCATTCGGCTTCGGGGGTCGCTCCGTCGTGGTCGACACCAACGTCCGCCGGGTGCTGGCCCGCACCCTCGAGGGCCGGGCGCTCCCGGCTGTCGCGCTGACGGCCGCCGAGCGAGAGCTGGCTGCGTCAGTGGTGCCGGCCGAGGCCTCGGAGGCCGCGAGCTGGAGCGTGGCGGTCATGGAGCTGGGTGCCGTCGTGTGCGCCGCACGCGCGCCGTCCTGCGGCACCTGCCCGGTGTCGTCGCGGTGTGCCTGGGCACTCGCCGGCTTCCCACCCCACGACGGGCCACCACGCCGGGGACAGGCGTGGCACGGCACCGACCGGCAGGTGCGGGGCGCCGTGCTCCAGCGCCTCCGTGAGACTGCCGGACCCGTACATCGGGGAGCCCTCGCCTCGGCCACGGTGCAGCCCGGCCAGCTCGACCGGGCCATCGCCTCACTCGTGGAGGACGGCCTCCTCGAGCCGGTCGGCGAGCACCTCCTCCGGCTGCCGCTCTGAGACACCGGGCGCACCGCCTCAGGCCGGAGCCACAATGGAGGGTATGACCGCCTCGACCGGGACCGAGACCGAGACCGAGACCACGGACGGTGCACCGGACGCCGCCACCAGCGTCTGGTCCGAACGCACCGCCGACGAGCTGGAGGGCTTCCGCCCCGTGCTCCGGGAGGCCCCCCGAGACGTGGGCACGCTCGAGCTCGTGGTGGCCCGGCCGGCATTGGGCGAGCGCGAGGTGCTCGCCGAGGGGCGGCTCGACCCCACAGTGGGCCTCGTGGGTGACACCTGGCTCCAGCGCGGCAGCAAGCGCACCGACGACGGGTCCTCGCACCCCGACATGCAGCTCAACGTCATGAGCGCACGGATGGTGGGGTTCCTCGCCGGCGTGCCCGAGCGTCGCGCCCTGGCGGGGGACCAGCTCTACATCGACCTCGACCTCTCGCACGACAACCTGCCTGCGGGCTCCACCCTCGCCATCGGCGACCCCGCCACGGGTGGGGCGGTCATCGAGGTCACCGACCAACCCCACACCGGCTGTGCGAAGTTCGTGTCGCGGTTCGGGGCTGAGGCGATGCGCTTCGTCAACGGCACGACCGGGCGCCCGATGCGGCTGCGCGGTCTCAACGCCCGGGTCGTGCTCGCGGGGCGGGTCCGCACCGGTGACCGCGTCGTCGTCACCCGCCCGTGACCGGTGCGGTGTGAGCAGCCGGACACGGCCCTCGCTCGTGGCCCGTGTGACGGGAGTCGGCGGCACCGCATACAGTCCTGCCGAGCGCACGTAGCGCTGAGATCGTGCAGGAGGGTTCCGTGGGGGCGAGACGATGGTGGGCCGGTGCTCTCGCGAGCCTCGCGCTGGTGGCGACATCGGTCGTGGCCGGCGCCGCGCCCGCGGCTGCTGATGACGGCCTCAGCACCGCGTCGAGCAGCCGCTACGTCGTCGACACGTCGGACAGCACGGTCGAGGCGACCATCACCCTCGACCTGCGCAACGTCAGCACGGACTCTCGCGACGGTTACTACACCTACTACGACGCGTATGCCGTGCCCGTCCCTGCGGGCGCCGAACGGGTCCGTGCGAGCAGTGGCGGCCGGTCCCTGGACGTGGACGTCCAGCGCACCGACGACCCGAGCACGGGAATCGCGCGGATCTCCTTCCCCGAGCTGAGGTCGGGGCGGTCCCGGAAGATCAGCCTGACCTTCAGCGTGCCCGGCGAGGAGCCGCGCTCGCCCGACAGCACGCGGGTGGGCCCGGGCTACGCGACCTTCGCCGTCTACGGGCTGGGGGACCCGGGGAGCAACGTCGTGGAGGTCGTGGCTCCCGTGTCGATGACCTTCGACAGCACCAGCGAGGACTTCCGCACCCAGCAGGAGGGTGATTCCGTCACCTATCGCGTGGACTCCGAGGAGGCCGAGGGCTTCTGGGGCGTCGTCTCCTTCCGGGACCCTGATGCTGCCGACGAGCGAAGCGTCGACGCCGCCGGCACGTCCTTCGTCCTCGCGGGGTTCAAGGACGACCCTGAGTGGGCCGACTTCGTTGACGGGCGGGTGAAGTCCGGCATCCCGGCGCTGGAGCGGCTGGTCGGCACCCCGTGGCCCGGTGGGCTGAAGCGGGTCCGTGAGGATGCGTCCCCGGCCCTGCGCGGCTACGACGGGTGGTTCGACCCCACCGACGACGAGATCGTCATCGGGGAGCGCCTCGACGCCGACCTCATCCTCCACGAGCTGTCCCACGCCTGGCTCTCCGGAGACCGCTTCGAGGAGCGCTGGATCTACGAGGGTCTCGCCCAGGTGGTGGCCGACCGCGCCGTGCGGCGCATCAAGGGTGACCCCGCGGACCACCCGTCGGCCTCCAGGAAGGACGATGAGGCGCTCGCCCTCAACGACTGGAGCGGGTCGGCCGACACCCGGTCGACCGACGCCGACGGCTACGCGTACCCGGCCGCCTTCACCGCGACCTCGGCGCTGCTCGGCGACCTCGACGACGCGGACTTCGCGCGGGTGCTCGCCTCGGCCATTGCCGGCGAGCGGGCCTACGACCCCGTGGGCACCAGGGCGCCGGGGAGCAGCCGCACCTCGTGGTCGCGGTGGTTGGACCTGGTGCAGGAGCGCGGGGGCGTCGAGGACGCCGCGTCGGTCTTCACCCGCTGGGTGCTGACGCCGGAGCAGACAGCCCAGCTGGCACCGCGGAAGGCGGCGCGCACGGCATACCAGGAGGTCGACCGCGGCGACGGGGCGTGGCTGCCGCCGGAGGGTCTGCGCGACGCCATGACCAGGTGGGACTTCGACCGGGCCGAGCAGGTGCTCCCCGAGATCGCGGCGCTGGGTGAGCCGGTGCGGAAGACGCAGGCGGCCGCGGCTGACGCAGGTCTGGCGGTGCCGGCGGTCGTGCGGGCAGCCTACGAGCGGGCCGACGCGGACGAGGAGTATGCCGCGCTGGCCACCTCCCTGCCCCGGGCCGCAGGAGTGATCACGGCCGTGGGCGACGCGGCCCGGGCTGCCGCCGCCGAGCCCGACCCGGTGACCGGTCTGGGTGAGTCGTTGCTGGGTGTCGACGAGACCGCTCGGGAGGCGACCGCGTTTCTGGAGGCGGGCGACTTCGACCGGGCCGCGATTGCTGCCGACCGGGTGTCCACCCGCGCCGCGACCTCCCTGCTGGTGGGGGTGGCGGTCCTCCACCTGGCGCTGCTCTCGCTCGTGCTGCTCGCAGCCCTGGGCTGGCTCCTGCTCCGGGCAGCGCGCCGGTCAGAGGGTTCGCAGCATCCGGGTGTTGCCCAGGGTGTTGGGCTTCACCCGCTCCAGGTCCAGGAACTCCGCGACCCCCTCGTCGTAGGAGCGCAGCAGCTCGACGTACACGGCCGGGTCGACCGCCTGGCCCTCGATGGGGGCGAAGCCGTGGCGCGTGAAGAACGCCGTCTCGAAGGTCAGGCAGAACAACCGCCGTAGCCCGAGGTCCCCGGCCCGCTCGACCAACCGCGCCAGGAGCGCCGATCCCACCCCCTGGCCGAGGGCGGTGTCCTCGACGGCGATGGTGCGGATCTCTCCCAGGTCCTCCCACAGCACGTGCAGCGCGCCGCAGCCGATGACGCGACCACCCGCCGACTCGGCCACGACGAAGTCCGACACCGACTCGTAGTAGGCCACGGCCTCCTTGTTGAGCAGCACGCGTCGCTCGGCGAGCGGCGCGACGAGGGCGCGGATCTCCCTGACGTCGGAGGTCCGGGCCGGGCGCACGGCATACCGCTGCTCCGGTGCGGACGCCAACGCGGGCGTTCCGGTGGGCGGCTCGATGGGCGGTGGCGTGGGGCCGGTGGTGGACACCCACAGGAGCCTAGGGGTGGGCGAGCGCCGGTGACGCGGTCGGTCACGCAGCGGTCCCCGGGCCGGGTGGCGGCCCGCCACCGCAGGGGTAGTGACGGGCCGCCGGGCGCACCGACCCGTGGGTGGCGCGCTCCTCAACTATCGCGGAGACCCGGAGCGAAGGGGGTAAAGGAAGCACAAAGATCCGGTCAAGATGCCGAGGCGCCCGAGGTCCCCCTCGAATGACGACGAAGGGCCCCCGACCGGAGTCAGGGGCCCTTCGTGGTGCCAGAGGTCGTGGTGGGTGCCGGGTCAGCCCTCGGCGACCACCACCGGGATCTCGATGCCGCGGGCGTGCGGCGTGCCCTCGAAGGTGAAGGTGTCGTCCTTGGTCTCGCCCGTGGCGTCGACGGCGACGATCTCGCCGGCCTTGAGCTCGCCGAAGAGGATCTTCTCCGAGAGGATGTCCTCGATCTCGCGCTGGATGGTGCGACGCAGCGGGCGGGCACCGAGCACGGGGTCGTAGCCCTTGGTGGCGAGCAGGTTCTTCGCTCCCACCGTGAGCTCCATGCCCATGTCCTTGTCCTTGAGCCGCTTGTCGAGCTTGGCGATCTCGAGGTCGACGATCTGGACGATCTCGGCGTGGCTGAGCTGCGGGAAGACGATGGTGTCGTCGACACGGTTGAGGAACTCGGGCCGGAAGTGCTGCTTGAGCTCGTCGATGACCTTGTTCTTCATCCGGTCGTAGGACGAGCGCGAGTCGGG
>JBBSQC010000061.1:0-17696 GCA_038258215.1 Actinomycetales bacterium | reverse complement strand
TCGTCGACGGGATCGAACACGGGGTGGACGGCTTCCTCGGGGTGCTGCGCGGCGAGAACACCGGGAAGATGGTCGTCCGACTCTGACGCCAGACCTGCGGCGTTGGTGGGCCCCGTGGGGCTCGAACCCACAACCTACGGATTAAAAGTCCGCAGCTCTGCCAGTTGAGCTAGAGGCCCTGACGAGCACACGGCATCCGAGGGCCGCGCAGCGCGCTCACTCTAACGGGCAGCACACGGTCGGCGAAGGCCCACTCGTCGAGCCGTCGTGACCGGCCAGCCTCACAGGATGGCTCAGTCGAGCCCTCGCTCGCGGGCCACCTCGGACGGCAACGGTTCCAGGTCGACGGAGAAGGAGGGCCCGGGCTGAGCGTCGCGGACCTCCTGGCTCACCGGCCCACCTCGGCTCGCTCCGTGCTGGCCCTCGCCGGAGTCGTCGGTCTCGGCAGCGATACCGGTGGCCACGGCATACCGGCGCAGCGCCCGCCCCCGGGCGACGCGCTCCTCGAGCTTCTCCTCGGCCTTCTCCGAGCCGCTCGCGTCACGCGGCGGCAGCTGGAGGTCGCGCTCGGCCTTGATGCCGGCCTGCAGCTGCCGGGCCCGCTCTAGCTCGCTGTCGACCTCGGCGCCGAAGAGCAGGGCGAGGTTGGTGATCCACAGCCACAGCAGGAAGACGATGATGCCGCCGAACGCGCCGTAGGTCTTGTTGTAGTTCGAGAAGTTGCCGACGTAGAAGCCGAACCCCACGGACGCGACCACCCACATGAGGATCGCGACGAGCGACCCGATCGAGACCCAGCGGAACTTCGGCTGCTTGACGTTGGGGGTGACGTAGTAGAGCACCGCGACCATGATGATCACGATGGCGAGGATGACCGGCCACTTGACGTAGTTCCACAAGATGACCGCCTGGTCCCCGAGACCGATCACGTCACCGAGCTCCTGGGCCACCCCACCGCTCACCACCAGCCCGAAGAGCACGAAGGCCGCCGCGATGACCAGGCCGATCGTCACGAGGAACATCTGCGGGCGCAGCTTCCAGATGGGCCGACCCTCGTCGACCTGATAGATCCGGTTCATCGCCCGACCGAACGCGCCGACGTATCCCGACGCGGAGAAGAGCGCGATGGCCAGACCGGTGAAGAGCGCGACCCCGGCACCGCTCGCCCCGACCATGTTGGTGATGGGGTCCTTCAGCTGGGCGGCGACGTCGTCCTGGCCGAGGTTCGTGAGGATGTCGAGGATCGTGTCCACCGTCTGCTGCCCCTGGCCGAACACCCCGAGCAACGACACCAGGGCGAGGAGCGCCGGGAAGAGCGCGAACACCGAGCGGTAGGTGAGGGATGCCGCGAGGTCGGTGCACTGGTCCTTCATGAACTCCGCGTAGGCCGACTTCGCGGTGAAGCGCCACGTGGGCTTGGTGAGCTCGGTGGGCGAGTCGGGCTTGCTCGCGTGGTCCGGCGGTGGCGCGGTGCGCTCCTTCGCCGCTGCGGCTCCCTCGTGGGCCATGTGCTCTCCTCCGGTGCGGTCCCGGGCCGACGGATGCCGGGACGCCGAGCGTGACGGCACCCAACCTAACCCTCGCGAGCGGCATACCCGCTGGTGGCGCACGTGTCACCCACCCCGGTGGGGATGCGACACTTTCCCGGTGAGCAGCGACAGTGGACGGGCCCTGCCACGACGCCCCGTGCCCGCGAGCTCGGGCTGGATCGAGGCCCACGGCGCGGGCCTCCCCGGCCCGGCAGAGGTCACCGAGGCGGCCCATCAGACCGCCGCCATCCTCGTCGGCACCGGCCGCGCCGCCCACGACCCCGACGTCACCTCGCGACTGGTGGAGATCGTCGATGACCTCGGTCTGTCGACGGTGGCCGACCTGTGGTCGGCTCGCCCGGCCCGCTCCCTCCCGGGTGCCCTGTGGCGCCTCTACGCACTGCGTGAGTGGGTGCGCCGCTCCCCGGAGCAGGCGAGCCGGGAGTATGCCGCCGGCATCCGCTTCACCGACGTCGCCCACGTGGTGGCGGGCATCGCGGAGCCACCGAGGCCGGAGGAGCTCCAGCGGGTGGTCAACCAGATCCTGGCGGGTGTCTTCGAGGGTGACCTCGCCGTCGCCCTCGAGCGGGCCTCCGCCTTCTGCTCGGTGATCGCCGCGGGGCGGGCCGAGCTGGCCCACGACGTCGACGGCGTCGACCCCGCGGGTGCGAGCGACCTGACCCGCACCGCCGCATCCATGCTCACGACCGGGGAGGACCTCCGGGCCTGCGCCCGCCTGTGGCGGCTCGGCGACCTCGACTGAGTTTCACGCCGGGGAACACATCGGGGGGCGGCAGGGGTTAGGGTCTTTCGTGGGTGCCGGACCGCGGCAGCCCCGGGTCCCAACACAAGCCGCTACGAGCGGCCACGCGCCGTGAGGCGCTCCCGGTCCGGCACCCGCTCACCGTCCCCACGCTCCGCTCGCGTCTGCTCCGGCCCGGCCCGTCGACCACACCTACCTGTGGACGGTTCTTCCCATGGTCGGGGTCGCGGCCCTACCGTGAGCACGTGGCCGGAGATGACCGCCCTGCGGGACGAGGACCTCGAGCGCGAGATCGAGCTCGTCGGCGCCCTCGTGTTGGCTGCGGGGGAGTCCACCGAGCGACTTCCCGAGGCGGAGATCGACGAGCTCCTCGGCGTCGAGCGCGACGTCCCCGAGCCACCCGAGCAGCCCCAGCGGTGAACCCGGGGGTCGAGCGCCCGAACCGCCGCCGTTGGCCCTAGCCTGTAGCCACTGTCAGGCCACCACCCGGAGACCGCCCGTGGGCATTCGCCTCACCCCCCAGGACCCCAGCTTCTACGAGCTGTTCGGTGCCTCGGCGCGCCAGCTCGTCGCCGGCGCAGGGGAACTCACTGCCCTCCTCGGGGCCGACTCCGAGGAGCGCGAGGCGATCCTCAAGCGGATGCACGAGATCGAGGCGGCCGCCGACGACGCGACGCGCGCGATCATCCGCAAGGCCGCCGGGTCCTTCGTCACCCCGTTCGACCGCGCCGACATGCACGGCCTCGCCATCGCCATCGACGGCTGCGTCGACCTCATGGAGGCCGCGGTCGACCTCATCGTGCTCTACCGCGTCGACGAGGTGCTCCCCCGCGTGGCCAAGCAGGTGGAGGTCATCTCGCGGATGGCCGACGTCACCTCCGACGCGCTGCCGCGGCTCCGGTCGATGAAGGACCTCGAGGGCTACTGGGTCGAGATCACCCGCCTGGAGCACCGCGCCAACAAGCAGTACCGCCGGATGCTGGCCGAGCTGTTCAACACCCCGGGGGTCGACCCGGTGACGGTGATGAAGCACAAGGACATCATCGACGCCCTCGAAGCCACGGCGAACGGCTTCGAGCAGGTCGCGCTCAAGGTCGAGGCGATCGCCGTCCGGGAGTCCTGACCCGCCGTGGACTGGCTGCCCGTGGTGCTCGTCGTCATACTCGCCATGGGGTTCACCTACACCAACGGTTTCCACGACGCCTCGAATGCCGTGGCCACCTCGGTCTCCACCCGTGCCCTGACCCCGCGGATCGCCCTGGCGCTCGCGGCCGTGATGAACCTGTTCGGGGGGTTCCTCGGGGTCCGGGTCGTGCAGACCATCGGGAGCGACATCATCGCCGTGCCGATGGGGGGCCGGGGCGTGGCGGTCTGCGCCGGTGCCCTGCTCGGGGCGATCGGGTGGAACCTGCTCACCTGGTGGCGCGGGCTCCCGTCCTCCTCCTCGCACGCGCTGATCGGCGGGCTCGGCGGGGCCGCGCTCGCGGCGGGCGCGACGGTCAAGTGGGACAGCATCGTCGACAAGGTTCTCGTGCCGATGCTGCTGTCTCCGGTGGTCGGCCTCGTGGGTGGTTTCGCCGTGATGACCGGCGTCCTGTGGGCGTTCCGTCACTCCTCGCCGAGCAGCACCGCACGCGGCTTCCGCTACGCCCAGACCGTGTCCGCCGCGGCGATGGCCTTCGGCCACGGGATGCAGGACGCATCCAAGACCGCGGGCGTCGTCATCCTGACCCTCGTCGCCAGCGGGCACCGCAACGCGGGTGACGAGTCGATCCCGTGGTGGGTCATCACCCTCTCGGCGGTGGTCCTGGCCCTCGGCACGTATGCCGGTGGGTGGCGGATCATGCGTACCCTCGGCCGGCGGATCATCGACCTGTCCGCACCCCAGGGCTTCGCCGCGGAGACTGCGGCGGCTGCCGTGCTCTACGCGGCGACGGCCACCGGGGCACCGATCTCGACGACGCACGCCATCACGGCGTCGATCATGGGCGCCGGGGCCTCGCATGCGCCGAAAGCGCTGCGCTGGGGCGTCGTCCGGTCGATCCTCATCGCCTGGCTGCTGACCTTCCCGGGAGCGGGGGTCGCGGCAGCAGCGGCATACGGCATCCTCTCCCTCCTCACCTGACCCCCCCACCCCCGACTTATTGCGTTCCAGCCACGTCAGGCGGCCCTCTGCGGGCGGATTCGTGTGGGTGACGGGCAATCAGTCAGGGGTCGGTGGCAGCAGGAGCAGGTGTACCGGGCCGAGACGACCCCGGGACGGCCACGGCCGGCGGCGGCCACGAAGCGCTGGTGGAGCACGAGTGGCCGCCCCAGGTCCGCGGGCTCCCAGCGGATCACCTCCAGGCCGGTGTCGCGGAGCCGGGACTCGCGCTCGACCTGGGCCAGCACCGCATAGGCCGCGGCGTCCTCGGGGTTCTCAGGGTTCTCGGCCGTTCCCGCAGCACCCTTCTCGGGCCGGTACTTCCCCCGCCCGTCGGCCTCACCGACCAGGCCGAGCTCGGGCCAGAGCGCGTCCACGCGCCCGATGAAAGCTCCGGAGAGGTCGCTCACGACGACCTGGGGGATCGACCGTGGCAGGTCGAGGGCGTGGAAGACCCAGGTGGAGGCCGACTCCAGCCACGACTCCCGGCGGGAGTCGGCCAGGCCCAAGAGGATGTCGGCGGCCGCGATGCCCGGCCACCGGCGCTGGTGGGAGCGCATGATCAGCAGGTCCCGCGCGGTGACCGACCCCGACCGAAGGGCACCGTCGATGATCGCCAGGGCGTCGCGAGGCGGCAGCTCCCGGATGCTGTCGACCACCGTGCGGGCCGGGACGAGGTACGGGTGACCGGCATCGATGACGATGTGCTCCGGTGGGGTCGACCCGCGGTGGAAGCGCCGCCAGGAGTCCTCCGGGGAGGTGCGTGAGTCGTCGAGGAGGGTCATGGTCGCCCGCGCGGGAGGCCGTGGGGGCATCGGCAGGCCGAGGATGGCGGCAGCACTCGCGTGACTGACGATCGCGTCGGGGGTCGTGCGCACGGCGGTCCTCGCCAGTGCGAGGTGCCGGTCCCAGGCGGGCATGGCCGCCCAGCCAGGCTCCACGGCATACAACGACGGCGCCAGCCGCTTCAGATCACCCCTCCCGACAGCCAGGTCGACGCGGCGGGCGCTCACGCCAGCGGCGATCGCCTCGGGCCGGGTGAACGGCTGGGGGAGCATCGTGACGTGGGTGCGGGCCGGCATCCCCCACACGATCCGGCTCCGGAGCCACGCGGTGAAGCGCGACGAGTCCGCTGTGGACGACGACCCTCGGCCAGCTCCCCTGTGGACGAGCGCACCCCACCCCCCACCACCCCTCGACTTATTGCGTTCCAGCCACGTCGGAAGAGGCCAGACGGCCGTTCTGGCGTGGCTGGAACGCAATAAGTCGGGGGGCCCGGGGGTCAGCCGAAGCGGCCGGAGATGTAGTCCTCGGTGGCCTTCTCGGTCGGGTTGCTGAAGATGCGCTGGGTGTCTCCGACCTCGACGAGTCGCCCGGGCTCGCCGGTGGCCTTGAGGTTGAAGAACGCGGTCTGGTCCGAGACCCGGGCCGCCTGCTGCATGTTGTGCGTGACGATGACGATCGTGTACTCGGACTTCAGGTCGTTGATGAGGTCCTCGATGGCCAGCGTCGAGATCGGGTCGAGCGCGGAGCACGGCTCGTCCATGAGCAGCACCTGCGGGTTGACGGCGATGGCGCGCGCGATGCACAACCGCTGCTGCTGACCACCCGACAGCCCGGCCCCCGGCTTGTCGAGCCGGTCCTTGACCTCGTTCCAGAGGTTCGCACCCTTGAGCGAGCGCTCGACGAGCTCCTCGAGCTTCTTCTTGTTCTTCAGGCCGTTGAGCTTGAGCCCGGCCGCCACGTTGTCACCGATCGACATCGTCGGGAACGGGTTGGGCCGCTGGAAGACCATGCCGACGGTGCGCCGCACGGCCACCGGGTCCATCGACGCGGCATACAGGTCCTGGTCGTCGAGCATCACCGAGCCCTCGACGCGCCCGCCGGGGATCACCTCGTGCATCCGGTTCAGCGTGCGGAGCACCGTCGACTTGCCGCAGCCGGACGGCCCGATGAAGGCGGTCACGGAGCGGGGCTCGACGGTCATCGTCACCCCCTCGACGGCCTTGAAGTCGCCGTAGTAGATGTCGAGGTCCTTGACGTCGATGCGCTTGGCCATGAGGTGGACTGTCTCCTTCGGATGCCGGTGTGCCGGTATGCCGGGTGCCGGGTCGGGCGGTAGGTAGGTGCGTGGGTGGCGGGTTGGGTTCGCCGAGCGCGGTGGCTCAGGACACCTTGCTGAAGCGGCCGATGAACCGGCCCAGCAGGTTGAGGACGAAGATGACGAGGATCAGGGTGAGCGATGCACCCCAGACGCGGTCGACCGCCGGCTGGAGGTTCTCGGCGCGGTCCTGGTTGATCATCGTGGGCAGCGTCGCCATCAGCCCGCTGAAGAGGTCCGAGGAGATGACCTTGGTATAGGGCCCGAGGATGATCAGCGGAGCGGTCTCGCCCATGACCCGCGCCAGGCCGAGCAGGATGCCGGTGATGATGCCCGAGAAGGCAGTCGGGAGAACGATCTTCATGATCGTCTTCCACTTCGGCACACCCAGGGCGTAGGACGCCTCGCGCAGCTCGTTGGGCACCAGCTTGAGCATCTCCTCCGTGGAGCGCACCACGGTGGGGATCATCAGGATGGTCAACGCGAGCGTGACGGCGAAGGGGACGCGCTGCAGCCCGATCGTCGAGACCCACAGGGCGTAGATGAACAGCGCGGCGACGATCGACGGGATGCCGGTGAGGATGTCGACCATGAACGACACGACCTTCGCGAGCCGCCCGCGGCCGTACTCCACGAGGTAGACCGCGGTGAGGACACCCACCGGCACCGACATCGCCGCGGTGACCAGGGCCTGGATGAGCGTGCCCTGGATCGCGTGCGCCGCGCCCCCTCCGACACGGCGCGCCGTGATGCCGGACTGGGAGTTGGTCCACCACTGGGAGTCCAGGAGCATCGCCCCGCCCTTAAGCACGGTGCTCCCGAGGATCCACACCAGGGGCACGACGGCGATGAAGAACGCCGACCACATGAGCACCCGGGCCAGCGCGTCCTTCGTCGCCCGGGACGAGGACTTCGACGCGAGCTCCGGACGCGGCGCGCTCGGCGGCGCGGGGACCGAGGTGTCGAGCTGGATGGTGCTCATTCGGTGAAGGCCTTCCTGCGCTCGATGACGACGCGCGCGATCGCGTTGACGACGAAGGTCAGCACGAAGAGCACGAGGCCGGCCGCGATGTAGGCGCCGGTCTTCTGCGGGCTGTCGAACTCACCGGCGCCCAGCGCGATCTTCGACGCGAACGTCGTGCCGCCGCTGAAGATCGAGAACGACCAGGGCGCGGTGGGGTTCAGCGCCGACAGCAGGATGACGACGGCCAGGGTCTCGCCGAGCGCGCGCCCCAGGCCGAGCATCGACGCGCTGATGATGCCGGGCTTGCCGAAGGGCAGCACCGCGGTGCGGATCATCTCCCACTGCGTCGCCCCGAGCGCCAGGGCGCCCTCCTTGTGCGTGACGGGCACCTGCTGGAAGACCTCGCGGGTGATCGCGGTGATGATCGGCAGGATCATGATGGCGAGGATGATGCCGGCGAAGGCCAGCGTGCTCTTGGCGCTGAAGCCCCCTCCGGCGAACAGCGGGATCCACCCGAGCACGGACTGGATGCCGCCCGCGACCGGCTCGAAGTACTGGCCGGCGATGGTCAGGCCCCAGAAGCCGTAGACGATCGAGGGCACCGCGGCCAGCAGGTCGATGGTGGCGGCCGCGGGCTTGCGCAGCCACGAGGGGGCGTACTGCGTGATGAAGAGCGCCACCGCGACCCCGAGCGGCACCGCGATGAGGATCGCGATGGTCGAGGTGACCAGCGTCGCCCAGAAGAAGTCGAGCACGCCGAAGCGGGGGTCGGGCCCGCTGGGCACCCACTCGCGCGAGGTGAGGAAGTTGGCGTTGTTGTTGAGCAGGCTCGGCACGGCCTTCACGACGAGGAAGGTGCCGATGAGCGCGACCAGGACGACGACGAGGATGCCGGACGCCTTGGCCAGGCCCCCGAAGATCCGGTCGCCCATCCGACCGGTCGAGGCGGAGTCACCGCTCAGCGGCGGCGATCCGTCCGGCCCCGGGGTCTCGTCGACCACGGACCGGCCGGTGATGGTGGGTGTCACGCGCGAGTCGTCTCTCTCGTGGGGCGGGGGGCGGGCCGGTTCGTGGCCCGCCCCCCTGGGTTCGGTGACGTGGTCAGCGCCCTGGGGCGCCGGTCAGGACAGTGCTTCGATGGCGGTCTGAACCTTGGACTCCACCGAGGAGGGAAGCGGCGCGTAGCCGATCTCCTCGAGGCCCTTCTGCACGTCGGTGGACGCGAAGTGGGTGAGGAAGGCCTTGATCTGGGCCTGCTTGTCGGCGTCCTTGTTCTTGGAGCAGACGACCTCGTAGGTCACGAGGAGGATCGGGTAGGCACCGGCCTCCTTGGTGGCGTAGTCGAGCTTGAGGCGAAGGTCGTTGCCCTCACCGTCGGGCTCGGCCGCCTCGACGGCCTTGCCGACCGTCTCACCGGTCAGCTCGACGGCGCCGCCGCCGTTGTCGACCTTGGCCACGCCGAGGTCGTTGTCCTTGGCGTAGCTCCACTCGACGTAGGTGATGCCGCCGTCGGTGGACTTCACGCCCTCGGAGACACCGGAGGACTTCTCCTTGCCCTCGCCCTTGCCGGTCCAGGCCTTCGCGGGCTCGGCCGTCCACTTGTCCGGGGCCGCGGCCTGGAGGTACTTGGTGAAGTTCTCCGTGGTGCCCGACTCGTCGGAGCGGAAGAAGACCTTGATCGCGGTCGAGGGGAGCGTGGCGTCCGGGTTGACCGCGGCGATCGCCGGGTCGTTCCAGGTCGTGATGACACCGTTGAAGATGTCAGCGGCCACGGCGGGAGTCATGACGAGGTCCTCGACGCCGCCGACGTTGTAGGCGATGGCGATCGGGCCGGTGACCATCGGGAGGTTCCAGGCGGGTGACCCGCAGGTCTGGGCGGCGTCGTCGGCCTCGACCGCGCCGTCCTTCTCCTCGGTCTTCAGGGCGGAGTCCGAGCCCGCGAAGTCGACCTGGCCGGCGATGAACTGCTTGATGCCGGCGCCGGAGCCCGTGGGGTTGTAGTTGACGGTCGCACCGGGGCAGGTCTCGTTGAAGCTCGCCGCGGCCTCCTCGAACGCGTTCTTCTGCGCCGAGGAACCCTCGGCGTTCAGGGTGCCCTCGAAGCAGTCGCCGGCCGCGGCCGACGCGGTCGAGCTCGAGCCGCTGTCGGTGGTCGAGTTGTCGTCGGAACCGCACCCGGCAAGGGCGATCGAACCGACCAGGGCGAGCGACGCCAGCTGGCCGAAACGCAGAGTCTTCACGTGTGTACCTCTCGGAGTACAGGGGGAATGGGGGAGCGGACCTCGCTGTCCGACAGGACGGACGCTATGGATCCCGGGTGACGCGGTGGCCCGTGCCGGGTGAACGGCTCGTGAACGGCATTCGGACATTGCCCATCCGCACGGTCAGGAGCGGGGCCCCACCGCAGCCGGACGTCGGATCAGGGCAGGTGGCGCTCGAGCGCGACCACGCGGGCGTGCTCGCCCCGGCCGCTGAGGTGGCACACGAGCACCTCGCCCTTGAGGAGCTTCTCGTCGCGGGCCAGGCCGAACGCCTCGACGATCTCCACGGCTCCCTCGCGCTCGAGGTCGAGGAGCGGCTCCAGCGCGTCGAGCAGCGTGGGCAGCACCGGCCCGTGGGTGCACAGCGCGGCGGGCTCGCCGCGCTCCAGCAGGCGAAGCAGGTGGCGTCCGGCCCGGTCGGGGGCCTGGGCGAAGCCCTCCTCCGAGAGGCCCGTCCGGGTGTGCAGCGGCCGGTGCCCGGCCGCGGCATACGGTTGGAGCGTCGTCGTGCACCGCAGCGACGGTGAGCTGACCAGCCGGGTGATGCCGTATGCCGCGAGCACCGGTGCGATGGCCCCAGCCCGGGTCACACCGGGCCCGTCCAGCGGGCGCCGCGTGTCATCGTCGCCGCGCCACGCCGACCGCGACACCGCATGGGAGTGCCGCACCAGGGCCAGGGGCCAGGTGTCGAGCTGACCGGCCTGTTGCAGGCGCACCACCGCGAGCAGCTGCTCCTGGTCGCGGGCGTAGCTCAGCCGGTCGTGGGCCGCCGGCACGTCGAGCCAGGCCACCTCGTCGATCTCGTTGACCAGGTGACCGGAGCCGCCGGTGACCTGCGCCGACCAGTAGCGCACCACCTTGTCGTCGGGGGTGCCGTCCTTTCCGAGGAGGGTGTAGCGGGCCTCGGGCACCGGCGGGCCGAGGCGGACGTGCAGCCCGGTCTCCTCCAGGGTCTCGCGGACCGCGGCCACCGCCCACTCCTCCTGCGGGTCGAGCTTGCCCTTGGCCCAGGCCCAGTCGTCGTAGCGCGGCCGGTGCACGAGCGCCACCTCGAGGGTGTCGTCCGCCCGCAGGCGCCACGGCAC
Source organism: Actinomycetales bacterium (assembly GCA_038258215.1). GTDB lineage: Bacteria > Actinomycetota > Actinomycetes > Actinomycetales > Dermatophilaceae > Fodinibacter. The sequence goes on along the minus strand of JBBSQC010000061.1, from coordinate 6,850 downwards.
CGTCCCGGCGGCGGGGATGCTCATGGGGCAGCCGGGTCAGCGCCGCCGCGCCTTGCGGCGCCGCTTGGCGTGCATCTCGATGAGTGCGTGCTGGAGGTCGGCGAGCGGAGCACCCTCGCCGTCGAGGTGCCGGCGCTTCCAGCGTCCGTCGCCGAGCAGCAGCCAGTGCGAGTAGCCGTCGCTGCGGCCCCGCTCCATGAGGGCGACGAGGTCCGCCACGTGGCGCTCCTCGGTGATCCGCAGGAGGGCCTCGACCCGGCGGTCGAGGTTGCGGTGCATCATGTCGGCGCTGCCGATGTAGACCACCGGCTCGCCGCCGCCCCCGAAGATGAACACCCGCGAGTGCTCGAGGAAGCGTCCGAGAACCGAGCGGACCTCGATCGTCTCGGAGAGACCCGGCACCCCCGGTCGCAGCGTGCAGATGCCGCGCACCCAGAGCTGCACGCGCACGCCGGCCTGCGAGGCCCGGTAGAGGGCGTCGATGAGCTGCTCGTCGACGATCGAGTTGACCTTCCAGGCGATCCGTCCCGACCCCGGGGACGCCTGCTCGCGCTCGATCTCGGCGTCGATCATCTCGATGAGCCCGGAGCGCACCGACCGTGGGGCCACGAGCAGCCGCTTGAACTTGCTCCGGGGAGCGATGCCCGAGAGCTGGTTGAAGAGCCGCGAGAGGTCCTCACCGACCTGGGGGTCGTCGGTGAGGAGCCCGAAGTCCTCGTAGAGGCGGGCCGTCTTCGGGTTGTAGTTGCCGGTGCCCACGTGGCAGTAGCGCCGCAGCCCCTCGGACTCCTGGCGGACGACGAGGCAGAGCTTGGCGTGGGTCTTCAGCCCGACGATGCCGTAGACGACGTGCACGCCGGAGTGCTCGAGCTTGCGCGCCCAGGAGATGTTGTTCTCCTCGTCGAACCGGGCCTTGATCTCGACGACGGCCAGCACCTGCTTGCCGGCCTCGGCCGCGTCGATGAGGGCGTCGATGATCGGGCTGTCACCGCTGGTGCGGTAGAGCGTCTGCTTGATCGCCATGACGCGCGGGTCGACGGCCGCCTGCTCGATGAAGGCCTGCACCGAGGTCGAGAACGAGTCGTAGGGGTGGTGCAGCAACACGTCCTGCTTGCGGATCGCCGCGAAGATGTCCCGCGCCTTGGCGCTCTCGGTGGGGGCGAGGTCGGCGTTGGTGCGGGCCACGAAGGGCTCGAAGTGCAGCTCGGAGCGCTCGAGGTCGGCGATGAGGTTCAGGGCGCGCAGGTCCAGGGGCGCGGGAAGGCGGTAGACCTCGGAGGAGGCGACCCCGAGCTCGCGGACGATGAGGTCGAGGACGTGGTCGTCGATGGCCTCCTCCACCTCGAGTCGCACCGGCGGGCCGAACCGGCGGCGGGTCAGCTCGCGCTCCAGCGCGGTGAGGAGGTTCTCGTTGTCGTCCTCCTCCACCTCCAGGTCCTCGTTGCGGGTGACCCGGAAGGTGAAGTGCTCGCGCACCTCCATGCCCGGGAAGAGCTGGTCGAGGTGCGCGGAGATGACGTCCTCCAACGGCACGAAGCGCGTGTCGAACATGTCGGCCAGCGGCGACTCGTCGTTGCCGGACTCCACACGGACCAGTCTCGGCAGCACCGGTGGGACCTTGACCCGCGCGAAGTGCTCCTTGCCGGTGCGAGGGTTGACGAGGATCACCGCGAGGTTGAGCGAGAGCCCGGAGATGTAGGGGAAGGGGTGGGCCGGGTCGACGGCCAGGGGGGTGAGCACGGGGAAGAGCCGGTCGGTGAACACGCCCGCGAGGGTGGACCGCTCGTCATCGGAGAGCTCGTCCCAGCGCACGATCGTGATGCCCGCGTCCTTCAGCGCGGGGCGGACCTGCTCGCTGTAGACCCGGGCCTGCATCGTCATCAGCTCGTGGCCGACGTGCGAGATCTGCTCGAGCACCTCTCGGGGCTCCAGCCCCGAGGCCGAGCGGACCGCGATGCCGGTGGCGATGCGCCGCTTGAGCCCGGCGACCCGGACCATGAAGAACTCGTCGAGGTTCGACGCGAAGATCGCGAGGTAGCGGGCCCGCTCGAGCAGCGGCACGTTGTCGTCGCCGGCGAGCTGGAGGACGCGCTCGTTGAACTGCAGCCAGGAGATCTCCCGGTCGAGGAACCGGTCGGAGGGGAGCCCCTCCTCCTCGTCGTCGGGGCCGGGCCCACCGGCGGGCCGCACGAAGCGTCCGTTGGACGCGCGGGCCGGGTGGGAGCGGGTCTCGCTGGCGGAGGCGCTCGCGATCGACACCTCGCTGACGATCGCCCCGTCGCCCGAGGCGGCGGTGTCGTCGGCATCGGCGCCAGCGCGGTCGAGGGTGTCGTTCGCCGAGGCCGCCTCGTCCACCTCGGGTGCGGTGTGTGCGGTCATGCCTTCATCTTGTCAGGTCGTGACGGGGGGTGTCAGGGTCGTCACCCGCTGTTCACCGAGAACTGCGCGTCGACGGCGACGTCCTCGAACCCCAGCCGCGCGTAGGTGTGCCGGGCCGCCTCGTTGTCACCGTCGACGTAGAGCTCGACTTCGTCCAGCCCGAGCCGGGCGAGGTGCGCCAGCCCGAGCCGGGTGACCGGACCGCCGAGGCCGCGCCCCTGGTGCGCCGGGTCGACCCCCACGACGTACACCTCCCCGGTGCCCTGCCTCGCTCCGTTCGGCCCGGCCCCGGGGCCCCGCCCGGTGCCCTGCCTCACTCCGTTCGGCCCGGCCCCGGGGCCCCGCCCCGAGACGGCGTCGTGCTCGACCTTGGTCCAGTGGAAGGCCACGACCTGCCCACTCCCGTCGTCGGTGACGAGGATGAGACCTTCGGGGTCGAACCACGGCTGGCCCATCCGCTCGTGGAGGTCGGCCACGGTGATCCGCCCCTGCTCGCGATGGCTCGCGAACGCGGCCGCGTTGAGCGCCACCCACGCCTCGTCGTCCTCGCCCGGGACGAAGGCCCGCGCCGAGAAGCCTTCCGGCAGCTGCGGGTCCGCGGCATCCTCGGACGTCAGGGGCCGCGCCATCCGGTGCAGGCTGCGGGTGAGGGTGAGCCCCGCGGAGCCGGCGAGGGCGGATGCCGCGGGCAGCATCCCGTGCGCCCAGACGCTGCGCGCCCCCTCCTCCATCGCCGCGTCGAGCAGGGCCCGGCCGTGGCCCTGCCGACGGTGGTCCGGGTCGACGACGAGCTCGGCCACCGCGGCATCCGAACCCACCCCGGCGACCTGGGCGTAGCCGACCGGCGCGTCACCGGCATACCGGAGCAGGTGGACGGCATCGGCGCGACCCCGCTCCACGGCGAAGGTGAACGCCTCCGACACGGGAGCCACACCATCGGCCGCCTCCGCCCGCGACCACATCGACCTCAGCGCCGCGGAGAGGTCGGCGTCGACCTCCGTGCGCCGCTGCGTGCCACCCACGTCAGGCCTCCGCGTCCGAGAACGCCTCGGCCACCTCGGGCACGAAGCGGTAGCCGACGTTGCGCACCGTGCCGATGAGCACCTCGTAGTCGGTGCCGAGCTTGGCGCGCAGCCGCCTGACGTGCACGTCGACGGTGCGGGTGCCCCCGAAGTAGTCGTAGCCCCACACCTCCTGGAGCAGCTGGGAGCGGGTGAAGACCCGACCCGGGTGCTGCGCGAGGTGCTTGAGCAGCTCGAACTCCTTGTAGGTGAGATCCAGCACCCGGCCGCGCAGACGCACCGAGTAGGTGCCCTCGTCGATGACCAGGGACCCGGTCGTGATCGGTCCGCTCTCGTCCGGAGCGCTCTCGGCGCTGCGACCCATCGCCAGCCGCAGTCGTGCCTCGACCTCGGCCGGCCCGGCGCTCTCCAGGAGGACGTCGTCGACCCCCCACTCGCTGGTCAGCCCGGCGAGGCCACCCTCGGTGACCACCACGAGCAGCGGCGCGGACGTGCCGGTCGTGCGGATCACCCTGCACAGCGACTTGGCCATCGCCAGCTCCCGCCGCGCGTCGACGACGATCACGTCGCCCGTCGGGGCGTCGACCAGGGCGGAGGCCTCGGCGGGCAGGATGCGAACATGGTGACTGAGCAGCCCGAGCGCTGGGAGCACCTCGGCGCTGGGCGCCAAGGTGTTCGTCAACAGCAACAGGTGGGCCATCACCCCACAGGATAGGCGGTCATGAGCACACCCCAGAAGGAGTCAGGTGTGGGTGAGACGTCGGTCTCGGTCCACGTCCGCTACTGGGCGGGCGCCCGCGCGGCCGCCGGCGTCGACGACGACCAGGTCACCGGGGCGGGCACCGTCGGCGCCCTCGTGACCCTCCTGACCGACCGCCACCCCGCATTGGGCTCGATCCTGCCGGTGTGCTCCGTCCTCGTCGAGGGGCGGGCGGGCGCGCCCGACACGCTCCTCCCCGACGGTGCCGTGGTCGAGGTGCTCCCCCCCTTCGCCGGCGGATGATGCGAGGATGCCGCGCGTGGAGGACCAGCCGACGGAGGTGACCCCGGATGCCGGGTCCCCTCCGGCTGCCGGGAGCGAGACGAGGGCGCAGCGACGGGCCCGCCTCCAGGCCACCCTGAACGAACCCGTCCTCCCACCGATCGCCACGGTCATGCGGCCGGTGACGGCAGCGGCGACGATCGTCTTCGCGGCGCTCCTCGTCCTCGCGGCGCTCGCAGACCCCGTGCTGCTGGCCGCCGGTCTGGCGTGGGCCGGGCTGGTGCTGGCGTGGGGCTGGCCCACCCTGACCGGCTCCTCCAGCCGGTTCGGGTCCTCGTTCTCGATCGGTGTCGCGGCCGTCCTGGTGCCCGCGGCTGCGGCTGCGACGTCGGGGGAGCCCTACCTCCGGCTCGTGCCGGTCGCCCTCGTGGTGGCCCTCGCGGTGATGTTCGGGCACCAGATCGTGCGCCGTGACGGTCGCCCGCGGCTCACCGACTCGGTCGGGTCCACGTCGCTGGCCATCGCCCTGGTGACCCTGGGCGTGGCCTGGCTGCCGCTGTCCCGGAGCCAGCTCGGCACCGAGCTGGCCGTCGTGGCCCTGGTCTCGATCGGCGCCGCCTCCCTCGGTGACCTCGTCGTGGCGCTCCCGAGGGTGCGGGCCTGGACCCTTCCCCTGGCGATGGTGCTCGGCGCCGGGGGAGCCGTGGCCGCGGCCGCGGTGGTGGGGTCGCCATCGGCGGGCTCGGCGGCCCTGGTCGGGGTCCTGTGCGCTGCCGTGTCGCACTCGTTGCGGCGGGTCGTCTCCGTGCTCCCGGCGATCACCTCCGTCAGGGCACAGCTCGCCTGCGCGGCTTCGGGGCTGCTCGCGCCAGGCGTGGTGGCCTACGTGCTCGCGCTCGCGGTGGTGGGCTGACCCGTACGCGCTGTCGGTCGGTGCAGAGGCTCCGATGGTCAGTAGACGATCGCCCGCGTGCCGGCCGCGACGACCTCCTCCACGAAGGCCGCGGCGCCCCGGATCGTGGCCCCAGCCAGGAGGTCGCCCTCGGCGATCTCGCGCCGGGCGGCGCACTGGCCGCACACCGTGACGCGGCCATCGGACAGCAGCGCGTCCCGCAGCTCGGCCAGCGGCGCGGCATACGGGAGGTCTACGGCCTCGGCGCGACCGGCGACGGCCATCCACGCGGCCTCACCGGTGAGCCACAGGCTGACCTCGAGCCCCGAGGCCAGGGCGGTGGCGGCGACCGTGAAGCCCTGGTTGAGCCGCTCCAGCGCCTCGGTGCCGCAGGTGACCTTGACGATGAGGCGGGTGGCGGGGGACTCCATAGACTGCAGCGTATGGTCTTCCACCTCGACACGACACTGCACGAGTCGCTGGCGCCCCTCGCCTGGCTCGTGGGCCGCTGGGCAGGGGCCGGCGTGGTCGGCTACCCGACCATCGAGTCGGCGAACTTCGGGCAGGAGGTCGTCTGCTCCCACGACGGCCGCCCGTTCCTCGAGTGGGAGTCGCGCACCTGGCTCCTGGACGAGGACGGCGCCAAGGTGCGCCCGCTGGCCACCGAGCTCGGGGTGTGGCGCCCGGTCGAGGAGTCCGCGGACGGCACGAACGTCGAGCTCCTCCTCACCCACCCGACCGGGTTCGTCGAGATGTATGCCGGGCACGCCGAGTCCGCGCGGGTCGAGCTGCGCACCGACGGGGTGATGCGCAGCCCCACGGCCAAGGAGTACACGGCGGGTCACCGGATGTACGGGTACGTCAACAGCAACCTCATGTGGGTGATGGACATGGCGGCCGTCGGCCAGCCGCTGCAGTCGCACGTCTCCGCGGAGCTCAAGCGCGTCGAGTGACGGCAGGCCGGTGGCGCGGGGCCACCGGCCTGCACCCGCGGCGGGCGACCGGCATACATTGGTGGGGTGAGTGATCTCGGGGAGCGGCTGCGCGCCAAGGGCAAGCGCCTCACGAGCCAGCGGGTGCGCGTGCTCGAGGCCGTGGGCGACCTCGGCCATGCCACCCCGGACGAGATCGTCGAGGCGGTCGCGCACGACGGCGGGGGAGCCGTGTCCGCGTCGACCGTCTACCGCTCGCTCGATGCCCTCCAGGAGCTCGGTCTCGTCGGGCACACGCACGTCGACCACCGGGCTCCCAGCTATCACCTCGCCGAGCACGCGACGCACCTGCACGTCGTGTGCCGCGGCTGCGGCTGGGTCGGCGAGGCCCCTCTCTCGTCCGCCGCCGAGCTCGTCGCGCGCCTCGACGACTCGCTCGGGTTCGCCTCGGACGTGTCCCACGCCGCCATCCACGGACTCTGCCGCACCTGCCGGGAGCAGACATGACACTTCCTGAGTCAACCTCAGGCTGCGTTGGCCAGCCGTCGGGCTCCGCCGTGGAGGTTGGGGTCGTAGGGGGTTCCGTCGTTCCAGCAGCGATGGATCACGCGGATCCAGGCGCGGGCGAGGATTCGTATGGCGT
>JBBSQC010000060.1:0-17862 GCA_038258215.1 Actinomycetales bacterium | reverse complement strand
GTACGCTCGATGAACACCGGGGCCTCCCACACATGTCGGATAGGCCGAGCAGGCCAGCCCTGCCCGACAACCCACGAGAGTGTGTGAGCGAGGCCCCGGCCTACAACCACCCCGGCGGGGCGGTCACGCCATACCGTCTAGGTGCTCAGGCCGGTGTTACCTCTAGTGGAGCGGTGCCGACCGAGGCGCGGCCCCGGCCAACTTGGACCGGGACCGCCACCTCGTCTACAGTCGTGTCACGGAAGCACGAGCGCGGTGTTGGCTATGTGTGCTGCAGCCAGCGCTGCACCGGTCCAGCAGGCGGTTGCCCCCGCCCGTAGGACCAGCAGCCTCAGGGTCGGGCCCCATCCTTTGATGGCGGCCCGCTCTGTTTCTGCGGTGCCGGCGCCCTGCCAGAACGGCGGTCCGTTGATCATCATGGGCTTGCTTCCTCCTCGCGCTCGGGTTGCTAGGTGACGGTGGCACGCACCGTGTCAGGGGGCGGTGGCTAACGTCGCGGCGTGGGTGTCCCCCAGCTGCTGGGTGCTGGGCGACGCGGAGCTGCCGCGGGCGCTTGCCCTGGCCGCTGCTGTTGCCGCCTTCTGCAGCGCCGCCCGGTCGGGTGTGCGGAACGGCCGGTCCAGCGCGCGGTGGTAGACCTCCCGCCGCCCCACGGGGTGCCGGCTGTCCGCGACCTTGGTGACCTTCGTCAGCATCAGACCGGCTGTGCTGAGCTCGGCGTACCCCCGTTCAGCGGTCCGCTCGGATATGCCGTACCACCCCTGAGCGCGCTCGACTGCCATGGTGAACGTCGTCTTGGTCGGGCTCTGCGTCTCGGCAAGCAGGATCAGCAGCATGGCCTTGCCCGGCATCTTGAGCCTGTCCGACCAGCCCTCCGTCCAGTAGGCGTGCGGAAGGGTGAAGTACCCAGGCCCCTCCTCCGCCTCGACGCCGGGGCGGCTCCACGTGCCACCCCGGCCGTCCTCCAGCAACGGCAGGTAGATCGGAGTGCGGCCGCCCTGGACTCGCTGCAGGAGCTGGAAGCCGTTACCGCAGAGGGTGTCGAACGCCCGCGTCACCGCGGTCGTCGAGCAGGGCGTGCTGCACGACATCACTCGGGCCCAGGTGGCCAGCGTCAGAGGGCTGCCCTCCAGGATGGGCAGCAAGGAGTGGAACTGCAGCAGCAGGTCTAGGGGCCGGTGGTGGTGCCCGGTGACCAGGTCGGCCAGCACCGAACCACGAGCTGCCTCCTTCTTGGGGCGCTGCACGAGCACCTTGCGCAACGGCACGTAGCCACGCCGGGCGCTGGCCAGCAGCGCAGCTCGCGTCCCGCGGGGCCCGAGGTCCTCATCGTCCGACAACCCGGCGAACGGGTCGAAGGCCGGCTCCTCGATAGGCGACGCACTGAGCTGGTCGTCGGTCATGGCGCCACAGTAGCCGCCCCGGTCTCGGAAAGATCTCTACAGGACCCGTATTTACTGCTCTCCTGGGTGCCAGTATGGGACAACCATGTTTAGGACAACTGATACGTCCACTGGTAAGCCTGTGGGACGTTGAAGCCAGAGCAGGGGCGGCGGGCGTGGGCCGCTGGGGCAGGGCCGGTTCCGGGGTGTCTGGGGAAGACCTGACGAATCTGCCGGGCGTCACCCCCCCTCGTTCCGTTCTGGGCCTGCCTGAGCCATGAGCCCCTCCGATCAGGTCAAGGGGTGTTGACGCGCGCACCGTGGCATGTCACTCTGGCATTGCGGACCCGCCCCACAACTCGTGGCAAGGCGGGTCTAGCTGTATCCGGGCGTCCCTGGGATCAGCCGGGTTGCGGTCCACCGTCCAGATCACGAGCCGCCAGGTGGTCGGCGTACCAGTCCCAGCCGAACTGGTTGCCGGGGTAGCGGTTGAGCGCGATGTTGGCGCTGTACGCCACGAGGTCCGCCATCTGCGTCCATTGCGAGTGCTTGCTGTCGTGGTAGGCGGGGTCCTCGATCAAGTGCCGTGAGTCCAGGGCCAGTGCACGGTGGGCTGCACGGTAGTGCGGGTCGTCACCGTCCATGGTGACGAAGCCGAACGAGTCGGCCGCGGCCAGCTCACGGTCGAAGCGCAGGATCAGCTCGCGGTAGACGTCGTAGCGATCTTGGGCGTAGTCCGGGCCGGTGCGGCCTGACCACCGGTACACCGCTCCGACCCGCATGTCGACGCACTCCCCCAGGGTGCGCAGGCAGCGCAGCGCGACCTCCCGCCCGAGGTCCTTCTTGAGGACCTGACCAGTGGTGGCATTGACCAGTCGTGCCGGCGGAGAGCTGGCGATGTCCCGGCGACCGTTCGCGTACTCGGTGGTGTGCAGCTCGGTGGAGACGTGGATGCCGTACTCGGCGAACAGGGTCTTCCTCAGCTCCAGCCAGGTACGCAACATCACCCGCCAGTTCGCCGGTGACACCTCGACCCAGCCGTAGACGATGAGGCCGCCATGGTCCACGGACCCCGAGTCATCGACATAGATCAGCCGCGTCATCTCTCCCACCGGCACAGGCTAGGGGGGTGAACCCTCCGACCCCACGGGCCCCCGTGACGCACCCCGGGCAGCCTGCCGGGCGCAGGCGAGGGCGTGGCCCGGCTGCGACGACGCGCGTTCAGCCGCCCTCGACCACCGGTCCATGCAAGAACTAGACGATCGTCAGGACCGGCCTGGTGTCGGGCTCACCGAGGAGCGTCCGCAGCCGGGCGCGGGGGATCTGGAGCTCGCGTGACAGCGCTGTGAGGGTGAGGCCGTTCTCCTCGGCGACGGTGAAGGCCTGCTGGAGCATGGTCGGCACCTCGCCGGGATACCCGGCGATGGGTTCTTTGGGCAGGAGCCCGAGGTTGCGGTGCTGGTTGAGGCGTTGGAAGGCACGCCGGTAGGCGGCGTCGGAGATGCGGCCCATCTCGTGGCAGCGGTAGATGAGGGAGTCGATACCGACCCCCCAGGCGCGGGCGACCTGCTCGAGCTGGGCGATGTTGAGCCGTGACGGCAGCTCGTCGGCGATGGAGTCGGTGGGGGTCAGGAACTCGGCCGCGAACTTGTCGGCCTCCCTCTCCTGAGCGAGGTCACCGGGCGAGACGTCACCGTGGAGCATGAGGTGGCCGAGCTCGTGGGCGGCGGTGAACCGGTGCCGGAACACGTCGTCGGCTCGGTCGGGGGTGAGGACGACGATGGGTCGCGGTAGGCGTGAGGTGGAGAACGCGTCGACCTTGGCGGTCTTGGCCCGGTCGCCGGCGAACTCGACCTGCCCGACGACGACGATGCCGTGGCGTTCCATCAGTCGCACCAGTCGTGGGATTCGCCCGGTGCCTAGTCCCCAGCGCTGCCGTACGTGCTGCGCCGCCGCTCGAGGCTCGCCGGCGTACTCGCCTGGTTCCACCTCGCCGCCGGTGAAACCCGGCAGGTCGACGTCGGGCAGCTTGACGCGCCGTTCCAGGGCGTACGTCAGCTCCCATACCTGCTCGGTGAAGGCGATGGCCTTCGCCCGGAGGGCGGCTGGGGTGGAGCGGAGGCTGCGGAAGTGGGCGTCCGCGGTGTCCAGCCGCTGGTAGCGACGGCCGCTGGCGAAGAACCCGGCCGGGACCTCCAGCACGTCCGCCAGGCGGCGGACGTGATCCGGGCGGGGTGGAGTCACGCCGGCCTCCCACTGCCCCACCGCCGCCGCAGACACCCCCACTTCCTCGGCCACCCGCCGCTTGGTCAGCTCTGCCAGGTGCCGTGCCTGGGTGAGCCGGGCCGGGTCGAACGTCCTCGATACCTGACCCACGAGGTCTGGTGCGTGCCTGTTTTCCCTCGCGGACCTGAGGAGGTGCAGCGACCCGTCCGTCACGGCTGGTCCTCGCCCGCACCGGTCTGCTCGAGGTCGGTCACCTTCTCCTGGCTGGGTGCCCCTGTCTCACCTTGCCTGGCGCTGATCCCCAGGTCGTCGCCCTCCACGTCGTCGTCGAAACGAGGCAGACGCGGCTTGGCGGGCGGTCCTGGGCGCGGCGCCACCGGCGCCACCGGGACCGGGCCGCCCCCGATGTCGCCGAGCCCACCGTCTCCGGTCGCGGACCCGGGCAGAGGCAAGCTCTCCCAGCACCCCCAGCTGAGGTACCCGTCCGTACCGAGCGACCCCTCCCCCCAGCCGAGGTTGTGGAGTCCCTCAGGACTGCTGGCGTACCCGATGATGACCACGCGGGACAGCGAGCCGAGCTGCTGCTCGATGTCGGCCCGGGCCTCGAACTCCTCCTCGATCTCCTCCGCCGTGAGGTCGGCGTGGTCGAAGGTCAGCTGTCCTGGGTCTACCGCCTCGCCGGGGCCCAGCAGCTCCAGGCGGATCATCGACAGACGAATCTTCGCCTTCTCCCGCGGGGTGTGACCGTCGTTGGCGTACCGCAAGGGGTACAGCGTCACCCGCTGCTCCGACAGAGTCACGAGCTCGTAGGACGCACCGGGCGGCGCGTGGACCTCGACACCGGGCAGCCCGCGCAGCTCCTCCACGAGGCGTTCATGCTGGGTGTTCCTGATCGCGCCGCCGTAGGGGTGGCGCCTCTCTGTCTCACTGACCGCCTGCGCCGCGGCCGCCGACGCGTGGGCGGTGGCCATCGCCCTCGCCACCCGCCGGCGGATCTCCCCCGCGCCCTCCCCGAACCGGCCGCGAGCCCACGCCGACGCCTCTTCGCTCATCGCTGCCACCCCTACTTCACGCCAGGCTTTACAACCCGACTTGAGACTTCAGCATTGCACATGAAACGCGCGTTGGCTCACGTGACGCGGCGTTCCGACGGGCCCGAGCAGTCAGACGACCCCCGCCACCGTCCTGATGTCGTCCTGGTCGCGGCCCTGTTCGTACTGCTCGCCCACGCCGGAGCTGTAGCGGAGGATGCCCCGCCAGCGGCCGTCGTCGCGGCGGTAGGCGTGCAGCAGCCGACCTGGTAACCAGCGGCCCTCGTGCAGCACCTCCACCGTGCCCTCGCGGTCCAGCTGCAGTCCCATGGCGGGTGAGTGTGGCTCAGGGGGGCGACGGAACCCGCCGCAGCCGGCGCCCGCGGATCGGTCCGCGGGTCGCGGCCGTCCCGCAGATGGTGAGGCCCTCCGCCTCCGCCACGCCCAGCAGGACTGGAACCAGCGCGTCCCGCAAGGCCCGGCCTCGACCGGTGCACGGGTGTCGCGCGTAGTGCTCGGCCACGTGCCAGCCGTCAGGGCGGGCGACCAGGGCCAGGACCGCGTCCCGGCCGGGGCTGAAGTAGTAGCGGGCACCCGACCGCCGCAAGGACACCCACTGCCCCACCAGCAGCACCGGCAGCGACGGCCACCACGCCACGGCCAGGAACCCCGAGTACACCCGACCCAGCACGCTCCCCCGCCTCGCGCCGTGGGCGAAGCCCCGCTCCGCCCACCACACCAGCCGCAGGGCGTCCCCGCGGCGCGGGCCCGGGAGCCCGGGCACCTCCGGCGGCCGCGGTACCTGCACCACCGGCTGAGCCTGCGGCTGTTCCCCCGGTGGGGCGGTTACCCCGGGGTGGGGCCGGTCGGGGCCGGCACGGCGGCGATGGCCTCCTGCAGCAGCTGCTCCTCGATCCCGAACCACTGCCCACCGGTCATGTCCTCCGGTTGGCGGAAGGTGACCAGGTCCACGACCACCTCGACCGGCACCGTGAGGGCAGGGCGCGCCGCGGCGGCGGTCTCGATGTGGGCGCGGAGGGCGTCGCCGTACTCGGCCCAGACCCGCTGCCGCTCCTGCTCCAACCTGTCCTCCTCGGCCGCGATGTCGTCCTGCTCGGGGGCGTCCACGTCCACGGTCGACGCGCGGTCGCTGAGGGCCCTCATGGCGTCGTCATAGCGGGCCCACACCCCCAGGTCGTGAAGGACCTCGTCCACGAACACCCGCACCACAACGGGCGCGGTGCGGTGGGCCAGCAGGTATTCCTCGTCCTCGCCCACGGTCCCCACCACCAGCTGACGGACCGCGTCGGCCTCCCACGACCCCGACCGCCCAGCCAGGACCGGCCCCACTCCCCCGACGTTCGCGGCCGCCGCGACCAGGGCCTGAGCCACGAACTCCGCGAAGTCCGCCGGTTCCCGGCGTCCGGTGTCCACGTACCTGCGGACTTCCTGGACGTCACGGGACAGTTCCGCACCGTCCGGGCCCACGGTGGCGGCCCAGGCCTCGGACACGAGGTCGGCGGCCTGCTCCGGGGCCGCCGTCTCGTAGACGGGACGGGTCAGGCGGGCGGCCTCGGTCAGGACCCGCACCGCGTCGGCCAGCACCGCCTCCCGTGTCCGGCCACCACCAGCACCACCAGCACCACCGGCGGTGGACGTGGTGGGTGTGGTGTCAGGCTCGCTAATCGGTCGGCTCCTCTTCGGGGTCCGCCGGCGGGGCGGGGGTCTCGCAGTCGTCGCGGAACGGGTCGAGCTCGTCCAGAACCTGCATGGTCAGGCACCCCTCACCGCGTAGGCGGTGTCAGATCCGGACCTCGTCCCCCACGACGATGACCTGCCGCACCCCGGTGGCGCCGGAGTTGTACCGGTTGACCGTCTTGTGGGTGAAGTCCCCCGCAACCACGGTCGACGTCGTCCCGCACGTCAACGTCAGCGCCGCCGGCGTCGCCTCCTGGTCCCCCCTCGCTCCGTCCGGCAGGACTCCCGGCCTCGGAGATCCGGCACCCCGAGTCCGGCGTCACCTCCTCCGGCTGCCACGCGTGCTCCGGAACCACGGCCGCAGCCGCGCTCCTCAGGTCAAGGTGCTCGCTGAGATCCATGACCTGCGTGGTGTTCATGCACCTTCTCCTGTTCGGGTGATAGTGCTATTAGGTGTAACAGTGCCGTTAGGGGCGGACAGAACAGCGGGGTTCAGCGTGCGGCTCGGGTTCGCTGGGCTTTCGGCTTGTGGTGCTTGCTCGGTGGGACGGGTAGGCCGGCGTGGCGGAGGGTGGCGCGGGCGCGGTCGCCGGCGCGGTTGGAGGACGGCGTGAGCGGCAGGGCGGCCCGGAAGACGCCGCGGTTGTCCTCGATGCGCCAGTGGGCTGAGCCGGCGGCGAGGGTGACCGCGTAGCCGGCTGCGTCGAGGTGCTCGAGCAGGGCACGGATCTCGGGGGTGGTGCCTCGGTAGGAGGCCATGGCTGCTCCTCTCCCCCGGGTTGTCCGTGTGGTCTCAGGTGGTGGGGGTCACTTGATCCGAGGGCCGGTGCGGAGGCGTTCTTCGGCGCGCGGCGGGAATGGCGTGCCGCCGTTGTGCTCGGCGGCCAGGCGCTCGACCTCGCGGGTGAGGGCTTCTTCCATCAGGGCTCCGGTGGTCCAGCTGCCGCCGAGGGCGGACAGGGCGTCTCGGACTTGCTCGGCGACCTCGGTGTCGATGTAGCCGCCGAACTTGACGGTGCGGGGCTTCTCGGCCGCGGGGGTGCTGGCGTTCTTCGGCTGGTCCTGTCCTGCTGCGGGCGGCTGTTCGCCAGCCGGGGCGGCGGCGGGGATGACGCTGTCGAGGCCGCTGGAGGACAGTCCGGAGCGGCGGCGGGTGGGGGGCATCAGCGGTCTCCTTGGGTGAGCAGGGCGGTGGTGGCGGCGCGGTAGTCCTCGGCCACGGCTGAGCGGGGCGCGTAGCTGGTGATGGGTTCGCGCGCCGAGGGCGCTTCGGCCATGCGCACGGAGGTCCGTATTGGGGGCAGGACGACGTCGGTGCCGAAGCGCTGCGTGAGGGCTGCCAGGACGTCTTGGGAGAGCTTCTGGCGCCGGTCGAAGCCGGAGGGCAGGACGGCGGTGACAGCCAGGCCGGGACGCAGTCGCTCCGCGACGAGTTGGACCGAACGCAGCAGGTCCGCGACGCCGTCGAGCTCCATCGAGCCCATACCTACCGGGACCAGGACCTCCCCGGCCGCGACGAGGGCACTGACGGCCAGCAGCCCGAGCGTGGGCGGGCAGTCCAGCAGGAGGAGGTCGTAGTCGCCGGCGATGTCTTCCAACGCGCGGGCCAGGACCATCTCCGCACCGGGTTGCCCGCCGAGGGCCCGCTCGACGCTCACGAGGTTGATCGACGCGGGGATGACGTCGATGTGCTGGACGGTGCTGGGGACCACCACCTCGCGGGCCTTGGCGTCACCGGCCAGTACGTCGAGCACGCTGCCGAGCTCGTCGGTGGCGCCGAGCCAGCGGGTCGCGCTGGCCTGTGGGTCGAGGTCGACGACCAGCACACGGCGGCCGGCCTCCGCGGCGCACGCGGCGATGCTGACCGTGCTGGTGGTCTTGCCGACACCGCCCTTCTGGTTGGCGACGGCAATGCTTCTGGTGGCCACGTGGGGTCCTCTCCTCTTACCGGCCCCTCACGGTAGCCGGTCAGCCCTATTAGGTCTAGTAGTTCGGACGGCTCTGATTGCTCTAGTGGCTCTGATGCCACCAACGGAACCGGTCCTCTGTCTGCTCGACCGACGGCGGGCGCCAACCGGGCACGGCCTCCCCCCCGAGCTGACGGGTGGCGCTCGGAAAGGCCGGCCCGGTGGCGATGTCGGTCAGTCCCCGTCCGGGCGCATGATCGTGGCGACGGGCTCTCCGATGTCTCCGGGGCCGATATGCAGAAACAGCACGGTCTCTCGAGCCCGGTGCTCGTCACCGGTTAGCGGGACCCGCAGGACCCGGAAGTCGACGCGGGCGCCACGGCCGGCGCCGCGCGCCGCGAGCCTGGCCATCGTCAGGACGTCCCACAGCCGCCCGACCTCGTCCTGGTCGCTGCCGGTCGTCGTGGCCGCTGCCGAGGCGGAGACGGTGTCGGTGACGTCGGTGTTCTGATCCCAGGCGACGCAGTCAGCCCAGGCGGCCGCGGTGAGGGCCACGGGAACGGTGAAGCCGGCCTACCGGCGGTGCTCCTCGGGTACAGCGACGAGGATGCCGTCGTCCAGGGCCTGGGCGCGGGTGTAGGAGTGGACGACGGGACCAAACGGGTCGGTGGTGCCGGTGGGGTGCTGCTGCTCGCGCATGACTGTTCTCCTGATATCAGTTCTGTTAGATCTATCAAGGGAGTTAGTTCCGGCGGGGTGGGCATCCTGGACGGTCAACCCACCCCGCCGGAGTGGTTGGTGCCGATCGGTCTGTTAGTGCTATTCGTTCTGTCAGTGCCGTTCGATCTGTCAGCGCCGTTCGATCTATTAGTGCTGGTGGGCGGTGGTCTGCCAGTGGTCAACGGCGACGGGCAGGACGTCGGTGCCGCGGTCGACCGCGTACAGGCGCACGCGGCCGTTGGCGTAGTGGGCTTCGATTCCGTACAGGGCCGTAGAGGCCGTGGGAGTGCTCGACGTCGTCGTGGACCTGGACTGCGCCGTCGTGGGCGATGTGGGACACGCGGGGTAGAGACAGGTCCTGGATCAGCGCGGTGATGGCGGCCCCGGGGCTGAAGGGCAGGCTTCCGACCTGCTGGACCTCTCGCCATGTCAGGGCGTCGATCGCGGTCTCCACGGCGTCGTGGCCGGTGGCGTAGTTGTGGCCCTCGCGGGTGGCGCGTGCTCGGTCGAACAGCTGGGCGCCGGTCTCGGTCCAGACCCGGGGCTCGTGCTGGGTGCGCTCGGTCATGGTGTCCTCTCCCACCGCGGACCCTCCGCGTGTTAGTTCTATTCTAGTGGTTAGGGTTATTAGTGTCAATGATTCTGTCAGTGGGGTTCTCTGTGTGTGCGCGGTTGCGCGCGTACGGGTGGTGCTGGGGTGGCGTCCTCATCGTTCGGGCGCGGCGTAGTCATGCGCCGGTTCCCTCGGCGTGCCGGGGCTCGGCGGAGCCGATCGCGTAGCGGCGCGTAGCGGCCTTGGCGGGTCGGGGGGGTTCGGTGCATCCCTTGGGGTGTCCGGGCGGTGAGGTCGTCGCCCGTCCGGCCTTCTTCCTGGTGGTCCGACGGTCCCCGGCATCCTCGGAGTGAGGGCCCGGGGGTGTGGGGGCAGCGCCCCCGCGTGGTGGAGCTGGTGGGGTTGGGTGGCGGTCGTCGTCGGCGGCCTGGGGTGTGGCGGTGCTCGGGTTGTACCGGGCTGGGTGGTGGGTCGAGCAGGCAGGAGGCGAAGCCGAGTTCCTGCGAGGAGGCGGCGGGCGGTAGCCGCGCCAGCGTGTGGAGTTCTTCTAGGGGTTGATCCGGGCGGCTAGCCAGTGCGGTGACCTTGCCCGGGGTTCACGACGTGAGGTCCAGGGCGGTGATGTCGGTCACGGGTCGTCCGGGCTCCGGTCGAGGTTCGGGTGTGGTTGCGGGTGGGGTGGCCAGGGCCAGCTGTCGAGGCGGGCGGCGGCGTCGGTGACGTGGGGGATGCCCGGGGCGGGTCGTCGGTCGTTGTAGGCGTGGGCCAGGAGGAGGTCACGGCCGTCGAGGACGGCGTTGGTCCAGAGGTCGGCGTCGGCGCCGGCGCTGGCGTCCGTGGGGGTGTCGGTGCTGGTGGCGTGGTCGGTGCGGGTGTGGGCGTCGAGGATGGCGGCGAGCTTGGTGGCTTGGTGGCGGGTGAGGCCGATGACGTCGTCGTCGCCGGGTTGGGGCTGGTCGAGGAGGGTTTGCCGTCTGTCCTCGGGGGTGGGCTCGAGGTGGGGCACGGGGCCTCCTGTTCGGTGCAGCTGGGGGTGTGGTTGGCCAGTCTGCCGGTGGTGGGGTGCGTGGGTGCGTCGCCGGTCGGTGCCGGCCGTGGGTCCGCCGGGGGAGGCAGGGGCGGCGCGGCTGCTGCTGGTGGGGGCAGGGATGGTGGCGGCGGCGGAGCCGCAGGGGTGGGGCAGTGCCGCCGGAGGCGGGGCCGTGGTGCGCCGCGGTGGCGGGGACGAGCCTTGGCGAGGAGTTGCTGGCGCGGCCGGCGGGCTGGTGCGGGCATGGGGGAGGGCCGGCGCTGTGGTGGGCGCCGGCCCTCTGGGGGTGGGGGGTTCAGTCGGTGGTGGTGACCCAGGCGGGGGGGATGTTGGCCTTGAGGGTGAGGCTGATGAGTCCGGCGAGCCTGTTGGTGGGGTCGGCCGTGAGGGCGGCGTCGGTGGCCAGGTTGGCGGTTGCGCCGTCGCCGGACCA
The DNA here is from genome assembly GCA_038258215.1 of Actinomycetales bacterium. Taxonomy (GTDB): domain Bacteria; phylum Actinomycetota; class Actinomycetes; order Actinomycetales; family Dermatophilaceae; genus Fodinibacter. The sequence continues at coordinate 6,882 of JBBSQC010000060.1, read as the reverse complement.
CCAGGCGGTGATGGCTGCGGAGGCGTAGGCGTGGGCGGCGGGGGAGCCGTGGGTGTGGGCGGCGGTTCGCAGGAGCAGGGAGATCTCGGCGGGCAGGGTGGCCAGGTCGGGTCGCAGTGGCACGGTGCCTTCGGCGGTGGTGACCATGGGGGCGAGGGTGGCGTGGGCTGCGTCGCGGAGGGTGCGGGTCTGGCCTCAGAGGATGAAGGCGATGACGAGGTCGCGCCAGGTGACGTCGGACAGGACGGCGGCCAGGCGCCCGTAGATCTCGGGGTCGTGGACGGTGTCGCGGCCGAGGACGTAGGGCTCGGTCCAGGCTGCCAGGGCCGTGGTGGCGCGGGTCTCGTCGGTGGTGGGGTCCCCGGTGCGGGCGGTGGCGCCGTGCTCGGCGATCCAGGCGAGGCGTGCGGCTTCGGCCTGGCGTCGGTCGGCGGGGGTGGCGGGCGTGGGCAGCAGTGCGTCCCGGGTGGGGGCGATGACGGTGCCGAGCAGGGTGGTCTCGGCCCGGACGAGGCTGGCGTCGATGTCGGTCAGGGGCCATCCCTGGGTGGGGCAGCAGGTGGGGTCGGGGCACGTCGCGCTGCCGTAGGCGGTGGCGCTGACCCACCAGGCGTCCATGGTCGGGGTGTGGGTCTCGGCCAGGGCCTTGCTGGCGGCGTCGATGCCGCGGCGGCGGGCGGCGGGGTCGTCGCTGTAGGCGATCAGGATGGTGGTGTCGGCGTGCTCGCTGAGTGCTTGGGCGAGGTTGGCGGCGGCGGCGGGGTCGTTGAGGGCCGCGAGGTCGGTGCGGGCGACGGGGCCGAACCGCTTGGTGGTCCCGCGTAGAGAGAGGACGACGAGGGAGTCGGTGGGGCGGAAGCCGAGGGCGGCGGACGCTGCGGCGATGATGTCGCGGGGCTCGGTGGCCTTGATGACGTCGTTCATGTGGTTCTCCTTCGTGAGGTCAGACCGGCCGATCCGGTGTGATAGTTCTATTCTAGGGATTAGATCTAATAGAGTCAAGGGTGGCGCGGGTTGTGGTTCGGTTGGCCTTCCTGCCTGCTGCCCCGGCTCATCGGAGTGAGGGCCGGGGGTGGGGGGCGGAGCCCCGGCTCTTCCGGCGCCCCTTGGGGTGCCGGTGTTCGGTGCGGAGGGTGTGGGGCAGTCCGGTGACCTGGTGGGGGTCTCACCGTCGTTCGGGCGAGGCGTAGCCGCACCGCGGCGGGGGGTCGGCGGAGGAGGTGGGGCCTCAAGATGATTCGAGCGGAGCGAAGCGCAGCACGGTCTCGAAGGATCTTGGGGTGCCTCCGTAGAGCGCAGCGGCCGGCCCCCCGCTGTGGTGACCTCCGGTCGACCGGGCGACGGTGAGACCCGCCGCTGGCGGCCACACGCCTGGGACGGTGACGCGTCCGTCCAGGGGAGCATCGGCTCATGCCGGGGGTCGCCGGCGGCACATCGGCGAGCTCGGGGGCGGCGGGGCGCGAGCGAGGGGCGCCCATGTCGATCTGTGGTGGGCGGCGCTCGGCGCGGGTGAGCAGGTGCAGCTGCTGGGTGCCGGGCCCCGTTGGCGGGAGCGGGGTGCGACGTGGGGCGGTCCAGGTGGGGCTGCGCGGCCGCAGGCCGCTCCGCTGCCGGCGTTGTCCCGCTGCAGGTGGGGCCGGTCGGTGGTCTGTCGGGTGGGGGAGTGGGGTCGTGTTCCCTGGGAGGGGGAGGGGCGCCCGGTGCAGGGGCGCCCCTCCGGTGTGCTCAGCCGGTGGGCTGTGCGCCCTCGGGGTCGACGTCGACGGGCAGGGGGTCTTCGCCGCAGGCGCGGCGCTCGACGTCGGACAGGGTGTAGCCGTTGGCCTCGATCCAGCGCAGGTATCCGGCGGTGTCCTGGCTGACGTTGCGCCAGGAGTGCTTGCCGGTCGCGTCCTCGGCGGCGGCCAACAGCAGGACCAGGGCGATGACCTGGGTGCGAGGGCCGGAGGTCTTGTCGTCGACGAGGACGGGGTGGGAGCCGAGCCCGGCGGTCGTCTCGACGCCGAGCAGGTCCAGGGCGAGACGGTTGCCGTTCTCGTTGGCCTTGGTCAGTGCCGGGTTACGTCTGGCGAGGCTGGTGGCGATGAACCGGGCCGCGTCCTTGGGGGCGCTCTTGCGGGTGGCGAAGGTCCGCAGCCAGTCGCGGCGGACGGCCTCGGCGGAGGCCCAGGCCCGGTTGGACTCGATGACGTCGCGGCGCTCGGCCTTGGCCTGCTCGCGCTGCTCCTCGCTCATGTCGGCGGCGCGGGGACGCTCGGAACCGGTGCCCCGGTAGCGGTCACGGTGGCCGTGGGTCGCTGGGTCGGTGCACACGTACCGGGCCGTCAGCGTCTCGACTTGGCGGGTCGGCCGGGCGTCCCCGCCGGGCTCCTCCTCGTCCTCGTACTCGTCGGAGAGGTCGGCGTCCTCGGCGGCGGCGTCCTCGTCGTGGCCCTCGTCGTCGTCCTCGTGGACCCAGCGCACGGTGGTGTCGAGGTAGGCGGCGTGGCCGGGGCACTCGGCGTGGTTCTCGACGGTGACGTCCTCGCCGTCGTGGGTGAGCATCCCCAGGGTCTGGGCGGGGTCGGTCCAGGCGGGCCGGTCGATGACGCGCACACCGACGGCGCGGAGGTCGGCAGCGGCCTGGTCGTGGGCCTGCCGTCGGGCTCGGGCGTCGCGGGCCCGCTGAACGACGTGGTCGAACTGCCCGGACCGGGCCGCCACGACCAGGGTCTCGATCGTCTCGGGTTCGTCCTCGAACTCGGCCAGGACGGCGGTCTGGATCAGGTCGAGGAAGTCGTACCGGGCGGCGGCGCTGGTGGCGAGGGTGCTGCCAGCGGCGCTCAGGGCGGCGTCGACGTGGGCCCGGGGCATCCGGATTCGCTTGGCGATCTGTGTGGCGCTGACACCGAAGGCGCTCAGCTGCGACGCGACGCCCATCTTGTCCGCGACGCTGAGACCGGCGCGGTGCTCGTTCTCGGCGTACTGGCGGACGAGGCGGTCGACCTGGGCCTCGTCGTCGCTGACCTCGTCGGCCACGACGACCACGGGCACCGTGGGTAGAGACGCGGCCAGGGCGGCAAGGGTGCGGCGGTGGCCGTAGCGCACGCGCACCCTGCCCTCGTCAGTGCGGACCGCGATGATCGGCTGGAGCACGCCGTGGGCGCGCACCGATTCGGTCAGGTCCTCGTCGGCGGTGGTGCTGTCGCGGACGTTGTGGTCGATCAGCAGCGTGGCGGGGTCGAGGTCCTGGACCTGCTGGCTGTTGGTCTGGATCGTCATGGGGTGGTTCTCCTTCGCGGTGTCAGGCCGGTCCATCCGGTCTGATAGTTCTATTGTAGGGGTTAGATCTAATAGAGTCAAGAGTGCCACAGTCGCTCCACGGTGGGTCCGCGCCTCCTGCCTTTCCCGCCTCATCGGAGTGAGGGCCGGGGGTGGGGGGCGGAGCCCCAGTACTTGCGGCGCCGCCAGGGCGCCGGCGTTCTGCGCGAGGGGGAGGAGCGAAGTGGTGCGCTGGGGATGGTGCTGGTCTCACCGTCGTTCGGGCGAGGCGCAGCCTGACCACGGGTGGGGGTGGCCGGAGGAGGCGGGTCCCGATGATGCTTCCGGCCCGTTCTTGGCCGGAAGGATCACTTCGGGTGCCTCCGGAGAGCGAAGCGGTGCCGCCCCCAGCCGTGGTGACCTCCGGTCGACCGGGCGACGGTGAGACCACCTACCTGACGGCCCCACGCCGCGACTGGAGACCCGCTGGTGGTCCCGACAATTGCTACCGGCAGCAGGGGCGACATTCCCGAGCTTGTCGCCGCTGACTGTCAGGATGGTCGGATGCGTGAGGAGCTGGCCGTGCCGACGGTGTTTCGGGCCAAGTTCTTCAGCGCGGAGGCGCCCTGCTGCGGCTCGAACATCGAGCGGGGTGAACCGGTGGCCTACCAGGACGAGAAAGTGGTGCACGCGGTTCACCACGACGTCGTGGCCGTGAAGGAACGAGGCCAGGCGATGGGCGAAGCGCCGCCGCCACGAACGGAGCACCGCCGTCGGTAGTCAGTCCCCGCCGGCCGTCGTGTCCTCCGGTCGACCGGGCGACGATGAGACCACCGGGCGCCGGCCCCACGCCAGGGCGGTGACGCACCCGCCTGCTGTCACCGAACTCTCCCTGTCACTGCCCCGCGACCAGGGCTGCTCCTCGGACCGGGCCGCGGGACGGCGTACCTCAGGCGGCACGTCGCCGTGGTGATCGGGCAGCAGTGGGGGAGGGATCGGCCGTGGTCACCCGGCGGCCTTCGGCGGTCGCGGTGGCGACGATGGTGCGTGCGGTGCGGAAGTCAGCGCGGCCGTCGGCGCGGCGGGGGTGAGCGCCCAAGGTGATGGTGCCGGGCTCGGCGAGCAGGTCCAGCTGCCCGGTGCCGGCCCGACGACGCGCATCGGTACGGCGCGGGGCTCGCATCCAGGTCTGCTCGGCCTGCCACCACGCCCACGCCGCCCGCTCCACCCCGTACCGCCCAGCCCGCTCCCGTAACCGGCCAGCCACGCCACGCTGCACCGCGACGAGGTCCCGCCGGTCGTGCTGGAGATGGTGCTGGGGTCGGCGCCAGGCGTCGTCGGCCCGCTGCAGCAAGCCGTGGGCCGCGAGCTGATGCAGGAGCGGTTCGAGGTCGTCAGGGGAGTGAGCGGTGGCGTAGGCCAACTGCAGGGTGGTCATGGGTTGGACCAGGCAGGCCCAGACGTTCCCTGCCCCGTGCCCGAGACCTCCTCCTGCCCTGGGGGTGAACACATCGTGCGCGGCGTCAGCGGTACGGGCGGTCAGCGTGGTGAGCAGGGCGAGACGTTCAGCGGCCCCGGCCCCTACGGGGCGCGGGTCCGCTTGTGACCGATTAGGTGTGGTGCTCCTGTGGACAGCTACCTGGGGGGTGATCGTCCACCGTGCGCCGTGGGGCCCGGTGGCGGGCGCGGTCTGGCTGATCCAGCCCTGCGCGCCGAGGCGCAGCAAGGCCGTGCGGGCTGTCTCACGCCCCACCCCGGCTAGTAGAGCCAGCCGTCGGACGTCGGCCTCCAGATCGGCCTGCAGGGCCTGCAGGGCCAGGACGCAGAGGACGTCAAGGGTTCGCCGGTCGGTCGGCCCGGTCCCCGAGCTCCACCTCCCCGCCGTGGCATCCGCGCGGGCTTGCACCTCCCGCACCCGGGCGGTGATGGCGTCGGCGCGGGCGTCGAACGTCGGATCGGCCCCGATCTGACGGCCGGTGGTGGCCACGTGCTGCACAGCCTTGCGCCACTGCCGCCGCAGCACCGCGACGGGGGAGGCCGGCCCGTGCGCCGGACGGGGTCGACGGCGGGACCCGTCCCGCTCGCTGCGCACGTGCTCCAACCCCGGCGCGGTCGGCACCAGGGCCGCGACGTCGTCGTGGCGCCACCGGGCCGACGCGGCCCCGATGAGAACCGTCCACAGCACCGCCGACGCATCGCCGAGGACGACGCCGCCGGCAGCGGCGGCGTCGTCCAGGGCGTGCTGGCTCGCCGCGGGCAGAGGACGGCGGGGGCCGGGTAGGTAGAGGTGGCCGTGCTGGTCTACCGGCAGCGGCGTCCTCGGGGCTGCGGTGGCCGTGGGTTCGGTGGTGTCGCCGACCAGCTGCGCCAGGCGGGTCACGAGGTCGCGGACCTGCTCCGGCGTGGTCGACGGTGCGGTGAGGGTGGTCAGGTCGCCCTGCAGGACGGTGGAGCGGCCGCCGTCGCGGTGCGGCGCCCCGGGCGGGCGCACGCACCCGGTCACGGGGTTCGTCAGCGGCGCGAGGTCCAGGGTCGGGCAGACGTGGCGGGTGAGGCGGGCGAGGGTGGCGGCGGTGTCGGCGTCGACGGACCCGGCCAGCGCAACCCACACGTGCCGGCCACCTGACGGCCCGGACTCGCACACCACGTGGGCGATCCCCGCGGCCTCGAGCAGCCCGGTCAGGACGCCGGCGTCCCGGTGGGCGGGGGAGGGGTCGGTTGTCGCGTCCAGGTCGAACGCCAGCAGCCGGAACCGCTGATCACGACCCGCCAGGTACACCGCCCACGGCACCTCCGGGGCGTCCAGGTCCACCCGGTGCTGCCCGGTATAGCTGTTCAGGACCGTCCCGTCGGCCTCCGCCAGCGCCACCCGCACCACCGGGCGCGGGCTCACCGCACGCGTCAGGGCCCAGCCGTCAACACGACACGCGCCCTCGGGCGCGGTGGGAGTCCTTGCGTCAGGATCTGGATCGGCTACCCTCATGGCAGCACAAAGCCCCTTCTCGTAAGGGGTCTCCTCGGCGGAGACAAAGCGGATCAGCTGGTAACTGGTCCCGAATACTTAGACGCAGGGCCCTCGTTGGTAGCGGGGGCCTTCGTCGTTTCTAGGGCACGGCCCTAGGCGGTCTTGGACAGCGGAAGCTCCTCCGGCTGGGGCGGCCGCGCCTGGGGCGCGTACTGCGGCAGGTGGTGGACCTCAGCGAGGACCGATGCGACGTACTCGCTGATGCTGAGCCCGGCCTCGTCCGCCCGGGCGCGCACGACATCGCCCAGGGGACGAGCCGGTCGCGTGATGATCACGTCTCGATCGCCCTTGCTCGGCCGGCCTGGGCCGCCTCTGCGTGTCATACCGCAACCCAACCGCATAGCAATTCTGAAAAGCGGGAGGTTTGCAACTGGGCGTGTCGCGGTCATCTGACTGGTCCGAGCGTGACGCCGCGGTCGGCGAGGAAGGGTGCGGGGTTGGTGCGGTCGCCGTTCACGCGGACCTCGAAGTGCAGGTGGCAGCCGGTGGAGTCGCCGGCGGTGCCGACGCGCGCGATCTGGGTGCCAGCGGCGACAGGTTGGCCGAGGCTGACGAGGATGTCGCCGGTGTGCATGTGGGCGTAGTAGGTGGTGAGGCCGGTGCCGTGGTCGAGGACG
>JBBSQC010000059.1:0-20036 GCA_038258215.1 Actinomycetales bacterium | reverse complement strand
CGCAGTCCACGCAAGGAGTCATCGCATGTCGAAGGTCATCATCGTCGGAGCGCACGGCAAGGTCGCCCGTCTCGCCGCCCCCCGTCTCGTCGCCGCAGGTCACGAGGTCACGGGCGTGATCCGCAAGGAGGAGCAGTCCGACGCGATCCGCGAGACCGGCGCCGAGCCGCTGGTCGCCGACGTCGAGCACGCCTCGACCGACGAGATCGCCCGCGTCGTCACCGGCCACGACGTCGTCGTCTGGTCCGCCGGCGCCGGTGGCGGCAGCCCGGAGCGCACCTGGGCCATGGACCGCGACGCCGCGATCCGTACGGTCGACGCGGCCGTCGCTGCCGGGGTCCCGCGCTTCGTGATGGTGTCCTACTTCGGCGCCGGGCCCGACCACGGTGTCGACCCGGAGACCGCGTTCTTCGCCTACGCCGAGTCCAAGACCCAGGCCGACGCGCACCTCGCCGCCTCGGACCTCGCCTGGACGATCCTGCGCCCCTCCGGCCTGACCGAGGAGACCGGCACCGGCGGCATCGAGACGGGCCCCGGCGTGACCGGCGGCCAGGTCTCCCGCGCCACGGTCGCCGACGTGATCGCCGCGTCCGTCGACTCCCCCGAGGCCGCGAAGGGCCTGACGCTGGAGTTCAACGACGGCGACCAGCAGGTCGCGGACGTCTTCTCCTCCTGAGGACCGCGCCGCCCGGACGGTAGGTTCGGGCGGTGCTCCCGGACGCCGTGACCCCTCGTGGCTGATCCCGACGAGGGCATCACGTCCGACGGGCTGATCCGCACCGGCGTCGCCCGGGACCGCGTCCCGGCCGCGTTCGAGCCGCTGCTGGCCGACGCCGTCGCGCTGGTGGGCAGCGTGCCGGGCGCCTCCCTGCTGCTCTACGGCTCCGTCGCGACCGGCACCACCGACCCGACCCGCTCCGACGTCGACCTGCTCTCCCTCGGCCTGTCGACGGAGCGGGCCGAGGTCCTCGGGCAGCGGCTGGGCGCCCGGTACGCCGACCGCTGCCGCAGCGTCGACGTCGTCCCGGCCGAGGCCGAGGCGTTCGCCGGCGAGGGGGACGAGGCGTACGGCTGGCGGGTCCTCCTGCGGCACTACTGCCTCCCCCTCGTCGGGCCGACGCCGGACGAGGTCGTCCCCGACCTCGCGCCGGGGTACGCCGCCGACGCCCGCGCGGCCCGCGGCTTCAACGGCGACCTTGCCCAGCACCTCGAGCGGTGGCGCGCCGAGGTCGACGACCCAGCCACCTCGACCGGTCTGCTCGCCGTCACCGTCGCCCGCAAGACGCTGCTGGCGCTGACCGGGCTGGTCAGCGTGCACGACGGCACCTGGACGACCGACCGCGCGAAGGCGGCCGGTCGGTGGTCCGGGGTGGAGCCGGCGTACGCCGCCGAGCTGGCCCGCCTGCTCGGCTGGAGCGCCAGCGCCCGCCGCCCCACCGGCCGTCGCCCCGAGCAGCGCGACCTGGTGCGCGCCCTCGAGGACGACGGCGTGGTGGGGATGGTCGCGTCGCGGTTCGGGGTGCTCGTGGGGATGTGGGACTGACCCGTGTCGGCGCTCTACCAGTACGGGCGGATGCACCCGGCGAAGACCCGGCGGGCCCGGATCGTCTGGGGCGTCGCGATGCTCGTCAACTGCGTCCCGATGTCGGTCTTCCTCGTCCGCGGCGCGATCCTCTCCTGGCGCGACGTGCTGTCCCCGCCGGACCTCCCGCCCTGGCTCGAGTCGCAACTGGCGTCGCCCTGGGACGCCTTCTTCTTCACCCTCGTCGGCCTGCCGATCAGCGCGTTCTCGGCCTTCCTCGTCGTGGCCCTGGTGCGGATGGTCGTGCTGGGGTGGGACGGGCCGACCTGGAAGGACCCGGGTTGACCGGTCTGCTCAGAGGGCGGCGTAGAGCGCCTGCTCGAAGTCGCCGTAGAGCTTCAGCGCCTCGTGCTCGATGAACGGCAGCGAGTTGGTGTAGATCGAGGCGCAGACCCCGGTGGTGCGGTCGATGAAGAAGTGGGTGTTGAACAACCCGGCCCACGCCCCCGTACCGGCCCGCCGGCCGCCGGGGACGTCGACGGTGTTGAGCAGCAGCCCGTAGCCCCAGGTCCACCCCGGCCCGACCCGGAACGAGTCCGTGGTCCCCGGGTCCGCGGTGAGGATCTCCTCGGGGAAGCTCAGCCCGCGCAGCTGGTCGGAGAACGCCTCGTCGACGGTGGCCTGCTGGAGGATGCGGGCGCCGTCGAGCTCGCCGCCGCGCAGCAGGGCGCGCTCGAAGCGGATGTAGTCGCGCGGGGTGGAGAAGAGGCCGTGGCCCCCGGCCCACCAGTCGGGCTTGTCGTTGAGGACGTTGCCGATCGAGCTCCAGGCTCCGTCCTCACCGCGTACGTGCACCGCGACGGCGTTCGCCTTGCGGCCGTCGTCGAGGGCGAACATCGTGTCGTCCATCGCCAGCGGGCCGGTGATGTGCTCCTTGACCACCACGTCGAGGGTGGTCCCGGCCACCGACTCGACGACCTTGCCGAGCCAGTCGGTGTTGATGCCGTAGTTGAAGCGCTCCCCGGGGTGGGCGACCATCGGCGCCCCGAAGGCGGCGTCGTCGCCGGGCACGACGTTGGGGGTGCCGGTCGCGGTCTCGTAGCGGGCGAGGTCCTCGTTCCAGAACCAGTAGCCCAGGCCGCTGGTGTGGGTGAGGAGCTGGTGCACGGTCGCCTTCGTGCGCGGTTCGACCAGGCGCGGCTGGTCACCGTCCCAGCCCTCGAGGACCTTCACGTCGGCGAACTGCGGGCAGTACTGCTCGACCGGGGCGTCGAAGTCGAGCTCACCGCGCTCGCGCTGCTGGAGCGCTGCGGTGGTGCAGACCATCTTGGTCATCGACATGATCCGGAACTGGGTGCTGGTCGAGACGTTCTCCTCGGCCTCGCCGACGATGCGCGGCCCGACGCCGGCCTCGTAGAAGACGCCGTCGGCGTCCGCGGCGATCGCCGCGACGTGGGGTACGGCGCCGCCGTCCACGGCCGCCTGCAGCACGCGGTCGATGCCGCTCCCGTCGATGGTCCTGGTCATGGTGGGTGCCTCCCGGTCCGTGGCCCGGCCGTTCCGGACCCGTCCAGCCACCGTGGCACCGACTCCGCCCGAGTGACACCCGTCACACGGACAGGATTTCCCCGGAGGTCGAGGAGCGAGCGCAGCGAGCGTCTCGAGACCCGCCTCACCACCAAAAGGCCACCTCCCCGGCATCGATGCCGCAAGCTGACCCCGTGGCCGAACCCCTCGCTCCCGGGCTTTATGAACGCCTGATGACCACGTCGCTCACGGCGTCTGTGGCCGAGCTCGGGGAACGCGCCAGCACCGGCGCGATCGACCCCGCCGATGAGGCGCACGTGTTGGCCCGACACGTCTACGAGGTGGCCCTCCGCACCCTGGCGGGCGCCAGGACGACAGAAGAGCGACTGCATCTCACCAACACGTTGCTGCAGGCACTGCCGGCCGTGCCGGACGAGGTGGGCATCCCACCGGCGCAGCTGCAGTCAGTGCGCTCCCCCGCCGCTGCGCCTGGTCTACGCCTCGTACGTCCTGCGACCCCGCTCGGCTCTGCCGCCCTCTTGACCAACACCCGCGACGAACCCAATCTGGGCAGCGAGCTCAAGGCCGAGATCGAGTCCAGCGATCGTGTGGACCTGCTGTGCGCCTTCGTGAAGTGGCACGGACTGCGACTGCTCGAGGGCGAGCTCACTCGGCGCCAGGATCGAGACGCACCGCTGCGAGTCATCACCACCACCTACATGGGCGCCACGGAACGAGCCGCGCTCGACCGCCTGATCAACGACTTCGGCGCCGAGGTCAAGATCCAGTACGACTCCCAGCGCACTCGACTGCACGCCAAGGCGTGGATGTTCCACCGCAACACCGGGTACGACACGGCGTACGTCGGCTCGTCCAACCTGTCGCGGGCCGCACTGTTGGACGGCCTCGAGTGGAACGTCCGGCTGTCCCGCGTCGAGACCCCGTCGCTGTTGGACAAGTTCGACGCCACCTTCGACGCGTACTGGAACGACCCCACCTTCGAGACCTACCACCCGGCACGCGACCGGGACCGTCTCGACGACGCGCTCGCAGAAGCCTCCGGCCGGACGCACCACGACCGTGTGACGTTGTCACTCTCCGGCCTCGAGGTGCGGCCGTACCCGTACCAACAGCGGATGCTGGACGCCATCGAGGCCGAGCGGATCGTGCACGACCGCCACCGCAACCTGGTCGTGGCCGCCACCGGGACGGGCAAGACCGTCCTGGCCGCACTCGACTACCGCCGCCTGAACATCGGCGGCGAGCAGCCGTCCCTGCTGTTCGTCGCGCACCGCAGGGAGATCCTGGAACAGGCGCTGCGGACGTACCGCGAGGTGCTGATGGACGCCGACTTCGGCGAGCTGTACGTCGCCGGTCTCCGTCCCGAGCGCTGGCGGCACGTGTTCGCCAGCGTGCAGTCGCTGGCGGGCACGGTCCAGGACATCCCCGCGGACGCCTTCTCCATTGTCGTCATCGACGAGTTCCATCACGCCCAGGCCCCGACCTACCGGCGGCTGCTGGACCACCTCGAGCCACGTGAGCTGCTCGGACTGACCGCCACTCCGGAGCGCGCGGACGGTCTCGATGTTCGCGACTTCTTCGACGGCCGCACTGCGACCGAGCTGCGCCTGTGGGACGCCCTGGGAGCAGAGCTGCTCTGTCCGTTCCACTACTTCGCTCTCGCCGACGGCACCGACCTGAGGCAGATCGAGTGGACCCGCGGCCGCTACGACGACGCCCAGCTCGACAACGTCTACACCGGCAACCGAGCACGCGCCGGGATCGTCCTGCGCGAGCTGGCCGACAAGGTCCTCGACCTGCGATCGATGCGCGGCCTGGGCTTCTGCGTCAGCGTCGCGCACGCCGAGTTCATGGCGCAGGTCTTCACCGAGGCGGGGATCCCCTCCCGCGCCGTCAGCGGGGCGACGTCAGCCGACCTACGCGCCCAGTCGCTGACCGACCTCCGCGAGAAGCGGCTCAACATGCTCTTCGCCGCCGACCTCTTCAACGAGGGCCTCGACCTCCCAGACGTCGACACCGTCCTCTTCCTGCGGCCGACCGAGAGCGCCACGATCTTCCTGCAGCAGCTGGGCCGCGGGCTGCGGCGCACGCGGGACAAGGCCGTCCTCACGGTGCTGGACTTCGTGGGTCACCAGCGCAAGGAGTTCCGCTTCGACGAGAAGCTTCGAGCTCTCACCGGCCAGTCCCGGCGAGGCCTTGAGCGGGACATCGAGCGCGAGTTCCCCTTCCTGCCGGCGGGCTGTCAGATCGTCATGGACCGCCAGTCGCAGCAGCTGGTGCTTGACAACATCCGCACCCAGGTCGGCAACCGCTGGTCGAGCATGGTCACCGAACTCCGGCGCAGCGGTGATGTCGACTTGTCGACCTATCTCTACGAGTCGCGACTCGAGTTGTCCGACGTCCTCCGCCGCGGCACCCATTCGTGGACTCGTCTGCGTCGCGATGCTGGGCTCGAGACCGCGACCGGCGGGGACCACGAGGACCGGCTGTTACGGCGGGCACGAGCCTTTGCCCATGTCGACGACCAGGTTCGGGGAACGCACTACGCGGCACTGCTCTCCGACGACGCGCCCACCTACGGCGATCTCAGCCCCGTCGAGCAGCAGCTCGCCGAGATGCTCTTCTTCTCCCTCTGGCCCGATGGCGGTGGGTTCACCAGCATCGACGAGGGGATGGCGCAGCTGCGCCACGAGCACGCGGCGCGCGCTGAGGTACGAGCCGTCGTGGAGATCGGGTTCGACACCGCGCGTCATCAGGCGCCGGCTCTCACTGGTCGTCTGGCTTTAGTGCCACTGCGGGTGCATGCGCGGTACCAGCGCGAGGAAGTGCTGGCCGCGCTTGGGTACGCCTCCCTCAGCCGCAAGCCCAACTCGTTCCGCGAGGGTGTTCTCTATGTACCGGAACTGAACGTGGACGCCTTCTTTGTGACCCTGAAGAAGTCCGAGGCGGACTATTCGCCGACGACGATGTACCGCGACTACCCGATCAGTCGCGACCTCTTCCACTGGGAGAGCCAATCGGTGACCTCAGTGGCCTCGCCTACTGGTCAGCGGTACGTGAACAGGACGAGCCAAGTGCTGTTGTTCGTTCGGCATGAGCAGAAGGACGACTTCGGGACGTCGCCCTACCTGTTTGCCGGCCCGATGACGTACGTCAGCCACCAGGGCGAGCGACCGATCGCGTTGACATGGCGGATGGCGCATGCGCTGCCGAGTGACTTCTACAACGCTGCTGCGGTGATCGCTCAGTGATGCAGGTCGGTTGGTCTACCTAGGGGCAATCCGCCGCGATCGAGCGCGGGTGATGCTTCCACGTCGACCGACGCAGGCGCAGCCGCCTGTAAGCCACACGCTGGCATCCGTTCGTTCGCAAGCCCCGCCCTCTAGGTGTCGAGCCCACTCCTCAACTGCTCAGCGAGTGCCACGAGCTGCTCGCGCTCGTCCATCGTCAAACGACGCGTCTGAGTGTCGAGAACGGCGCGAGCCAGTTCCGCATCCTGAAGGTCCAGCAGCTTGATCAAGCCGGCCTCCGCCTCCGTGAGGGAGCGGGACGCAAGAACGATGTCGGCGACTTCGTGGTGGCGGGCGATGCCAGCCAGCACAGCATCGATCAGCTCGAGTCGTCGCACTTTCTCGTCTCGCCCGCTTCCTCCCACCCACCGAGCATCCTCTCCAGCGAGCCGGCCGACAACCGAAGGGAGCCTGCAAGAAGGAGGGTCTATCCGCCGCGTCTGTCGGGTTGGTCTGGGAGCCTTCCCGCGTACCTGGAATAGCGTCACATGGGGTGACCCAGCCGTCTGTGGCCGTCCGAGATCGGGCGCCATCCTCGATCGCCACAGGTCCACCATGACCAGCATGATCCTCGTCGGTCTCGGCGACCGCATCGCCGTGGGGTGGGACCCCCGAACCTCGAGCCAAAGCCGCCCTCGGATTCGGGTTCCAGCAACGAAGCCTGGGCACCATCGACCGACTGCCAGATATCAATCGGCATGCGGGGTACGGAGGAGTCGAAGCGTGTGTTTGTTGGGCAGACCTGGCAGCCGGCGGGTTGGCTCGCAGTCCGACCGCACCAACTACCGGTTCATGGGGGCGCTTTGCTGGACTTCCTGCCCTCCCCCACGGCGCGGGCGGCGCACCCTCCAACATCGTCGACACCTGCTACACGACTGGTTCCATCCAGGGCCCTCTGGCCAGCAACCGATCGTGTTGCTCATGGACGCGGTCTCGGGCAGCGGTACATGATGATCGGGACGGTCATCAGTGCTGACATGGACTCGTTCGGGAGATGCCAACAGCCAGGTCCGCTCCGTCGAAGTCAGCCGCGAGCAAGCCTTAAAGGTGCTGCCGATTGTCGACAGCACTCGACCACATCCGGGAGGCGCTCCGGGTCTGACTCGAACACCACGGCTCAAATCGTATGTTCCCCGGATTCTACAAAGGACGGAGAGTTCCATGAGGTTTCGTACGTTCGAGTTGGGCGACTTCGCACTGCAAAAGGGTGGCGCGGTCCTGCCTGAAGCGCAGCTGAGCTATCTGACGCTGGGCGAGCTGAACCCCGGCAAGGACAATGTCGTGGTCTGTCCGACGTGGTTCACCGCCTCCCCCGCCGACACCGCCGCATTTCTGACCGGTCCGGGGCGCGCACTCGATCCGAGTCGCTGGTTCATCGTCATCCCGAACCACTTCGGCGCGGGTGTCAGTTCCTCGCCCAGCAACACACCGGCGCCCTTCGACCGCGGTCGGTTCCCGCGTGTCACGACGTACGACAACGTCGTTGCTCAGCACCGGTTGCTCACCGAGGAGCTGGGCATCGAACGGATCCGGCTCATGACCAGCTGGTCGCTGGGAGCTTGCCAGGGCTACGCCTGGGCCGCCCTGCACGGGGAGATGGTCGAGGCGTTCGCTCCGATCAATGGCTCTGCGCGCACCGCGCACTACAACAAGGTCTTCCTCACCGGGAACATCCGGGCAATCACGTCGGATGCCAACTGGAACGACGGTTTCTACTCCGACCGACCGCCGGTCAAGGGGGTTCGCGCCATGGCCGCGCTGTACGCGGGTTGGGGATTCTCGGAGCCGTTTTACCGCGAGGAGGGTTTCAGGGCCTTCGGGGCGTCAAACGTAGAGGAGTTCATCGACTACTTCTGGGACCAGTTCTTCTTAAAGTGCGACGCCAACGACCTGCTGGCACAGATGTGGACCTGGTGGCACAACGACCTCGGTGACCACCCGAACTTCGGCGGCGACTTCGACGCAGCGCTCTCCGCGATCCAGGCGCGCACCATCGTCATCCAAGCCGACACCGACCAGTACTTCCCGCCGGTCGATAGCGAGTACGAGGTGAGCCGGATCCGGAACGCCGAGCTGCGGGTCATGCCCACCACCTGGGGTCACATGGCCCCATTCAACCCAACCGACCAGGCCGTCATCGACGGCGCAATCAGCGAGCTCCTCGAGGACTGACCTTTAAGCGCGACACCCGGCGTTCTGGGCCGGCACGGGTGAGGCGCACAGGGGCTTCGGAGACCCCGGGCGCCTCATTCCGAGCGGCGGTCCGCCCATCGCTGACGACGACGCATCGCTGAGCGACGGTCCTGACCGTCGAACACACCGTCACCGCCCAAACCGCCCTCCGGCAGGCAACAGGTACGCACCACCCCGGCTCGGCGATGTGCATGACGGCACGGCGGCCGCGGCCGTCCCGGTCTTCGGAGCGCGGCCGGACCACGCTCACCAGTGCGTGCAAGGACGACGGTGGAGAGGGGCACGGCTGCGAACTCATCGACCTTCGACTTCGCGGTGGCCTTCCGTCTCTGGCGGTCCTCATCCAGTAGTCACTCGGCCGAGGCACGACGCGTGCGCCGATCCCGGGGCCGATCCCGGCGGACGGGACAAGCACCGCGGTGTGCAGCCTGCACTCGTTCCAGCCGCTCATTGCCGGCGCCCATGTCCGAAGGTCTGACACTGTGCCTGCTACTCACGGCGACCCGGACGAATTCGGCTAAAGGTCACGCTGGCTGCGCTTCCGGCAGAAGGCCGGACTGATCCGCCTCGACTACACCGTCACCTTGGATAATTCAGCGGGCCCAGGCCGAGCGGCAGGTGGCGTTCTCGGTCGAGATCGTCGCGACCGCCGCCGGGCAAACCACGAACCCCGAGTCGGCGTCTTCCACCAGGCCCGCATCCCGGGCATCCCGCACGGCAGGTCACCGGGGGCAGCCACCGCGGCCACCAGGTCTCGACCTGGCACATCACCCAATAGGCCGAGATCATCGTCGAGCGGCAGGTCGCCACGGTGATGGTGGAGCGCATCACCGCCGCCTCCGACACCGTGGGAGGCGACACCACCGGACTTACCGGCGTCGCCCGGTTCTCGGGGCCCGGCTGGCTGCCGGCCGCGACCTTGACCGAGACAGCGCCTGCCCGAAGACGGCGCCTGACCGCTCGGCTCTCAGGACACGCCGGCCGCGCGGAGGGACCACGCATCGGAGGGGCCCTGCGTACGCCTGCGCCATCGCACGCCACCCCGGCCCCTTCTACCCGCGACCCCGCTGTCGGCGGCATGGAACGCTTCCGATTCGCCGGGGCGATCAGGACACAGCCCTAAGCAAAGTCCGCGGCTCGGCTCTCCTGCCGGGTGGGGTTGACGTATCTGACCTGCACCGACCACGATCAGGCGACCTGCCCGCGGAAAACTCTCGGGTCCATGCAGGGTCGGCTCCGCGCAGGGCGAAACCGTCATCGACCAGTCGTCGACCCGGACCCGGGAACCACGAACGACCGACGAACCGACACGCAGCGGGAGGTGGGCATGGCGCTCGGGGCACGTTTGATCGATGTGGACGCCTCGTGGATCCCGCTTCGCAGCCCCTGGTGTCCCCGCGGAGCCGTCGGCGAGATCGCCGTCCGGTGATGACTCTCCCCGACACGCGACGGCCCGGCACCCGCAGCGGCATCAGCCCCGGAATGCCCAGTTCGACCTGGAAGTGATGGAGGAACCGTGACGACGATCGACATCAATGCGGACGCCGGTGAGAGCTTCGGGCGCTGGGCGCTCGGCGTCGACGAGGAGATTGCGCCGCTCATCAGCTCGATCAACGTCGCATGCGGCTGGCACGCGGGTGATCCTGCGGCCATGACACGGTCGGTCCTCCTGGCCAAGGAGCACGGTCTCGCCCTCGGCGCGCACCCCGGGTTCCCCGACTTGGTCGGCTTCGGCCGCCGGGCGATCGTCTTCTCCCCTAGCGAAGCAGCGCAGGCGGTGCTGTACCAGGCGGGCGCCTTGCGGGCGATCGCAGAGGCACACGACGTCGAGATGGTGCACGTCAAGCCCCACGGAGCGCTCTATGGCCTGCTGGGTCGCGACGACGACGTCGCCGACGCCGTCTGCGACGCCGTGGCGGCGCTTGATACCGGTCTCTTGCTGGTCCTCGAGGCCCGCGGGCCGGCCCAGCGACAGCGCGAGCGCGGTCATCGTGTCGTCGCGGAGGCTTTCGCCGACCTCGAGTACACCGACGAGGGTCGGATCATCATCGATCCCGACAATCAACGCCGTGACCCTACGTGGTGCGCAGAGCGGACCGCTGACGTCCTTGCCGGGAGGGTGCGCTCTGCTGACGGTGTTGAGTCGGCCATCCATGCGGAGTCGATCTGCCTGCACTCGGACCGCCCCGGGGCCGAGCTGAACGCTCGCGCGGTCGTGGAGCAGGTGAGGGCCGAGGGCTTCGACGTCCAGGCCGTCAGCCGGAGCGGGGCCTCGACGTGACCGACCACCCATCCCCATCTTCTCAGGAGCTTCGATGACGACCAGGATCGAGCTGCCACCAGCCCGGTACGAGTACGGAGGTGACGAGTTCCTGTTCGTCGAGATCGACGAGCAGATGAGCATCGAGGCGAACGTGAAGGCGATGCTGATCACCGGCGCCCTGCGGGAGCGGGGCCTGGACGGCGTCGTCGATGTTTGCCCGTCCAATGCCTCCTACATGGTCCGGTTCGACCCCGACGTCCTCGCGCCCCACGACCTCCGGGCGTTGCTGCAGGACCTGGAGTCCGACGCCGGACACCTTCCCGACGACTTCGTGGTGGAGACCCGGATCGTCGACGTCCCGATCCTCTACAACGACCCCTGGACGCACGAGGCCCTCATGCGTTTCCGGGCGAACCATCAGGACCCGGAGTCGACCGATCTCGAGTACGGCGCCCGCGTCAACGGTTTCGACAGCGTCGAGGACTTCATCGCCCACATGTCGGGGAACCCCTGGATGGTGACGATGCTCGGCTTCGTCCCCGGCCTGCCGTTCTGCTACCAGCTCGAGCCACGGGAGCGTCAGCTCCAGGTCCCGAAGTACGTGCGCCCGCGCACGTTCACCCCGGAGCGGGCGTTCGGCATCGGTGGGGCGT
Source organism: Actinomycetales bacterium (assembly GCA_038258215.1). Lineage (GTDB taxonomy): Bacteria > Actinomycetota > Actinomycetes > Actinomycetales > Dermatophilaceae > Fodinibacter. The sequence goes on along the minus strand of JBBSQC010000059.1, from coordinate 8,567 downwards.
TCTCGGTCGTCTACCCGGTCCAGGGAGCCGGCGGATACCAGCTCTACGGAATGTCGGCCACGCCGGTGCTGAACGTGAAGCAGGACCACCCGGACTTCGACCAGTCGATCGTCTTTCCCCGCGTCGGTGACATGCTCCGCTTCCGATCGATCGACCGCGACGAGTTCGACACGACACGGGACGATGTTGAGGCGGGGACGTTCCGCTACAGGCAGCGCGAGTTCGAGTTCTCGCCGGCGGCTTTCTTGGATGACCCCAAAAGCGTCAACGACTCCCTGCTGGAGGTGCTCTACCGATGACGATGCCCACGACTGTGACCGTGACCGCGGGTGGCTTGTCCACCACCGTGCAGGACCTGGGGCGTCCCGGTCGCTACGACATCGGGATGCCACCGTCGGGCGCCATGGACCAGTACTCCTTCCGCCTCGCCAACCTGCTGGTCGGCAACAGCGAAGACGCGGCCGCACTCGAAGCGACCTACGTGGGGCCCACGATCGAGTTCCACGACGACCGCCTCGTCGCCGTCACTGGTGGGGACGCGACGCTCACGCTGAACGGCGAGTCGGCGCCGACGTGGGAGTCGTTCGCCGTCTCCGAGGGCGACGTGCTCGCGTTCGGGATGATCACCTCCGGGGCCCGGCCCTACGTCGCGATCTCAGGGGGCATCGACGTCCCGCCGTACCTCGGGTCACGCTCGACCTACACGCTGATCGGGCTCGGGGGTCTGGAGGGCCGGACGCTCCGCGACGGCGACACCCTCGAGCTGGGCGAGGACCCCGGCCGCGGCACCGCCGGCGCGACGCTCGACAAGGACCTCCTGCCGACCTTCGGCTCTGCCTACGAGGTCCGCGTGGTGATCGGGCTCTGTTCCTACCGCCTGACCGACGAGGCGATTGAGGTCTTCTTGTCGACCCCGTGGAAGATCACCAAGGACGCCGACCGGGTCGGGTACCGCCTCCGAGGCGGCACCCTGGACTTCGTGGAGCGCGAGCAGCCGTTCGGGGCCGGCAGCGATCCCGCCAACGTCGTCGACCTCGGCTACCCCATCGGTTCGATCCAGGTGCCGGGCGGGGACGAGCCGATCGTGCTGCTCGGTGACGCCGTGACCGGTGGGGGCTACGCGACGATCGGCACTGTGATCTCGGTCGACCGCGACGTATTCGGCCAGGCCAAGACCGGCGACACAATCACCTTCACCGCCGTCGAGATCGACGACGCGCTTGCGGCGAGAGCAGAGCGCACCGCACGCCTCGACCGTGCCCGGGCCCAGCTCGCCGGCTGACCCTCGCGTGACTGACCACATCGCCCACGATGAACAGGACGACACCATGACCACTGTGCAGGCATCGATGCCGGGCATCTTCTACCGCAGGCCCTCACCGGACGAGGACGAGTTCGTCTCCGTCGGGGACACCGTCACCGAGGGACAGACCATCGGTCTGATCGAGGTGATGAAGAGTTTCGCCGAGCTCAAGGCCACCGCTGCCGGCACCGTCAAGGAGTTCCTCGTCGAGCACGAGGACGAAGTGAGCGCCGGGCAAGACGTCGCGGTAGTCGAGTAGACGGCCATGTCGACCCACCGCGTCCTCGTCGCGAATCGCGGCGAGATCGCCGTCCGGATCATCCGCGCCGCCCACCTCCTCGGCTGGGAGGCGGTCGTACCGTACTCCGACGCCGACCAGGACGCGCTGTGGGTGGACCTGGCCGACGACGCGGTCCACATCGGGAAGTCACCCGCCTCCCAGTCCTACCTGGACAGCGAGAAGCTGCTCGACGCAGCGAAGTCGACCGACTGCGACCTCGTCCACCCGGGTTACGGCTTCCTGTCCGAGCGACCGTCCTTCGCCCAGGCCGTCGTGGACGCCGGCCTGGTCTTCGTCGGTCCCGACGCCGATCTCATCTCCACCATGGGCGACAAGGCCGCGGCCCGTCGGGCCGCCCAGGCGGCAGACGTCCCGGTCGTCCCTGGCTCCGAGGTGCTCACCGATAAAGACGAGGCCCTCAGAGTCGCCGACGAGATCGGGTACCCCGTGCTGGTCAAGGCGTCCGCCGGGGGCGGCGGGCGGGGGATCCGCCTCGTCGAGTCGGCCGAGGAGCTGCCCGGGGCCATGTCGACGGCCCAGTCTGAGGCCCGCTCGGCCTTCGGTGACGACGCGGTCTACCTCGAGAAGGTGATCGAGCGGGCCCGACACATCGAGGTGCAGGTGATCGCCGACACCCACGGGAACGTCGTCCACGCCTTCGAGCGGGACTGCTCGGTGCAGCGTCGGCGCCAGAAGCTGCTGGAGGAGGCCCCCGCCGCGGACCTGAGCGACGACCTGCGCGAGTCGATGACCGCCGCGAGCATCCGCCTCGCGCAGGCCGTCGGCTACATCGGGGCAGGCACCGTGGAGTACCTGGTCGAGGAGGACCACTTCTACTTCATCGAGATGAACACCCGTATCCAGGTCGAGCACCCGATTTCCGAGGAGATCTGTGGCATCGACCTCGTGGCCGAGCAGCTGCTCGCCGCGACCGGCGAAAAGCTCTCCGTGAAGCAGGAGGACCTCGTCGTCCAGGGGGTCGCCTTCGAGTTCAGGATCAACGCCGAGGACCCGGACAACGACTTCTTCCCCTCACCCGGCGAGCTCACCCGGTTCGACCTCCCGGCGGGACCGGGAGTCCGCATCGAGACCGGCTACGTCGCCGGCGGGGTCGTCGCCCCGTACTACGACTCGATGCTCGCCAAGGTGATCGTGCACGGCCGTGACCGGGCCCAGGCGATCGCACGCTCGATCCAGGCCCTGACCGAGCTCCGCATCGAGGGTGTCGTCACTACGCGCGACGTGCACCTGCGGCTCCTCCGCGACTCCGCCGTCGCACGGGGGCCCGTGTCGACGTCGTGGCTGGAGGACTTCCTCGCCGACCCCGACGCCAACCACTAAGGGCGCTGACCTGGCCGCACCAGCCCGCGTCTAACCACCGCCATGGCACCTCCCAACGGTCCATCTAGGCCATGACCCGATGAGCGCCGCATCTCGGGGTCGATGAATCCGGGCAAGGAGGCGGTAGCGAAGGCCGGCGGCCCCGGAGGTCAGGCCCTCCCCCTGGCCGGATCAGGCGTGGTCAGTTCAAGTCAAGCCTTTTCCGTGCTCGCCGCCGCAAGTCGGGCCGCGGCGAGGAGCGTGTTGCGGTCGTGCAGCGTCGTCCGGTCGCGCCCGTGGGTGGCGCCGAGGGCTTTCTCGGCGGCGTCGATGGCCCTCCAGTCCTTGAGCAGAACCGGGTGCAGCCCCTGCCTCACCAGCACAGCGAGCAGGTCCTCCGGCTGCCGGCACGGTGCGAGTGCTCCGGCGGCAGCATCTTCGAGGAGGCTCGCGACCGTCTCTTTCGCGTCGTGCTTGTTGGTGCCCACCACCCCGGTCGGACCCCGCTTGATCCATCCCGCCACGTACTCGCCGGTTGAGGGCCGGCCGTCGCGCAGCACCCGCCCCGCGGTGTGGGTCACCGTCCCCGTGCGCTCATCGAGGGGCAGACCCGGCAGGGGGGTTCCGCGGTAACCGACCGACCGGACCACCAGGTCGGTGGGCACCACCTCAAGCTCGCCGGTGCCCATCACCCGCCCGTCAGCGCCCAAGGCCGTTCGCTCCAGCTCCAGCGCACGCACCCGGTCGGGTCCGAGGAGGCGTACCGGCCGCCAGCGGAAACGCAGGCTCAGCCGGACGGTTCCCACGGAAGGCTCATGGTCGACCCAACCGCGCAGTACGGCCAGGTTACGGGCCACGGCCGGCTCGGCGGCGGCCTGCTCCTCTGCCGCCCCCACCAGTTCCAAGTCGTCAGGGTCCACCACCACGACCGCGGACTGCAGCCGGCCGAGCTCGCGCAGCTCCTGGGTGGTGAAGCTGGCCACGGCCGGACCCCGTCGCCCGACGACAGTGACCTGCTCGACCGGCGCGTCTGCGAGCGCCTCAAGAACATGCTGCGGCATCTCGGTGGGCCGGAGTTCTTCGGGTGCCCGGGCGAGCACGCGAGCGACGTCGAGCGCGACGTTGCCCACGCCGATGACCACCACCGAACGTGCGTGGGACAGTGCCTCCTCCACGGTGGCGCGGTCGGCGTCGGGATGTCCGCAGTACCAGGAGACCAGGTCAGGGGCGGTCAGGCTCCCGGGCAGCTCCTCCCCCTCGATACCGAGCCGTCCGGCATCGGCGGCGCCGTAGGTGTAGATCACCGCGTCCACATGAGCGCGCAACTGTGCCAGGGCAAGGTCGACGCCGACCTCGACGTTGCCGAAGAACCTCACCTGCGGGTGATCCAGGGTGCGTTGCAGCGTGGTCCGCAAACCCCTCATCTTGAGGTGGTCAGGGGCGATGCCGTAACGCACCAGCCCGAAGGGTGTCGGCAACCGGTCGATGATGTCGACTGCGACAGCGACGGCGCCCTGCTCGGCCAGCGCCTCGGCCGCGTAGACCCCGGCCGGGCCCGCGCCAACGATCGCCACCCGCAGTGGACCGTCCGCGGGCGAGAGCACGGGGTCGCGCACAACTGCCACGCTGGCATCCTCGCTCATCCGGGTGCGCCCGGTCACCTCACCGCGGCACCGTACGGCCGTGCTCGACGCGACGCTCACCGAGAGCGATGGCAGCGTGGCAGGGCGTTCGGTGTCGCCGTAGGACGTGTAGACGATGCCGTCTGATCGCACTTGGGCCTGGCAGTCGCCAGAGGTCGCGGAACCGCCGAGACCCGAGCAACTGGTCGCGACGAAGCAAGACGTCACCACAACGGCCACGACGGCAGCCTTCATGATCTCAGTCTCCCTCCTTGTCTGACTTCGAAGCGCAACCCGCCGTCATGGCTCCCAACGCAACCTCCTGCCGCGATGAGCGTGTGCGTCTATCCGCGTTGGGGTGTCCCGTCGCGGTCCGCTATGTCACCGCGCGCGACCATCCACGCCCCTGTCCCGGGGAGACCTGGACCGTGCCTGGAGGGCGCCGGTCGAGCGACGCAGCTGGGGACGGTGGTGGTCCAGGGGCCGAGGCCGGCGACGTGCCCTGGGAGTTCGGACGTTGCGCCTGGCCGGGCGCTATGGACCGATCGTGTAGAACGACCAGATGACGTCCCGCCGCCGCCCCCGGTGGTCCGAGCTGCAGGAGGTCCTGCGTCCGGCGCCGGTCCCGCTGCACGCCGCGGACCGACGGTTGGCCCGTGCCGCTTCCATCGCGGACCTGCGTCGGCTGGCCCGGCGGCGCGTCCCGCGCGCGGTCTTCGACTACACCGACGGTGCCGCCGGTGAGGAGCTGAGCCTTTTGCGCTCTCGGGATGCCTACTCTCGCGTGGAGTTCTCACCACGAGTCCTGCAGGACGTCTCCGGGGTGGACACGGCCACGACGATCCTCGGCAAGCGCTCGGCTGCGCCGTGGGCCTTCGCCCCCACCGGGTTCACCCGGATGATGCACACCGAGGGGGAATCCGCGGTCGGTCGCGTGGCTGCGCGCACGGGTGTTCCTTACGCCTTGTCCACGATGGGCACGACGTCGATCGAGCAGCTCGCCGCCGCCGCTCCCGACGCGCGTCGGTGGTTCCAGCTGTACCTGTGGCGTGACCGCGAGGCCAGCCGCGACCTCATCGTGCGGGCGCAGGCCGCGGGCTACGAGGCGCTGGTGCTCACCGTCGACACACCCGTGGCCGGCCCTCGGCTGCGAGACGTCCGCAACGGCCTGACGATTCCGCCCACGCCCTCGCTGAGGACCTTCGCGGAGGGATCCCTGCACCCGGCGTGGTGGTGGGATCTGTTCACCACGGAGCCGCTCGAGTTCGCCTCGCTGCACCGTTTCGAGGGAACCGTCGCCGATCTGGTTGGCACAATGTTCGATCCGGCGGTCACGATGGCCGACCTGACCTGGCTGCGGGAGGCGTGGAACGGACCGCTTGTAGTCAAGGGCATCCAGACCGTCGCCGACGCTCGGGCGGTGGTCGACGCAGGTGCCGACGCGGTGGTCGTGTCCAACCACGGCGGACGCCAGCTGGACCGGGCACCGGTCCCGCTGGAGGTCCTGCCCTCGGTGGTGGACGCTGTCGGCGACAGAGCGGAGGTGTACGTCGATGGTGGCCTCCTTTCAGGGAGCGACATCGTTGCCGCCGTCGCAGTCGGGGCCAGGGCCGCGCTCATCGGTCGTGCCTACCTCTACGGGTTGATGGCAGGTGGCGAACGCGGGGTTCAGCGCGCCGCCGAAATTCTGCAACAGGAGATCACCTCCACCCTGGCCCTGCTAGGCGTCTCGCAGGTTCAGGACCTGCGTCGTGACCATGTTCGGGTGCGCGCGGACTGAGGTAGTTTCCGACGATGGAACTGATCGAGTTCACCCCCACCCGCGAGCACTACGTCTACACGTTCGGTGGCGTCCCTCCCCAGATGAGGATCAGCCCTGGCACGGCGCTGCGGCTGTGGTCTGACGACGCGTTCGGTGGAGCGCTGCGTAGCGTCGAGGACCTGTCCAGCGCGAAGGTTGATCTGCGGTTCGTCAACCCACAGACGGGTCCCTTCTACGTCGAGGGCGCTGAGCCCGGCGATACCCTCGTGCTCCACCTCGTTGACCTCGCACCGGCGCGCGACTGGGCCGCTTCGGCAGCGATCCCCTTCTTCGGCGGGATGACCGGCACAGACCGCACAGTCAACCTCCAGCCGGCGCTGCCGGACACAACCTGGATCTATGAGCTCGACCGCGACCGCAACACCGTTGCCTTCGTCGCCCGGCACAGTGACCACCGCGTGGAGCTCCCAGTCGAACCGATGCTTGGCACGGTGGGAGTCGCCCCGGCCGGGGGTGAGGTGCGGTCGTCGCTGGTGCCCGACCGGTTCGGCGGCAACATGGACAGCCCCGAGATGCGCGCCGGCTCCACGGCATACCTCGGGGTCAACGTCGAGGGCGCGATGTTCTCGATCGGCGACGGCCACTACCGCCAAGGTGAGGGCGAGGCCTGCGGCACCGCCGTCGAGGGGGCGATGACCACCACGCTGATCGTCGACCTTGTTAAGGGCAGCGCCCCAGACTGGCCGCGCATCGAGACCGACACCCACTTCATGGCAATCGGTTCGAGCCGTCCGATGGAGGACTCCTGGCGCATCGGCAACGCCGAGCTTGTGCGCTGGGTGAGCGAGCTGTGCGGTCTGCATGTGATGGACGCCTACCAGCTGTGTGCGCAGATCGCGCAGGTCCCGGTCGCCAACGTCGTCGACGCCAACTACAGCGTGGTGGTCAAGGCGGCCAAGCGACTGCTTCCTCCTGCGGAGGCCTTCGGAGGCATCCACGCCGAGATGCGTGCTCGCGCCCGTTCCCTCGGACCAGTCTGACCGGCAGCATTCCTTCCATGAAAGGCAGCACCCGTGGATCTGCAACTCAACTCAGCCCGTGTCCTCGTCACCGGCGGCACCCGTGGCATCGGCCGCGCTGTGGTCGAGGCATTCCTCGACGAGGGGGCGGTGGTGGGCTTCTGCGCCCGCAGCTCCGACGAAGTGGCGGCGACCCAAGAGTCGTTGAGCGAGCGCGGCAACGTCACCGGCTCCACGGTCGACGTCGCCGACCCGGCAGCGCTAGCCGCGTGGGTGGACCAGTCGGCTGACTCCTTCGGCGGCCTCGATGTCGTGGTGGCCAACGTCAGCGCGCTGGCGATCCCGGACACCGAGGAGAACTGGGAGCTCAGCCTCAACGTCGACCTGATGCACACCGTCCGGCTGGTCAAGGCGGCGATGCCCCACTTGGAGCAGAGCCAGGCGGCCTCGATCATCGCGATCTCCAGCGTGTCCGGACGTGAGTCCGATTTCGCTTCCGGCCCCTACGGCACGGTGAAGACCGCAATCATCGGCTACATCCACGGCCTCGCGATGCAACTGGCGCCGCTGGGCATCCGGGCCAACACCGTCTCACCCGGCAACACCTACTTCGAGGGTGGCGTCTGGGAGGGGATCGAGAGCGGCAACCCAGACTTCTTCAAGACCGCGGTCGAGCTCAACCCCACAGGCCACTTGGGTACGCCCGAGGAGATCGCAGCACCGGTGGTGTTCCTGGGCAGCCCCCTCGCTAGCCGGATCAGCGGCACCAACCTCGTCGTCGACGGCGCTCTGACCCGCGGGATCCAGCTGTAGGACGGCCCTCGTCCGTAGCGACCGGGTCCTGGACATGACCGCGGGCTGCCCCGCCACCACCGCGGTTGGTGCGCGACACAGGTCAACCGCGGCGCGGCCCGGCCGTGTGCAACTGCCCCCGGAACCCAGATCGCCTGCGAGACCCCGCCCCTAGACTGGTCACACTTTCAGGCGCCGCTCCCGACCTCAGCTCAAGGTTGTCCGCTCGGACGCTGAGTAGCGCGCGAGCCTCGAACCCGAGGCGTACCCGGTGCTTCGCCGCGCAGGCACGAAGCCCCCCCCCCGGACCCAGTCCGGTCGACGGCCTCTCAATCATTGCCTGTCAGGTCACTCGAGAGCCTGTCGGAGTGCAACGACCTCCGCGAGCGCCAGCTCGGCAGTTTCCGTCGCGATGGCCAACGCCTTAATCAGAGTGGTGATATCGACCTTTTGGCGTTGGCTCGGGCTG
>JBBSQC010000058.1:0-21822 GCA_038258215.1 Actinomycetales bacterium | reverse complement strand
TTGGACACCATGGTGTCCAAACCCCGGGGAGGTGACGACGGATGCCGGTCGGCCAGCCCCGGAGGGCGCCGGTAGCCTTGGCGCGGCATCCGCCACTCGGACTGCACCCCTGGAGAGCGCGCACATGACCTCGTCGCACGACCTCGTGCTGACCACCGTCCCCGGCGGAAACGCCCTCTCCGGCTTCCGAGCCGCCGCACTGTTGGCCCACCTGCGGTCTGTGGTGCCCGAGGTGGCCGGTGTCGCAGGCCGGTTCGACCACTGGGTCGCCAGTGAGCGCGAGCTCGGCGCCGAGGCCCGCGACGCCGTCACCCGGCTCCTCACCTACGGCGAGCCCGCCCCGGAGCACGGTGTGCACGAGGCGACCTTGCAGGCCCGCGTCGTCGTCGCGCCGCGCCTCGGCACGCTCTCACCCTGGGCGTCCAAGGCCACCGACATCGCGCACAGCTGTGGGGTCCCCGTCCGCCGCGTCGAGCGGGTCACGACCTACGACCTCGAGGTGTCGACCCCCCTGAGCGACGAGCAGTGGGCCGCGTGCGCCGGTGTGCTCCACGACCGGATGACCGAGACGGCCCTCCCGGGCCTCGAGGCCACCGCCGCGCTGTTCGACGTGCGCGAGGCCGAGCCGATGGCGCAGGTCGACGTGCTCGGCCGTGGGCGCACCGCGATCGAGGAGGCGGACACGGCATACGGGCTGGCCCTGTCCGAGGACGAGGTCGACTACCTCGCCGACGCGTTCACCGGCCTCGGGCGCAACCCGAACGACGTCGAGTTGATGATGTTCGCGCAGGCCAACTCCGAGCACTGCCGGCACAAGATCTTCAACGCCGACTTCATCGTCGACGGCGAGGTCCGCACCCGGTCGCTCTTCGGCATGATCCGGCACACCGAGGAGGTGGCCGGCGAGGGCACCGTGGTGGCCTACAAGGACAACGCGTCGGTCATGGTCGGCTCCCGCCGGGTGCGCTGGCTCCCCGAGAGGGCCGACGGGCCGAGCCGGTATGCCGCTCGCGAGGGCGACGTGCACGTGCTGATGAAGGTGGAGACGCACAACCACCCGACGGCCATCTCGCCCTTCCCGGGAGCGGCCACCGGCGCGGGTGGCGAGATCCGCGACGAGGGCGCGACCGGTCGAGGCTCCCAGCCGAAGGCGGGGCTGACCGGTTTCGCGGTCTCCAACCTGCACCTGCCGGGCACCGACGAGCCGTGGGAGCGCGAGGTCTACGGGGCCCCCGACCACATCGCCGGCCCCCTGGAGATCATGGTCGACGGGCCCCTCGGTGCCGCGGCGTTCAACAACGAGTTCGGCCGCCCCGGCCTCGGCGGCTTCTTCCGGGTCTACGAGCAGACGGTCGACGGCGTGCGGCGCGGCTTCCACAAGCCGATCATGAGCGCCGGCGGGCTCGGCACGATCAGCGCGGACCTCACCGAGAAGGTGCTCTTCCCGCCGGGCACCCTGCTCATCCAGTTCGGTGGACCGGGCATGCGCATCGGCATGGGCGGCGGAGCGGCGTCGTCGATGGCGTCGGGCACGAACGCCGCCCACCTCGACTTCGACTCGGTGCAGCGGGGAAACCCCGAGATCCAGCGCCGGGCCCAGGAGGTCATCAACCACTGCTGGAGCCTCGGCAAGGACAACCCGGTGCTCGCGATCCACGACGTGGGCGCCGGCGGCATCTCCAACGCCTTCCCCGAGCTCGTCGACGACGCCGGGTTGGGCGCGCGCTTCGACCTCTCGGCGGTGCCGCTGGAGGAGAGCGGCCTCGCGCCGAAGGAGATCTGGTGCAACGAGAGCCAGGAGCGCTACGTGCTCGCGCTCGCGCCCGAGTGCCTCGCCGGCTTCGCGGCCCTGTGTGACCGCGAGCGGTGCCCGTATGCCGTGGTGGGCGTCGCTCGCGACGACGGTCAGCTCGTCCTGGGAGAAGGGCCGGAGGACGTCGCGGGGGAGGTCCGGCCCATCGACATGCCGATGGAGACCCTGCTCGGCAAGCCCCCGCGGATGACGCGTGACGTGGCGCGCGTGGCGCGGCGGGGGGACGTCCTCGACGTCGACGCCCTCGACCTCCGCGAAGCCGCCTATGCGGTGCTGCGCCACCCGACGGTGGCGAGCAAGCGGTTCCTCGTCACGATCGCCGACCGCACCGTCGGGGGCTTCACCCACCGTGACCAGATGGTCGGGCCGTGGCAGGTCCCGGTGGCCGACGTGGCCGTGACCCTCGCCGACCACGTGGGTCTCGCTGGGGAGGCGATGGCCACCGGGGAGCGGATGCCGCTGGCCGCCGTCGACGCCCCGGCCTCGGGTCGGATGGCCGTCGGCGAGGCGCTCACCAACCTGCTCGCGGCTCCGGTCGCCGGCCTGTCGGGGGTCAAGCTGTCGTGCAACTGGATGGCCGCCTGCGGTGAGGCCGGGGAGGATGCCGCCCTCTACGACACCGTCGAGGCCGTCGCGATGGAGCTGTGCCCCGCCCTCGGGATCTCGGTGCCCGTAGGCAAGGACTCCCTCTCGATGCGCACCCGTTGGCAGGACGCGGCGTCCGAGGAGACGCGTCAGGTGACCTCACCGGTCTCGCTCGTCGTGACCGCGTTCGCCTCACTGCCCGACGTGCGGGGCACGTGGACGCCCCAGCTGCGGGGCGGTTCGACGCTGCTGCTCGTGGACCTCGGGGCCGGCCGGGACCGCCTGGGCGGCTCGATGCTCGCCCAGGTCTCGGGGGCCTTCGGGCTCGAGGTCCCCGACCTCGATGACCCGCGGCGGCTCGTCTCGCTGGCGAGGGCGCTCGATGAGCTGCGCACTCGCGGCCTCGTGACGGCCTACCACGACCGCTCCGACGGTGGCCTCTGGGCTGCGTTGTGCGAGATGGCGTTTGCTGGTGGGACCGGGCTCGAAGTGGATGTCTCGTCGGTGCCGGCGCTGTTCACCGAGGAGCTGGGGGTCGTCCTCGAGGTGCCCGAGGCGCACCTGACGGCAGCGGAGGGCGTGCTGGCCGAGCACGGTCTCGCCGCGACCTTGCACCGCGTGGCCGCACCGAACGCGGACCGCCGCATTCGGGTGCGGGTCGATGGTGAGATCCTGCTCGACGAGGCCGTGCGCGACCTCGCGCAGACGTGGGACGAGGTGTCCTGGCGGATCGCCTCGCTTCGCGACAACCCCGGGTGTGCGGACGAGGAGCATGCGGCCTTCGGCCTCGACGGCGACCCGGGCCTGGACGTGTCGCTCACCTTCGACCCGACCGACGACGTCAGCGCGCCGTACCTCTCCCGAGGAGCCCGGCCGAGGCTTGCGGTGCTGCGGGAGCAGGGTGTCAACAGCCACGTGGAGACGGCATTCGCCTTCGACAGAGCGGGTTTCGACACCTACGACGTGCACATGACGGACCTGCAGAGCGGGAGGGCCGACCTGTCGGAGTTCGTCGGCCTCGTGGCCGCCGGTGGCTTCTCCTACGGCGACACCCTCGGGGCGGGGGAGGGCTGGGCGCGGTCGGTGCTCTTCAACGAGCGCCTGACCGACCAGTTCCGCACCTTCTTCCACCGCGGCGACACCTTCGGCCTGGGCATCTGCAACGGCTGCCAGATGTTCGCCGCGCTGGCCGACCTCATCCCCGGGGCGGGGGCGTGGCCGCACTTCACCCGCAACCGGTCCGAGCAGTACGAGGCACGGCTCACCCTCGCCGAGGTGCTCGACTCCCCGTCGGTCCTGACCGCGGGCATGGCCGGGAGCCGGATGCCGATCGCGGTCGCGCACGGCGAGGGTTTCGCGGACTTCTCGGTGCGCGGTGACGCCGCGACCGTCGACGCGGTGGCCCGCTTCGTGGACCACCATGGCGAGCCGGCGACGGCATACCCCCTGAACCCCAACGGTTCTCCCGGTGGCCTCACCGCCGTGACGACCACCGACGGACGCTTCACCGCGATGATGCCGCACCCGGAGCGGGTGGCGCGCAACGCCCAGATGTCCTGGACCTCGGGTGCTGTCGAGGACGAGAGCCCGTGGCTGCGGATGTTCCGGAACGCTCGCGCGTGGGTCGACTGAGCCGAGGACTCTCGGATCTGGCAACGTCCGGCAGGTTGACCTCTCCCGGGGGATCCTGCCGGACGTCAGGCCATCCACAGGTCCTGTCCATGGAGGAGGCCATCCACAGGCACGAACCCGGTGGGGCCAAGGCGCTCGCGGGCACCCACCATCAGCGAATGGATGCCGTACCGCGCCGCCTTCGTGACGTCGTCGACCTCGATGAGGCCGCCGACCGGGTCATCTCCCTCGCCCGGTTGCGCGAGTCGGGGGTGGGGGCTGGCGCACGTCATGCTCACGTCCGGGCCGAGCGGTGGAGGGCCCTCCCGTACCGCGGAGTCGTGCTCGATCATGGGCCTCTCGAGGGGCGCAGTGCCTGGCGCGCCGCCCTCGTGCGCGTGGGAGCCTCGGCCCGGCTCGGTGGCGTCACGGCACTCCAGGCCTGGGGGCTCGAGGGATACGCAGAGAGCGACATCCACGTGTGGGTCGAGAAGTCGGTGCGGAAGGGGCGGGTCGCGGGCGTGGCCGTCCACGAGAGCCGCCGGTGGGGTGACGCCGATGCCATCGACGTCGGGATTCCACGGGCCAAGCCCGCGGTTGCAACGGTGCAGGCGGCCCTGTGGGCTCGGACCCCGCGGCAGGCGGCATACCTGCTCGTCCTTCCGGTGCAGCAGCGACTGGTCCGCGCGGAGGACGTCGGTGAAGAGCTGGCCAAGGTGCGGCGCCACTCCTACCGAGCTCTGCTGCGTGGTGTGCAGGCCGACATCGTCGATGGGGTTCGTTCCATGAACGAGCTCGATTTCGCGCGAATGTGCCGACAGCGAGGGCTGCCCGAGCCCAGTCGTCAGACTCCCCGCTCGTCTCCCGAGGGCCGCCGGTTCCTCGACGTGGAGTGGACGGCCTTCGGTGTGGTCCTCGAGGTGCAGGGCGCCGGCCACGGCCGCCTTCTCAACGTCCTGAGCGACGACGTTCGCCTCATGGACCTGGCGTGTGAGCCCGGTGCGGCGGTCAGTGTGTCGGTCCTGTCGTTGCGCGTCGACCCCGAGCCCTTGTTTCGGAGCCTGGCGAGGCTGCTCGCGGCCCGTGGCTGGCGAGGCCCCTTTCGCCCCGCCCAGTGACGTCCGGCAGGTTGACCCCTGAGACCGGCACCTGCCGGACGCTGGATCAGCGGCGGCGCCAGGCACCACGCTGCGGCGGCTCGGGGGAGCGGGCGGTGTCACCGGCGGCCGCACTGAACGGACGAGAGCCGGGGCGCCGACGCGCCACCTCGTCCCACGTCATCACCCCGGTCGGCAGTGGAGCCGATGCCGCGGCCCGGCGCAGCGTGTAGAGGTCAAGCGGCGCGCGGGACGTGATGAGCACGAGGTTGCCGAACCGCTTGCCCTTGAGCACCTCGTGCAGCCCGATGAAGGCCACCTGTCCGAGCACCTCGCGGGCACCCGCCGCCACCCGCGCGGCATACCGCATGCCGGGCTCGTCGGCGACGTTGGCGAGCAGCAGGCCTCCCGGCGCGAGCACGCGGCCCACTTCGGCCCACCACTCGAGGGTGGCGAGCTCCGGAGGCACGCGGCCCCCGGAGTAGGCGTCGAGCACCATGAGGTCCGCGCTGCCGTCGGCCAGGGCCGCCACGCCGGTGGCGCCGTCGACGGGGCGGACCCGGATCCGGTGCCCGCGGGGGAGCGGCAGCTCGCGTCGCACCTGCTCGGTGAGCGCGACGTCGGGCTCGAGCACGACCTGGGGTGAGCCCGGCCGGGTGTGGTTCACCCACCGGGGCAGCGTCAGTCCGGCGCCACCCACGTGGGTGACCCGCAGCCGACCCTCCGGGCACAGGGCGTCGATGCCGAGGGCGAGCTGCTGCACGTACTCGAAGTCGAGCCTGGTCGGGTCCTCGACGTCGACCGCCGACTGCGGCTGGCCGTCGACGACCACGGTGACGAGGCTTCCCTCGCGCTCGAACACCGGCTCGTCCACCCCGGCAGGCTACGCGGTGGCGCGCCCGGGGCCCGCCCTACGATGGCCCGTATGCCGTCCCGCCGCCGTACGCCGCCATCCGCCGGGCGGGCGGCTCTCGCCGCGTGGCGGGCCACCCCCGACGACGTCGACCGGGCCACGCGAGGCACCGCGGTGCGCTTCTCGCTGGAGGAGCTGGCCGAGCGCCATCCCGGGCGCAGCGTCGAGGTGCGCGTGCCGCCGTTCGGGGCGGTGCAGTGCATCGAGGGGCCGACCCACACGCGAGGGACCCCACCGAACGTCGTGGAGACCGACGCCCAGACGTGGCTGATGCTCGTGACCGGCGCCATGCCCTGGTCGCAGGCCCTGGCCGAGGGCGTGCTGCGGGTCAGCGGGACGCGGGCCTCCCTCGAGGCACTGCTCCCGCTCACGTCGTCGAGCCGGGAGGGCTGAGGCGTGCGCCACGGCATCACCATCCTTCCGGAGCACACCTGGGCGGAGGCCGCCCCACTGTGGCGGGACGCCGAGGCGATGGGCTTCGACCACGCATGGACCTACGACCACCTCGTCTGGGGCGGGCTCGTCGGGGTTCCGTGGTTCGCGGCCGTCCCGACCCTGGCGGCAGCGGCCGGGGTGACCTCGACCATCGACCTGGGCACGTTCGTGTCCTCGCCCAACTACCGGCATCCCTACACCTTCGCGCGCGACGTCCTCACGCTCGACGACCTCAGTGGCGGGCGGTTCCTCTGCGGTCTGGGCACCGGCGGCGACCTCGACTCGAGCATCATCGGCGGCGACCACAGCCTCGGCGAGCGCGTGCAGCGCTTCCACGAGTTCGTGCCGCTCCTGGACCGGCTCCTGCGCGAGGACCACGTGAACCATGTGGGCACATGGTTCACGACCCGGGACGCGCGCACCCGGCCCGCACCGGTGCGCGACCGCGTGCCGTTCTGCATCGCGGCCAACGGCCCGAAGTCCGTGCGGCTGGCCGCGACCCTCGGGGACGCGTGGGTCACCTACGGCGGGAAGGGCGCGACCTTGGACGACTGGTTCGCTCACGTCGCGACCCTCGTGGCGCGCTTCGAGGGCGCACTGGCGGGCGGTGACCGGGGGCCTGTCGCCCGCGTGCTGTCGCTCGATGCATCGCCGCGGTTCGCCCTCGAGTCCGCCGAGCTCTACGCGGAGATGGTGGGCCGCGCCGACGAGCTGGGGTTCACCGACGTCGTGACGCACTGGCCCCGACCGGACGGTCCGTATGCCGGTGACCCGGCGGTCCTCGAGGAGGTCGCCTCGACCATCCTCGGGCCTCGCCCTCCCCGACCTCGTCTGTCAGATCGCCGGTGACACGCCGCGGACAGGCGTGTCACCGGCATCCTGACTGACGAGGTCGGTGAGATCAGACGAGGTCGATGACGACCAGGGGCTCCGACGTCGGTTGCTCGGAGCCACCGGCGGGCTCGAGGGTCATGCCGACCGCCGTCGCCGCGTTGGCATCCCCGTCGAGGACC
This sequence comes from Actinomycetales bacterium, assembly GCA_038258215.1. GTDB lineage: Bacteria > Actinomycetota > Actinomycetes > Actinomycetales > Dermatophilaceae > Fodinibacter. The sequence goes on along the minus strand of JBBSQC010000058.1, from coordinate 14,355 downwards.
CGCTGGCCGCTGCCGTCGCCCGCGGGGGTCATCAGACCCGCGGAGGTGATGGAGCCACCCTTGCCGAAGTACCAGAGCTGGTAGGTCTGACCCTCCGGCGCGGCCGGGAGCCCGTCGACGGTGATCGCCGTCTGACCCAGCTCTCGGCTGTAGGCGAGCGTGGCCTGTGTGGTGCCCGCTCGGTTCGGCAGGGTCGTCGCGTCAGGGGCGCTCTCGATGCGTTGGACCGCCGAGATGGACGGCGGCGCGTCGTTGCTCCACGGGCTCCAGGCGATGCCGCCCACGGAGAGCAGCACGGCGGCGGCCGCCGCGGCGAACCACGTCGACGCACGTCGGAACAGCGGCACCACGGTGGCGATGTGCTCTTCCTCGTCGGCCTGGTCGGCCAGGGGGTGCTGCATGGTGTCGGTCCGCGCAGGGGCGTCCAGGCCGGACGGCTGTGCGGGGGGCTGGTGTGGGGCCGTCGCCTCAGGGGCGGACGGTGCCTCGGCCTCGCCGGTGAGCGGAGGCAGTGGCCGGACCCGGGTGATCCCGGCGAGCACGGACTCGCGCAGTGCCGGAGAAGGGGTGGCCTCGGTCAGGGATCCGAGGGAGTGGGCTGCGGAGGACAGCTCGGCGACCTCTTCACGACAGTCGGCACACACCGCGAGGTGCTGCTCGAAGGACGTGCGTTCGGTGTCGTCAAGGGCATCGACCGCGTAGGCGCCGGACAGGTTGTGCAGGTCGGGGCTCATGCCGGTACTCCCAACGTGTCTCGTAGACGGATCAGTCCGTCTCGGATGCGGGTCTTCGCGGTGCCCAGCGGCAGGTCGAGCAGTCGGGCCACTTCGGTGTGTGTGTAGCCACCGAGGTAGGCCAGCTCGACCGCACTGCGCTGTGCATCGGTCAGTGTGGATAGTGCGCGCCGCACCCGCTGCGCCTCCAGGGAGGCGTGGGCGGACTCGGCGGTGGTGTCGAAGTCGACGTCCTGGTGCTTGGTGGCGTGGACGTCGTCTCGTCGACGAGAGGCTTCACTTGCTCGCACGCGGTCGACCGCGGTGCGGTGCGCGATGGTCATCAGCCACGACAACGGGCTGCCCTTCGCGGCGTCGAAGCGGGCGCATTGCCGCCAGACGTCGAGGTAGACCTCCTGGGTGACCTCCTCGGACATGGCGTGGTCGCGCACGATGCGCAACACCAGTCCGAAGAGCCGACGCGAGGTCGCGTCGTAGAGCTCGGCAAAGGCCGACTCGTCACTCTGGGCTGACCGGCGGAGCAGCTCCGCGAGGTCGGGCCCGCCGGGAGGACGGGCAACCGCCTCCCCCGATGACGTGGCATCGGAGGAGGCGGCTGTCATGAAGACCATCATGGACCCTGGGTCAGCTCTTGGGGAGCAGGACCCCGTCGAGGATGTAGACCGTGGCGTTCGCGGTCTGCACGTTGCCGCAGATGACCTTGGCGTCACCGACGCTGAAGTCCTCGCCGGAGCCGTCGACCGTGACCGTGTTGCCGGCCAGGGTCTCGTGGTCACCCGCGAGCTGGTCGGGAGCCAGGCGGCCCGCGATGACGTGACCGGTCAGAACCGTGGTGAGCAGGCCCTTCGGGTCGGCCATGGCCTTGTCGAGGGTGGCCTTGTCCATCGCCGCGAACGCGTCGTTGGTCGGCGCGAAGACGGTGATGTCCTGGGTGGTGTTCAGCGTCTCACCGAGACCGGCCTCGCCAACGGCGGTGACCAGCGTGGAGAGCAGCGGGTTGTTGCTCGCAGCGGTGGCGACCGGGTCGGACGACATGCCGTCGAACGAGCCCTTGCCGTCGGTCGGGACCGCGGCGCAGCCGGGGCCGAAGGGGGCGGACACGGTGTCCGTGGCGGCCGACTCGGACTCGGTGGGAGCCGGGGCGGACGAGCTGGTGGTGGTGTCGCTTGACGCGGCGGGGGCCTCGGAGTCCGAACCACACGCGGCGAGCGAGAGCGGAAGGGCGAGGGCCAGGGCGGCGATCGTCATACGGGTGGAACGCATGGGAACTGCTCCTTGACTTGGAAGTGAGTTTCTGTCTTCGTACAGGTGTAGTTCGGCACCCCCCGCCCCCTGGATTGGTGTGGATGGAGATTTCTTCCGGGATGCCGGGGTGGCCGCTCCTTGTCCACGACGTCCGGCGGGTTGGTCCTGGAGAGCTGGACCTGCCGGACGTCCCGGGTCGGCCGGGAGCGAGAGGATGGAGCGGTGTCCGAGCCGGTGTTCGTCCTCCACGACCATCGGATGCCGCGCCCGCACCTGGACCTGCGCCTGGAGGAGGGCGGGGTGCTCCGGTCGTGGGCCGTGCCCAAGGGGCTGCCCACCGACCCGCGCCATGACCGGTTGGCGGTGCCGGTGCCCGACCACGACCTCGAGCACGCCACCTACACCGACGAGCACAAGAGCATCGCGGACCATGGCACCTGGGTGCTGCTCGATCACACGGACCGGCGGTTCGTCTTCGAGCTGCACGGTGAGCGCGGGGTGGCCCGCTACGCCCTCATCGACACCGGGAAGGACTGGCTGCTGCACCTCACCAAGGACCAGCCCTGACGTACGACTCGCCGAGCGCGACGAAGGGCCGCCATCCGCGGTGCGGATGGCGGCCCTGACCGGCTGGGCCGGCGTACGGAGCCGCACGGGTCGGCGTCGGCTCACTCGATGATGAGGACGACCGAGTGCCAACCTGTGGCGCCCTCGGGGAACGGGGTCTGGCGCTCCTCGCGCTGGGTCTCGCCGGTGCTGTCGGTGGCGCGCACGGTGAGGTTGTGGCGGCCGGGCTTGGCGTCCCACGGGAGGTACCACTGGCGCCAGTAGTCGATGCCGGCGTCGGGGCCGAGCTTGACCTCCTGCCAGTCCTCCTCGTCGATGCGCACCTCGACCTTCTCGATGCCGCGCTGCTGGGCCCACGCGACGCCGCCGATCATGACATGGCCGGCCTTGGTGCGGCTGAGCCCCTTGGGGGTGTCGATGCGGGACTCGGTGTAGATCGGGGCGTCGATGGCCCAGTCGCGGTCGGTCCAGTAGGCCGTGTCCTTGGCGTAGGTCGTGGCCTGGAGACGGGTCAGCCACTTGGTGGCCCCCACGAACCCGTAGAGACCGGGCGTGACCAGGCGCGCCGGGAACCCGTGGCGCGCCGGCAGCGGCTCACCGTTCATGCCCACGGCGATGAGTGACTCGCGGTCGTCCGTGAGGGCCTGGATCGGGGTCGAGATCGTCATCCCCTCGGTCGAGTGACTGAGGATCTGGTCGGTGCCCGAGCGCACGCCGGCCTTCTCGAGCAGGTCGCTGGTGCGAACCCCGAGCCAGCGGGCGCCGCCGACGTAGGGGCCACCGACCTCGTTGGAGACACAGGTGAGGGTGATGTCGCGCTCGATCATCGGCATGGCGAGCAGCTCGGCGTAGGTGATCTCGAACGGGTTGTCGACGTCACCGTCGATGGTGAGCTTCCACGAGTCGGGGTTCACGCGAGGGATGACCAAGGAGGTGTCGATGCGGTAGAAGTCGGCGTTCGGGACGCGGAAGGGGGCGATGCCGCGAACGGTCTTCTCCAGGCCCTGCGGCAGGGCGGCGATCGGCTCGGCCGGGGTGGGGAGGGTGACCGACGAGGGGGCGACTCCGCCACCCAGCGACTGGCCGAGGGCCCCGCCGGTGACGGCGACGGCGCCGAGGCCGGCGGCGGCGAAGAGCACGTGGCGACGGTCGCTCTGACCGTCGTCGTATGCCGTGTTCGCAGCGCCCGCTCCGGCGGCCGGGTCGGCGTCGGCGGCGCCGGCTGCGTCCAGGAGACCGAGGAGCCAGCCCATCGCCAGCACGCCGATGATGGCGGTCACGAAGCCGGGGAGCAGGTCGACCGGCGCACTCGTGGGCCGGAGCGCCGCCGCGAGCACGGAGGTCAGCGCGAGCGCGCCGATGAGCGAGAGGCCGAGCGTGCGGCGGCCCCGGGCGAGGAACCCGATGGCTCCGGCGACGAGGAGGGTGACGATGGCCACCGTGCCGATGAGGATCGGCTTGTCCGCGGTCCCGAACGTGGCCACCGCGTACTCCTTCACCGGGGTGGGTGTCGCGTCGATCACGGTGGAGCCCACGGCCAGCACCGGGGAGGCCTCGGGGGAGACGAGGCCGGCGACCAGGTGACCGACCCCCGCACCGGCGGCGGTAGCAAGAAGGGTGCCCGCGGCATACCAGAGCCCGCGCGGGCGGCGCGGGTCTGCGGTCGGCTCTGTCGTCGTCATGCGGGTTGTTCGGAGCGGGCGTCGGAGATGGATGTGTGCACAGACCCAGTGTGGGCGCCCCAGGGCGGTGGCACTGCGGGGCCCTGTCGTACCGTAATGACCGTGTCAGCACCCCGTCCGCCGCGCTTCCTCCCCTTCGCCGTGACCGGCGCGGTCGTGGGCTTCCTCATCGGGGCGCTGCTCGCGGCGACCAACGTCTTCACCGACCCGGACCCGCTCGTCCCCTCCGACTACTCCTGGACCGCGGGGGTCGGCTACCTCGGCTTCCTCGGCGCAGGCCTGTGCGCACTCCTGGGGGTCCTGCTCGCACTGCTGCTCGACCGACGCGCCGACCGTGGCTAGCCCTGCGGTGTGGGAGGATCGCTGACGTGCCACGAGGTGACGGACGTCTGACCCACGACCTGCTCCCCGGGGAGAAGGGGCCGCAGGACGCGTGTGGGGTGTTCGGGGTCTGGGCCCCCGGCGAGGACGTCGCCAAGCTCACCTACTACGGCCTCTACGCCCTGCAGCACCGCGGCCAGGAGTCCGCCGGGATCGCGACCTCCGACGGCAAGCGGCTGCTGGTCTACAAGGACATGGGGCTGGTCTCCCAGGTCTTCGACGAGCGCTCCCTCGGCTCGCTGCGCGGGCACCTGGCGGTGGGGCACTGCCGATACTCCACCACCGGTGGCTCGACCTGGGAGAACGCCCAGCCGACCCTCGGTGGTCACGCGGGTGGCACCGTGGCCCTGGCCCACAACGGCAACCTCACCAACTCCGCCGAGCTGCGCGACCTCGTCGACGGCCACCGCGGGGATGAGGCCCACCGGGGTGAGCTCGCCCGCGGCAACACGACGGACACGGCCCTGGTCACCGCGCTGCTGGCCGCCGACCCCGACCGCACGCTCGGGGCTGCCGCGCTCGACGTGCTCCCGATGCTCAAGGGTGCGTTCTGCTTCGTCTTCATGGACGAGACCACGCTGTATGCCGCCCGCGACCCGCAGGGTTTCCGGCCGATGGTCATCGGTCGGCTCGACCGCGGGTGGGTCATCGCGTCCGAGACCGCGGCCCTCGACATCGTCGGTGCCTCGTTCATCCGGGAGGTCGAACCCGGCGAGCTCGTGGCGATCGACGAGGACGGCCTGCGCTCCCAGCGGTTCGCACCCACGAAGCGCAGTGGCTGTGTCTTCGAGTACGTCTACCTCGCGCGGCCGGACACGACCATCAACGGACGCGGCATCCACGAGGCCCGCGTCGAGATGGGTCGCACGCTGGCCCGTGAGCACCCGGTCGAGGCCGACATGGTCATGCCGACGCCCGAGTCGGGCACTCCGGCCGCCATCGGGTACGCCCAGGAGTCGGGCATTCCCTATGGTCAGGGGCTGGTGAAGAACTCCTACGTGGGTCGCACCTTCATCGCGCCGTCACAGACGATCCGGCAGCTCGGCATTCGGCTCAAGCTCAACCCGCTGCGCGACGTCATCCGCGGCAAGCGGCTGGTGGTGGTCGACGACACGATCGTGCGGGGCAACACCCAGCGGGCGCTGGTGCGCATGCTGCGCGAGGCGGGGGCGGCCGAGGTGCACGTGCGGATCTCCGCGCCGCCGGTGAAGTGGCCGTGCTTCTTCGGTATCGACTTCCCGACCCGGGCTGAGCTCATCGCCACCGGCATCGGTGTGCAGGAGGTCTGCTCCTCGATCGGGGCCGACAGCCTCGGGTACATCTCCGAGGAGGGCATGATCGCCGCCACCGAGCAACCGGCGGACGAGCTGTGCCGGGCGTGCTTCACCGGGAGCTACCCGGTGGCGCTGCCCGACGACGGTCGGGCCGGCAAGGGCCTGCTCGAGCTGGAGCTGCCCATCGTGGCGACGCCTGCGGGTCGGGTCACCGGTGAGCGGCATCCGGGGCGGCACCCCTCGCGGGTCGAGGCCACGCTCGACGTCGACGGTGTGTCCACCACGGCGGCCGGTGGGGCGGCCGAGGCGGTCCTGCGTCCCTGACCGCTCCCGTGGGTCCGGCGGACGGGTGGTCGGCTCAGCGCCAGTCGGCCGGTGGGTAGAGCGTGCGCTCCTCCTCGCTCGACTGGTCCTCGACCTCGACCTCGTCGGCGGTCGGCATCCGCACGACCGGGATCTCGCCGGTGTCCCCGAGCTTGAACGGGTCGCCGAGGTTGGAGCTGCGGTACCAGCTCTCCTGCGGCGCGGGCTCGGTCGTCGGACGGCCCGCCGGCGACACCTTGACCGGGCCGATGGCTTCGGGCGCGCCGTCGCGCGGCTTGGGCCCACCTCCCCGTGGGCCGCGACCGCCCGGGCCGTCGTCCTCCGGCGGGTCGTCGGGGCGTCCACGACGGAAGGGGTCGCGCCACGAGCCGCCCCCACGCCTCTTCTTCTGCCGAGGCTTCTCACCGAAGATCTCGGAGTTGAGGGCCTGGCTCACGTCGTCGGGGTCCGGGATGTAGGTGAGCTCGGAGAGAGCCTGCTGCTGACCCGCGCTCTCGATGATGATCGTGCCGTAGCCCAGGAACTCGCCGCCGATGGTGCGGAAGTAGGTCATGTCGGTGATCTTGGTGAGGCGCATCATCGGGACCTTGCGAGTGACGATGCCCTCGTGCTTGAGGATCCGCTTGTTCGTGGCGACCAGCCAGGTGTAGCGGCGGGTCACCTCCTTGCCGACCAGGCGCAGCACCCCGACGAGGAAGGCGAGGAACACGAGGTCGATGAGTCGCGGCGCGGCCTTCACCTCGACCACGAGGAACCACCAGGCCAAGGCTGCGACACCTGGCCAGAGGAGGTACCGAGCGAGGGAGATGGGGCTCTGGCGGGTGCGGATGACGATGTGCTCGCCCTCGGCCAGCTGGCGCAGCAGATTGTCGCGCACCCAGCGAGGCATCACGGCCAGGTCTGCCTCGACGCTCTCGGGGGTGCCGCCACGGATGACGGCGTGCGCCCGACCCATGGCTCAGCGCCGGATGAGTGAGTCGAAGAACGTCGCGATGTTGCGGACCCCGTTGGACACCACGTCCCACGCCGAGCCGAAGATGTTGGCGGCGTCGTTGGGGGAGGTCATGACGGCGTAGAGCAGGAAGATGACGACGAGCCACATCACGATCTTCTTGACCGGGGGCATGTCAGGGTCCTCCTCCTGGTGGGCGCGCGGACTGCACGCCTCGCGCAACATGGTGACAGATGTGACTGGTGTGACGTCAGAGGCTCTCGGGTGTGTCGCGGCCGGCGGTGGCCGGGCCCTTCCGCCTACTGGGCGACCCCGTAGAGGCGATCACCGGCGTCGCCGAGCCCCGGCACGATGTAGCCGACGTCGTTGAGCCGCTCGTCGATGGCCCCGGTCACCAGGGTCACCGGGGGTGTGACGTCGGCCAGCGACCCCCGGAGGCGGGCGATCCCCTCCGGGGTGCTGAGCAGCGTGACGGCCGTGATGTCGTCGGCCCCTCGCTCGAGGAGGAAGCGAATGGCGTCGAGCAGGGAGCCTCCGGTCGCGAGCATCGGGTCGAGGACGTAGACCTGGCGACCCGAGAGGTCCTCGGGCAGCCGGTTCGCGTAGGTCACCGGCTCGAGGGTCTCCTCGTCGCGCTGCATGCCCAGGAACCCGACCTCGGCGCTCGGCAGCAGCCGCACCATGCCCTCGAGCATGCCGAGCCCGGCGCGAAGGATCGGCACCACGAGCGGTTTCGGGTTGGACAGCTTGATGCCCGTCGTCGGCGCCACGGGGGTGCGGATCTCGAAGGGCTCGACGCGCACGTCGCGGGTCGCCTCGTAGGCGAGCAGCGTCATCAGCTCCTCCGCGAGCCGCCTGAACGTGGGGGAGTCGGTGCGCTCGTCCCGCAGGTAGGTCAGCTTGTGGGCGATGAGGGGGTGGTCAGGGTTGATGACGCGCATGGAGGAAACTTAGCGGGTGAGCCTTCCTGCCGACCCCCGGTATGCCGTGTGGATGGGCCGTGCGCTGGGGCTCGCCACCGTCGCGGGATCGGCGGGGGACGTGCCCGTCGGCGCGGTGGTGCTCGACGCGGCGGGGAACGTCGTCGGCGAGGGGCGCAACCTGCGCGAGGTCGACGGCGACCCGACGGCGCACGCCGAGGTCGTCGCCATCCGTGCCGCGGCCGCCACCCGGGGCGAGTGGCGCCTCGACGGCTGCACCCTCGTCGTGACCCTCGAGCCGTGTCCGATGTGTGCCGGTGCCCTGATGCTGGCCCGGGTGGACACGGTGGTGTTCGGGGCCTGGGACCCGAAGCTCGGGGCCTGCGGATCGGTGTGGGACGTGCCCCGTGACCGACGGGCCACCCACCGGGCCCAGGTCATCGGAGGGGTGCGCGAGGGCGAGTGTGGCGCGCTGATCCGCAGGTTCTTCGAGGGCCATCGGGGCTGAGCGACGCTTCGCTCGTCACCGGGCCGGTGAGCGTGAGGGGGTGCTGCAACCGATTTCGGTGCGCGGCCACCGCTCCGGTAGCCTCTCCCGCGGTGGCGTGTCCGAGCGGCCTAAGGAGCACGCCTCGAAAGCGTGTGAGGGTTTACGCCCTCCGTGGGTTCAAATCCCACCGCCACCGCTCGCTGGGGTTCACGGCCATCGCGTCGTGAACCCCAGCGCAGGTGCGGACCCGCCCGTTGGTGCTGGTTCACGGTCCGGGGTCAACCCCCAGCCCGGGTCAGGTCGCGAGGGACTCGGTCAAGGGCACCGTCGGAGGCGGCTGCGGCCACGACCGCTTCGCCCAGCCGTCGGTAGGCCTCGAAGTCGAACTCGTCGTAGATCTCCAAGGAGCTGGACTGGGCAGGAAATCCCTCGTGGGTGGCTGCGTAGGTCTGGAGGTCCCAGGGCACGTCCCTCGGCATGATGCACTTGAGGTAGATGATTCTGCAGACGGCGCTGACGCGCTCGTCCTCACCGGTGAACACGTCTGCAGAGGTCCAGACCTTCTCCGGGAGAGGGGCATCCCCGCGGATCATCAACTGCGGATCGAATCGGATGTCGAGGTTCAGGTCCATTCGGGCGGTGGCCATCGCCCGTCCCATCGTGGGGAACCGATCTTCCTGGTCACCGGAGCCGTCCAGGACGATGACGACGTCTGGCGGCGCGCTCGTGCCGGTTGCTGCGCCCCCCGGCGTGGTGGCGTCGGATCGGTGCCTGCGGGTGATGACGTCGCGCAGGGCCTCGACGAGTCCCAGATTGTCGAAGTGACCGCCGTCGGTCACATAGAGCCACGGGTCGTAGATGCTGACCTCGCCGAGCGCCTCCTCCAGCAGGTGACCCCCTTTGGGGTGCGTGACCAGCCGTTCCAGGGCGGCCGTCCACCGCTGTGCTCGGGTGAGTGCGCAGTTTTCCTCGGTTGCGGCAGCAGTTGCCCACCAGGGGCTGGGCAACCAGACGCCCAGGCGCACGTTGAGCAGGGCGAAAAGCAGCCGGTAGGGACGCATGCCGGCCTCGCGTCCGGCGAGGGGAGCCACCGCTGCGGCTGAGACGGCCATCGCCTGGGAGAGGGTGACGGGCCGGTCTCGTCGGTCGATGACGTTGGCCCTGAACTTGGCGAAGGTCTCGGGCCCCAGGGTGTGTCCGGGCGAGAACCGTTCGTTCCCGGTATCGAAACCGGTGACTCCGACGGCGTCGCGGGAGAACACGAAGGGCAGTCCGTGTCGACCTGTGGGGGCCAGGTCGACGTCCTCGATGTTGGCTGTGGCCAACAGGTGCAGTTTCGGGCCGCCACTGTCCAACTCGCTGAGGCGCGGATCGCGCACCCCCGTGGGCGTATCCAGATAGGCGTACTGCAGGCGTTCGCGGTAGAAGGGATACATGCTGGAGGTGTTCCCTCCCAGCCACATGAGGACGAAGATCAGGGCGAAGGACGAACCAGGAACCCAGAAGGAGGCGGGGCCCCACCAGTGGTGGGCCGATGGATCTGTGATGGTGGCGCTGAAGGCATGGTCGAGCACGGATGCCGCGCCGAACAGACCCATGAACGTCAGGATCGTCAAAGCTAGTCGCGGAGCCACCTGCTTGCGGAAGGCCGTGATGACCGTCCCCCAGACCGAGTCCGGGGCTCGTGGTCGCCACAGGCCCTTCCACGTGGAGCCGGCCAGGGCCAACACAGCGCCCAAGCCGGACAGGCCCAACGCGGCGGTCACCTTGGCGCTCAGGATCGACGTGATCGCATCCCAGTGCAAGCGTAGATCGTGCACGGCGATGGTCAGCAGCACCAGGCCGGGAACACAGACGATCCACACGATGCTCCACGCGACGATGCCGATGGGCAGGTCCTTCAACCCAGAGGTCCCAGCGGACCGGTCTGCAGCGGCCGGATGGGTGCTGTTGTCGACGCCCTCTTGCGCTGCGGGCACCGACGATTTCTGGTTGAGGCTGCGGGCGAGGAGGGGCCACAAGGTTGACAGCACCAGTCCGAGGGCCGGCACCGCCCACAACCGGTACCAGTCCCATCCTGCGGGTATGCGCCAGTCGACAGACTCGGGTGGCTTGAGGTGCAGTCCCCGCAGGCTGGCCGCCACGAACCACAGGCTGAGGCCCCCGATGCAGGCGACCAAGGCCAAGCTGTGGATCATGCCGAACAAGACGGAGGCATACAGGTTGAACTTCACGCGGCCGCTGGCGATCAGGTAGTTCGTGCGGTTGCGCAGGGTTCGCAGCTCCGTAGAGGTCGCGCCGAACGGATTTGCGTTGTCACTGTCACTCGCGGCGAGGGCGAAGGCGGACGCAGCGTAACCACCTCCGCTGACCGCATACACCGAGTCGGCTCGCTGATAGATCCCCCGTCTGTGCAACGCGTTGAGCGCCCCGATGCAGAAGGACGCCGACTTGATACCGCCCCCGGAGCAGGCGATGAGCACTCGAGGAATGAGCGTGACCGCCGGTTGACCAGCGGTCTTGGAAGAGCCGGGTCCTCTCCTCTCCGTGTGCTGATTCGCGCGTCTGGTCGCCGTCTTCGCTTGCGGCGGCGCGGCCGGCGGCTGGGCGCGCGCGACCAACGTGCGACGTGCGGCGGTGACGATCCCAGCCCTGACGAGGAGACCGCCCAGCAGGAGCAGCCATGTTGCCAGCACGGCGGTCGGGGGCCAGGGCTCGACATCGCCTGTCGTGTTCCGACGGATCGCCACCGTGGCCCAGAGCGCGACGGGCAGAAACAGAGTGCGTCCGACCGCCCACCACGCCTTTCCGGCCAGTCGGCGGCGGCCCTCCGCGACCACCGTGCCCACGCCATCACCTTCGTCGCGGGCCGTCGGGTCGAGTGCGGGGTGACCGATCTGGAGGGCGTCGTCGTCGGCGGCGGCCGAAGTCGTGGCGTGCATCTGGTCCTCCTGGAGTGAGACGAACGAGGCCGCAGGCGCGGGTTGTCGCCGCGGAGTGGCGGCCCTCGAGCAGACAGCTCGTCGGGGTGAGTGCTGGCGAGGCGTGGTGGGTCCGATCAGCCAGGATGTCTCCGAAACGCCCGGGCGGCCCAGCGGGGCTTCCCTTGAGCCAGTAGGGGTTTTCCCGCGGAAGTGGAGTGCATGACGCTTCCCTCATTTCTGACCGCTGGCGGGGTTGTGCTGCCGCCCTGGACTAGGAGTTGTCCTGCAGGAAGGTGAGAACGGCCAAGACGCGCTTGTTGGCGGTGTGGTCGTCCGCGCGGATGGACAGCTTGGAGAACACCGAGGCGATGTGCGCTTCGACGGTTCGGGGGGACAGGAACAACGCCTGACCGATGCCGGCGTTCGAGCGACCCTGGGCCATCAGGGTCAGGACGGCCCGCTCGCGCTCAGACAGCCGGCCCATCACCGAGAAGCTCCTGTCAGCGCCCAACAGCTGGCTGACGACCTCGGGGTCGACGACAGTGCCGCCTGCGTTCACCCGCCGGATCGCGTCGATGAAGTCAGCCCCGTTCACGCGGTCCTTCAGCAGGTAGCCGACGCCGGCCGACCCGCCCGCAAACAGGTGGCGGGCCCACGTGCCTTCGACGTAGGTGCTCAGCACGAGCACCGCGACGTCCGAACGGGCATTGCGGAGACCGACGGCTGCGCGGATGCCTTCATCGGTGTGTGTAGGGGGAAGACGGACGTCGAGAATCACCACGTCGGGCCGCTCTCGCTCCACCACCGCCATGAGAGGCTCGGCGGAGCCGAGCTCGGCGACGACCTGCAGGCCGGCCACCGAAAGGAACCGAGCCAGAGTATGTCGGAACAGTTCGGAGTCCTCCACGAGCACGACTCTGATCGGCGAGTCGGGTGCCCGCTCTGCGGATGTCACGACGTCGCCGATCGAGACAGAGGCAGGGTGGCTCGGACTGAGCTGCCCCACCCGGGGTGGTTGTCCTGCGCTGTGACAGAACCGTGGAGGGCCGCGTAGCGATCGGTCAGCCCGGCGAGGCCTCCCCCCGGACGGATGGCGGCGCCGCCCATGCCGTCGTCGGTCACTGTCACCGTCGCCGAGTCAGCGGTCATGGTGAGATCCACCTCGATGTGGGTCGCCTCCGCATATCGGACCGCGTTGGTGAGCGTTTCGGCGACGAAGAAGTACAGGGCGGTCCCCACATCGCCCGGTATGTCGTTGACCTGCTCGCTCAGGTGCAGGCTGACCGGGACCGTGCATCGTTGGCCCAGCGCGATCAGGGCCGCCTCCAGTCCCTGCTCTGTCAACGCCGGCGGGTGGATGCCCCGGGCCAGGTCACGTAGTTCTCGCAGTGCGCTGCTCAACGTGGTGCGGGCTTCTCCCACCACCTCGCGGACCGCCGTGTCGTCGACGAACTCAGTCTGCGCCAACGTGGCAGCGACCGCCAGGAACTGCTGCTGGGCACCGTCGTGCAGATCGCGCTCAACCTGTCGTCGCTCCTGGATGCCGGCCTGCACGATCCGTTCACGAGACTGATGGACCTCGGCGAGTGCTGAGAGAAGGTCCTGATGAAGACGAGTGTTCTGTAGGCCGGCAGCGGCCGTCGAGACCACAGCGGAGATGAGTCCTTCGTCGCTGACGCAGGCCGGGTCGAAACAGACCGCGACGACCTGCTCCTCGGTGCCAACCGCTCCGTTGAGCGCTTCGATCCGGCCGCCGGCGGGCGGGCCGACGGGCGTCACGGGCCGGCCGGTGCCATCGATCCAGCCGCCGTGACCATCGGCGATCAGGACGCGCGCCGTGGGGTCGAGGAAGATCTCGCGGATGGCCGCTTCCAGCTTCGTCAGGTCACCGGTCATGGCCGCCACGAGGACACGGCGTGGGACGGCTGCCTCTGCCGCCCGTCGCCGAAGTAGGTCGGCCAACAGGGCGAAGGGAATCATCGCGGCGGTGATGTTCCGCACCAGGTCGGCGTGGATGTCGAAGTGGCTGGGGCCGACAGCCCACTCCATCTGGTCGACCGCCGCCGCGGCCGCACACAGTCCTCCGATCAGAGCCAGGGGAACTTGGGCCTGTCGGGCCAACCCGTGGGCGCGTTGTAACCGGCGGAACAGCATGCCTGCCACGACGAGCAGCAGTGCGGCGGCCAACGTGCGGCCGGCGAACACGAAGACCGCGTCGTGCAGCCAGGGCGCCGAGACACCCGCTTGGTCGGCCGGCCGGTGGCTTCCGTCGGCGGCATCCCCTCGCGTGAGCACCGCGCCGGTGCGTGAGACGACCGCCACCCCCACCATGCTCCACACCACCAGCCGTTGGAGTGCAGTCAGTCGAGCGCCGGGGTATCGCAGCACGAGGGCAGAGGCGGCCGCCATGTAGGCCGGTTCGAGGATGAACCCGACGATCGACCAGCCGTGGGTCGAGTAGTAGGGGACGTTCAGGTCCCCGGGTATGGCCGAGGCCGCGACCAACAGGCACGCCCAGCCGTTCACCGTCGGAAGGTCCGTGTGCAGCAGGGCCAAGCCGACGGCGACGAAGGCGACCGTCACCAGCCAGGTGATGGCTACCCCGGCCACGTCGCCCGTCTGCAGTTGCGGGAGCGAGGACGCCATCTTGCCGGCGACGATGAGGCCACCGATTGCACTCTGCGCGTAAAGCCGGGCACGTCCCGCCATATGGGGATTTTCGCGCATCGGCGGCGTCGAAGGAATAGCTGGGTGAAGCCGACTGGCGTCGACCGCCCAGGACACGGCTCGCGCGGCGTGGGGGGGGGGGGGGGGGGGGGGGGCCCCCCCCCCCCCCCCCCCCCCCCCCCGGGCCGGGCCCCC
>JBBSQC010000057.1:0-23801 GCA_038258215.1 Actinomycetales bacterium | reverse complement strand
GGACCGCGGCCCCACCCCCCCCCCACCCCAACAGCCCCCCCCGGTAGCGGGCGGTGGGGGGCCGGGCTACCGGCCCCCCCCACTGCGGTGGTGCACCTCGGGACGCGCTACTTGAGGAAGTCCGGCACGTCGAGGTCGTCGGACTCGTCGAAGGTGACGGTGCGCGGTGGCCCGGGCTGGGTGCGGGCGGGCTCGACCGGCGAGGAGTCGCGCTCGGTGGTGACCGCACCGGTGTCGGCAGGCTCGCGCTCGGCGGCCGAGGGCTCCTCGCGACGGGGCGCTGCCACGGGCGAGGAGGTGGCCGCCGGGGTCGCGGGGGTGCTCCGGCCCTGGATCGTGCCCAGGGCCCGGTCGTCCCCACGGCGGGCGGGGGCGCCGCCGTCGAAGCCGGCCGCGATGACCGTGACCCGCACCTCGTCACCGAGTGCGTCGTCGATGACCGCACCGAAGATGATGTTGGCCTCGGGGTGCGCGGCCTCCTGCACGAGGCGGGCCGCCTCGTTGATCTCGAAGAGCCCGAGGTCGCTGCCGCCCTGGATCGAGAGCAGCACGCCGTGCGCGCCGTCGATGCTCGCCTCCAGAAGGGGGCTGGAGATCGCGAGCTCGGCAGCCTGCACCGCCCGGTCCTCGCCGCGGGCCGAACCGATGCCCATCAGCGCCGAGCCCGCGCCCTGCATGACCGACTTCACGTCGGCGAAGTCGAGGTTGATCAGGCCGGGGGTGGTGATGAGGTCGGTGATGCCCTGGACACCGGAGAGCAGCACCTGGTCGGCGCTGCGGAACGCGTCGAGCATCGAGACGCCGCGGTCGCTGATCGAGAGCAGCCGGTCGTTGGGGATGACGATGAGCGTGTCGACCTCGTCGCGCAGCTGCGCGATGCCGGACTCCGCCGGGTTGGCGCGGCGCCGGCCCTCGAAGGTGAACGGCCGGGTGACGACACCGATCGTCAGGGCACCCAGGCCCCGGGCGATCCGGGCCACGACGGGAGCCCCGCCCGTGCCGGTGCCACCGCCCTCCCCCGCGGTGACGAAGACCATGTCGGCCCCCTTGAGGACCTCCTCGATCTCCTCGGCGTGGTCCTCCGCGGCCTTCTTGCCGACCTCGGGGTCCGCGCCCGCGCCGAGCCCGCGGGTCAGCTCGCGGCCGACGTCGAGCTTGACGTCGGCGTCGCTCATGAGCAGCGCCTGCGCGTCGGTGTTGACGGCGATGAACTCGACGCCCTTGAGGCCGACCTCGATCATCCGGTTGATGGCGTTGACGCCACCGCCGCCGATGCCGACGACCTTGATGACGGCGAGGTAGTTCTGGGGTGCTGCCACGGCGTAGGGCCTTCCACTGGTTCAGGACGTTCGGTCAGGTGCTGCAGTTCCCGCGCAAAACCCTAGACGTTTACTTGACAGTAACGGTATGGCCACGGTGTGATGTGATGACGCTAGGTGGGGTTCCGGGCCCGGGCAACCAGGCACCGGGCGTGTCGCGCAACCTTTCGGGGAAATCCTCGCATGCGCGGTCACAGTCGTCACATCCGCCCCGTGCACCTCGTGCGCCACACAGCCGTGGGCCAGCTCCCGAGCCGGCGGCCTGGACCCTGGCTACCGGGTCACCGGCGTGTCGGGAGCGCTGACGTCGATGGTCTTGTCCTTGGTGCCGAGCAGCGCCTGGAGAATCGCGACCTTGCGCGGGCCGTCCGCACTGCCGCCCCACACGACGGTGCGCCCCCCCAGAGTGAAGGTCATCAAGGTGGCGCTGCTGACCTTCACCGCCGAGACGTCCTGCGCCATCGAGTCCGGGAGCTCGTCGAGCAGGGTGAGCGCGGCTCGCAGGGCCTCGCGACTGGTGCCCTTCGCCCCGGTCGCCGTGACGAGCGGGACCCCGGCAGGAACCTTCTTCACGGTGCCGAAAGAGACCCCCGTCGAATCCACGACCTCCAGTTGACCTTCAGGGTTTTTCACGACGATCGCGGGTGTCCTGGCGACGACGTCCACGACCAGTGTCGCGGGCCACGAG
The DNA here is from genome assembly GCA_038258215.1 of Actinomycetales bacterium. Classification (GTDB taxonomy): domain Bacteria; phylum Actinomycetota; class Actinomycetes; order Actinomycetales; family Dermatophilaceae; genus Fodinibacter. Next base: position 21,794 of record JBBSQC010000057.1, on the reverse strand, counting down.
CGGCGCACGGCGACCTCCGCGACGGTCACCCGACTCCTCACCCGGTTCTCCACGGCACTGGTGTCCACCCTCGCCAGTGGAGTGCCACTCGGCACCTCGACGAGTGCGGCCACGGCCTTCGCCTCGGCACCACCGACCCCCACGACCTCGACGTCGCTCACCCCGAGTACGGTGCTCCAGCCGACGAGCCAGACCACCCCCACCACCGCCGCCACGGCGAGGGCCGCCGCCAGCACCTTGCGCCAGGGGCGCCGGCGCCGGGCCAGGGCCCGCTCGCGGAAACGGGTGGCCGACGAGCCGACCCCGCGCGAGCCACCCGCGGACCGTGTGTGCGTGCCCAGGCTCATGACGTCTCTTCCCCGATCTGTCGCAGTTCCTGCAGGACCACGGGCCCCAGTCGCGTCACGTCGCCCGCACCGACGGTCAGGACGAGGTCACCGGCGGAGCTCCGCTGCGCGACCCGACGCGCAGCCTCCAGCATCGGCCCACCGACCTCGACCGTGCCGGGGCCACTCCCGTGACGGCTCAGCGGGTCCGCGATGAGCGCCGAGCTCACCCCCTCCAACGGCTCCTCCCGCGCCCCGTACACGTCGAGCACGACGACGTCGTCCGCTGGTGCCAACGCGTCGGCGAACTCGCCGGCGAAGTCGCGCGTGCGCGAGTAGAGGTGCGGCTGGAAGATCACCCGCAGGCGGCCCTGCCCGGCCGAGCGCAGCAGGTCCGCGGCGGTGCCGACGACGGCGGCGACCTTGGGGGCGTTGTGGGCGTAGTCGTCGACCACGGTGACGCCGGACACCTCACCAAGCACCTCGAACCTGCGTCGGGCACCGGTGAAGGTCGACAGGCCGGTGAGCACGTCGCCGATGTCGACACCCAGCCCGATGGAAGCGGCCAGCACTGCCGCACAGGCGTTCTCGACGTTGTGCTGGCCCGGGACCGTGAGCTCCATCGTGTGCGCCGCCCCGAGGTGGTCGATCCGCGTGCGGGTCGCCAGACCTCTGGCAGACGTGGCTCCGATCCGCAGGTCGGCGCCCGCGTCCCGGCCGTAGGTCACGACCCGGCGGCCCTCCCCTCGCACCGACTCGGCCAGGGCGCGGGAGCCGGGGTCGTCCCAGCAGGCCACGAGGAGGCCGCCGCCGGTCACGGAGGCGGCGAACACGGCATACGCCGCGTGCACCCGGGACGCGGTCCCGTAGAAGTCGAGGTGGTCGGGCTGGACGTTGGTGACGACGGCGACGTCCGGGCGGTAGGCCAGGAACGACCCATCGGACTCGTCGGCCTCGACGACGAACGCGTCGCCCTGCCCGATCGCGGCGTTCGTGCCGAGCTGGCCGATCTCGGCCCCCACCGCGAACGACGGGTCGAGCCCGGCGTGCACGAGCGCGACCGTGAGCATTGCCGTGGTCGTCGTCTTGCCGTTGGCACCGGCGACCGCAACCCGGCGCGCGCCCGTCATCGCGGCCGAGAGGGCCTGGGACCGGTGCAGCACCCGCAGGCCGGCGGCCCGGGCGGCGACCAGCTCCACGTTGTCCTCCGGGACGGCCGAGGAGACGACCACGGTGTCCGCACCCTCGAGGTGGTCGGCCGCGTGACCGACGTGCACGGTCGCGCCCTCGGTGCGCAGACCCTCCAGGGCCGGTCCGTCGGCCCGGTCGGACCCGCTCACCACCAGCCCGCGGGCGAGGAGCAGCCTGGCCACGGCCGACATGCCGGCGCCACCGATGGCGATGAGGTGCACGTGGCCCAGTGCATCGAGGTCGGGGGTGGGACCGGTGACGTCGAAGCGTGCCGTCGTGCCGTCCACGCGTCAGCGACCTTCGGCGGCGGCGACGACGAGGTCGGCGAGGAGCTCGTCGCCGTCCCGCTCCCCGACGGATGCCGACGCACGGGCCATGGCCTCCAGGCCACCACGGTCCAGCACCAGCGGCGCGACGACGCTCTCGACCCACTCCGCGGTCACCTCTGCGTCGTCGGTCAACCGTCCGCCCCCGGCGGCGACGACGCTCGCGGCGTTGAGGCGCTGCTCGCCGTTGCCGATCGGCAGCGGCACGTAGCTCGCGGGCAGCCCCACCGCGGTGAGCTCGCAGACCGTGTTAGCACCGGAGCGGGCGACCACCAGGTCGGCCGCGGCGTACGCGAGGTCCATGCGGTCGCAGTAGGGCAGGACGACATAGGGCACCGGCCCCCCGGCGGGCGCGTCGATCTCCTTGCCTGTTCCGGTGATGTGCAGCACCTGTACCCCGGCGGACGACAGCACTCCGGCCGCTGCGGAGAAGGCGTCGTTGAGCCGCTGCGCACCGAGCGACCCACCGGTGACGAGCAGCGTCGGGGCGTCGACCAGCCCGAGGTGCTCGCGGGCCTCGGCACGGGACGCGCCCCGGTCGAGGGTGGCGATCTCGCGGCGCAGCGGCATCCCCGTGACGGTGGCGTGGCGCAGGCTCGTGCCCGGGAACGTGACGCCGACCGCGGCTGCCGAGCGGGCGCCGAGCCGGTTGGCGAGACCGGGACGGGCGTTCTGCTCGTGGACCACGACCGGGGTGCCACTGCGCCGGGCGGCGAGGTAGGCCGGGGCCGAGACGTAGCCGCCGAATCCGACCACGACGTCGGCTGCGCTCGACTCGATGGCCGCGGAGGCGGCCCGCACGGCGGCCCGGAGGTTGCCCGGGAGACGGAGCACGTCACCCGAGGGCCGACGGGGGAACGGAACCTTGGGGACCTCGATCAGCGGGTAGCCGCGCTCGGGCACGAGCCGGGCCTCCAGGCCCGCCGCCGTGCCCAGCACGGAGATCCTCACGTCGGGGTCCCGGCGGCGCAGGCAGTCGGCCAGGGCCAGCAACGGCGACACGTGGCCAGCGGTGCCGCCGCCGGCCAAGAGCACCGAGCGGGGGCCGCGCGCCGTCACCGGCGCGCCCGTCGCCCGGGCGCTCCCGGCAGGACGGCCAGGGTGCGCCGCACCGCCGACGGGCGGGCCGAGAGCGCCTCGGCGCAGCCCGGTTCGGCCCTGGCGAAGGACAGCAGGATGCCCAGGGCGAACATCGTCGTCACGAGGGAGGACCCACCCGAGGACACGAGCGGGAGCGGCACCCCGATGACGGGCAGGAGGTTGATGACCGCGCCGATGTTGATCAGGGCCTGGACGAGGATCCACGTCATGATCCCGGCGGTGCAGACCCGGACGAAGAAGTCCGAGGACCGGGTCACGAGCCGGTAGCAGGCCAGTGCCAGCCCCGCGAAGAGGACGAGCACCGCCAGGGTGCCCGGGAGCCCGAGCTCCTCACCGATGATCGCGAAGATGAAGTCGTTGTGGGGCTCGGAGAGCAGCCCCCACTTCTCCCGGCTGGCCCCGAGACCCAGGCCGAACCAGCCCCCGTCGGCGAGGGCGTAGCGGCCGTGGATGGGCTGCCGAGCGGCGCCGAACTCGTTGGTGTCGCGCCCGAGCCACACGTCGAACCGACCGAGCCGGTTGGGGCTGGTGACCACGAACGCGATGGCCATGGCCACGAACGGCGTGCCGGCGAAGGCGAACCAGCGCAGCGGGATCCCCGCGGCGAAGAGCACGCCCGCCACGATGGCCCCGAGGATCATCACGGTGCCGAGGTCGTGGCCGAGCACGACGGAGCCGACGGCGACGGCGACCAGGGGCACGAGCCAGGGGACGAGGACGTGGCTGAAGGAGGACAGGTGCTTGCGCTTGGCGCCCAGGATCAGGCCCCCCGAGAGGACCAGCCCGAGCTTGATGAGCTCGGAGGGTTGCACGGTGATCGGCCCCACGCGGATCCAGTTCCGGTTGCCCTGCACCTCCACGCCCAGCGGGGTGAGGACGAGGAGCTGGAGCACCACGGCGACCACCAGCAGCGGCAGCGCGAGCTTCTTCCAGGCCCGCACCGGGATGCGGGAGGCCACCACGAGCGCGACCGTGCCGATGATGGCGAAGACGAGCTGGCTCAGGAAGATCGAGTACGCCGATGAGGTCGTGTCGAGGGACACGATCGAGGAGGCCGACAGCACCATGATCAGCCCGAAGATCACGAGCGCGGCCGCGACGCACACGAGGAGGTAGTAGGTCGTGACGGGCGAGTCGAGGCGCGAGAGCCAGTCGCGGGCCCTCGTCGAGGCCCCTGACGCTCTCGGCCGGTTCCGGCTCGGGGCGGTCGTGCTGCTCACGGGCTACTCCCCTGCGGCGAGCCGGCGGACCGCTTCGACGAAGGAGTCACCGCGCGCGCCGTAGTCGGCGAACATGTCCATGGACGCGGCGGCGGGGGCCAGCAGGACGACATCGCCTGCTCGGGCGAGCGAAAGCGCTTCCGTCACGACCCGGTCCATGGCCTTAGTGTCGGTGTCCTCGAGGTCGATGACCGGGACATCCGGTGCGTGTCGGGCGAGTGCCTCGGCGATGGCCCCCCGGTCCCGTCCGATGAGCACCACACCCCTCAGCCGGTCGACGGCGCCGGCGACGAGGGAGTCCACGTCGGCCCCCTTGAGCAGCCCGCCGGCGATCCACACCACCGAGTCGTATGCCGCGAGGCTCGCCTGTGCCGCATGGGGGTTGGTGGCCTTGGAGTCGTCCACCCACCGCACCCCGCCGAAGGTCCCCACCTCGGTGATGCGGTGCGGCTCGGGCCGGAAGGCTCGCAGACCCGCCCGGACCGCGGCGGCCGGCACCCCGTGGGCACGGGCCAGCGCCGCCGCGGCCAGCGCGTTGGCGACGAGGTGCGGCGCGGCGCTCGGTGCGTCACCGCGCAGGTCCTCCAGCGTCGCGAGCTCGGCCGCCGAGGTCTCGCGCTGCTCCACGAAGGCGCGGTCGGCCAGGACATCGTCGACGAGCCCGACCATCGACCGGCCGGGCACGCCGATGGTGAAGCCGACGGCTCGGCACCCCTCCTGCACCTCGGCGTCCTCGACGAGGCGGCGGGTCATCTCGTCCTCGACGTTGTAGACGCACGCGACCTCGGTGCGCTCGTAGACCTTTCCCTTCGCGGCGGCGTACTCCTCCAGGGAGCCGTGCCAGTCGACGTGGTCCGGCGCGACGTTCAGGCAGGCCGAGGCCCGCGGAGCGATCGAGTGCGACCAGTGCAGCTGGAAGCTGGAGAGCTCGACGGCGATGACGTCATACGGGTGGGGGTCCATCACCACCTCGAGGATCGGCGTGCCGACGTTTCCCGCGCTGCAGGTCCGCAGCCCGGCGGCCGTCAGGATGGCGGTGAGCATCCGCACCGTCGTGGTCTTGCCGTTGGTGCCCGTCACGGTGAGCCACGGAGCCGCTCCTTCCCGGGGCCGCATCCGCCACGCGAGCTCGACCTCGCCCCACACCGGGATCCCGGCCGCGGCGGCCCGGGTGAGCAGCGGGTGGTCGGGGCGCCATCCCGGGGAGGTGACGACGAGGTCGACGGGCTCGTCCGGCAGGCTTGCCGTGTGCTGCGCTCCGAGGCGGAGCCCTGCCCCGAGGATGTCCAGGAGCCTGGCCCGCTCCGAGCCCGCCGAACCCTCCGCGGGGACGGCGGCGTCCACGACGGTCACGAGGGCGCCGCGCTCGAGCAGCGCGTCGGCCGCGGCGAACCCGCTGACCCCGAGCCCGGCGACGACCACGCGCAGCCTCGCCCAGTCGGCGTCGCGGTGGGTCAGCCCGACGATGCGGCCTCCCGGGGGTGGGACGCTCGTCACGCCCCCACGACCCACTCGGCGTAGAACAGCCCCAGCCCCAGCGCGACGAAGAGCCCCGCGACGATCCAGAACCGGATGACGATCGTGACCTCCTGCCACCCGAGCAGCTCGAAGTGGTGCTGGAGGGGCGCCATCCGGAAGACCCGCTTGCCGGTGCTCTTGAAGGACAGCACCTGGATGATGACCGAGAGGGTGATGGTCACGAAGAGCCCGCCGAGGATGACGATGAGCAATTCGGTGCGGGTGAGGACCGCGAGACCGGCCAGGGCACCGCCCAGGGCGAGGGACCCGGTGTCGCCCATGAAGATCTTCGCGGGCGCGGCGTTCCACCACAGGAAGCCGAAGCAGGCCCCCATCCCGCAGACGGCGACGATCGCGAGGTCCTGCGGGTCGCGCACCTCGTAGCACGTGGTGCCCGGGTTCCACTGGCAGTTCTGGTTGAACTGCCAGATGCTGATCAGCACGTAGGCCGCGAAGACCATCACCGAGGCACCGGTGGCGAGCCCGTCGAGCCCGTCGGTGAGGTTCACCCCGTTGGAGGTGCCCGCGACGATGACGTTGGCCCACACCACGAAGAGGATGATCCCGCCGAGCGCGCCCATGAAGGCGAGGTCGAGGCTGGTGTCGCGCACGAAGGACACGGTGGTCGCCGCCGGGGTGCGGAAGGAGCTGTTGGGGAAGCGCAGAGCGAGGATCGCGAAGACCACGGCGACGAGGGTCTGGCCGGCGAGCTTCTCCCCGGACCGCAACCCGAGGCTGCGCTGCTTGCTGATCTTGATGAAGTCGTCGAGGAAGCCGATGAAGCCCAGCCCGGTCATGAGGAAGAGCACGAGCAGGCCGCTGACCGACGGGCCGCTGTGGGTGACGAGGTGGGCCACCGCGTAGCCGGCCAGCGACGCCCCCACGATGACGGCACCGCCCATGGTGGGAGTGCCGCGCTTGGTGTGGTGCGACGTCGGACCGTCGTCCCGGATGAACTGGCCGTAGCCCTTGCGCACGAGGTATCGGATGAAGAGCGGGGTCCCGAAGAGGGAGATCACGAGCGACACGACGGCCGCGATGAGCACAGCCTTCACGTCGGGTCCTCCTCCTGGGGTGCGGCCAGCCTGTCTCCGAGCAACCGTAGCCCGGCGTCACGGCTGGACTTGAACAAGGCGACGTCGCCGCGCCGGAGCTCGGAGCGCAGGATCGACTCGGCCGACTCGGCGTCCGGGACGCGGCGCACCCGGGTGCGGCCGCCGGGCCCACGAGCCGGTCGGGACGCCTCGGCCAGAGCCGCCTCGGCGCCGTCGGCCGTGGCCCGCGCGAGGTCACCGACGACGAGGAGCTCGTCGACGCCGCGGGCCACGGCGTCGGCGCCGACCCCGGCGTGCAGGGCGTCGCTCTCCTCGCCGAGCTCGAGCATCGACCCGAGGACCGCCCAGGTGCGCCGGCCCCGCCCGAGCTGCTCGAGGGCGGCGAGGGCCGCCCGCATCGAGTCGGGGTTGGCGTTGTAGGCGTCGTTGACGACCGTGACGCCGTCGACGCGCTCGGTGACCTCCATCCGCCAGCGGCTGGCCGGCCGGGCGCGCTCGACCGCCGCGAGGGCCTCGGTCAGCGACATGCCGAGCTCGAGGACCACGGCGAGCACGGCGAGCGCGTTGCCCACGTGGTGGCGGCCGACCAGGCCGAGTCGCACCCGCCCCCGGCCCGCCGACGTGAGCACGTCGAAGGTGGGGAAGCCATGGGCGTCCAGCTCCACCGACTCGGCCCGCACGTGCGCATCCGCGGCCTCCCCCACCAGCACCACCCGCCCCGCGCAGGACGAGGCCATGGCCGCGACGATGTCGTCGTCGGCGTTGAGCACGGCGAGCCCATCGGCAGGCACGGCCTGGACGAGCTCCGACTTCGCGAGGCCGATGGCCTCGCGGGAGCCGAACTCCCCGAGGTGGGCCGTGCCGACGTTGAGCACCACACCGATCCGCGGCGGGGCCATCTCGGTGAGGTAGCGGACGTGGCCCGGCCCTCGGGCCCCCATCTCGACGACCAGGTAACGCGTCTCCTCGGTGACCCGGCAGACGGTGAGCGGCACCCCGACCTCCGAGTTGTAGGACCCGAGCGGCGCGACGGTGGGACCGACCCCGGTGAGCACGGCGCCGAGAAGGTCCTTGGTGCTCGTCTTCCCAGAGGAGCCGGTGATGCCGACGACCTCGAGCCCCGGCACCCGCTCGACCACCGCGCGCGACAGTGCGGCGAAGGCCGCCTGGGTGTCGGCGACGACGACACAGGTCGCGCCCTCCACGGGTCGGGTCACCAGGGCCGCGACCGCGCCCCGGTCGACCGCGCCCCCGACGAAGTCGTGACCGTCGGCGTGCTCGCCCACCCGCGCGACGTACAGCCCACCCGGGCCGGCCTCCCGCGAGTCGGTCACGACCGGCCCGTCGACGACGGCCGCGCGGGCATCCTCCTCGCTGATCCCGGCGAGCGAGCCACCCACCACCGAGGCGACCTCGGCCAGAGAGAGGCGGATCACGGTGGTCCTCCGGGCCCCGGCTCGCCGGCCGCCAGCGCCTCGCGCAGCTCGCGGCGGTCGTCGAACGGGTGCACCACCCCGTCGACCTCCTGACCGGTCTCGTGCCCCTTCCCGACGACGGCGACGGTGGCCGTCGAGTCACCGGCCACGGCCCTGACCGCCGCGCGGATCGCCGCTCGCCGGTCGCCCACCTCGATCACCTCGAGGGCCCGCCCCGCGGCCCGCACCGACTCCACGCCGCCCAGGATCGCGGCCCTGATCGTGGCGGGGTCCTCCGAGCGGGGGTTGTCGTCGGTCACCACCACGAGGTCCGCGACCTCCGCGGCCGCGACCCCCATGGCCCGGCGCTTGTCCCGGTCCCGGTCACCGCCGGCGCCCGTGACGCAGACCAGGACGCCGTCGGTCCTGGGCCGGAGCGCGGAGAGCGCCGCGTGGATCGCATCGGGGGTGTGCGCGTAGTCGACCACGGCGAGCGGCTCCCCGCGCCCGCCCGCCGTGACCCGTTCCATCCGTCCGGGCACGTGGGGATCGGTGCGCACGGCGGCCTCCACGGCATCGGGGTCCTCGCCGAGCAGGACGAGCGAGGCCGCGGCCATGGCCGTGTTGGTGACGTTGAAGTCCCCGGGGAGGATCGACCTCAGGTGGAGGTCCAGGCCTCGACCGAGCAGCCGGAACGCCGAGGGGTCGCCCGCGTCGATGACGATGCGCCAGTCGGGCTCGCCGGTGGCGCCGATGGTCTCCACCGGCACCTCTGCACTGCCGGCGAGCCGGAGACCCCACGGGTCGTCCGTGCAGACCAGGCCCAACCTCGCCCGACGCGGGGTGAAGAGGTCGGCCTTGACGGCGAAGTAGGTCTCCATGTCACCGTGGAAGTCGAGGTGGTCCTGGGAGAGGTTGGTGAACAGTGCGACGTCGTAGACCACCCCGTCGACCCGGTGCTGGGCCAGGGCGTGGCTGGACACCTCCATGACGCAGGTCTCCAGGCCCCGCTCGGCCATCACCGCGAGGATCGCGTGCAGCTCGGGGGCCTCCGGTGTCGTGCGCACGCTGTCGAGCCGCTCGTCGCCGATCCTCGTCTCCACCGTGCCGATCAGCCCCGGTTCCCGCCCGAGAGCCCGCAGGGCCGAGTCGAGCAGGTATGCCGTCGTCGTCTTCCCGTTGGTGCCGGTGATGCCCACCAGCCGCAGCGTCGTCTCCGCGGTGCCGAGCACCACCGCGGCCACCTGCCCCAGGACCTCTCGCGGGGAGGGCACCACGAGCACGGGCAGGGCGAGCCCCTGCGCCGTCACGACGTCGGCCCCCTCGGCATCGGTGAGGACGGCCACCGCGCCGGCCTCCGCGGCACTCCACGCGAACTGCGCGCCGTGGGCCCGAGCGCCGGGCAGGGCGGCATACAGGTCTCCGGACCGCACCGCGCGGGAGTCGAGGGTCACGCCGGTGACCACCGCCGCCGGGTCCGGGGCGGGGAGGCCCAGCAGCGCCGCGAGGTCACCGAGGGAGGTGCCGTGGACGGAGGTGGGGCGGGGCGCGGGCACGTCGCAGGAGCCTACCGCGCGACGCGATCACGGCCGTTCTTGAGCAGGGTCGGGTCCGCCTCGGCCTCCTCGGGGTCAACCTCCAGGGTGACCGGGACGGGCGTGCTCCCCGTCGGCGGGATCCCCAGCTCCTGGAGGGCGTAGGTCGTGACGTCCTTGAACACCGGGCCCGCGACGTACCCACCGAAGAAGGGGTACGTCGGCTTCTGGACGATGACCGCGACGACGATCTGCGGGTCGTCCGCGGGCGCGTAGCCGATGAAGCTCGCGGTGTGGCCGCTGTAGGAGCCGACCCGGGAGTCGAAGAAGTCCGCCGTGCCGGTCTTGCCCGCGACACGATAGCCGGCGATCTGGGCCTCCTCGGCCGTTCCGTCCGGGCTGACCACACCCTCGAGCATCCGGCTGACGTCGGCCGCGGTCCGGTGGGACACCACCCGCTTGGACTTCGACGCGGGCGTCGTGGTGACCGTGCCGTCCCCGGCCCTGACGCTGTCCACGAGTCGTGGCTCGACGCGCACGCCGTCGTTGGCGATGGTCTGGAACACCGACGCCGCCTGGATGGCCGTCACGGCGATGCCCTGCCCGAAGGCCACCGTCGCCTTCTTCGTGCCGCTCCAGGTGTCCGACGCGGGGAGCAGGCCGCGGGACTCACCGGGATAGCCGGTGCCCGACTTCTGACCCAACCCGAACTTGTGGAAGTAGGACTCCATCGTGGCCGGTGTCATCGTCTCGCTGATGAGGACGGTCCCGATGTTGCTCGACTCGGCCAGGGTCCCCGCGACGGTGCGGTACTCCGTGGCGTGCTCGTGGCTGTCCTTGAAGTTCGCGTCGTAGCGCCGGAGCCGGTTGGGGATGACGACGGGGGTGGATGGGGTGACCGTCTTCTCCTCGAGCGCCGCCGAGATGGTCATGATCTTGGCCGTGGATCCCGGCTCGAAGACGTCGGAGAAGGCGTAGTTGCCCAGCCGGGCGCCCTCCTTGCCCACGTCCTGGGTCGGGTCGAAGGTCGGGTAGGAGGCCACGCTGAGCAGGTCCCCGGTCTTCGCGTTCATGATCACCACGGTGCCGGAGGTCGCCTTGGTCTCCTTGATCCGCTGCGCCAGGGCGTTCTGCGCGTACCACTGCAGGCTCGAGTTGACGGTGAGGGTCACGTCCTCGCCGTCGACGGCGGGGATCGTGGTCCCCGAGGCGGCCGGGATGACCGTGCCGTCCCGACCCTGCTCGAAGGTCTGCCGTCCCGGCGTGCCCTGGAGCTCCTTCTCCATCATCAGCTCCACACCGCCACCGGGCTTGCCGTCGCCCGTGATGTAGCCGACCAGGGCCGCCGTGGTCGCACCTTGGGGGTAGGTGCGCTCCGAGCGGGTCTCGCGCCGGTCGCGGTAGATGCCGGGGATGCCGAGCTTGGCGATGGTGTTCCACGTCAGCGGCGTGACCTCCCGGCTGAGGATGCGGTAGCGACTGGTGCCGGTGAGCTCGGTGGCCAGGTCCTCGATCGTCGTGTCCAGCAACGGGGCGAGCGCGGCCGCCGCCTGGCGGACCGCGACCGGCGACGTCTCCGGGCTGCAGGCGTTCTTCCTCGTGCCGTAGGTGCAGACCGCCTGCTGGTCGGCGATGACGACCTCCCGGACGACGCTGGAGGCGAGCACGGTGCCATCGGCGGACAGCACCTGCCCACGAGCCGCCGGGATGATCTGCGCGGCCTCCCGCTTGATCTGGGCCTCCTTCGCGACGGCCTGGGCGTCGAAGCCCTGGATCCGGACCAGCTGGGCCGCGAAGATGCTCAGGACGAAGAGGCCCGCAACCGTGAGGGCTCGCATCCGTCGGCGCGGGTTGGCCGAGGGGGTTCGTGACGGCTTCCGGGGGGTGGGGCGGCTCCCCCGCCCGCCACCACCGCCCCCGCGGGCGGCACCGGGGCTGGGTCGCCTCCGCGGCGCGGAGGGGCGCGGTCCGCTGGTCGGCGGGGTGCTCCTGCGCTGGGTCACGTGGTCTCCAGGTGGCGGTGGTCTGGTCAGCGGATCGAGGGCGTGGTGGTCATGAACGTCGACGCGGTGGCCGGGGTCATCGTCGTGGTCGGCACGACGACGGCCGGGGCCGGCAGCGTGTTCGCCTCGGTGACCACGCTAAAGCGGTCGTTCTCCTTCGCCGCCTTCGCCACGCCGAGAACCGTGCCGTCCGAGAGCCTGAGGAAGGCCGGGGTCTCGGCGGGCACCATGCCGAGGGCCTGCGCGCGCTTGGCGAGGGGCCCGGGACCGGACACACCGTCGATGGCGTGGCGCAGTGCGTCCTGGCTGTCGGTGAGCTCGTCGGAGCGCTGCTGGAGGTCGCGCATGGTGTAGGACCCCTTGGCCATCGCCGTGTTGAGCAGCAGCACCCCGATGAAGCCGGCGAGCAGCAGCGCGACGCAGAGGGCCACGAAACCCCCGTTGCCCTGAGGGTCGGAGGCGGTGACGACGCGCAGCGACCGAGGGGTCGCGGTGCTCCTCCTCGGTCCCGGGCGGGACAGCGGACGGACCGGGGCGAGCTGGCTCATCGGGGAGCTCCTGTCGTGGCGGTGACACGTTCGGCGGCGCGGAGCCGGGCCGAGGCGGATCGTGGGTTGGTTCGCTGCTCGTCATCGCCGGGCACCTCGGCGCCTCGGGTCAGCAGGCGGAGGTAGGCGGCGTCCTCGGGGCGCTCCACCGGCATACCGTGGGGAGTGCGCGAGCGGGCCCCGGCCACGAGGGCCTGCTTGGTGATGCGGTCCTCGAGGGAGTGGTAGGACAGGACGGCGATCCGGCCCTCCGGCGCGAGCACCCCGATCGCGGCGGTCACCGCCCGCTCCCAGACCCGGAGCTCGTCGTTGACCTCGATGCGCAGGGCCTGGAAGGTCCGCTTCGCGGGGTGTCCCCCGGTGCGCTGGCTCGCGGCGGGGATCGCCTCGCGCAGGAGGTCGACCAGGCGCGCCGACGTCGTGAACGGCGCGCGCTGGCGTTCACGCACGATGGCGTTGGAGATCCGCCCGGCGAAGCGCTCCTCGCCGTAGGTCCGCAGGATGCGGGCGAGCTCGGAGACCTCGTAGGTGTTGAGCACGTCGGCCGCCGTGACGCCCTCGGACTGGTCCATGCGCATGTCGAGGGGCGCGTCGTGCCGGTACGCGAACCCGCGGTCGGCCTCGTCGAGCTGGAGGGAGGACACCCCGAGGTCGAAGAGGATGCCGTTCACGGCGCCCCCCGCCTCGCTCTGCGCGACCGCGTCGATCTCGTCGTAGACCGCGTGCACGGCGACGAAGCGGTCGCCGAAGCGGGACAGTCGTTCGCCGGCGAGGACGAGCGCCTCCTCGTCGCGGTCGAGTCCGATGACCCGCACCGACGGGCAGGCCTCGAGCAGCACCTCGGCGTGCCCACCCATCCCCAGGGTGGCGTCCACGCAGACGGTGCCCTCCTTCGCCAGGGACGGTGCGAGCAGCTCGACGATGCGCTCACGGAGCACCGGGACGTGCCGCTCGGCGGCATCTCCTCGGTGGGTCATGCGGTGCTCCTGTCCTGCGGTGCTGGGGGCCGGCTCGTCCTGGCCGGGTACTGCCCGACCCGGCGGCTGGTCCCCATCCGAGCCGGGCCCGGCGCGGGGGACGTCGCGTCGGGATCGGTCGGCTGGAGGCCGGCGGTCGGGTCGGTCGTGTCGTGGTCTCGGGCGGTCCTGCGATGGGCGGGGTGTCGGGTGGGTGGGGGGTCGTGGTGTCGGCCGGTCACAGTCCCGGCACCACCTCCTCGGAGTCCACGGAGTAGGACGAGTAGGCCGGCATGACCTCGGCCAGGTAGTCCGCCCAGGCGGTGCTGTCCCAGACCTCGAGCCGGCCGCCGTTGCCGATGACCGTGCACTCCTTGTCGAGGCGGGCGTAGGCCCGCAGGGCCGCCGGAATGGTCACTCGCCCCTGCTTGTCGGGGGTGTCGGGGTGGGCGCTGGCCCGGAAGACCCGGACGAAGTCGCGGATCCGCTTGGACGCTCCCGGCGCGGACTGCATGAGCGTGGAGATCCGCTGGAACTCGGCGGTGGGGAAGACGTAGAGGCACCCCTCCTGACCGGTCGTCACGACCAGCCCACCCGCGAGCGCCGCGCGGAACCGGGCGGGCAGGAACAGGCGGCCCTTGTCGTCCAGTCGCGGAGTGTGGGTGCCGAGGAACTCGTCCACGGACCCACCTCCTCACCCCTGTGCGCCGATTCCTGCCGATGTCCTCCACTTTACTCCACTTTGGCTCCAGTCTCGACCTATTCCACCGTGCAACTCGGCCTAGTTTGGGAGATATCGCAGGTCAGACCCAGTGGAGTGAAGTGGAGCATCTGACTGGCACTCGCCGTCCTCCGACCGCGACGCTCGGGTCACCGTCCTCGAGCGCGGTCGCCATCGACGCCGGTGGTTCAGGGTTGGCATCCCGATTCCGCCCTGCCGGGCCGCTCGTGAGGCACGATTGAGGGCACACCGGGCCGGGGTCGCGCGTTGAGCCTGCACCGACGGGAGAAGCGCGCAGCGCCGTGATGAAGGGACGAGACGTGAGCGAGACCGAGCACCAGCGGCAGGCGCAGGAGGGCAACGACCGCGACCCCGGCATCCGGGGTGCCTCCTTGGACCAGGTCCTCCAGGTCTCGGCCTCGCTGGCCGCCGCGATGAACTCCGTCATCGAGGGCAAGCAGTCCGTGGTCCGCACGGCCATCACCGTGCTGCTCGCCGAGGGGCACCTGCTCGTCGAGGACGTGCCCGGGGTCGGCAAGACCCTGCTCGCCAAGACGCTGGCCCGCACCATCGACTGCTCGGTGCGACGGGTGCAGTTCACCCCCGACCTGCTCCCCAGCGACATCACCGGCGTCTCGGTCTTCAACCAGGACGTGCGGGACTTCGAGTTCAGGCCGGGAGCCATCTTCGCGAACGTCGTCGTAGGGGACGAGATAAACCGGGCGTCCCCCAAGACCCAGAGCGCCCTGCTGGAGTGCATGGAGGAGGGTCAGGTCACCGTCGACGGCACCACCTACACCCTGCCCCGGCCGTTCATGGTCATGGCCACCCAGAACCCCATCGAGATGGAGGGCACCTACCCCCTCCCCGAGGCGCAGCGGGACCGCTTCATGGCGCGCATCTCGATGGGCTACCCCTCCGCACGCAGCGAGCTCCAGATGCTGGAGATCCACGGCGGGGACTCACCCCTGGAGCGCCTGGGCCCGGTGACCGACGCCGTCAGCGTCTCGGCGATGATCGCGGCCGTCCGGCGCGTGCACGCCTCGCAGGCCGTGCGGCAGTACATCGTCGACCTCACCCACGCGACCCGCTCGAGCTCGGCCCTGCGTCTCGGGGCGTCCCCGCGGGCCAGCATCCACCTGCTGCGCGCGTCCCGAGCCCACGCGGCCCTGGCCGGTCGCGACCACGTCCTCCCCGACGACGTGCAGCAGATCGCCGTCCCCGTGCTCGCCCACCGGCTCATCCCCACGGGTGAGACGCAGATGGCCCACCGCACCGCAGCGGACGTCCTCACGGACCTGCTGCAGCGCGTGCGGGTCCCGGCCCCCACCCGCTGAGGACAGTCCCGCCGTGCGCAGGCTCCGACGCTCCCTCACCACCCGCGGCATGGCCTTCGTCGGCTGCGGCGTCGTGCTCGTGGCGGCGGGGCTGCTCCTCGGCCAGCGGGACCTGACCCGGGTCGGCGTGCTGCTGCTGGCCCTGGCCTCCATCGGGACGCTGCTCGTGGCCAGGCACGGGCTGCGCCTGGAGGTGTCGCGGACCGTGTCCCCGGCACGCGTCGCCATCGGGGAGCGCGCCGTGGTCACCGTGTCGCTCCGCAACGCCGAGAGCACGCTGTCACCGGTGCTCATGGCCGAGGAGTCGCTGGACTACGCCCTCGGGGACCGACCACGGTTCGTCCTGCCTTCGTTGCGCCCGGGTGAGTCTCAGGAGATCCAGTACACCGTCAGGGCGCACAGTCGGGGTCTGCACCGACTAGGGCCCCTCGGGGTGCGGGTGCGCGACCCCTTCGGGCTCAGCCTGCGCACCAGCGCCGTGAGCGGTGCGGGTGAGGTGGTCGTCCTCCCCCGCGTGGTTCCTCTGCCGACCGGTCGCGCGCTGGGCAGCGGGATCGGGTCGGAGGGGTCGGTGCCCCACATGGTGGCGCTGCACGGCGAGGACGACCAGACCGTCCGTGAGTATCGCGACGGCGACGACCTCCGGCGGATCCACTGGCCCGCCACCGCCCGCACCGGGGCGATGATGGTCCGTCAGGAGGACCGCCCGGCCAAGCGACGGGCCGTGGTCCTCCTGGACTCCAGCCGCTCCGGGCAGGTCGGCTCCGGCCGCAGCAGCTCCTTCGAGTGGTGCGTGACCACGGTGGCGTCGGTGCTCTCCCACCTGGTCGGGCTGCGGTATGCCGTGCACCTGCTCACCCCGGCTGCCGGCTCGGACGTCGGGGCCCACCACGACGAGAGCCTGGAGGACTGCCTGGACCGGTTGGCCCGGATCTCCACCGACTCCGACGAGGTCCTGCGTTCGGTGCTGCACGCTGCGAGCGCGCTCACCGCTCAGGGGGGGCTCGTGGTCTACGTCGGTGGCGCCCTCTCGGACGAGGACGCCCGCACCCTGGCCGGCCTGCGGCAGCCGGGATCGGCCGGGATCGCGTTCATCGTGGACACCCGGGCGTTCGGCGCTCGGACCTCCGGCGGAGCGCCGGGACAGGACCGCGCCGGCGCGACCTCGTCCGTCCTCGCCACCTCGGGCTGGCTCACCACCACCATCGGGCCGCGCACCACCCAGGTCCAGGCCTGGTCCGCCCTCGTCGGCGCGCAGCCCGCAGGTGTCCGGTGAACCGCGCGAGGCCGGCAGAGGCGGCCCTGGCAGCGCTGGCCACGCTCACCGCGAGCCTGCCGCTGGTCACCCTGTTCACTCCCGCCGCGTGGTTCCGCCCGAGCGTGGTCCTCGTGCTGCTCGTCGCCCTGGCCGGCATGGGCCTGCGGTCCCTCATCGTGTCGCGCGTCGCGGTGGTCCTCGGGCAGGCGGTCCTGCTCGTGGGTGGCGCGGCCGTCATGCACGGACAAGGACACCTGTGGCGAGGGGTGGTGCCCACGCCAGAGACCGCCCGGACCTTCGGTGTCCTGTTGGACCAGGCCTACGCCACGGTGACCAGCTACACCGCGCCGGCGCCCTCGAACCGCGGCACGATCCTCGCGATCTCGTTGCTCATCGGGCTGACCGCGGTCGCCGTCGATGCCGCCGGTGTCACCTTCCGCAGCCCGGCCGCGGCCGGGGTCCCACTGCTCACGGCATACCTCGCCTCGGCCACCAACTCCGGTGCGGGACTGCCCGTCTGGTACATCCTGCCGCCGGCGGTGTGCTGGATGGCGATGCTGGGCCGGCAGGGAGTGCTGGCCCTGAGGTCGTGGGGCGGGGTCACCTCACGGTCCTCGCGCGGACCGATGGCCGACCCGTCCACCGCCTTCGCGACCATGGGTCGCGTCGTCGGTGCCAGCGCACTGGCGGCCGCCGTGGTGCTGCCCGGCGTGGTGCCGCACCTGCCGACGACGTTCCTGGCCGACGGCCTCGGTCAGTCCGACTCCGGTCGTGGCGGGTCCGGTGGCGCCGTGCGGCTGTCCTCCAGCGTGGACATCGCCCGCGACCTCGGGAGCCGCTCCAGCGATCCCGTGCTCGTCTACCGGAGCAACGCGAGCCGCCTGGTCCCGCTGCGCGTGGCCATCCTCGACGCGTACGCGGACGGCACGTGGACGGCGCAGTCGAACTTCACCTTCGTACCCGTCGACGGGCGGCTGCCCCCACCCCAGGTGGCCTCGGACGTCCCCCGTCAGCCCGCCAGCATGGTCGTCAGGGAGAACAAGGTCGGCGTCCCGCAGGTCGCGCTCCCCCCGGGCGCGGTGGGGTCACCGTTCCCGGACGGGTCGTGGGACGTGTCCGTCACAGGGTCGGTGCAGCTGACCCAACGGGTGGACTCCTACGCCGTCGACTTCCTGCAGCTCGACCCGGACGCGGCCCAGTTCGCCACCGACCGTGCCAACCCGCCGGCCGACTCGGTCAACCTGGCGGTGGACCCCGCCGCCGAGCCGGCGGTGCGCGAGCTGCTCGGCCAGCTCACGACGAGCTCGGACCCCGCCATCGAGGTGGCCCGCAAGATCCAGGCCTACCTGCGCGGCACCCGGTTCACCTACTCGCTCGAGCTCGCTGACGAGGCCGCGGACGGGACCTCGCCCGAGGAGCCGCTGGTGCGGTTCCTGGAGGACAAGCGCGGCTACTGCGTACAGTTCACCACGGCCATGGTGATGCTCTCGCGGGCCGCCGGCATCCCGGCGCGGATGGCGGTCGGCTACCTCCCGGGGTCGCCCGACGGAGACGACCGGATCGTGCGCGTCTCCGACGCCCACGCGTGGCCCGAGCTCTACTTCCCGCAGCTCGGCTGGGTCCGCTTCGAGCCGACACCGGGCACCCGCAGCGGCGTGGCGCCGGAGTACTCCCTCGAGCCCACCGAGATCGGGTCCAGTGCGGCGCCGACCCCCTCGGCGAGCTCCTCGACCCCCGCCGGCGGCAGCGCCGCGCAGCAGGAGCGGGACGTGACCGCGGACACGGTCACGCAGGGGTCCGCGTCGGCGCGCGGGGTGGGTGGCGTCCTGGCCGACAACCTCACGGCCATCGTGGTGCTCGTGCTGGGGCTGATGGGGGTCGCGGTGGTGCCGCTGGGCGCCTGGCTGGCCCGGCGGCGATCACGGCGCGCGGCGGATGACGACGCCGAGAGGGTCGAGGCGCAGTGGCAGTCGCTGCTGCTGCGACTCCAGGACATCGGTCTGGTGCTCCCGGACGGTGCGACCCCGCGGCAGGCGTCACGCCTGCTGGGCCGGGACGCCTACCTCACCACGGAGGAGAACGCGGCCCTCGGCCGAGTGGCTGCCACGTTGGAGCAGGCGCGCTATGCCCGACCGGGCACGACCTTGGCGGACGTCACGGAGGACTCGCGCACGGTCTGGCGGGCGGCCCGCTCGCGGCGGCGGCGCCCCGCGAGGCTTCGAGCGCTGCTCCTCCCGCAGGAAGGTCTCCAGCACTGGTCGGGCCTGGCCCGCCGGCTCACCGGCCGTGGTCCCGCGAGCACCGACGCCGACGAGGACTCCTAGCCAGGCGCCGGGAGCGCTCAGCAGGTCAGCCGCCTGCACGGGTTCGATCGACGAGCGAGACCCGGCCCCTCGTCCCGTCGACCTCGAGGATCGCGCCGTCGCGCACGGCGGTGGTCGCCCCCGGGACGGCCAGGACGGCTGGAACTCCCATTTCGCGGGCCACGATTGCGGCGTGCGAGAGCAGGCCGCCGGTCTCGGTGACCACGGCGGCCACGAGACCGAAGAGCGGGGCCCACGCCACGTCGGTCTCCCGGCACACGAGCACGTCGCCCCGGCGCAGGGTGCAGAAGTCCCAGGGGCCCGTCACCACGCGTGCCGGGCCGGTTCCGGTGCCCGGGCTGGCGGGGGCCCCCCTCAGGCACCCGTCGTCGTGGTGGGTCTCAGTGGACGAAGCCGGAGCGTCGGGGAGGCGCGCGGTGACGGGCCGGGCCTGGAGGATCCACGGCTGCCCGTCGACCAGGGCCCATTCGATGTCCTGTGGACCGCCCAGGATGCTCTCGACCCTGCCGGCCAGGCGCGCGAGCCGCAGCACCTCCTCGTCGGTGAGGCACGGACGGTCGCGGTCGAAGGGGCCGACAGCGCTCCGCAGGGTGCCCATGACCCCGCTGTCCAGACGCGAGGTCTTGGCACCGACGGACCGCAGGGTCACGGTGCCCGCGGACACGACCCAGGAGTCCGGGGTGAGGCGCCCCCCGACGACGCTCTCACCGAGTCCCCACGATGCTTCGACGCGGGTCGACTGCCCGGTGAACAGGACTCCGGCCACGTCCGCGTCCACCATCTTCTGCACGAGGACCGCAGCCTGCGGCGGGTCGACACCGGCAGTCCCCTGGCGCGACTGCCGGTAGTCGACGGCCCGGTCGGACCACACGGACGCCCAGCACCTGCGGACGGCATCGACCACGGCCTCCAGTCCGCTGAGCCCCAGGAAGGAGTCGTGTTGGCCTGCGGCAGAGGCGCTGACGCCGTCCTCGCTCGTCGCCGAGGAGCGGACGGCGACCCGACCTCGGCCGGTCGAGCCGGCGATGCGGGCGAGCGCAGCGGTGATCTCCGCCACGAGGGCCGGGGAGACAGTGGCCCCTTCGAAGATGGCGCGCGCGGTGGATGCGCCGACCGGTCCTCCCCCGAGGTCGGGGTCGAGGTCGGCGACGGCGTCGAGGAAGGAACGGGTGGGCACCACCACGCCGGGTGGCACCGGCAGCCCGTGCCGGAGAAGCACGGCCAGGCTCGCCGCCTTGGGGCCCGACGTGGCGGAGGCGGCGTCGGCCAGGTCGACCAGCATGCGGGTTGGGGCCTCGGCGACGGGGGCACCCGCTATCCCGTGCCGTGCGACGTACACGTGACGCTGCGCCATCAGGGCTCCCGGCGTCCGTCATCGGCGGCCGCGCCCCGTGTCCGCCCCAGGGTCGAGAGCAGGTCCTCGTGGAGCTCCATCCACACTGAGTGGCAGGACGCGCGACCGACGCCCGTGACCCACTCACCCTGCCCGTCCTGGGCCCGGGCGAGCGCTATCGAGAATCGTGCGTCATAGCCTCCGAAACGCACCAGAGGGCTGGTCAGGTCGATGACGAGCTCCACCAGGTCGGGCTCGAGTGCGGACAGGTCGGCCAGCACCCGGGTGTCCCATCGAGCATCGGTGTGGTCGTTGACGGCGAACGGTTCTCCGACCCGCGACCGCAGCTGCCAGTCGGTGCACGCCCGGACCAGTCGTTCGTTGAGGCGCTCGAACTCGTGGTGCGATCTCTCCAGAACGCTGCGGGCCCCGGACCGGTCAACCTCCTCGCCCACCCTCCTGGTGTCCTCGGCCCGGCCTCGCTCGGTGAGCGTCCACGCGCAGATGTCCGCGAACTCGACGCGGGTCACCCAGCCGACGGCCTGGTCGTCCAGAAGCTGTTCGCCCACGAGGTGCTCGCCGAGGTCGTATCGCTCGGCGATGCTCGCCTCGGTGGCCATCCCGCCCACCCGGACGGCGTGCAGCACCAGGAGGTCGACCGGTGAGGGCCACCGGGAGCGAGGGGGGTGGCACCGCTCAGGAGCCATCGGCTCGAGATGTGACTCGTTCGAACCGCTGCTGGGCAGCCTGCGGTGACCGCACCCCCAGCTGCTCGGCGATCTGGGGCCAGGTGAGACCCTGCGCCCGGGCCAGGAACAGCACCCCGGACTCCATGGCGTCCAGCTCGGCCCGAGCAGATCCTACGAGCCGAAGAGCAGCACCGAGGTCCCCCGGCGCATCCGTCCCGGCACCGGTGGTCGTGCGCCACACGGCATACCGGAGCAGTGTCATGTCGTCGTGCGGCGCGCGGCCTGCCATCCAGGGGAACCTCGGCAGTTCGGTGGCGCCAGCCGCCATGAGGTGCTTGCGCGCACGGTCCAACTCGGCGGCCAGGGCCCGCTCTGCGGTGTGATCGGCATCCATCCGCCGATCCTCGTCTCTCAACTGATCGTTGTCAACGAACTGTTGAGATAGATTGTCACCGGTCCGATCAGTCGAGGTAGTCGCGCAGGGCCTGGCTGCGGCTGGGGTGGCGCAGCTTGCTCATCGTCTTGGACTCGATCTGACGGATCCGCTCGCGGGTCACTCCGTAGACCTTGCCGATCTCGTCGAGCGTCTTCGGCTGGCCGTCGGTGAGCCCGAAGCGCATCGAGACGACGCCGGCCTCTCGCTCGGAGAGGGTGTCGAGCACCGAGTGCAGCTGCTCCTGCAGGAGGGTGAAGCTCACCGCGTCGGCCGGCACGACGGCCTCGGAGTCCTCGATGAGGTCGCCGAACTCGCTGTCGCCGTCCTCGCCGAGGGGGGTGTGCAGCGAGATGGGCTCGCGGCCGTACTTCTGCACCTCGACGACCTTCTCGGGCGTCATGTCGAGCTCCTTGGCGAGCTCCTCGGGGGTGGGCTCGCGCCCGAGGTCCTGGAGCATCTGGCGCTGCACGCGGGCCAGCTTGTTGATGACCTCGACCATGTG
>JBBSQC010000056.1:0-23911 GCA_038258215.1 Actinomycetales bacterium | reverse complement strand
CCCCGTCGTCTTCATCATCCTTCCCGTCGCCGTGCTGTTCGCGATCTTTCCCAGCATCACCTTCTTCCGCTTCACCCTCTGACCCGTACGAAAGGACATGACATGTTGCTGACCCGACGACTCACGACTCGAGCCCAGCTCGCGGCCCTCCGCCTCCTCGACCGGGGGGTGCGCCGAGCCGAGCGGGGGGACGTGCCCGGCTGGGTGCTCATCACGCTGATGACCGCTGGGCTCGTCACGGCCCTGTGGGTCGTGGCGAAGGAGCAGCTGGTGTCGCTCTTCCAGAGTGCCCTCTCGTCCGTGAAGGCCTGACCGACCGGTGCGCGACCGGACGAGACCCGAGCGGGGGGCAGCCACCGCAGACTTCGCGATGGTCTCCTCGCTGGTGCTCGTCCTCTTCCTGGCCGTCTTCCAGCTCGGACTGGCCCTGCACACCCGAAACACCCTGATCTCCTGCGCCGCCGAGGGTGCGAGGTACGGCGCGCGTGCCGATGCCGTACCCGGACAGGGCGTCGCACGCACCCAGGAGCTGATCAGCGCCTCGCTCTCGCCGCGTTACGCCCGAACGGTGTCCGCCCGGGAGAGCACCGTGTCGGGTGTTCGGGTCGTCGAGGTTCGAGTCGTCGCGCCCGTCCCCGTCCTCGGTCTTCTCGGCCCCGACGACCGTCTGGACGTCGTCGGTCGGGCCTTCTTGGAGTCACAGTGATGCGGCCGACGGCTCGGCGCGACGAGCGGGGCAGTGCCGTCGTCGAGTTCGTGTTCCTCGGGGTAGTGCTGCTCATCCCGCTGATCTACCTGGTGATGATGCTCGCGCGCATGCAGGCCGGTGCCTATGCCGTGAGCACCGCGGCTCGGGAGGCTGGTCGGGCCTACGTGACGACGTCGGTCGGGGAGTCCGCGACCTCCCGGGCGGACTCGGCGGCGCGGATCGCGTTCCTGGACCACTCCTTCGAGGACAGCGGCCGCCTCACGATCGCCTGCGACGGGTCCCCGTGTCTGCGTCCCGACGGGCTCGTCGAGACGACGGCCACCATCAGCGTCCCCCTGCCGCTCATCCCAACCTTCGCCCGCCGGGTGATCCCGCTGTCCGTGCCGGTCACCGCGAGCCACCTCTCGAGCGTCGACCGGTTCCGGGGACTGCCGTGAGAGCGTGGTCATCCGCTCGGCTGCGCCGCGCCGGACCGCGGAGGGACGAGACCGGCTCGATCAGCCTCTTCATCCTTGGGCTGGCCCTGGTGGCGATCCTGCTCATCTCCGGCACCGTGGCCGTGACCTCCGCCCACCTCTCCCGCATGCGCCTGCTCGACGTGGCCGACGGAGCGGCACTGAGCGCCGCGAACGCCCTGGACGACACGGCATACACCCAAGGGGTGGGGGAGTCGGTCCCCCTGAGCAACGCCTCGGTCCGCGAGCGGGCCGCGAGCTACGTCGGTGGCCTGCCCCTCCCGGGGAACATCGTGGCGTGGCGCCTCGGGCCGGAGACTGGCAGCCCCGACGGCCGGACAGCGGTGGTGGCGCTCACCGGTGAGGCCGAGCTGCCGATGGTCGGCGACGCCCTGCGCGAGCTGGGTGTCTCGATCACCATCTCGGTGCGCTCGCAGGCCCGCTCCGACCTCGAACCCTGACGCCACCGCGCCGCAGGCCGTCCGGCGACGGCCGGTCACGCAGAAGATCGGCCGCCACGCACAGATAGGTGCGTGGCGACCGGTCTTCTGCGTGCCGGGTACGGCCACCTGGCCGGGCCGGGCCATGCCTTGCGCATGTAGGCACGCAGGGTCAGCGGGGCGAAGATGGCGACCATCGCGCCCGAGCCACGGAGGGTGGCGAGCAGGTCGAGGCCCACGGTGCCCTCGTTGAGCAGGTCCCGGACAGCCGTGATGAGGTGCAACACCGGGTTGGCCCGGGCGAAGGCGCGCAGCCCGCTGGGGAGGGTGTCGAGCGGGACGATTGCGTTGGAGAGGAACGTCAGCAGGAAGAGGATGAGCATCGAGATGCCCTGCACGCTCGAGGCGCTGCGCGCGACGACGCCGACGAACGCGAAGACCCAGCTGATCGACTTGGCGCCCACCATGACGAGCAGGCCGGCGAGCACGGCCTCGGGCGACACGGTCCCCGTCGCGCCCAGCACGTTCAACGGCGCGGTGCCAGCCCAAGGTGTCCGCGGGGTCGGCCAGCCGGAGGTGGAGCGAAGAGGTGCCGATGCTCGCCTTGAGGTCACGGCCGTGCCCTCCGCGACCTCGGTGCCCGGGTCGATCACGGCGATGCGGTGCCCGGGTCGCGAACCGAGCCGTCCGACGACACTCCGAGCGGGCGGCCAGGTGGCCTCGAGCGGCGCACCGACACGTGTCACGCCGTCGGGCCCCGCCGGCCGCCGGGCCGGAAACCCGCCTGTCCCTTAGCCCCCGTTGGCGGACGACCAGCGATACGGTCCGTAGTTGTAAGCGCTTACAACGCCGTCACCACTGACGTTGGCGCGACGGGTCGTAGCTCACTGAGGAGATGCGGAGGCACGCAGATGGCGGAGACGTCGAGGTCGCCGGCGACCATCTACTCTGTGGCCGAGCGCGCCGGTGTCTCGATCGCCACCGTCTCCCGGGTGATGCAGGGCGTCGGAGCCGTGGCCCCGGCCACGAAGCTCAAGGTGCTCGACGCCGCGAGCGACCTCGACTACATCCCACTCGGCGCCGCCCGCAGCCTCGCGGTGCGCCAGCACGAGACCCACGGCCTGGTGCTCCCGGAGCTCGCGGGTCCCTACTACTCCGAGCTCCTCATGGGGTTCGAGTCCCGAGCCGCCGAGCTGGGGCGGGGCGTGATGCTCACCCTGACCCGCGGGAAGGCCGACCCTGCGGCGGCCGTCCGGTCACTGGCCAGCCGCGTCGATGCGGTCGCCGTGCTCGGGTCGGCCCTCACCCCAGAGGTGGCCCAGGTGCTCACCGCCGGCAAGCCGGTGATCAGCATCGCCGGAGCCGAGCACGCCGGCTTCGAGAGCATCGGCGCCGAGAACCGCGCCAGCGCCGAGGCGCTCACCGGGCACGTGCTCGACCACGGCTGCTCCCGCGCCGTCTTCGTGGGCGACCCAGCGGCCGGGCCGGACATCGGTGAGCGGCACGCGGGATTCGTCGACGCACACCGAGCCCGGCACCGTGAGCCGCTCGACCCGGTGCTCGTCGGTTTCCGCGAGAGCGAGGGGGTCGCCGTGGCGACCCGACTCCTGGCGGGCGAGATCGACGCCGACGCCCTCGTCTGCGCGAACGACGAGCTCGCCCTGTCGATCATGACCCATCTCCAGGACGCGGGCTTCGACGTGCCCGGTCAGGTCGCCGTCGTCGGCTGGGACGACGTGATGGCCGCGGCCTACGTGCGTCCAGGGCTGACGACGGTGCGCCAACCGGTGCAGGCGCTGGGCTCCCTCGCCGCGGAGCGCCTCCACCAGCGCGTGCTCGGGGACGACCCCGTGGCGGCTCGGCAGACGCTGCCCACGGAGCTGGTGATCCGCGGGTCGTGCGGGTGCGCCGACGACGCGACCTCCACCACCCGTCCCTCCCCGCCAGCCACCGAGGCCGCACCACCGGTCCCTCGCCCGGACCAACCGTCCGGCGACGCCCCCCGATGAGCGGCAGCACCCCCTGCAGCACCTCCCCGGCACCACCCCCAGGAAAGTGAGAACCCGATGAAACGCACCTTCGCCATCTCGATCGCCGGCATCACGGCCCTCGCCCTGTCCGCAGGCGGCTGCGGCCGCGAGGACAGCGGCGGCGCCGCAGCCCCCGCCACCGGCCAGGCGGTGGCCAGCGGCCCGGCCACCGGCAAGGTCACGGTCTGGGCCATGGGCGCGGAGGGCCAGAAGCTCCCCGCCCTGGCCAAGGAGTTCGAGGCCGAGAACCCAGACGTCACGATCGACGTGACCGCGATTCCCTGGAATGCCGCGCACGACAAGTTCACCACCTCCATCACCGCGGGCAAGACGCCGGACGCGGCGATGGTGGGCACCACGTGGATGGGCGAGTTCGCCGGCCTCGACGCACTGGACCCGACGCCCCCGTCGATCGACCCCTCCGCCTTCTTCGAGGGCGCACAGAAGACGACCCAGGTCGACGGCACCGACTTCGGGGTGCCGTGGTACGTCGAGACCCGAGTCGTGTTCTACCGGAAGGACCTCGCCGAGAAGGCCGGCATCACCGAGCCGCCGACCACCCAGGCGGGGCTGAAGGACATGGCCCAGGCCATGCAGGACAAGGCCGGGGCCAAGTGGGGTATCGGTCTGCAGGCCGGTGGCACCGGCTCGTGGCAGAGCATCCTGCCGTTCGCCTGGAGCAACGGCGCCGACCTCACCGCCAAGGACGGCTCCGCCTACAACTTCGACAGCCCGGAGATGCTCGACGCGGTGAAGTACTACCAGTCCTTCTTCACCGACGGGATCGCCGACAAGGCCGCTCCGGCCACCCCGACGACCGAGCCCGACTTCGTCAGCGGCAAGGTGCCGATGTTCATCTCCGGTCCGTGGATGATGTCCGCCGTCGAGACGGTGGGTGGGAAGGGTTTCGCCGACAAGTACGCGGTCATGCCCATGCCCAAGGCGGAGAAGTCCTCCTCCTTCGTCGGCGGGTCGAACTTGGTGGTCTTCAAGAACAGCCAGAACCGCGACGCCGCATGGAAGTTCGTCGAATGGCTCAGCACCCCCAAGACCCAGGTCGCGTGGTACGAGAAGTCCACGGACCTCCCCTCGGTGCAGTCGGCGTGGGATGACCCGGCGTTGTCCGAGGACAAGAAGCTGGCGGTCTTCGGCACCCAGCTCGAAACCGCGCAGGCGCCCCCGACGTTCCCGTCCTGGGAGCAGGTGGTGACTGGGTTCGACACCGAGATGGAGAAGGTCACCAAGAGCGGTGAGGACCCCGCCGCCGCCCTGAAGACGGTGCAGCAGCAGGCTCAGTCCATCGGCACGGGTCAGTGAGTCATGACGACCACGACCGGCCCCGCCGCGGTGCCTCCGTCCCAGGCCGGCCCGCCAGGCACCGAGGACCGGGGCTCGGGGGGTAGCCGGACCGGCCCCCGCGGGGGCCGGCAGAGCACGGCCCGGCGCCGACAGACCCAGGCCGCGTGGACCTTGGCGATCCCGTTCTGCACCCTCTTCCTCGCCTTCACGGCGTGGCCGGTGATCCAGTCCCTGTTCATGAGTGTCACCGACACCACCTCGCGTGACCTCAAGACGCCGTTCGCCGTCGACTTCATCGGGCTGGACAACTTCACGCGGGCGCTGTCGGACCCGGTCTTCCGGCAGGCCGCCGGCAACACGGCATACTTCGTGCTCATCGGTATGCCGTTGACGCTCACCGTGGCCCTCGCCTCGGCCGTCGCGCTCGACACCGGCATCACCAGGTTTCGGGCCATCTTCAGGCTCGGGTTCTACATGCCGGTGATCACCTCGATCGTCGCGGTGGCCGTGGTCTGGCGGTTCCTCCTGCAGGACCCCGGCGGGCTCATCAACACTGCGCTCGGATGGGTCGGCATCACCGGGCCGAACTGGCTTGGTGACCCGAACTGGTCGATGCCCGCGCTGATCATGATGGCCTCCTGGCGCAACTTCGGCACCGCGATGATCATCTTCCTCGCGGGCCTGCAGGCCGTCCCCGCCTCGTTGCACGAGGCCGCGGCGATCGATGGCGCGAACTCGTGGCAGCGGTTCCGAAACATCACCCTGCCGCTGCTGCGGCCGACCCTGCTGTTCGTCTCGGTCACCACCGCCATCGGCTACCTGCAGTTCTTCGAGGAGCCCTTCGTCATGACTCAGGGCGGGCCGCTCAACAGCACCATCTCGGTGTCGATGTACACCTACGAACAGTTCGGTTTCGGTAGCTACGGCTATGCAGCCTCGATGAGCTACCTGATCTTCATCGTCATCGCCGTCGTGACGGCCCTGCAGTTCCGACTCCTTCGAGACAGGACGTGATGCGGTCATGAGTATGGTCGGTCAACGCAGAGGGGGCCGGGGGTGGCTCTACGTCGTGCTCGTCGTCGCCCTCGTCCTGGTCGTCGCCCCGTTCGTCTGGATGACGCTGGGCAGCTTCAAGCCCGAGAGCGAGCTGCGCCAGATCCCACCCACCTGGTGGCCCGAGACGGCAACGCTGGACAACTACACCCAGCTCTTCTCGCGGCTCTCGTTCGGGCAGTACTTCGTCAACTCGCTCCTCGTGGCGGTGGTCGTCACGGTCGGCAACCTGCTCTTCTGCTCGATGCTGGGCTACGCGCTGGCGATGCTGGACTTCCGGGGCAAGCGCCTCATCTTCACCGGCGTCATGACGACGCTGATGATCCCGGGCGTCGTGACCTTCGTTCCGCTGTTCGTCCTGGTGGCGAACATGGGGCTGGTCGACACCCTGCCCGGGTTGTTCCTGCCCTTCCTCGTCGGTCCGTTCGGCGTGTTCCTCATGCGGCAGTACATCCTCGGGCTGCCCAAGGACCTCCAGGATGCCGCCCGGGTGGATGGGGCCGGGGAGCTGCGCATCTTCCGCCAGATCTTCCTGCCCCTCTGCGGTCCGGCCCTGGCCACGCTGGCGATCCTCACCTTCCTCGGCAGCTGGAACAACTTCCTGTGGCCGTTGGTCGTGGCGCAGAGCGAGGACAAGTACACCCTGCCCGTCGCGCTCGCCCTCTACTCCACGGGCCAGAACAGCACCAACTACGGACTGCTGCTCGCTGGGGCGACTGTCGTGGTGCTGCCGATCCTCGTGGTCTTCCTGATCTTCCAGCGCCGCTTCATCGAGGGCATCGCGACCACCGGCATCAAGTAGTCGCCGGCCACCGCGCCACCCAGCCACCGATCTCCACGTCGGCGGCCCACGAACCACAGGGACGGAGAGACCCGACATGACACACCCCGACATGGCGCACCTCGACAAGGCGCACCTCGACACCACATGCAACTCCCTCAGGCTGTCCCAGCCATCCCGTCGCGCCCTGATCGGGGGAGGTGCGGCCTCGCTGCTGGCCCTCACCGCGGGTCAGCAGTCCGCCATCGCGTCACCGTCGGCCCCGGCGTTCGTGCGCAGCCGAAGCGCGGTGATGACGCCCCGCCCCTACCGGATGCGGCGCTGGGCAGCGGACACCTGGCACGGCCTGGACGCGATGACCGACGCACACACCGGGCTGCCCGCCGACAACATCCAGGAGGGCCTCACGGCCGCGGACCGCTCGGGCTACACCTCTCCCACCAACATCGGCGGCTACCTCTGGTCGACGGTCGTGGCGAGAGAGCTCGGGTTGATCTCCCGCGGTGAGGCCACGCACCGCCTCCTGCGCACCCTGAAGACCCTGGCCCGGATGGAGCACCACACTGCGAGCGGGATGTTCTACAACTGGTACGACGAGGCCACCGGTGAGGTCATCACGACCTGGCCCGCGGACGGGAAACGGGTCTACCCGTTCCTCTCGAGCGTCGACAACGGGTGGCTCGGAGCCGCGCTGCTGGTCGTCAAGGGCAGCGACCGCACGGCGGGCCGGTGCGCAGCGCGGATCTTCGACCGCATGCGGTGGGACATGTTCTACGACGAGGACACGAGCCACCCCGGGGTGCGGCCCGGGGGCCTGCTGCACGGCGGGTTCTACGACGCCCCTCCACCTCCACTTCCCGAGTTCGCCGGCTACACGGGCAACCACATCGGCATCGGGGACGACGTCTGGTACACCGACCACCACTACGACACGACCGTGTCCGAGACGCGCATCACGAGCTATCTCGGCATCCTCACCGGACAGATCCCCCCGCGGCACTACTACGCGTCCTGGCGCACCTTCCCCGCCGACTGTGACTGGTCCTGGCAGGAGTCCCAGGCCGTCGGTCGCACCCGGAGGTACTACGGCCTCGACGTCTTCGAAGGGGCCTACACCTACCGTGGCATGCACATCGTGCCGGGCTGGGGCGGAAGCATGTTCGAGGAGCTCATGCCCGACGTGTTCGTGCCCGAGGCCACGTGGGCACCGAGGAGCTGGGGGCGCAACCACCCCCTGCACGTCCGGGCCCAGCGGGAGCACGGGATGGATGAGGCGGGCTACGGCTACTGGGGCTTCTCCCCGTGCAGCGACCCCGCCGGCGGATACCGGGAGTACGGCGTGGACGCGCTGGGTCTGAGGCCGGACGGCTATTTCTCCGACCAGGAGATGACCAGCTACGACGCGGGGTTCGGCGACTGTCGCGAGGGCGCCAGCCCTCATCCGGACTTCGGGCAGGGCGTGGTCACCCCGCACGCGAGCTTCCTCGCCATGATGCACGAGCCCCGCGAGGCCTACACGAACCTCGTCAGGATCGAGAAGGACCTCAAGGCCTATGGAGAGGGAGGCTTCTTCGACGCAGCAGCGGTGCCCTCCGGTGCCGTCGCCCGTCGCTACCTGTCCCTCGACCAGGCCATGGTCATGGGCGCACTCGGTAATGTGATGGAGGGGGACCTTCTGCGTCGGGCCTTCTCCACCAAGGCGGTCGAGAGGATGCTGCGACCGGTCATCGGCAGGGAGAGGTTCGGCGCGGGGACGGCCTGACCTGACATCACACCCGCATCGGGGGCCGCGGCACTCGCGGCCCCTGCCTGTCGAAAGGAGGCCAGTGTGCGACCCACGCTGCACACGACGAGCGACGGGGTGGCCTACCGCGACCTCAACGGCAACGGCCGGATGGATCCCTACGAGGATCCCCGGCTCGACGTGGAGTCCCGGGTCGCCGACCTGCTCGAACGGCTCAGCCTGCGCGAGAAGGTCGGGCTGATGTTCCACACCGTCATCGAGGCGGGTGCCGACGGCCGCGTGATCGAGACGGCGGGGGCGATCAGCAAGTCCCCGACCGGCGTGGTCGTCGGCGAGAAGCTCATCAGCCACTTCAACGTCCACCAGCTGGGCGACCCCCGCCTAGTGGCCCGGTGGAGCAACGCGTTGCAGGCCCTCGCGGAGCAGACCCCACACGGCATACCGGTGACCGTCTCCAGCGACCCGCGGCACTCGTTCGTGCAGAACGCCGGGGTCTCCTTTGCCGCCGAGCACTTCTCGCAGTGGCCGGAAGCGTTGGGGCTGGCGGCGATCGGAGACGCCGCCACGGTGCGGGACTTCGGGGACGTCGCCCGTCAGGAGTACGTGGCGGTCGGCATCCGTGCGGCGCTCCACCCCTGCCTCGACCTCGCCACCGAGCCCCGGTGGGCGCGCCAGGCGGGCACCTTCGGACAGGACCCGGCGCTGGTCACCGAGCTCGGGGTCGCGTATCTCAAGGGCTTCCAGGGCGACTCGCTCGGTACGTCCGGCGTGGCCTGCACCAGCAAGCACTTCCCCGGTGGAGGCCCGCAGCGTGACGGTGAGGACGCGCACTTCCCCTACGGACGCGAGCAGGTCTATCCCGGTGGCCGGTTCGCGGACCACCTCGCACCCTTCCCCGCGATGGTCGCGGCGGGCACGGCTGGGATGATGCCCTACTACGGGATGCCGGTCGACCTCGACGTGGCCGAGCAGCGGATCGAACCCGTGGGGTTCGGCTTCAACGCCCAGATCGTCACGGGGCTGCTCCGGGAGGAGCTCGGCTACGACGGCGTCGTCCTGACCGACTGGGAGCTGCTCAACGACAACCACGTGGGAGACCAGGTGCTCCCGGCGCGCGCATGGGGCGTGGAGCACCTTGACGTCCACCAGCGCATGCTGCGTGTCATCGAGGCGGGTGCCGACCAGTTCGGCGGCGAGGAGTGCGTCGAGGTGCTGCTCGACCTCCTGGCGGCCGGGATGGTCAGCGAGGCCCGGATCGACGAGTCGGCCCGCCGCCTGCTCCGCGTCAAGTTCCGACTGGGGCTCTTCGACGACCCCTACCTCGACGAGGACGCCGCTGCCACCACCGTGGGCCGGGCCGACTTCCGCGAGAAGGGGTATGCCGCCCAGGCCCGGTCGGTGACCGTCATCGCCAACGAGCCGCCCGGGGAGGGTGGCGAGCGCCCCGTGCTCCCGCTTGCCCGGGGCCTGCGGATCTACGCGGAGAACCTCTCGCCCGAGGCGGTCGAGCCGCACGGCACCCTCGTGACCGACCCCGCGGACGCCGACGTGGCGGTGGTGCGCCTACCGGCGCCCTTCCAGCCGCGCTCGGACCTGTTCCTCGAGGCGTGGTTCGAGGCCGGGTCGCTCGACCTCCCCCCGGGCCTGGTCGTGCGCCTGCGCAGGCTCGCGGAGGTCTGCCCCCTCGTCATCGACGTCACCCTGACCCGGCCTGCGGTGCTCACCCCGCTGCTGACGATCGCCAGTGCCGTCGTGGGCACCTACGGCACCAGCGACCCCGCCCTCATGGATGCCCTCACCGGCACGATCGCCCCGGTCGGCCGGCTGCCCTTCGACCTGCCGCGGTCGATGGAGCAGGTGCGCCGGCACCCCGAGGACGTGCCGGGCTTCGACGACCCGCTGTTCGCGTTCGGGCACGGCCTCGTTCTCGAGCAGCGGACAGCCGTGCAGGCACCGTAGGCCCGGAGCCAGCAGCCGCCACGGTTGCGGCGCCGGGCTCGCGCGGCATCCGTCGCCGCCGGACGACAGGGATCTCACCCGGCGCCGAAGCAGACCAGCCCGGTGCCCGCCGCCGCCTCGGCGACCGCCCGGGCGGGGGTCCGCCCCACGGCGAGCGCGCGGTATGCCGTGCCCATCACCTGCGGGATCGTGCCGTCGGACACCCGGGTCACGCTGGCGATGACCGTCGAGGCGCCCGCACCCAGGAAGGCCGTGGCCACCCCGAGCGACTCGTCGCCGGGCCGGACGTCGTGGCGACCGACATCGCAGGCGGACAGGACCACGAGACGGGGCACCCTCGGCAGGGACTGCACCTCGTAACCCATCAGCCGTCCGTCAGCCAGCTCGAGCCCACTGAACAGCGCGTTGTCCGGCACGTGGTGACCATGGGTCGCCAGGTGGGCGACGTCCACCTCGGACAGGTGGCCCAGGACCGCCTCGACCGCGGCGTCCCGGCCCGCCAGCACCACCGGCGCCGCGAAATGTGCTGACAGCCGGGCCGCCTCGGCCTCGGCCTCGGTGAGCCTCGGCCCCGACACCAGGAGCGCCCGGGTGGTCGGGTCGAGCCCGCGCACGACACCCTCGCGGGCACGCACCCACGCGGTGGCCGACGGCGCGACACTCACCGGTCGGCCGCGGGTCGCGGGCAGCACCCCCCAGGGCACCGAGAAGAGGATCCCGGTCGGCACGACGACCAGCGGTCTGTCCCCGATCCTCGCGAGGACGTCGCCCAGCAGCAGGTCCTGCAGGTGCTCGGCGCCGCGCTCGAGCGACCGCATCACGGCCACCGCCAGGCGGTCGGGCAGCACCTGGCCGACCGAGGCGTCGAGGTCGGTGAGGACCCGTCGCAGCGCGCCCGAGACCTGCTGCTGACGGCCCAGGGTGACCAGCTCGGTCCTCCCCCCGCGCACGACGAACGCGACGAGCTCCCTCCCCACCGGGAGGTAGGACACCAGCGCGGCGCCGTCTAGGGCGTCACGTAGCGGCCCCAGCCGCACCCGCCTGGTGGCCCGCCCGGTCCCGGTCGTGGTCCACGAGTGCTCTCGCAGCCGCGTCCTGAGCTCGGCTCGGCGCGCGCGCTGCGTCGCGGCCACCTGGCGGTCTGCGCGCTCTGCCGCGAGGCTCGCGTCCAGCGACCGAAGCTCCTCGAGCCAGGTGGCCACCAGCGGGTCATGCGGCGGGAGCACCGGCGGCAGCAGGAGCGCCTGGGCCCGGGCTCGTTCACTCCACGCCAGCACCTCGCCGGGGTGTCCGTCACCCACCGCGAGCTCCAGGCCGAGGCGGGCCAGCTCCCGCCCGTGGACCGCTGTGGCTCCGCGGAGGTCGGCCGTGCCGAGTCGCGACCGCACGTCGGTCAGGTCCGCGAGACCCCGTGCGGCGTGCGTCCGCGCCCGGCGGGCATCGCCGTCAGCGAGACCCGCCTCGGCCATCCCCAACCGCCACGCCAACCTCGTGTCCAGTCGATCGTGCGCTCGCGGGCGAGACTGCAGGAGAAGCGATCTCGCCGACGACGCGGTCGCTGCTTCAGGCCGTTGTTCACGAGCTCCCTCCCTGACCATCGCGCGGGCCGCCACGGTGCCGGCGACCCGTGCGTGCTCCGCCAGGCCGAGGGCCAGCAGGTCCTCGCGGAGCACCGTGGCGCGCGCGCTGAGGTCGCGACCACGTGTGCCGCCCCGGGCGAGATCGGCACGCACCTCCACCAGCCGTGCCCGTGCCAGCCACCGAGGGTTGCCGCGCAGGGTGAGGATCCGCTCCGCGCGACGCGCATGAGCCCGTGCCGCCGCTGGGGCATCGACGAGCAGTGCAGCCTCGGCGCGCTCGAGGTGGGCCTCGGCGAGGTCCTGCCCCACCCTTTGGGACCCCAGCCGGCGCACCACGACGGCCAGCTCGTGGTCCGCCTCGGTGACCAGGCCGGCCGTGAGCAGGGTCCGTGCGCGGTCCAGCCCGAGGGCAGGAAGCATGCCGGGTGCCACCACGGCATACTCCTCAGCGGCCACCCGGAACTCGGCCAGGGCACCGGGCACGTCCCCGGCCAGGTGGTCCA
The DNA here is from genome assembly GCA_038258215.1 of Actinomycetales bacterium. Lineage (GTDB taxonomy): Bacteria > Actinomycetota > Actinomycetes > Actinomycetales > Dermatophilaceae > Fodinibacter. The sequence continues at coordinate 11,358 of JBBSQC010000056.1, read as the reverse complement.
GCGCACCGAGGTTGTGGTGCGCCTTGGCGGCCAGCCTCCGCAGACCGTGGGCCCCTGCCAGCTCGAGAACGTCTCGCAGGTCCGCCCTCGCCGCGGCCGGACGGGCCGCGGCGATGTGCAGGACCGACCGGTTCAGGTGCACGCGAGCGACCTCCTCGGCGCTCGACCCGGGGTCCAGGAGGGCCAGCGCCTGCACGTAGGACTGTTCGGCGAGGTCGTCGTGCCCGGTGCGGCGCAGCAGGATCCCACGCTGACCGAAGACCTCGCCTCGCTCGGTGGTCGGCAGCAGCGGCGCGGCCAGGTCGAGGAGGCGCAGTCCCTCGTCCACCTCGCCGCGCTCGGACTCTGCCAGGGCGGCGGTCACGAGCACGCGGCCGCGCAGCCTGCGAGCCGTGGCCGCATCGGGCCCCCCACCGGCGTCCGCCGAGTCCAGCAGAGCCAGGGCCCCTCGCAGGTGGCGCAGGGCCACGAGGGGACGCATCTGGGCGTTGGCCGCCACCGCCGCGGCGTGCAGGTCCGCCGCCCGAACGACGGGCGGGCGCACGGTCACAGCTCGAACGTCGGCGTGATGACGGGCGCCCTTCCCGCGTCCCGGTGGACGAGGAGCTGGACCAGTCCGCGACTGACCCGGGGGAGGGAGAAGCGGCCGTCGGCATCGGGCTCGGCGCGGTCGGCCCCGCCCGCCTGGCGGCGCAGCTCGACGAGCACGGCGCCCGGAGGTGCGACCCACCCGTCGATGGTCAAGGTGCCGTCCCCCGACCCCGCGACCCCCAGCAGGATGCTCAGGTTCGCGGACTCGAAGGTGAGGGACCGTGGTTCGTCGGAGGATCGGGTCGTCACCGCGGCCCGGCCCTCCTGCAGGGCAGCGACCTCCGCCTCGAGAGAGTGCACCGCGACGGCGAACAGCATCCGCTCGACGAAATCGTCGGGTGGCCCGTCGAGCTCACCGTGCAGCACGCCGAGCCGGGCCAGCACCTCGGTGTCGAGGTCGTCCATCGGGTCGGCCGGATCGTTGGCGTCGGGGCCCCCCGGCTCGTGTGGGGTGCTCATGGGGTCTCCCAGGCCGGATCCTCGACGAGCAGCGACCGCAGCTTGGCCAGGCACCGGCCGCGGGTCGGGCCGATGCTTCCGTGCGGCATCCCCAGGGCTTCCGAGACCGACGCGTAGTCCGGGCGGTCGACCATGGCGACGACCCGCAACAGCTCGCGGCACCTCGTCGACAGCTGCCGGAAGGCACCCCACAGCACCCGGTCCCGCTCGTCGGTGATCAGGCCCGATGACGGGTCTGGGAGGTCGTCGGCGACGTCGACGATGTCCTCGGGGTCGATGGGCGTCTGCCGCCGCCGGTTCAGGCGCCAGGCCTCGCGCTTGGTGGTCGTGACGAGCCACGCGGTGAGGGCGGACGGGCTGCGGATGCCGTCGAGCCGCGAGACGAGCTCGAGCCAGCTGTGCTGCACGACGTCGGCCACGTCGGCGTGCGCCACCCCCTGGGTCCGGGCCACGTGCCAGAGCAGCGGGGTGAGCTCTCGCACGATCTCGTCGAGCCCGCCGGCGTCGCCACGGCGGGCCCGCTCGAGCGACCCAGCGAGGCGCTCGGTCCTCGTGGGGCTCCTCCCGGGCTGCGGCAGCGTCATCTCCCGGTCGCCTCCACCGACGCGGCCGGCACCGGCACCGGCATAGGCCCGAACGTGCCCCAGGCGAGCTTCGCCCGGGCCACGACGTCGCGCGTCGTGGTCACTCGCAGACCGCCACCGATTCGGGGGGTCATCAGGCGGGCGGCCTGAGTGGCGGACACCACGGCCGCAGCGAAGGACGTGCCCGACCAGCGGCCGAAGGTGCTCCGCTGGAGGTTTGGGTCCTCCTTCACTGCCAGAACCTCGGGGGACTCCCCCGGTGGTGGCCACGGGACCTCTCCGAACTGCGGGAGGCAGCTCAGCAGCGCTGTGCCGCGCGCCCCGACGGAGACCCAGGGACCGTAGTTGCTGTAGCCGGCGGCGCCGTCGTCGGGGTCGAGGGCACCGACGCTGCGGAGTGCGGTGCGGTCGTCGGTGTCCTCCCCGGACCACGCCGCGGGGATCACCTCGAGCGATGTCCCGCGGTTGCCGGCGGATGCGATCACCCGGACCCCGAGGCCACCCAGGTCCGTGAGCAGCTGTCCGACCCGATCCTGCTGCGGCACCGGCTGCCCCTTGTGGAGGTAGCGACCGAAGCTGAGGTTGACCACGTCGACGGCGAGGTCGGGGCGATCATCCTCCACCGCTCGACCCGCGCGCTCGAGCAGCCACCGAAGGGCCGACTCGAGCAGCGCTTCATCCACCACACCAGTGCTGTCCATCACCGGGAGGGAGATCACCGTCGCACCGGGCGCGACGAGGCGGACCACACCGGTGATGAACGTGCCGTGGCCGGCATGCGTGCTCGTCGACTCGCCGACCTCGACCGGCACGTGATGTGCGCAGCCATCGGCATCTTCGGGCTCCCACGGCCCCTCGAGCCGGCGGGCATCGCGCCAGAAGGGGTCGTCCCCGGTGCTGTCACCGATCCAGTCGTGTGGCGAGACCACGGTGTCGAGCAGGGCGACGACGGCGCGTCGGGCGCCCTCGGCCACGACGGGTCGCTCGGGTGGGGCGAGACCGATGACGTCGACGGCCTGGCGGGTGATGCCGTGCCCCTCCTTCGCCCCGGCGGCGACGAACGGCCCCTCTGCGCCGAACACCGCGTGAGCTTCCTCCGGCGGCATCGACAGGTGCCATGGCGCGTCGGCCAGGTAGGACTGGGTGAGGCCTTCGAGCTCGGCCTCGGAGACGTCGGACCCGATGTCCACCGGTGCGTCGAGGGGGACCGCGAACGGCATCCCCCCGCACGTGCCGATCTTGAAGCGTGATGAGCCGGCGTCCGGGTTCGCGGGCATGGTGGGCCACCTTCCAGGTAGGAGAACTCTTGCCCAGGACGGGGGGTGGCGCCGCCCGGAGATACATCACGTCACTCCCTGATCCGGCCATGCTCCCAGAACGCGTTCCCCTTGCACAGTGTCGCGGCGAGCGAACTGGCCGGATGCCGTCACGCATCAGACGTATCCCCGGGACGTCGACCTCCCCTCCTCCTTCGTGGGCGCTCGTCCACCACGACAGGAAAGGAGCAGGGCCATGGCGCGTCCTCTCAAGCCACAGGAGATCCTCGACACGTTCGACCGCTGGGGCGTCCCCTTCGACACGGTGTCCGGGTGGAAGACCCGGTCCAACCACAGCGGATGGGCGCAGTCGGGCGTCTCCGGCTGCATGCACCACCACACCGGCAACGACGCCTCCGACCAGGTCAACCGGTCACTGGTCACCCACGGCCACTCCACGTTGAACGGCCCGCTGTGCAACTTCGGCGTCACCGACACCGGCCGGATCGACATCGTGTCGGCCGGCGCCGCCAACCATGCCGGGAACGGCGACCCCGCCGTCCTCCAGGCCGTGCGGCTGGAGTCCTACGACCGGTTCCCACCGAAGACGAGGAAGGCTCACCTGGACCCGGGCGCCGTCGGCGGGAACGGCAAGTTCTACGGCTGGGAGACCTACTACGGCGCGGGCGACGACCGGGTGATCAACGTGCTCCAGTACCGCGTGCTGGTGCTCTCGACCGCTGCGGTCATCGCCGCGCTGGATGTGGTCGACGGCCCGAAGGTGCACTGGACCGGCAAGTCGGTGATCGGCCACAAGGAGTGGCAGAAGGGAAAGCCGGACCCGGTCGGAGTCGACATGAGCGTCGACCGCGACGACGTCCAGTGGTGCCTGAGGCACGGACCCGATGCCGCGCGGCACTGGTTCGCGACCGGCAAGCACCTCGTGGCGTCCCTCTAGCCGGCCCTGGCCACTCGGCCCGGCCGCCACCCCCTCGGCGGCCGGGCCGACGGCATACCGAACTGCCGTAGGATCCGATCTCGTGGCTGTCGACTTCTCCCAGGAGATCAAGGACCTTCGCGCGACCATGGCGACCGTGCGTGAGGTGACCGACCTGACCAAGCTCGAGGAGACCATTGCCGACTTCGAGCGGCAGGCCTCCGACCCCAACCTCTGGGACGACCAGGAGAAGGCTCAGGTCGTGACCTCCGGTCTCTCGCGCGCCAAGGCGGAGCACGAGCGGGTGACCGGCATGGACTCCCGCGTCGAGGACCTCGAGGTGCTCGTCGAGATGGGCCAGGAGGAGAACGACGCCGACACCATCGCCGAGGCCGAGCGCGAGCTGGTCAGCCTGAAGAAGGCCGTGGGCCAGCTCGAGGTGCGCACGCTGCTGTCGGGGGAGTACGACGAGCGCGCTGCGGTCGTGACGATCCGCGCCGGCGCCGGTGGCGTCGACGCGGCCGACTTCGCCGAGATGCTCATGCGGATGTACCTGCGCTGGGCCGAGCGCCACGGCTACCCCGTCAAGGTCCTGGACACCTCCTACGCAGAGGAGGCCGGCCTGAAGAGCGCGACCTTCGAGGTCGACGTGCCCTACGCCTACGGCAACCTCTCGGTCGAGGGCGGCACCCACCGTTTGGTGCGCATCAGCCCGTTCGACAACCAGGGCCGTCGCCAGACCAGCTTCGCGGCGGTCGAGGTGGTGCCGCTCATCGAGGGCACCGACGTCATCGAGATCCCCGAGAACGACCTCAAGATCGACGTGTTCCGCTCCAGCGGCCCTGGCGGCCAGTCGGTCAACACCACCGACTCCGCGGTGCGGATGACCCACCTGCCCACCGGCACCGTCGTGTCGATGCAGAACGAGAAGAGCCAGATCCAGAACCGCGCCGCGGCGCTGCGCGTGATGCAGTCGCGCCTGCTGCTGCTCAAGAAGGCCGAGGAGGCCGCCGAGCGCAAGGAGCTCGCCGGTGACGTCAAGGCCAGCTGGGGGGAGCAGATGCGCTCCTACGTGCTCCACCCCTACCAGATGGTCAAGGACCTGCGCACCGAGCACGAGGTCGGCAACACGCCGGGTGTCTTCGACGGTGACATCGACGCCTTCATCGAGGCCGGCATCCGCTGGCGGATCGGTGAGGAGAAGGCCGCCGCGGCCGAGCGGGGCTGACCGGTGACCCCCGGGAGTGGTTCGGACGAGCCGGATGCCGGTGCCTGGGCGCAGTGGACCACACACCTCATCGACGTGCTGCTCGCCCTGGCCGACGGCGAGTCCGTCACCGTGACCGCGCCGACGGCGGGGGCGCGACCGGCCCGGCTGCGCAGGGCGCGCCTGCGCGGGTTCATCCCGGCCAAGCACGAGTCGGTCACCCCGTGGGTACGGCTCCAGCGCGCCGAGCACCACCTCCGCGGCTTCTGCATCGGGTCGCAGGTCGTCGGAGGCACCTTCCCGCTCGCCCCCGAGGAGGATGCCGCGCTCCGCGCCCTCGGCTGGCACCACCCCCCCAAGACGGAGGGCACCGACTACATCCGCTTCTGGCCCGACGACGTTCCGCAGGGCCCGTTCCTCCCGCGCGGCGATGCTGAGCGGGCCGCCGAGATGGTCGGCTCGACCTTTCGCGAGGTGCTCGCACCCGGCACGGACCCGCCGAGCGTCACCGGCTGACCGGCATACCGCCCGCACCGACCTATCCTCGATCGTGGTGTCGCGCGTGCGGCGCCCGCCCGAACCCCGTCCCCGACCGCCCGTGAGGCCACGCACCGCATGATCCGATTCGAGAACGTCACCAAGGTCTACCCGCGGTCCACCCGGGCCGCGATCGACGACGTCACCGTCGGCATCGAGCGCGGTGAGTTCGTGTTCGTCGTCGGCCCGTCCGGCTCGGGCAAGTCGACCCTGCTGCGCCTCGCCCTGCGCGAGGAGGCGGCCACCGGAGGGGCGGTGCTCGTGGCCGGGCACGACCTGCGCAAGATGCCGATGCGGCAGGTGCCCCGGCTGCGGCGGGAGATGGGCGCCGTGTTCCAGGACTTCCGGCTGCTGCCCAACAAGACCGTGCACGAGAACGTCGCCTACGCCCTCCAGGTCATCGGCAAGCCGGGGCACCTCATCCGCCAGCTCGTCCCCGAGACCCTCGAGACGGTCGGGCTGGAGGGCAAGGGCAAGAGGTTCCCCCACCAGCTCTCCGGCGGCGAGCAGCAACGGGTGGCGATCGCCCGCGCGGTCGTGAACCGCCCGCAGATCCTGCTGTGCGACGAGCCGACCGGAAACCTCGACCAGGCCATCAGCCTGGACATCGTGCGGCTCCTGGACCGGATCAACCGCACCGGCACCACCATCGTCATGGCCACCCACGACCACGACATCGTCAACGACGTCCGCCGCCGGGTGATCCAGCTGGAGGACGGCCGGGTCATCCGGGACCAGGAAGACGCCACCTACCACCCCGAGAACGAGGACTGAGCCGTGCAACCACGCTTCCTCATGTCCGAGGTCGGCTCGGGCCTGCGACGCAACGCCTCGATGGCGATCTCCGTGGTCCTGGTGACCATGGTGTCGATGTTCCTGCTGGGGCTCGGCCTGCTCGCCCAGCGCCAGGCCGACACGATGAAGGGCTACTGGTACGACCGGATCCAGGTCTCGATCTACCTGTGCACCCAGAACTCGCTGCAGCCCAACTGCGAGGGCAAGGCGGTCACCGACGCCGAGAAAGCCGCCATCCAGGACCAGCTCGAGGCACTGCCCGAGGTCAAGGCGGTCTTCTACGAGTCCGAGCAGGAGGCTTTCGACCGCTTCAAGCAGCAGTTCCGCAACAGCCCGATCGCGGGGAACGTGCAGCTCGGCGACATCCCGCAGAGCATGCGGGTGCAGCTGGCCGACCCCACGAAGTACGCCGTCGTGACGAGCCAGTTCGAGGGTGCTCCGGGTGTGGCGACGGTCCAGGACCAGGAGAAGGTCCTCAGCAAGTTCTTTACGATCATCAACTACGTGACGTTCTTCGCCGTGCTCCTGGCCGGTCTGATGGTCGCCTGTGCCGCGCTGCTCATGGCCACGACGATCCGGCAGGCGGCCTTCATCCGAAGACGCGAGATCGGCATCATGAGACTCGTCGGGGCGTCCAACTGGACGATCCGGATGCCGTTCCTCAGTGAGATGGTCATCGTCTCGGCCGTCGGCGTCGGGTTGGCGGTGGGGACCCTCGTCGCCGTGACGAAGTACGTCTTCAACGAGGGGGCGAGCCGAATCGCCCTGAGCCAGGCCTTCATCGGCACGTCCGACGTGTGGGTTCTCGCGCCGTGGATGTTCCTCGGGGTGATGGTCGTCGCGCTCGTCACGAGCCTCATCACCTTGCGTCGCTACCTGCGCGTCTGAGCCCGGGTGCTGTGCCGCGCCTGAGCACGGCGAGGTCAAGAATCTGGTCCCAAGGTTCCCATCCGGGCGTGGTTCGTGTTACCAATGGTGGTCATGGGACGAAGCGACCGCGTACTTTCGCCTGCGCCCCGACGCATAGCTGCGCTCGGTGTGACTCTTTCGTGCACCGTTGCGCTCTTCGCGAGCAACGCCGTCGCGGCCCCCACGGGATCCGACCCGGGCAACGACAAGCGCAGGGTCGACGCGCAGGTGGACCAGCTCAGGGACCAGCTCGACGACACCAGCTCTGACCTCTCCGCGGCCTACACCGCACTGCAGACCACCGAGGGCCAGCTGCCCGCGGCCCGGGCGGCCCTCGCGCAGGCCGAGGAGGTGGCGGCCGCGGCAGACCAGGCCAACGCCGTCGCCGCGCAGGAGTTCCAGGTCGCGGTCGCCAACGAGAAGAAGGCCCAGGCCGAGCTCGAGCAGACCACCCAGGAGATCGCCTCCAGCCGCACCAAGGTCGCCCAGTTCGCGTCCCAGATCTACCAGGAGCAGGGGTTCGGCCAGCTCGACATGGCCCTCTCCAGCACCGACCCCCAGCAGTTCGCCGACCGCATCGCCCTGGTCGACACCGTGATGGACGTGCAGGGCGAGACGATGGACCGGCTCGCCACCGAACAAGCGAGCCTGACCGCGCTGGAGGACCAGCTCTCCGCGCTGCGCGCCGACTCGGCGGCGAAGAAGCAGAAGGCCGAGGAGGCCCTTGCGCGGGCGACCTCGGCACGTGAGGCGGCCCAGTCGGCCAAGGCCCAGCTCGACTCCCTCGCGCAGCAGCAACAGCAGCAGGCTCAGGCCGTGGAGGGCAAGCTGGCCGCCGAGAAGGCGCGCCTGGCCACCGCCGAGGCCGAGCAGTCCCGGCTCCAGGCGGTCCTGAAGGCACGCGCGATCAAGGCCAAGCGCAAGGCCGCGGCCGCCCGCAAGGCAGCCGCAGTGGCGGAGGCCAAGCGCGCCGCCGCCGAGGCCGCCGCCGCCAAGAAGCGGCAGAAGTCGAGGTCGTCCAGGTCCTCGGGGTCCTCGGGGTCGAGTGGCAGCACCCGCGGGTCCAGCGGCGGGACCAAGGCCCCGGTCAGCGGCGGTTTCCTCAGCCGGCCGGTGAGCTCGGGCTACGTGAGCTCCGAGTACGGCATGCGCTACCACCCCATCTACCACTACATGAAGCTCCACTCGGGTCGGGACTACGCCGTCCCGTGCGGCACCCCGGTCAAGGCCGCGGCCAACGGCACGATCATCTCGGCCGGATGGGGCGGGGGCTACGGCAACCGCATCGTCATCGACCACGGCCTCGTCGGTGGCCAGGGTCTGGCGACGACCTACAACCACCTGACCAGCATCGTCGACCACGGTGGCCACGTCAGCCGGGGGCAGCTCATCGGCTACAGCGGCACGACCGGCACCTCCACCGGGTGCCACCTGCACTTCGAGACCCTCCTGAACGGCAGCTTCGCCGACCCCAGGCGCTGGCTCTGACGCCTCTGAGCCACTGAGGCAGGTATCGGCTGGGGCCGGGCGCCTGCGGGCGGGTACCCTCGGGTCCGTGCCCAAGGAGACCGGACGCAAAGTCGTCGCGAGCAACCGCAAGGCCCGCCACGACTACCTCATCGAGGAGACGTACGAGGCGGGTCTGGTCCTCATGGGCACCGAGGTCAAGGCACTGAGGATGGGTCGGGCCTCCCTCATCGACGGATGGGCCGGTTTCGACAACGCCGACGACCTCTGGCTCGAGGGCGTGCACATCCCGGAGTACGTCAGCGGCACCTGGACCAACCACACGCCCCGGCGTCGACGCAAGCTGTTGTTGCACCGCCGGGAGCTCGAGAAGATCCTCCAGGCGACCCGGGAGACCGGTCACACCATCGTGCCGCTCGCGCTGTACTTCAAGGACGGCCGGGCCAAGGTCGAGATCGCGGTGGCCAAGGGAAAGAAGTCGTACGACAAGCGCTACGCGCTGCGCGAGCAGCAGGACAAGCGGGAGGCCGACCGTGCCATCTCCGCCCGCCGACGCGGCGAGGACTGAGTGACCGGGCCGCGGGTCGGCACGCTCAGGTGGGGGGCGCTGTGGTGCGTCGTGGTCGTGCTGCTCGTGCTCCTCGCGCCGGTCGCCCTGGCCGCCCCCGCCACTCCCGTCGCCCTGCCCGCCTCCGGCGCCACGAGCGGCTTCGTCACGCTGACCGCCGAGGAGCAGGCCGACCAGCTGCACACGGCGTTCGACGTCCAGGCCGACGGCTCGGTCGTCGTCACCGAGACGATCCGCTGGCGCTTCCCTGACGGACAGGAGCGGCACGGCATCGTGCGCAACGTCCAGGTGCGTGCGGGCTACCAGGACCGGGAGGATGTCTACCGCTACTACGAGCTCACCGGTGTCACGGTCACCTCACCCTCCGGGGCGCCCACCGACATCGCGATATCCGACGTCGGCGCCAACCGCCAGATCCGCATCGGCAGCCCGTCGCAGACGGTGAGCGGCACCGCGGACTACGTCGTGACCTACCGCCTCGAACACATCGTCAACGACATCGGTGACGGCACGGCGGAGCTCTACTACGACGTGGTCGCCATCTCCAACGGCTTCCCGCAGCAGGATGTCGCCGCGACCGTCACCGGGCCGGTCGACTCGACCCGCGCGGCCTGCTTCTACGGCGAGTTCGGGTCGAAGACCGAGTGCACCGCGACGCCGGGGGAGACGGCGACCTTCTCCGTGCCCGACCTGGCGCCCGGCGAGGGGGCCAGCATCATCACCTCGTTCCCGAGGGACGCCTTCGGCGACCTGGCCCCCGTCCTGCGGCAGGGTAGTCCCACGGTCGAGGAGGGCAGCCCGGTCAGCGCCGCCACCTCCCGGGCGCTGGCGTGGCTCGCCACCGGGATCGGTGTGCTCCTGCCGGTGCTCGCCGCGGCCCTGATGGGCCTGCTCGTCTGGCACCGCGGCCGGGACGAGCAGTATGCCGGGCTGACCCCCGGTCTCACCCCGGGCCTGGGTGACCAGGTGGCGGTGGTGACCGGGGGCCCTCGCCCCACGGTCGCCGTCCAGTTCACGCCACCACCGGGCGTGCAGCCCGGGATGCTCGGCACCGTGCTGGACGAGGAGGCGAACGTGCTGGACGTCAGCGCGACCATCGTCGACCTCGCGGTTCGTGGCCACCTCACGATCAGGCGTCAGGAGAAGGGGGTGTTCCGTGCCGACGACTGGCAGCTGATCCGCAGCACACCGCCGCCGGGGTCCGCGGCGCTCGTGCCCTACGAGCAGACGCTCCTCGAGGCGATCTTCGCCACCAGCGGCCAGGTGGCGCTGTCGTCGCTGAAGAACACCTTCAAGCCGACCCTGGACGTCGTGCAGCGGATGATGTACGAGGAGGTCGTGCAGCGCGGCTGGTTCCGACGCAGCCCGGAGTCCCAGCGGCTGGGCTGGACGACGTTGGGGGTGGTCCTGGCCGCGTGCTCGGCCGTGGTCGGCGTGGTCGCGTGGTTCCTGCTGTCGCCGGTCTTCGTCGAGGCGGGGTTTCCCGTCCCACCCGTGCTGGTGCTCGCCGGTGGCGGACTTCTCGCCGGGGTGATCGTCTACTCGCTGGGCCAGCGGATGGCGGCGCGCACGGCAGCGGGTTCCGCCGTCCTGGCCCAGGCGCGGGGCTTCGAGCGCTACATCGCCACGGCCGAGGCCAACCAGATCCGGTGGGAGGAGGCACAGGACGTCTTCAGCCGGTTCCTGCCCTACGCGATCGTCTTCGGTCTCGCGGACCGCTGGGCCGGCGTCTTCGAGGAGGTGGCCACCGCGGCCGCGGCCGCGGGCCACGTGGTCGCCGGGCCGCTGTGGTACTCGGGGGCCTGGAGCGCCCACGGCTTCGGCGACGTCGCCTCGAGCATGGACTCCTTCTCCACGGCCGCAGCGGGCACCTTCGTGTCGACGCCGGGGTCGTCCGGCTCCAGCGGCTTCTCCGGCGGTGGTGGCTTCTCGGGCGGTGGTGGCGGGGGCTCGTCGGGCGGCAGCTGGTGAGGACCCGTCGAGTGAGGTGAGGACCCGTCGCGTGGACAGAAAACCCCCCCAGCGGGACGGCGCGGGGGGGGGGGGGG
>JBBSQC010000055.1:0-24320 GCA_038258215.1 Actinomycetales bacterium | reverse complement strand
TCGCCACCGCCCCCGCCCCACCCTGCCGCAACGACGGCGCATGATCCCGCACCCACGCGTGCACGTTCATCCCCGACTCCGCGACCTCACCACGAGTCACCGCCTCCACCGCCACTTCAACCCGAGCAGCCCCCGCCCCCGCGGCCAACCGGTCGGTCAGCGTCATCAACTCGGCGAGCTCAGCGCCCGACGCCTGGTGCAACACGACATCCCAACCATCGAGAGCCTCAGCGGCAGCCTCCAGCCGGGAGCGGCGCTCCGCCACGCTCATCGGCTGCTGGTTCATCCCACCATTCTACCGAACACCTGTTCGACATTCAAGAGCTGGACGTCCCGAGTTCGCTTACAGCAGAACCGGATTGATCAGCCGTGCAGGTGCCACCCACGCTGGGCCAGGCCGTCGGCCAGCCCGGCCGCAGACGCCGGCACGACGTCGACCTCGGCCAGTCCGAAGGGCTGACCGAGCCCGTGGTCGAGGTGGAACTCCTCCACGTTGGCCCCGATGGCGCCGATGTCGGCGAACAGCCGACCGAGCTGCCCCGGCTCGTCCGGGATGATCACCCGAACCGTCGTGTACGACGTGGGAGCCGCGCCGTGCTTGCCCGGCAGCCGCGCGTGACCGGCATTGCCGGCGGCGATGGTGCGCGCCAGCGTGCCTCGGGCGCCGGGCGCGTCGTCCGACGTCGCGAGGGCGTCCAGGGCAACGACGACGTCGTGGAGATCCTCGGCCAGGCCGGTGAGCACGTCCCGCACCGCACCGGCGTTCCCCGCGAGGATCTGGGTCCACAGGTGGGGGTCGCTGGCGGCGATGCGCGTGACGTCACGCAACCCCTGCCCGGCCAGCGCCACGGCATCCTCGTCGAGCGACTCGAGCCGAGCCGCGACGAGGCTGGCTGCGAGCTGCGGCACGTGCGAGACGGCGGCGACGGCGGCGTCGTGGGTCTCGGGTGGCAGCACGCGCACCACCGACCCGACGGAGCGGGCCAGGGCCGAGACGGCATCCACCACCTGGGGGGAGGTCTCCGGGGTCGGGGTGAGCACCCAGGCGCGCCCGTCGAACAGGTCGTGGCGCCCGGAGACGGCGCCGGAGCGCTCACGGCCCGCCATCGGGTGGGACCCGCAGTAGCGCGACAGGTCGGCGCCGCGCGCCCGCAGGGCCGCGACCACGGCGCCCTTGACCGACGCGACGTCGGCGACCGATGCCGTCGGCCAACGCTCCAGCGCCGAGGCCACGCAGGATGCCGTGACGTCGGGTGGCGTCGCGACCACCACGAGGTCCGGGTCGGGGTCGTCGTCGTGCCGCAGCTGGCCCGCGCCCAGGTCACGGGCCAGGGCCGCGTGCGTGACCATCGCGTCCTCCAGGGTCACCGCGTCGCCCAGCCGGGTGAGCGCCAGGCCCAGGCTCGTGCCGATCAGGCCCGTGCCGACGACGTGGAACCGCCTCACAGACCGCCCGCTTTGTAGAGCGCAGCGACCTCCGCGGGGCTGAGCGAGCGCCACTTCCCGGGCTTGGTGTCCCCCATCCGGATCGGACCGACCTGGGTACGCACCAGGGACAGGACGGGATGGCCGGCCTCGGCGAGCATCCGCCGCACGATGTGCTTGCGGCCCTCGTGCAGCACGACCTCGACGATGGCCTTGCCCGGCTGGGAGTCCACGACCTTGAAGGAGTCGACCTTGACCGGGCCGTCCTCCAGCTCGACCCCGGCGCGCAGACGGCGACCCAGGTCGCGCGGCACCGGGCCGTGGATCTGGGCGAGGTAGGTCTTCAGCACGCCGTAGCGGGGGTGCTGAAGGCGGTGCGCGAGCTCGCCGTCGTTGGTGAGCAGCAACAGACCCTCGGTGTCGGAGTCGAGACGACCCACGTGGAAGAGGCGCTCCTTGCGGTCACCGATGTAGTCGCCGATGTCTATCCGCCCGAGGTCGTCGCTCATCGAGGTCACGACGTTGAGGGGCTTGTTGAAGGCGAGGTAGACCCGGGACTCGTCGAGCTGGACGCGCTCGCCGTCCACGTGGACGGTCTGGGTGGCGCGGATCCGCACCCCGAGCTCGGTGACGACCTGGCCGTCGACGTCGACGCGGCCCTGGGTGATGAGGTTCTCGCAGACCCGGCGGGAGCCCACCCCCGCCGCGGCGAGCAGCTTCTGGAGGCGCACCCCGTCCGGGTCGTGCACGTCGACGGGCGGGCGCGAGGGCCACTGCGGGGCGGCCGTCGGCTGGCTCGGCCGGGTCGACCCCGACCCGCCGCGCTGAGGCTTGCCCTTGCCCTGCCCCCGGCCCTTGCCGGCCCCTGACGTGGCCGGGGGCCTCCCGGACTGCCCGGCTCCACGGTTCTTCGGCGGCGTCATGCGCGGCCTCCTTCGGCGATCTCGTCGAGCACGTCGACCTCGGGCAGGTAGGGGGCGAGAGCGGGCAGGTCGTCGATGCCCTGGAGCCCGAGTCGCTCCAGGAAGTAGGACGTCGTGCCGTAGAAGAGCGCGGTGGACTGCTCGTCGTGCCCGACCTCCTCGATGAGCCCGCGCGACAGCAGGGTGCGGATGACGCCGTCCACGTTGACGCCGCGCACGGCGGCCACCCGGGCCCGGGAGACGGGCTGGCGGTAGGCGATGACCGCCAGGGTCTCCAGCGAGGCCTGGGTCAGGCGGGCCTGCTGGCCGTCGAGGACGAAGCGCTCCACGACCGACGCGTACTCGTGGCGGCTGTAGATCCGCCACCCTCCCCCGACCTCCCGGAGGGTGAAGCCGCGCTCCTGGGCGGCATACCCGGACGTCAGGTCGGCCAAGGCAGCCCTGACGTCCGGCTCCGGCTGCTCGAGCGCCGCTGCGAGCGTCCGGGTCGGCACGGGCTCGTCGACCACCATGAGGATCGCCTCGATGGCGGCCCGGATGCCCCCCGGGAAGTCGGCGACGTCGAAGGCCAGCTGCTCGTCCTGCGCTGCGGGCCCACCGACCTCCTGCTCGATCGGCTCACTCATCGGGCATCTCCTCAGGCACGGGGTCGGTCGCGGTGGTCTCGGGTTGGTCCGGAGGACCAGGTGGGTCGAGGACGTCGTCGTCGAACTCGTCGTCCACGTCGATCTCGCCCTCCTCCGCCCCGGTCCACCGCACGGTCAGCTCGCCGAGCGCCTCGGCCTGCTCGAAGCCGATGGATCCGTCACGGAAGAGCTCCAGCAGCGCGAGGAAGCGGGCCACGACCACGAGCGTGGAGTCCGCGTCGGCCACCAGCACGCGGAAGGATGCCACCCGTTCGCGTCGCAGCCGCGCGCCGATGAGGACGGCCTGCTCCCGCACGCTGACCACGGGCGCGTGCAGGTGGTCCAGGCCGACGGTCTCGGGGACCTTGGGCGTGAGGGCCCGGGCCGCCACCATCGCGAGCTGGTGGGGCGTGACCGTCATGACGAGCTCGGGGAGGAGCGCGGCGGCGACGTGGGGCTCGAGGCCGACCGTACGCGGATGCATCCGGCCCGCGGTGGCCATCCGCTCACCGAAGGTGTGGGCGATGTCCTTGAACGCGCGGTACTGCAGGAGGCGCGCGAAGAGGATGTCGCGCGCCTCGATCAGGGCGAGGTCGTCCTCGTCCTCCGGCCCCGACTGGGGCAGCAGCCGGGCGGCCTTGAGGTCGAGCAGGGTGGCGGCCACGAGGAGGAACTCCGAGGCCTGGGACAGGTCCCACCCGTCCGGTGTCTCGCGAGCGGTGCGGATGTGGGAGATGAACTCGTCGGTGACGCTGGCCAGGGCGATCTCGGTGATGTCGAGCTTGTGCTTGCTGATCAGCCCGAGGAGCAGGTCGAACGGCCCGGAGAAGACGTCGAGGTGCACCTCGAAGGCGGTGGCCGCGGCGCGACGGGTGAGGACACCGCCAGGCACCCCGCCCCGGGCTCCGCCGGGCACGCCACCGGGCACCTCACCGGAGGCCACGGTCATCGGGTCAGGCCGCCCCACCGCGCGCGATGAGCTCGCGGGCGAGCTGGCGGTAGGCGTCGGCACCCTTGTGGCTGCCGTCGTAGGTCGTGATCGGCTCTGCGGCCAGGGTCGCGTCAGGGAACTTCACCGACCGGGAGATGACGGTGTGGAAGACCCGGTCGTCGAAGTGCTCCACGACGCTCGCCACCACCTCGCGCGAGTGCAGGGTGCGCCCGTCGTACATCGTCGCGAGGATGCCGTCGACCTGCAGGCGCGGGTTGAGCCGGTCGGTGATCTTCTCGATCGTCTCCACGAGCAGCGCGACGCCGCGCATCGCGAAGAACTCGCACTCCAACGGGATGATCACGCCGTGGGCCGCCGTGAGGGCGTTGACGGTGAGCAGCCCCAGCGAGGGTTGGCAGTCGATGAGGATGACGTCGTAGTCGTCGAGGACCGGACGGAGCACCCGGGCGAGGATCTGCTCGCGGGCCACCTCCCCGACCAGCTGCACCTCGGCCGCGGAGAGGTCGATGTTGGCGGGCACGACGTCCAACCGCGCGAACCGGGTGTGCTGGATCACGTCGTGCACGTCGTGGCCACGCTCGGTCAGGAGGTTGTAGATCGTGACGTCGAGCTCGTTGGCCGCGATGCCCAGGCCCACCGAGAGGGCGCCCTGCGGGTCGAAGTCGACGAGCAGCACCCGGCGGCCCACCTCGGCCAGCGCGGCGCCGAGGTTGATGGTCGTGGTCGTCTTGCCGACCCCGCCCTTCTGGTTGCACATGGCGATGACCCGGGCCGGGCCGTGGGAGGACAACAGCGGCGGTTCGGGGAAGTCTGGGAGCGGCCGACCCGTGGGGCCCACCTGTCCGTCGATGCGGATCTGCAACGCCGCGTCGGAATCCACGCTCTCTACTCTCCCGGTGCTGCTCGTGCTCGTCGGTCAGCCTCTCGCTGATCCCGCACGACCCTATCAGCGTGCGCGGGGGTGGCTCTGTGCGTAGACCTCCCGGAGCCGTTGCACCGTGACGAGCGTGTAGATCTGGGTGGTCGTGACCGATGCGTGGCCGAGCAGCTCCTGCACGACCCGCACGTCCGCGCCACCCTCGAGCAGGTGGGTGGCGAAGGAGTGCCGCAGCGTGTGCGGCGAGAGGTGCCCGCGCAGGTCGGCCCGGTCGGCACAGGCCCGCAAGATGGTCCAGGCGCTCTGCCGGGAGAGCCGCGACCCCCTGGTGTTGAGGAAGATCGCGGGGGTGCCCGTTCCCCTGGCGGCCATGCCCGGCCGTCCCCGGACGGTCCAGCTCGACAGGGCCGAGGCGGCATACGAGCCGAGCGGGACGAGTCTCTCCTTGCCACCCTTGCCCCGGAGCCGGACCACACCGTCCTGCGTGTCGACGTCGTCGACGTCGAGCCCCACGGCCTCGGAGATGCGCGCCCCCGTGCCGTAGAGCACCTCGAGAAGCGCCCGGTCCCGCAGCGCGGCCGGGGTGTCACCGACCGACGCGGCGTCCAGGAGCCGTTCCACCTCGGTCACCCCGATGGCCTTCGGCAGGCGGCTCGGTGGCGCTGGTGGGCTGACCTCGCGGGCCGGGTCGACGTCGAGGTCGCCCTCCAGGGCCAGGAACCGGTGCAGCCCCCGCACGGCGACGAGGGTGCGCGCCGCCGAGCTGGCGGCCAGCGGGCGGTGCTCCTCGTCACCCTCGCGCAGGCGGGCGAGGAACGCACTCACGTGGCGCTCCCGCACGTCGGCGGGGCGCCGGACCCCGTCCGCCGCGAGGAAAGCCGTCCACCGGCCGAGGTCGCGCCGGTAGGCGGAGAGGGTGTTGGGAGAGACGCCCCGCTCGACGTCGAGGTGGGTGAGCCAGGCCTCGGCGGCCCGCCCCACCGGAGTGGGACGGGCCGTCGGAGGAGGGACGCCCGCGGGAGTGGGGACGGCCGGGCTCAGGACAGCGCCTCCGCGATGGCTGTGCTCTCCATGTCGAAGGCCTCGGCCACGGGAGCACAGGTGATGTGCCCGGCGTGCGTGTTCAGCCCGAGGGCGAGCGGCGCATCCGCCCGCATGGCATCGCGCCAGCCACGGTCGGCGAGCTTCGTCGCGTACATGAGGGTGGCGTTGGTCAGGGCCCAGGTCGAGGTGTGCGGCACGGCACCGGGCATGTTGGCGACGCAGTAGTAGATGGAGTCGTGCACCTCGAAGATGGGGTCGGCGTGCGTCGTGGGCCGCGAGTTCTCGAAGCACCCACCCTGGTCGATGGCGACGTCGACGAGCACCGATCCGGGCCTCATCTGCGAGACCATCTCGTCGGTGACGAGCTTGGGCGCCTTGGCGCCCGGGATGAGCACGGTGCCGATCACCATGTCGGCGCCCAGGACCTGCTCGCGCACCGACATCGCGGACGAGGCGATCTGGGCGACGCGGTTGTCGTAGCGCCAGAAGCTCAGCCGCAACTTGTCCAGGTCGGTGTCGAGCAAGGTCACGTCGGCCCCCATGCCCAGGGCGATGTTCGCGGCATTCTGGCCGGCCACACCGGCACCGAGCACCACCACCTTGGCGCTGGCCACCCCGCCGATCCCGCCCATGAGGACGCCCCTGCCGCCCTGGGCGCGCATCATCGAGTGCGCGCCCACCGGCGGGGCCAGGCAGCCCGCGACCTCGGACATCGGGTAGAGCAGCGGCAGCAGGCCGGAGGGCAGCTGCACGGTCTCGTAGGCGATCGCGGTCACCTTCTTCGCGACGAGCTCCTCGGTGAGGGGCTGGTCGGCGGCGAGGTGGAGGTAGGTGAAGAGGGTGAGGCCCTCGCGGAGCCGGTGGTACTCCTCGGCCACGGGCTCCTTGACCTTCATGACCATGTCCGACTCGCCCCAGACGTCGTCGGCGGAGTCGAGGATGGTGGCCCCCTGGGCGACGAAGTCCTCGTCGCTGATCGAGGAGCCGAGACCGGCGCCCTTCTGGACCAGCACCTCGTGGCCCCGGCGGGCCAGCTCGTTGACGCCCACCGGCGTGATGCCGACACGGAACTCGTTGTTCTTGACCTCGCTGGGAATACCGACCTTCACGGTTATCAAGCCCCGTTCTCGTGATGGATGCCGCGGCGCCGTTGCCGTGGCCAGCGCGCCCCGGGTCGAGCGCGATGCGAGTCTAGACCCGGGCCGACCGGCCGACGGACGACGGGAGAGACCCATGAAGCTCTACAGCGACCTGCGGGTGCGACGCACCCGGCAGGTGGGCTCCGACCTCGGCATGCTGCTCTGGGTGGTGCTGTGGGTCTGGGTCGGCACGAGGGTGCACGAGGCGACGCTTGGCCTCGCCGCTCCCGGGAGGCGCCTGGAGGAGGCCGGTGCCGGCTTCACCACGGCGATGAACAACGCCGGTGACTCGGTGGACGACCTGCCGCTCCTCGCAGACCGGATCGCCACCCCGTTCCGCTCGGCGGCGGGTGTCGGCAGTGACATCGCGGATGCCGGGAGCGCCCTAGTGACGGCCGTCGAGCGGGTGGCGCTGCTCCTGGGCCTGACCACCGCGGCGATCCCGACCCTCATCGTGGGACTGTTCTGGCTGTGGCTGCGCCTGCGCTTCGCGAGGCGGGCCACGGCCGCCCAGCGCTTCGTGGACGCCGAGCCCGACCTCGACCTGTTCGCCCTGCGGGCGATGGCGACCCAGCCGTTCCAGCGGCTCGCCGCGATCAGCGACGACCCCGCCGGCGCGTGGCGGCGCGGGGACCGGCACGTCGTGCGCGCCCTGGCCGTGCTCGAGCTGCGTGAGTGCGGTCTGCGGCCGCCCCCGGGCCCACCCGAGGCCGGGGGGCTCCCGGCGGGACAGGTCAGCGGGTGAGGATGGTCGGGCGGAGGTCCTCCACCGGGCACTCCCACGTCGCGGCATCCGCGTCGACCTGCTCGCCGGAGCGGATGTCCTTGACCTGGTCGGCGCCCTCCCCGCCCGCCCCGGGGAACCAGACGTAGGGGATGCCGCGCCGGTCGGCATACCGGATCTGCTTGCCGAACCTCGCTGCGCTCGGTGCGACCTCGCAGGGGATCCTCCGGGCCCGCAGGCTCGCGGCCACGCGGCCGGAGGCGGGGCGCGACTCCTCGTCGACGACCGCCACGAGCACCGCGGCGGGGGTCGAGCGGCTGGCCGTCAGGCCGCGCTTGGTGACCAGCAGGTGCACCAGGCGCGACAGGCCGATGGAGATGCCGACCCCGGGGTAGGTCGCGCGCCCGTCCGAGGCGAGGGAGTCGTAGCGGCCACCGGAGCACACCGAGCCCCAGCCCTCGGAGCCGACGAGCTGGGTCTCGTAGACGGTGCCGGTGTAGTAGTCGAGGCCGCGGGCGACCTTGAGGTCGGCGACGAGCACACCGGGAGCCTGCTCCATCCCGACGGCGATGACGGCCGCGAGGGCGTCGAGCCCGTCGTCGAGGGTCGGGTGCTGCACGCCGAGGGACCGCACGGCCTCCACGAAGGACAGGTCGGTGCTGCTGATCGCGGCCAGCGCCAGCACCTGCCCGGCCTGCTCCTCGCTCGCCCCGGACTCCAGCAGCAGCGCCCGGACCTTCTCCGGGCCGAACTTGTCGAGCTTGTCGACGGTGCGAAGCGTGCCCGCCACGTCGGCCAGTCCGATCCCGAGGTAGAACCCCTCGGGGATCTTGCGGTTGTTGACCTGGATGCGGAAGTCGCCCACCGGAAGGCGCCGGAACGCCTCCGCGATGACGAGCGGCATCTCCGCCTCGAAGTGCGGCGCGAGCTCGCCGACGTCGACGACGTCGATGTCGGCCTGGGTGAACTCCCGGAAGCGCCCCTCCTGAGGTCGTTCGCCGCGCCAGACCTTCTGCACCTGGTAGCGCCGGAACGGGAAGGCGAGCTTCCCGGCATTCTCGAGGACGTAGCGGGCGAACGGCACGGTGAGGTCGAAGTGCAGGCCGAGGTCCGACTCGGCCCCAGCGCCCTCGGCGAGGCGGTGGATGCCGTAGATCTCCTTGTCGGCGTCGCCACCCTTGCCGAGCAGCCGCGAGGTGGGCTCCACGGCGCGGGTCTCCAGCGGTGCGAAGCCGTGCAGCTCGAAGACCTCGCGGATCACGTCGAGGAAGTGCAGCTCGAGGAGCCGCTCGGCCGGAAGCAGCTCGGGGAACCCCGAGATCGGGGTGACCTTGGCCTGGGTGCTCACGCGGTCAATCCTCGCAGGTAGGGGTTGGTGGCCCGCTCGCGTCGCATCGTCGTGGCGGGTCCGTGGCCGGTCAGCACGAGGGTGGAGTCCGGCAGCGGCAGCACGACGTCGCGCAGCGAACGGCGCATCGCGGCGTCGTCGCCCCCGGCGAGGTCGGTGCGCCCGATCGACCCCGCGAACAGCACGTCGCCGCTCACCATCGTGCGGTCGACCTCCTCGGTGGCCGGCAGCCCGTCGGGAACGACGTCGAGGCCGAACATCACCGACCCCTCTGTGTGGCCCGGGGCGTGCAGCACCTCCAGCCCCAGCCCGGCCACGGTGAGCCGCTCGCGGTCGGTGAGCTCCACCACCGTCTCGGGCTCACGCCACGACGCGCGCCGACCGAACTGCTGCTCCATCATCGCCAGGGTGCCCGGGTCGATCGTGGCCAGCGGGTCCCCCAGTCGGTAGCGGTCGTCCCCGTGGATGTAGGCCGCGGTGTCCCCTCCGCAGACCGCGGCCACCGAGTAGACGTGGTCGAGGTGACCGTGGGTGAGGAGCACCGCGCCGGGCCGCAGCCGGTGCTCGGCCAGCACCTCGCGCAACGTGTCCTCCACGCCGATCCCCGGGTCCACGACCACGCACTCCTCCCCCGCACCGGGCGCGAGCACATAGCAGTTGGTGCCGAAGGCGGCGGCGGGAAAGGCGATGGCGAGCACGGTGTGAGCGTAGCCGGAGGGCCCTCTCCTAGACTGGGCCGCCGTCGGTAGGACGAGGCCGGCACGAGCACTCGGAGGAGCATTGACCAAGCAGCAGGAGCGGGACCGCGCCAAGCGGCGCCGGGCCCGTCAGGAGAAGGCGCTCGCGCAGCGCGAGGCGGACCGCGCCCGTCGGCTGCGGGTCGGCGCCATCCTCGGCACGGTCGTCGTCGTGCTGGGCATCCTCGCGTTCGTCGCCACCCGAGTCTCCGGCGGGGAGTCCGACCAGCCGACCACGACCGCGGCCGGCTGTGAGCCACCACCGGACCCGCTCGGCACCGGCGCCGAGCTCACCCTGCCCGACGCCTCGGTCGCCGAGGGCAAGACGTATGTCGCGACCATGTCGACCAACTGCGGCGACATCGAGCTGACTCTCGACGGGGCGGCGGCCCCGCAGGCGGTCGCCTCGTTCCTCCAGCTCGCTGAGAAGAACTACTGGGTGGACGCCCCGTGCCACCGGCTCACGACCTCGGCCAGCCTGAAGGTGCTCCAGTGCGGCGACCCGACGGGCAGCGGGTCCGGCGACCCCGGCTACGGCTTCGGCGTGGAGAACGCTCCCAAGGACGGGGTGTACCCACGCGGCACGCTGGCGATGGCCCGAACCACCGACCCCGAGAAGGGCAACGGCGGACAGTTCTTCCTCGTCTACGGGGATTCCACCCTCCCCGACCCGGACGGGTACACGATCTTCGGCACGGTGACCGCCGGGTTGGATATCGTCGACAAGATCGCCGCCGCCGGCGTCGCCCCGGGCGGCACCAGTCCCGACGACGGCACCCCCGCAGCACCGATCAGCATCCTGGCTGTCGATGTCACCGAGAAGAAGGCCTGACCGTGTCCGAGGACAAGCCCACCCCCCGCCCGCCGATCCCGTCCCCCGCGGCTCTCGCGTCGAGGGTGCACCCCCGCCCGCCGGCCGCGCCGGCTCCTGTCGCGCACTCGGACTCGGCCCGGTTCGGACGGGTGGACGAGGACGGGACCGTCTACGTCACCGCCGGCGAGGTGGAGCGGGCAGTGGGCTCCTACCCGGGGGCCAGCGCCGAGGAGGCCCTGCAGTACTTCGCCCGCAAGTTCGACGAGCTCGCGGCCTCCGCCGACCTGCTGGAGGCACGCCTGGCCAACCCCGACGTCCCGGCCAAGGAGGTCGCCGACGGGTTGAAGACGCTGCGCGAGCACCTCGTCGACGCCAACGTCGTGGGCGACCTCGCGGCCCTCGAGGCGAGGACCGAGCAGGTCGGCGCCGGGCTGGACGCCAAGCGTGCGGTCGAGAGCGAGCACCGCGCCAAGGCCCGGGCCGAGGCCACCGAGCAGCGCGAGGGCATCGTCGCCGAGGCGGAGCAGATCGCGGCGCAGCCCGTCGGCTCGACGCAGTGGAAGACCAGTGGCGAGCGGATGCGCGCCCTGCTGGACCAGTGGAAGGCGCACCAGCGCTCGGGGGTGAAGCTCGACAAGAACAGCGAGTCGGCGCTCTGGCAGCGTTTCAGCCACGCCCGCAACTCCTTCGACAAGGCCCGCCGGGCCTGGTTCGCGGAGGCCGAGACCACGCGGGCGGAGGCCAAGACGACCAAGAGCCGTCTCGTCGCCGAGGCGGAGTCGCTGTCGAAGAGCACCGACTGGAACGCCACCGCACGGGCCTTCAAGCAGCTCATGGACCAGTGGCGCTCGGCCGGGCGCGCAGCACGCGCGGACGACGATGCGCTGTGGGAGCGGTTCCGCACCGCCCAGGACGCCTTCTTCACGGCCAAGGACGAATTGGTGGCCGCCGAGGAGGAGCAGTTCCGCGGCAACCTCGCCGTCAAGGAGGACATCCTGCTCGAGGCCGAGTCGATCCTCCCGGTGAAGGACGTGGAGGCGGCCAAGGTCGTCCTGCGCTCGATTCAGGACCGCTGGGATGCCGCCGGCAAGGTGCCTCGCGCCGACCTCGAGAAGGTCGAGAAGCGGATGCGCCGGGTCGAGAGCGCCGTCCGCGAGGCCGACGAGCACCGCTGGCGCTCGACCAACCCCGAGGCCGCGGCACGGGCCCGTTCGATGGTCGAACAGCTCGAGGGGTCGGTGACCTCCTTGGAGGCCGAGATGGCCAAGGCCGAGGCCTCGGGCGACGCCGCCAAGGCCGAGACCGCACGGGGGCGACTCACCACCCAGCAGGTGTGGCTGGACCAGGCCAGGGCGGGGCTGGACGAGTTCGGCGGCTGAGCACGCCCCTCACGACCACCGCCGGCGTGTGCACGATGGTCTCGTGCGGCGGGTCAGCGGCGGGTCAGCGGTGGGCCGGTGACCGGTCCGGCGCCCACACGACGGTCCGCACCACGTGGCCGACCATGGCCGTGAGCGTCGCGGCCCAGGCCGCGAAGGCCACCCACAGCTCGGCGCTGCCGATGGCACCGACGATCGGCAGACCGTCTGCGCGGCCCAGGTAGATGCTGGCGACCGCGTACATGCCGACCGGGAAGACGATGCTCCACCACGTCGCCTCGTACTCCAGGGGCACCCCGTGGATGAAGTGGCGCCACCACCCCGCAGCGACCAGCACGGGGATCAGCCAGGTCGCGAAGGCCCAGAACATCACCGAGGCGCCCGCCACGAGGCCCCGGGTCGCGTGCCCCATGGGGGCATCTGCCATCTCCACGATCCTGGCCCCGGCCAGCACGGTGATCGCGCAGGCCCCCATCGCGACCCAGTAGGGCGGCGTGAGGTCCACCGGGCGGAGGTCGTAGAGCATCATCCGCAGTGCGACGATGATGCCCGCGGCCGCGTAGAGGAAGATGCCGACCGACCAGGAGAACACCGCGACGACCGCCAGCGCGTCACGCGCCGAGGTGAACACCGGCTCGAGAGCGGCTGCGGACACCGCGACGGACTGGCTCGCCACGACCCAGATGAACCAGCTGCCGTTGGCGGTCGCCACGACCGGTCGCTGCGGGGCGCCCCGCACCGCCGTCCACGGGATGACGTAGCCCAGGACCAGCCAGACGAGGGTGGCGATGACCAGCAGCACGGCCGCCACCGCGTGGTGCCCGTCCATCGACAGGCGCACGCCGACGACGTTGGTCCCGGCGATCAGGGTGAAGAAGCCGAAGGCCCGGCGCGGATCGGTGAAGTCGTCCATGACGGCGGCGCGGTAGGCGACCAGCCGCCACCCGCTGAGCCCGAGCAGCAGGACGTAGCCGGTCGCGGCGACGACGAGCAGGACGACCGACAGCACGGTGAAACCCTTGAGCTGCATGCCGACCGAGATGATGCCGCTCCCCATCACCAGTGCGAAGTATCCCGGTGTGAGTCCGCGGACGGCATCCTGGACCCGCCCCTGGAGCTCCGTCGTCACGCCTCGAGGCTAGCGCGAGCGCCGCCCCACGCCGATCGTTCAGTCAGACTGGCGGGCGCTGCCCGTGACCCGGCTCGCGTCGAACACACCGTCGACGGTCTGCACCGCGCCGATCACGTGGCCGAGGTGGCTCGGGTCCCCCATCTCGAAGGTGAAGTGCAGCTTGGCCACTCGGTCGCGCGACGTCGTGACGGCCGCGGACAGGATGTTGACGCCGTTGTCCGAGATGACGCGGGTGACGTCCGACAGCAGCCGTGACCGGTCGAGGGCCTCGACCTGGAGCTGCACGAGGAAGAGGCTGCTCGCGGTCGGTGCCCACTCGACCTCGATGATCTTCTCCGGCTGGGACAGCAGCGAGGTGGCGTTCGTGCAGTCGGTGCGATGGACGGACACCCCGTTGCCACGGGTGACGAAGCCGAGGATGTCGTCACCCGGCACCGGAGTGCAGCACCGGGACAGCTTGACCCATACGTCGGTCATGCCCTTGACGACGACACCCGGGTCGCCCGAGCGCCGGGGGCTCGGGCGCGCCGTCGCGGGCATCGCCGCCTCGGCGATGTCCTCGCTGGCTCCGTCCTCCCCCCCGACCGAGGCCACGAGTCGCGCGACGACGTGCTGCGCGGAGACGTGCCCCTCACCGACCGCGGCATACAGCCCGTCGATGCCGGCGAGCCGCAGCTCCTCGGCCACCCCGGTGAGCGACTCCACCGAGGTGAGCCGCTGGAGTGGCAACCCCTGCTTGCGCATGATCTTGGCGAGGGCGTCCTTGCCCTGGTCGATCATCTCCTCGCGCCGCTCCTTGGTGAACCAGTGCTTGATCTTGTTGCGCGCGCGGGCGCTGTGCACGAAGCTCAGCCAGTCCCGTGACGGGCCGGCCGAGTCGGCCTTGGAGGTGAGCACCTCCACGACGTCGCCGTTGTCGAGGCGGCTCTCGAGCGGCACGAGCCGGCCGTTCACCCGGGCCCCGATGCAGTGGTGGCCCACCTCGGTGTGCACGGCGTAGGCGAAGTCGACGGGCGTCGAACCCGCAGGCAGGCCCACGAGCTGGCCCTTCGGAGTGAAGACGTAGACCTCGCTGGCGTTGATCTCGAAGCGCAGCGACTCCAGGAACTCCCCCGGGTCGGAGGTCTCCTGCTGCCAGTCCAGGAGCTGGCGCAACCACGCCATGTCGTTGATCGGCCCGGTCTGCCCGGCCTGGCCGTCACGCGCCCGGGCGCCCGGCACGGGTCCACCCGGGGCAGCGGGGTCCTCCTTGTACTTCCAGTGCGCGGCGACGCCGTACTCCGCCCGGCGGTGCATGGTGTGGGTGCGGATCTGGATCTCGACGGGCTTGCCGCCCGGGCCGATGACCGTCGTGTGCAGCGACTGGTACATGTTGAACTTCGGCATCGCGATGTAGTCCTTGAACCGCCCCGGCACCGGGTTCCACCGGGCGTGCAGCGCCCCCAGCGCCGCGTAGCAGTCGCGCACCGTCTCCACGAGCACGCGGACCGCGACGAGGTCGTAGATCTGCTCGAAGTCCCGCCCGCCGACGATCATCTTCTGGTAGACGGAGTAGTAGTGCTTGGGCCGGCCGGTGACGCTCGCCTTGATCTTGGCCGCCCCGAGGTCGGCACCCACCTCGTCGCGGACCCCGGCGAGGTACTCCTCGCGGGCCGGCGCGCGCTCGGCGACGAGCCGCACGATCTCGTCGAACACCTTCGGGTAGAGGGTCTGGAACGAGAGGTCCTCGAGCTCCCACTTGATGGTGTTCATCCCCAGCCGGTGCGCCAGCGGGGCGTAGATCTCCAGCGTCTCCTTGGCCTTGCGCTGGGCACTCTCCTGCGAGACGTAGCGCCAGGTGCGCGCGTTGTGCAGCCGGTCGGCGAGCTTGATGACCAGCACGCGGATGTCGCGCGCCATCGCGACGACCATCTTGCGCACGGTCTCGGCCTGGGCGGCCTGACCGTAGGTGACCTTGTCGAGCTTGGTGACACCGTCGACGAGCATCGCGATCTCGTCGCCGAAGTCGCGGCGCAACGCCGCCAGGCTGTAGGACGTGTCCTCCACCGTGTCGTGCAGGAGGGCGGCCGCCAGGGTGGTCGGGGTCATCCCGAGCTCGGCGAGGATCGTCGTCACCGCGAGGGGATGGGTGATGTAGTCGTCGCCGGAGCGACGCTTCTGGCCCTCGTGGGCGCGCTCGGCGACGGCATAGGCGCGCTCGATGACCGCCACGTCGGCCTTGGGGTGGGTGCCGCGCACCACCTGCAGCAACGGTTCGAGGACGGGGTTGTCGGGCACCTTGTTGCGACCCACGAAGGCGAAGGCCGCCCGCGCCCTGGCTCGCGACGACCCACCGGGGGGTGTGGCCCCCGGGGCAGCCGTCGTCGTGTCCTCAGCCATGCCGGAAGTCTAGTGCGCGGGATCGGGCCCGGATCGCCGCCGCCCGCGGGTGGGAGCGCCCGGCCGGACCTGGTCGGTCAGCGCTTGGACTTCGGGGGGCGGCGCGGCTGGTTGCGAGGGCCGGCCTGGGCGTAGCGGTGCACCGCCCGCCCCGTGACCGTCGAGTGCTCTCCCTCTGCGGCGGGTGTCGCACCGGCGCCGACGGTCGCCGCCGCCTCTGCGCCGCTCTGCCCGGCATCCCGGGCCTGCTCGGAGGTGGCCTCCTGCTTGGCCGCCTTGGCCTGGTGGCGGGCGGCCCGCTTGCCGAGCTCGACCACCCTCTCCTCCTTGCTCCGCAGCGAGACGAGGAGGGGCGTGGCGATGAAGATGGAGGAGTAGGCACCCACGAAGATGCCGATGCCCAGCACCAGTGAGAGGTCGATGAGGGTGCCCGGGCCCAGGGTGGTGAAGCCCACGACGAGGATCGACACGATCGGCAGGAGGGCGACGACGGTGGTGTTGATCGAGCGGACCATGGTCTGGTTGACCGCTAGGTTGGCCGCCTGCGCGTACGTCATCCGACCGGAGGCGAACGCCTCCGAGGTGTTCTCTCGCACCTTGTCGAAGACCACGACGGTGTCGTAGAGGGAGTACCCGAGCACGGTGA
This sequence comes from Actinomycetales bacterium, assembly GCA_038258215.1. Classification (GTDB taxonomy): domain Bacteria; phylum Actinomycetota; class Actinomycetes; order Actinomycetales; family Dermatophilaceae; genus Fodinibacter. The sequence continues at coordinate 8,175 of JBBSQC010000055.1, read as the reverse complement.
GGAACCCGATGAGCGTCGCCGGTGACACCTCGAAACCGGTCCACGCGTAGATGCCGGCGGTGATGACGAGGTCGTGCCCGAGCGCGACGAGCGCCGCGACGGACATCTTCCAGGTGCGGAAGTAGATCGCCATGACCAGGGCGACGAGGAGGATGAAGATCACCAGCGCCTGGAGGGCCTTCTGGCTGACCGAGGCCCCCCACGACGGCCCGATGAAGGTGGCCGAGACGTTGGAGACCGGCACGTCGAAGGTCTTCGCCAGGCCCTCGCGCACCGTGCCGGCGTCGGCGTCGGCGAGCTTCGCGGTCTGGACCCGGACGGTGTCGTCCCCGATCTTGGTGACGTTGATCCCGCTGGCCTCGCCGGATTCGCTGACGACGACCCGGGCCTTCTGCTCGTAGTTTTCGGTGGAGGCCGCGGCCGAGACCCGGAACTCCGAGCCGCCCTTGAACTCCAGGCCCAGGTTGAGGCCCCTGACGCCGAAGCCGAGGAGGGCGATGGCGAGCATGACGAGCGACCCGGCGTAGAACGCGCGACGCCGCTCGACGACGGGGACGGACCGCTTGCCGGTGTAGAGGTCGTTGCCGAACTGGGCGAAGTTCATCATGCCCGGCTCCCTTCGGTCTCGCGGACGGCCGGCGGGGCGCTGACGAACCTGCCGCGGCCGGCATACCGGGTGGTCTTGGCGCCGAGGCGGCGCGGGTCCAGGCCGGACCAGGGGTGGCCGTCGCGGAAGAACGGGCGACGCGCGAGGAGCGCCACGAGCGGGTGGGTGAAGAGGAACACGACGAGGAGGTCGATGAGGGTGGTCAGACCCAGCGTGAAGGCGAAGCCGCGCACGTTGGAGGAGGCCAGCGTGAACAGGACCAGGGCCGCGAGGAAGTTCACGCCGTCGGCGGCGAGGATGGTGCGCTTGGCTCGGTTCCAGCCGGTCTCGACGGCGCTCTGCAGCGACCGACCCTCGCGCAGCTCGTCACGGACCCGCTCGAAGTAGACGATGAAGCTGTCCGCGGTGAAGCCGATGGCCACGATCAGACCGGTGACGCCGGCCATGTCGAGGCGGTAGTTGTGCGACCACCCGAGGATCGTCACGATGAGCATCGTGAGCCCGCCCGCGACCGCGATCGACGCGACCGTGACCAGGCCGAGCAGGCGGTACTGGAAGACGGAGTAGACCACGACGAGGAGCAGGCCGACCAGGCCGGCGATCAGGCCGTAGCGCAGCTGCTCACCGCCGAGGGTCGGGCTGATGTCGGTGCTGGTCTGCACGTCGAAGGACAACGGAAGGGCGCCGAACTTCAGCTGCTCGGAGATGCTGCGCGCCTCGTCCAGGGTGAAGCCGCCGGTGATGCTGGCGCGACCGTCGAGGATGGCCTCGTTGAACCGGGGCGCGACGATCACCTGGGAGTCCAGCGTGGCGGCGAGCTGGTTCTGGGGCTCGGGCAGGGCGACCATCGTGCGGCTGATGTCGGCGTACTGCTTGGCGCCCTCGCTGTTGAGGGTCAGGGCGATCTCGACCTCGCTGGTCACCGTGCCCTGCTGGTTGGTGCGGTAGCCGGCGCTGGCGTCGCTGATCTTGTCGCCCGAGACGGCGACCGGGCCGAGGATGTACTTCGCGGCCCCGTCGAGGTCGCAGGTCACCAGAGGCTTCGCGGCGACGTCGACGATCCCGTCGAGGGCGTCGGGCTGGGAGCAGTCGAGCGCCTCGTACTCGGCCTGTACCTCGGGCGTGATCCAGGCCAGGTCCGTCGGGTCGGTCGGCGTGACACTGGCCGCAGCGCTCGGGGATGCGGACGGGCTGGCCGTCGGGGTCGGCGAGGGGCTGTCTGCGCCGACCAGCGAGCTGGGGACGGCGCTGTTGGACGTGGACGTCGGTGAGGGTGACGGTGAGGACGACCCGACCACCGGTGGCGAGGAGCTGGGGTCGGGGCTCGCCGACGTTGACGGGCCGGGGCTGCCGGAGGAGGACGGTTGGGGGGGCTGCTCGGGCAGCGGCGCCCCGGCGCCCACGGCGAGCACGGGCCGGAACTGGAGCTGGGAGGACTTGCTGATGGCGTCGCGGGTCTCCTGGCTGGGCACCTCGGGGATGCTCACGACGATGTTGCGGTCGCCCTGGGTGGTGACCTCGGCGCCGGACACCCCGCCCGCGTCCACGCGCTGGACGATGATGTCGCGCGCCTGGGTCAGCTGCTCGGCCGAGACGGTCTGGTCGCCGGTCAGGCGGGGCTCGAGGACGATCTGGGTGCCGCCCTTGAGGTCCAGCCCGAGCTTGGGGGTGAGCTGGGCGTCCGACCAGAACGCCGCGCCCGCCAGCAGACCGCCGAGGGCGAGGCCGAACACCGCCAACCCGCTGAGGGCCCGGCGGGCGTAGGAGCGCTGATCCGCCGCCGCCATCTCAGACCCCCTCGCCGGCGCGCATGCCGATGGCGCGGCGGTCGAAGCGCAACGACTGCCCGGTGCCGGGGTCGATCGTCGCGACGGCCTCGTCAAGGGCGACGATCCTCGCGTAGAGGCCCGACGTCGTGACGATCTCGTCGCCGACGGTCAACGAACCCTGGAAGGCCTGGATCTGCTGGGCCCGGCGCCGTTGGCTCACGAACATGAAGATCAGGAGCAGGAACGGGAGGGCGAGCACGAGGAGGTAGCCGGGTCCGGCACCGGTGAACATCAGAGAATCGGTCCTTCTGGGTCAGGTCGCCCGCTCGTGGCAGGCAGGGGTGCGGCGCGGACGTGCCGCGCCGAGGGCTGAGTCTAGGTGACAGGCCCCCACGTCACCAACGACGCGCGCGCCACCTGGGTGCCCACAGGGGCGATGCACTGCTCAACCGAAGCGACCCGAGGTGCCGGTGCCCTCACTGCCCTCACCCTGCAGGGGCAGGGACTCCTGGAGCGAGACCACCCGTGGCGGTTCGAGGCCCAGGTGGCGCCAAGCCAACGGTGAGGCGGCCCGGCCGCGTGGGGTCCGCACGAGATAGCCCTCGCGGACGAGATAGGGCTCGGCGACGGTCTCGACCGTGTCCGACTCCTCACCGACGGCCACGGCCAGGGTCGACAGCCCCACCGGCCCCCCGCCGAAGCGGCGGCAGAGCGCCTCGAGCACGGCTCGGTCGAGCCGGTCCAGCCCTGCCTCGTCGACATCGAAGAGGGCGAGGGCCTCACGCGCCGCGTGGAGGTCGACGTGCCCGCCGCCGTGGACCTGGGCCCAGTCACGGACGCGGCGCAGCAGCCGGTTGGCGATGCGGGGCGTCCCGCGGGAGCGGCCGGCGATCTCGGCGATGCCGGGCTCGTCGGCCTCGACGGACAGGAGGCGGGCCGACCGGTGCAGGATGGTCACGAGGTCGGCGACGTCGTAGTAGTCCAGGTGGCCGGTGAAGCCGAACCGGTCGCGCAGCGGAGCCGGGAGCAGGCCGGCCCGCGTGGTGGCCCCGACCACGGTGAAGGGCGGCAGGTCGATGGGGATGGCGGTCGCGCCCGGCCCCTTCCCGACGATCACGTCGACGCGGAAGTCCTCCATCGCGAGGTAGAGCATCTCCTCGGCCGATCGGCTCATCCGGTGGATCTCGTCGAGGAAGAGGACCTCACCCTCATCGAGGGACGACAACACCGCAGCCAGGTCACCCGCATGCTGGATCGCCGGACCGCTGGTGACCCGCAGCGGGCGCTCCAGCTCCGCCGCCACGATCATCGCGAGCGTCGTCTTGCCGAGGCCGGGTGGCCCCGAGAGGAGCACGTGGTCAGGCACCGTTCCGCGCCGACGAGCCGCCTCGAGCACGAGCCCGAGCTGGTCGCGCACCCGGGTCTGACCGGGGAACTCCGAGAGCCGTCTGGGCCGGAGCGCGGCCTCGACGACCTTGTCGTCGTCGGTGCCTACGGCGTCGACCACCCGGGCGGTGGCGTCGTAGGACCCGTCGGCCTCCTGGAGCTCACTGGAGAACCCGACGGCAGCGACGGCATCCGGCTCCTCGGTGGTCATCGGCGCAGCTCTCGCAGCGCCAGCCGGAGGTAGGCCGCGATGTCGGCGCCTTCGGGAGCGGCGGCGGCCACCTTGTCGACGGCGTCACCCGCCTGCTTCACCGACCAGCCGAGCCCGGTGAGGGCCTCGCCGACCTGGTCCTGCCACGCGGCGCCGGCGCCGGTGCGGCCGGCCCGGGACCCGACGGCGGCGGCACCGGGGGCGGCGCCGACCTTGTCGCGCAGCTCGAGGACCAGACGCTCGGCGGACTTGGCGCCGATGCCGGGGATGGCGGTGAGGGCCTTGGCGTCTCCGGTGCGCAGCGCGGCGGCGAGCTGGTCGGGGCCCATGACCGAGAGCATGGCCAGCGCCAGTCGCGGACCGACGCCGGAGACGGTCTGCACGGTCTGGAACATGTCCCGCTCGGCGGCGGTGTCGAAGCCGTAGAGCGTGAGGGAGTCCTCCCGCACCACGAGGCTCGTGGCGAGAGTCGCCTCGCTACCCCGTCGGCACGACGACGCGATGGCGGGAGTGGTGTGCACGAGCATGCCGACGCCGCCCACCTCGACCACCACCGCGTCGAGGCCGACGTGGGTCACCGGGCCGCGCAGGGACGCGATCACGGTCGCGCCGCCAGGGAGTCGAGCCGGGCCGTGGCCGCGCCGCGCCACACGTGGCAGATCGCCAGCGCCAGGGCGTCGGCGGCGTCGGCCGGGCGGGGCGGGGTGTCGAGCGCGAGGATGCGGGTGACCATGGCCGTGACCTGGGCCTTCTCGGCGCGACCACTGCCGGTGACCGCGGCCTTGACCTCGGTCGGGGTGTGGAAGACAACGGGGATGCCGCGCTTGCTCGCCGTCAACAGCGCGACCGCCACTGCGTGGGCGGTCGTCATGACCGAGGCGACGTTGACGTCCGCGAAGACCCGCTCGACGGCGACGACGTCGGGGTGGAACCGGTCCATCCACCCCCCGACCTCCTTCTCGAGGAAGACCAGCCGCGCCCCCGGATCTGCGTCGCTGGGGGTGCGCACCACGCCGACTGCCACCATGGCCGCGCGACCGGGTCGACCGTCGACGACCCCGAGACCGCACCGGGTCAGCCCGGGGTCGATGCCGAGGACGCGCACGCTGAGCCTCTCCGTGGGCCGCACCCGGGCCACCGGGTGCGGTTAGAACACCTGTTCGGTGCACCACGCTACACACCGGTCGGCGTGGTACGTCGGAACAACACACCGGTCGGTGCCGGTCGCCGGGATGGTCGAGTCCGTCAGGGGCGGGCCAGCACGAGGTAGCGCTCGTCGGTGATCGGGCCACCCCACAGCGCCGGATCGGGCAGGTGTCGCACCTCGACGGCCCGGCACACCGCTGCGACGATCTCGGCACAGCGGCTCGCCGTCAGACCGGCCCCGGTCGACCAGTCCCCCTCGACGAGCACGATCCGACCCCCCGGTCGCAGCGCCCGCACCCATCGCTCGACGGCCCGCTGGGGGTCCGGAAGGGCCCAGAGCACGTGACGGCACAGCACGACATCGAGGGATGCCGGTGCCAGCCCGGGGTGCGCGGCGTCACCGACGCGCACCGTTGCACCCGAACCCGAACCCGAACCGGCCAGCTTCCCTGCGGCCCGGCGAACCATCGCCGGCGAGAAGTCGACGGCGTCGACGGCATACCCCTCCTGGGAGAGCAGCAGCGCCAGCGTCCCCGTGCCGCAACCGAGGTCCGCGACCTCGGCGGGAGCGGGTGGCAGCACGCCGAGGAGAAGTTTCCGCCACGCCTCACGGACAGTGGGATCGAGCAGGCCGTGGTCCGGTGCGTCGTCGAATGCCGCCGCCTCGGCGTCCCAGAGGCCCGGGTCCGCGGAGCTCACGCGCTCCACCGTCCAGGGTCTGGTGCCCCGGCGACAGGTCGCCGACGCACCACCTCACTCCTCGTCGTCGAGCTCCGCGAGGACCTCGTCGGAGATGTCGCCGTTGGCGAAGACGTCCTGCACGTCGTCGGAGTCCTCGAGGGCTTCCACGACGCGGATCATCCTCTTGGCGCCGTCGAGGTCGAGCGGCACCTGGAGGTTGGCCACCCACGACGCCTCCGCGGAGTCGTAGTCGACCCCTGCGTCTTGGAGCGCGGTGCGCACGGCCACGAAGTCGGTGGCCTCCGAGATGATCTCGAAGGACTCCCCCAGGTCGTTGATCTCGTCGGCACCGGCGTCGAGGACGATCTCGAGGATGTCGTCCTCGCTCTTGTCACCCTTGGGCACCACGACGACGCCCTTGCGGTCGAAGACGTAGCTGACCGATCCCGGTTCCGCGAGCTGGCCGCCGTTGCGGGTCAGTGCGGTGCGCACCTCTGCGGCGGCTCGGTTGCGGTTGTCGGTGAGGCACTCGATGAGCACGGCGACGCCGCCCGGGGCGTAGCCCTCGTAGGTGATGGTCTCCCAGTCGGACCCGCCGGCCGTGTCCCCGGAGCCGCGCTTGACCGCGTTGTCGATGTTGTGGTTGGGGACCGAGGACTTCTTGGCCTTCTGGATCGCGTCGTAGAGGGTCGGGTTGCCCGCCAGGTCACCGCCGCCGGTGCGGGCGGCCACCTCGATGTTCTTGATAAGCTTGGCGAAGAGCTTGCCGCGCTTGGCGTCGATCGCCGCCTTCTTGTGCTTGGTGGTCGCCCACTTGGAGTGGCCGCTCATGAATGCTCCCTCATGTGGTGCCTGACGATCTCGACGAACAGCTGGTGCACCCGGTGGTCACCGGTCACCTCCGGGTGGAAGGAGGTGGCCAGGAGATCACCTTGACGCGCGGCGACGATCCTACCCGCGGCGGGTCCGTGCTCCACCCGGGCGAGGACCTGCACGCCCACGCCCACCTCCTCGACCCACGGGGCGCGGATGAACACGGCCCGTACCGGCTCGCCACCCACCTCCCGGATGTGGAGGTCCTCCTCGAAGGAGTCGACCTGTCGCCCGAAAGCGTTGCGGCGCACCGTGATGTCCAAGCCCCCAAGGGTTTGCTGGTCGGGTCGCGCGTCGGCGATGCGGTCGGCCAGCATGATCATCCCCGCGCAGGACCCGTAGACCGGCATACCGGCCCGGATCCGCCTGCGCAGGGGGGCCTGGAGGTCGAAGGCCCGCACGAGCTTGTCCATCGTCGTGGACTCCCCGCCCGGGATCACCAAGCCGTCCAGGGCCTCGACCTCGATGGGCCGGCGCACCGACACCGCCCGGGCCCCGCTGCCCTCGAGGGCGCGCACGTGCTCGCGGACGTCGCCCTGGACGGCCAGGACACCGATGAGGGGGATGCCGGTCACGGGCGAGAATGCTACGGCCCCTGCCTACACTCGCCCGCGTGGCCCCTGACCCCGTCGTGATCCGCGCCCGCGCCGAGTGCGACCTCCCACACCTCGTCCGGGTGCTCGGGGGTCAGCAGGCCGGCAGCGGCTACCCCGTGCGGTGGCCCCTGCCGTTCCCGGTCGAGGAGTTCCTCGTGCGACCCGGGGAGCTCGGCGCGTGGGTGGCCGTCACGGGTGGTGCGGTCGTCGGACACGTTTCCCTGCTCCACCCCCGGCCCGGGTGGGAGTCCGACGGTTGGGTGGCGGGCACGGGCCACCTCGCGGACCGGCTCGCTGCGGTGAGCGTCCTGTTCGTCGACCCGGACGTCGGCGGGTGTGGCATCGGCGGCGCCCTGCTGGACACGTGCGTGGGGCGGGCCAGGGAACTGGGCCGCATCCCGGTGCTCGATGTCGTGCAGGAGCATTCCGTCGCGGCCGGGTTCTACGCCCGGCGGGGGTGGCGCGTGGTCGGCGAGGCCCGCCCGCCGTGGCTGCCGCCCGACCGTGAGCCGGTCCTGCTCATGGCCTTGTTCGACGATGGCTCGGGTGCGCACAGCTAGGTGGCTTCTGCGAAGGCGTGGCTCGTGCCGGTGCCGGTGCCGGTCACGAGGCGTGTTCGAGGGCTTCGATGATGTCTGGCGCGTAGGCGTCGTCGAGCCAGGATTCGGGCACGCCGGGGTCGTCGGCGTGTTCGGTGAGCTGGTGTGCCGCCCAGTCTCGTTCCCAGGAGTCCGCGCCGGGATCCTCCTCGGCGATCTGGCCGGTGATGATGGTGAGGAGCTCTCGGAGGCGCCCGGGGGTCAGCGGTGGCGGGTCGTGCGCGGACCGTTCGCGGTGGAGTTCTTCGAGGTGTCGGTCGTAGCCGCCGACGGTGAGGTCCCACACGACGTATCGGCCGTGGTCATC
>JBBSQC010000054.1:0-24385 GCA_038258215.1 Actinomycetales bacterium | reverse complement strand
AGTCATGATCGCCGGCGATCTCGGCGACCATCCGCACCGCCCGCTCCTTGAGCTCAGACGGGTACCGCTTGTGTGTATCTCCTGGCATGACTCCAACCTTCCCAAGGTTCGGAGTCTCCGGACATACCGGGGCGGTTCATCTGGCCATGGGCCGGCAGTTTGGACGCCATGGCGTCCAAACCCAGGGCTCAGGATGGGTGTGGCGCCAGCACCGTTTGTGTAGCGAAGAACGAGCCGTGGCGGGTTCGAGGGCGCTGTCCTGCGGGGCGGGGGAGCGATACCGTGACGAACATGCTCCTTCCGCTGTCCGTCGTCCCCGTCCCTGGGCCGGGCGCCGAGGACGTGCTGGTCGGCGCGGACGGCAGGGTGTGGACGGGCACCGAGGACGGCGGCATCCACGTCCACGACCCGGCGGACGGCTCGGTCGTCACGGTGGTCGCCACGGGCGGGCGACCGCTCGGGCTGGAGTGGATGCCGGACGGCCGCCTCCTTGTCTGCGACGCCCATCGGGGGCTCCTCGCCTTCACCGAGGCGACCGGCGACCTCGAGGTGCTCGCGACCGAGGTCGAGGGGGTGCCGATGCTCTGCACCAACAACGCGGCCGTCGCCGCCGACGGCACGATCTGGTTCTCCGACTCGAGCATGGTGTGGGCCGTCGAGCAGTGGAAGAACGACCTCGTCGAGCACACCTGCACGGGCCGGCTGCTCCGGCGCGGTCGCGATGGCGACGTCCGGGTCGTCCTCTCCGGGTTGTCCTTCGCCAACGGGGTCGCCCTCACCCCGGACGAGGACGCCGTGCTGGTGGCCGAGACCGGCACCTGCGCGATCCGCCGCGTGCATCTGGTGGACGGCGAGGCGCGGGAGACCACCATGTGGCTCGAAGACCTGCCGGGGCACCCCGACAACATCGCCCTGGGCTCCGACGGGCTGATCTGGGTCACCATCGCCTCGCCCCGAGACCGCGTGCTGGGCTTGATCCAGCGAGCCCCGCGGGCGGTGCGGGGCCTGGTGCGCCGCGCCCCCGAGGCGGTCAAGCCCACCCCCAAGGCGACGGCTCGCGTCATGGCGTACGACCTCGGTGGAAACCTCGTCCACGACCTCGACTTCGACGCCACCGACTGGCACGTGGCGACCGGGGTGCGCGAGCACGACGGACGGGTCTGGTTGGGCAGCCTGGTTCAGCCCGCGATCGCTGTCGGGGTGGTGCCCGCCCCCGCGCGGGTCCGCACGTAGCTGGCCCTGGACCACCCGTCGTGGTCCTCGCGCGACTCCTCGGCCCACTCCCGCGCAGACCACTGCGGGAACCAGGTGTCGCCGTCGGGCTCGGCGTCGACCTCGGTGAGCAGCATCGCGTGGGCGTAGGGCATGGCCTCCGCGTAGACCTGGGCGCCGCCGGCCACGAAGACCTCGTCACCGGGACCGGCCAACGAGACCGCCTCGGCGAAGGAGTGGGCCGTCTCCACCCCGGCGTGCCGCCAGAGCGGGTCCCGGGTGACCACGACGCTCCTCCTCCCCGGGAGGGCTCGGCCGATCGACTCGAAGGTGCGCCGACCCATGAGGAGCGTGTGGCCCATCGTGCTCGCCTTGAAGTGCGCGAGCTCCTCGGGCAGGTGCCAGGGCATGCCCCCGTCGTGTCCGATGACGCCGTTGCGAGCCACCGCCGCGATGATCGTGATGCGGGTCATGAGACCTCCTTCAGATTGCGATCTGCGCCCTGATCGACGGATGTGACAGGTAACCGACCAGCTCGAAGTCCTCGAGGTCGAACGCGTCGATGTCACCCTTGGCCGCGATGCGCATGGTGGGGAGCGTATGCGGTGCCCGGGTGAGCTGCAGCCGGGCCTGATCGAGGTGGTTGGAGTAGAGGTGCGCGTCGCCGAGCGTGTGCACGAAGTGCCCGGGGCGCAGGTCGGTGAGCTGGGCCACCATCATCGTGAGCAGGGCGTAGGAGGCGATGTTGAAGGGCACTCCGAGGAACACGTCGGCCGACCGTTGGTAGAGCTGACAGTCCAGGAATGCCGGACCGCCGTCGACGGCCGGGCGCACGTAGAACTGGAACATCGTGTGGCACGGGGGCAGGGCCATCTCCTCGACCTCGGCGACGTTCCAGGCCGAGACGATGTGGCGCCGGCTGTCGGGGTTGTTGCGGATCGACGCGATGACCTTGGCGATCTGGTCGACGGAGTCACCGTCGGGGGTGGGCCACGAGCGCCACTGGTGGCCGTAGACCGGCCCGAGCTCGCCGTCGGCATCCGCCCACTCGTCCCAGATGGTGATCCCGCGCTCCTGCAGCCACCGCACGTTGGTGTCGCCGCGCAGGAACCAGAGCAGCTCCCCGATGATCGAGCGGAGGTGCAGCTTCTTCGTCGTCACGACGGGGAACCCCTCGGCCAGGTCGAAGCGCATCTGGTGCCCGAACACGCTGCGCGTGCCCGTCCCCGTGCGGTCGGACTTGTCGACTCCCGTCGTGAGGACGTGGTCGAGCAGGTCGAGGTACTGGCGCACGCGGTGAGCCTACCGGTGGCCACGGACTACCCTGTGGGCCATGACGACCAACCCCTTCGGCCGCGTCCTCACCGCGATGGTGACCCCGATGTCCCCGGGCGGTGCGATCGACGAGAAGGGGGTCGAGTCGCTCGTCGAGCACCTCGTCGACACCGGCCACGACGGGCTCGTCGTCAACGGCACGACGGGGGAGTCCTCGACCCTGACCGACGACGAGAGCATCGAGATCGTGCGCCAGGTGATCGAGCTGTCCGACGGCCGGGCGACGGTCGTCGCCGGGTGCGGCTCCAACGACACCGCGCACGCCGTCGCGATGGCCCGCCGGGCCGCCGACGCGGGTGCCGACGCACTGCTCCTCGTCTCGCCCTACTACAACAAGCCCACCCAAGCGGGCCTCGTCGCGCACTGCCGCGCCGTCGCCGACGCCACCGACCTGCCGGTGATGCTCTACGACATCCCGGCGCGCACCGGCATCCCCTTCACGACCGAGACCCTCGCCACCCTCGCCGAGCACCCGCGCATCCTCGCCGTCAAGGACGCCAAGGGTGACCTGTGGGCGACCACGCAGGTGCTGGCCACCACCGACCTGCTGGTGTTCAGCGGCGAGGACGCGCTCACCCTGCCGCTGCTCTCCCTCGGCGCCGTGGGCACGGTCTCGGTCGTCGGACACGTCGCGGGAGCCCGGTATGCCGCGATGGTCGCCGCCGTGGAGGGGGGGGACCTCGCCGAGGCGCGGTCGATCCACGAGTCCCTCGTCCCGGTGGTCGAGGCCCTGATGAACACCAGCCAGGGCGCCATCATGTCCAAGGCCGCGCTCGTCGAGCTGGGGATCATCGAGTCGGCGGCCGTCCGCCTCCCCCTGGTGGAGTCACCCCCGGAGCACCTGGAGAAGCTGCGCACCGCGCTGGTGACGTTGGCCGGCCGATGAGCCACCCGCACCCCGAGCTGCAGGCCCCGCCCCCGCTCGTCGACGGTGGCGTGCGGGTCGTGGCGCTCGGCGGCCTGGGCGAGGTCGGGCGCAACATGACCGTCATCGAGCACAAGGGCCAGCTGCTGGTCATCGACTGCGGCGTCCTCTTCCCCGACGACCACCACCCCGGCATCGACCTGATCCTCCCTGACTTCGAGTCCATCGAGGACCGGCTCGACGCGGTGCAGGCGATCGTGCTCACCCACGGCCACGAGGACCACATCGGCGCCGTGCCCTACCTCCTGCGCCTCAAGCCCGACATGCCGATCATCGGCTCCCAGCTCACCCTGGCGCTCATCGAGGCCAAGCTCAAGGAGCACCGGATCAAGCCCTACACCCTCCAGGTGAGGGAGGGGGACGTCGAGCGGCTCGGGGAGTTCGAGTGCGAGTTCATCGCGGTCAACCACTCCATCCCCGACGCGCTGGCCGTGTGCGTGCGCACCTCGGGAGGCACGCTGCTGCATACCGGCGACTTCAAGATGGACCAGCTCCCGCTCGACGGGCGACTCACCGACCTGCGCGCCTTCGCCCGCCTCGGCGAGGCGGGCGTCGACCTGTTCCTCACCGACTCCACGAATGCCGAGGTGCCCGGCTTCACCACACCGGAGCGCGAGATCGCCCCGGCGATCGACCGGGTCTTCCGGGAGTCCGAGCGCCGGATCATCGTCGCGTGCTTCTCATCCCACGTGCACCGCGTCCAGCAGGTGCTCGACGCGGCCGAGCGCTCCGGTCGCAAGGTCGCCATGATCGGCCGCTCGATGGTGCGCAACATGGGGATCGCGGCCGATCTGGGCTACCTGCACGTGCCGGACCGGGTGCTCGTCGACATCAAGAAGCTGAACGACCTCCCCGACGACAAGGTGGTGCTGGTCTGCACCGGCTCCCAGGGCGAGCCGATGGCGGCCCTGTCGAGGATGGCCAACCGGGACCACCGCATCGAGGTGGGGCGGGGCGACACCGTCCTCCTGGCGTCCTCGCTCATCCCCGGCAACGAGAACGCCGTCTACCGGGTGATCAACGGGCTGATGCGGCTCGGGGCCGACGTCGTCCACAAGGGCAACGCCAAGGTGCACGTCTCGGGTCACGCCAGCGCCGGCGAGCTCCTCTACTGCTACAACATCGTCAAGCCGCGCAACGTGATGCCCGTGCACGGGGAGTGGCGCCACCTCACGGCCAACGCCGAGCTCGCCGTGCTCACCGGGGTGCCGCGCGACCACGTCGTGGTCGTGGAGGACGGTGTCGTCGTCGACCTCGTCGACGGGCGCGTCTCGGTCGCCGGGTCGGTGCCCGGCGGCTACGTCTACGTCGACGGGTCCTCGGTGGGGGAGGCCGACGAGACGCTGCTCAAGGACCGTCGGATCCTGCGCGACGAGGGCTTCATCTCGGTGACGGTGGTCGTCGACTCGACCACGGGGAAGATCATCGCCGGGCCCGAGATCACCGCCCGTGGGTTCGCCCCGGACGAGGTCGTCTTCGACGACATCCTGCCCCAGCTCATCAGGACCCTCGACGAGGCCGTCGCCGGCGGGGTCACCGACACCTACCAGCTCCAACAGGTCATCCGCCGGTCGGTGGGGAGCTGGGTCGGTCGCAAGATCCGCCGCCGCCCGATGATCATTCCCACCGTCATCGAGGCCTGAGCCCGGTCCGCACCGAAGCACGAGGTCGCCGGGGTTGCGAACCCTGGTGAACCTCGCGCTTCCCTCATGGTGCGCAAAGGTGACAGGGGGTGGGTCGGGACAAAGTGGGGCCGGCGAGCCGCGTGTGACGCGTGAGTCTCGTGTGACTCTCGGTTAGCCTGCGACCATGGCGACCCGTACGTCCTCGACGTCGCGCAAGCGCGCGACGCCCACCCGTCCCTCGACGCGCAAGCCCGCGGCGCGATCCGGCGCGCGCAAGGGCAGCGCCCGGTCGGGCGGCCTGCCGCTGCCGCTGCGCGCGGTCCAGACCACCTGGATGGGCTTGGCGCACGCCACCGGCGCCATGGCGCGCAAGGTGGGGGACACCGGCCGCGACCTGGAGCCCGAGCACCGCCGCGACGGCGTGGGTCTGCTGCTCATCGCGCTCGCGATCGTCGTCGCGGCCCGTGAGTGGTGGGGACTGGACGGCGCGGTCGGCACGGTGGTGCATGCCGTCGTGGCGGGCACCTTCGGCAAGGTCGGCTACGCGCTGCCGCTGGTGCTCCTCGTGTTCGGCATCCGGATGCTGCGTGCCCCGGGCGATGAGGCCGCGACCTCGCGGATGGCCGTCGGCACCACCGCCCTGGCCTTCTCGGCCTGTGGCCTCGCCCACGTCTCGGCCGGCATCCCGACCCCTCCCGAGGGCGCCGACGGGATGCGCGCCGCCGGCGGCATCATCGGTTTCCTCGCGTCCAGCCCCCTCGAGGCCGCGGTCTCCGTCTACGGCACCGTCCCGCTGCTGCTCCTGCTGGGGCTCTTCGGCCTCCTCGTCATCACCGCCACCCCACTGCACCAGGTGCCCACCCGCCTGCGGGAGGGGGTCGACCGGCTCACCGGTCGCGGCCCCACCGATCCCGCGGACGCCGAGGCCGAGCAGGTCGCGACCCCGAAGCGGCGCCGCCGGGCCGCCGACCCCGACGGGCCGATGGTGGGGGACCCGGGCCACGTCTCCGACAGGGAGCCCTTCGAGCAGGCCGCGGTGGTCGACCCGACCACCGGCCGTCGGCTGCTTCCGGGCCAGAAGCGCCCCTCCGCCGCCACCCCGCCGGGGCCCACCGTTCCGGCGACCGGCTCACGCGCGGCGCGCCCCGTCGGAGCGGCTGCAGCGGTCGACAAGGTCCCGCTCGAGGCACCCCCCACGAACCCCCTGCCGCAGCGGGTGGAGCAGCTCTCCCTCGCGGGCGACATCACCTACACCCTGCCCGATGCCGCCGTGCTCGAGCCGGGCAGCCCGCACAAGGCCCGCAGCGCGGCCAACGACGCGGTCGTCGAGTCACTGACCACGGTGCTCGACCAGTTCGAGATCGACGCCCAGGTCACCGGGTTCAGCCGTGGGCCCACGGTCACCCGCTACGAGGTGGAGCTCGGGCCCGGCATCAAGGTCGAGCGGGTCACCGCCCTGTCCAAGAACATCGCGTACTCCGTGGCGTCGGCCGACGTGCGCATCCTCAGCCCGATCCCGGGAAAGTCCGCGATCGGCATCGAGATCCCCAACACCGACCGCGAGAAGGTCAGCCTGGGCGACGTGCTGCGCAGCCAGGTCGCCCGCGCCAACGACCACCCGATGGTCATGGGCGTCGGCAAGGATGTCGAGGGCGGCTACGTTATTGCCAACCTCGCGAAGATGCCGCACCTGCTCGTCGCGGGGGCGACCGGCGCGGGCAAGTCGAGCTTCGTCAACTCGCTGATCACCTCGATCCTCATGCGCGCCACCCCCGACGAGGTGCGCCTCGTGCTCGTGGACCCCAAGCGGGTCGAGCTCACCGCCTACGAGGGCGTCCCGCACCTCATCACGCCGATCATCACCAACCCGAAGAAGGCCGCCGAGGCCCTCCAGTGGGTGGTGCGCGAGATGGACACCCGCTACGACGACCTCGCGGCCTTCGGCTTCAAGCACATCGACGAGTTCAACAAGGCGGTCAAGTCCGGCAAGGTCACTCCCCTCCCGGGCTCCGAGCGGGTCATCACGCCCTATCCCTACCTCCTCGTCGTCGTCGACGAGCTCGCCGACCTGATGATGGTGGCTCCCCGCGATGTGGAGGAGTGCATCGTCCGGATCACCCAGCTGGCCCGCGCGGCCGGCATCCACCTCGTCCTCGCGACCCAGCGGCCCAGCGTCGACGTCGTCACCGGCCTGATCAAGGCCAACGTGCCCTCCCGGATGGCGTTCGCGACGTCGAGCGTCACCGACTCCAGGGTGGTGCTCGACCAGCCCGGCGCCGAGAAGCTCATCGGCCAGGGCGACGCGCTCTTCCTCCCCATGGGGGCCAGCAAGCCGATGCGCGTGCAGGGCGCCTGGGTCACCGAGTCCGAGATCCAGGCCGTCGTCAAGCACGTCACCGACCAGCTCAAGCCGCGCTACCGCGACGACGTGACGGTGACCGCGCCGAAGAAGCAGGTCGACGACGACATCGGTGACGACCTCGACCTGCTGCTGCAGGCCACCGAGCTCGTCGTGACCACGCAGTTCGGGTCGACCTCGATGCTCCAGCGCAAGCTGAGGGTGGGCTTCGCGAAGGCCGGTCGCCTCATGGACCTGCTGGAGTCGCGCGGGGTCGTCGGGCCCTCCGAGGGGTCCAAGGCCCGCGACGTGCTCGTCAAGGCCGACGACCTGGCCGGCACCCTCGCCCTGATGCGCGGCCAGGACGTGCCCGAGACCGCGTCGACCGGGTATGCCGGTGGCCTCCCTGCCGCGCCGGTCACCGACTCCTCCACCGACGACACCTCCGAGGTGCCGGTGCTGGGCCACGGCGCGGACGCGGTCGAGGACGACCTGGACTCCTACCCGGTCGCGCGGGAGTGGGACGACGGTGGAGGCTCTGACGGTGACGCCTGGGAGCTCACCGAGCGACGCTGACCTCTCACCGGAATCGCCTCGGGGTGCCGCCTCAGGGGTGCAGTGGTAACTTCGGAGTTCGAGGTGACCCACACCACAGGCGTGTGGGTCATTGGTCTGGCCAAAACGAAAGAGCCCAAGAATGCACGTAACGCGGATCCGGTCCTTTCCTGCCCTGCGGCGACCCGGACTCCTTCGAACGGCACCGCTCTTTGCGGCACTGGTCCTGCTGCCGATCCTGTCCGCTCCCGCCGTGGCCGGCGCTGACACACCTGCCCCCACCGTGACGGCCACCTCGACTGCGACGGCCAGTTCCACCCCGAAGGCCAGCCCCACCGCGACGACCACCCCGACCGCGACAACCACCCCGTCCGCGACGGCCAGTTCCACCCCGAAGGCCAGCCCCACCCCGAAGGCCAGCCCCACCGCGAAGGCCAGCCCCACCGCGAAGGCCAGCCCCACCGCGACGTCAACCCCTTCTGCGGCGTCGAAAACCCCGGCCGGTCCTTCGGCGGCATCCTCAGCGGTCGGGCCCCAGCTTCTGGCGGCCGCCGATACGATTTCAGGGGTGCTGCGGGACGCTACCTCCGGCGCCGCCCTTGCCGGAGCGTGCGTTCTCTGGACCTCCGTCGACGGGACGCCGCCGCCGCAGTACAACAGGACCAACGTCGACTACGACGGCACCTGGTCCCTCCAGCCCGACCAGCCCGGGCCGTTCAACCTCGCGTTCTACACCGCGGACAACTACGACTGTAGCGGCCAGATCCGCACCACCCCGGTGCCGTCCTGGTTCGAGAACACGGCACTGACCGGGTCGGACCCGAACGCGCTCACGCCGCCGGCCGGGGTCGACGCGGTGTCGGCCGGCACGACCGACGTCGTGGCCTGTCTCGGCGCGACCGCGTTGCCGACCGCCGCGTGCGCCGTTCCGACCACCGTTCTCAGTGGAAGGGTCACCACCACCGGACCGACTCCGCTGGCCGAGGCCTGCATCTTCATTCTTACCTCCGAAGGGGCCATCGCGCAGGCCATCACCGATGCCGACGGTGCCTGGACCGTGGAGAACCTTCCAGTGGACATCCCGGTCGTCGTCGGTGTGGTCGCCCCCTTCCAAGGTGACAACGGACCCTGCAGCAGCAACGGTCCGCCCCCGGTCGCCGAGCCCGGCGAGCTGCAAGACGAGATGTTCGACAACATCGAAGTCGACCTGTCGGACCCTGACCTGCTGAACGACCCCTTCACGTGGGGAACACGACGCGGAGCCGTCGCCATCACCAACAGCGCCTCGGGCCTGGACGTCTGCCTCACCACGGACCCCGCCAACGTGGTCCCGCGCCCGGCCTGTGAGGTCCCCACCTCCAGCCCAACTCCCACCCCTACCCCCACCGTGACGACGACGGCGACCGCGCCGGTGGTGGTCGTGACGGCATCGCCGTCCACCCCAACCGAGGCGGAGCTCGCCGCCACCGGTGGGCCACTCCTGGGGTATGCCGCAGCCGGGATGGGCCTGCTCGCGTCCGGGCTGCTGATCCTCCTCCTGCTCCGAGTCCGCAAGCCCGCACCGCGCAGCCACTAGCCGTTCCCTGGCGGCCGGGTGCCCGCCGAGCCCGGGCGGCATCTCGGTGACCAACCGGCATCCCCCGGCCGGTCCTCCTAGAGTGTCAGCATGACGATGCTCTGGGAGGACCTGCGGGAGCCGCCGTCGCGGGGAGCCCGCTGGCGCGCGACGATCCGCAAGCAGCCCTCGGCGGTACTGCTCCTCGCCCAGATCCTGGTCATCCTGCTGCTGCCCTTCCTGGAGGGGAACGGGTGGGGTCGGGCGGTGATCTCGCTGCTGAGCCTGGGCGCCGTGATCACCGCGGTGTTCACGGTGCGAAGCACTCCGGCCCTCACCTGGCTGTCCGTGACCTTCGGGCTGCCGGCCGCGGTCTTCGAGGTGTGGAGCCTCTTCGACGACTCGAGCGTCATCCTGATCCTGGCCCACTCGGCGTTGGCGGTGTTCTACTTCTACACCGCCTACGCCCTGATCTCCTACA
Organism: Actinomycetales bacterium; assembly: GCA_038258215.1. Taxonomy (GTDB): domain Bacteria; phylum Actinomycetota; class Actinomycetes; order Actinomycetales; family Dermatophilaceae; genus Fodinibacter. Next base: position 14,359 of record JBBSQC010000054.1, on the reverse strand, counting down.
TGTTCGAGGACTCCTGGGTCACCAAGGACGAGCTGTTCGCGGTCGGCGCCTGCTTCACGGTGCTCGTCTTCGCGTTCGCCTACATCTTCCTCGCCGTGCAGGAGGTGTGGCCCCTGTCGTTCAACTCCTTCGAGGGTCCGGGGCGGCAGAGCTTCCTCGAGCTGCTCTACCTCTCGGGGGCCAACCTCACCAGTGTCGGCCTCTCCGACGTGGGACCGATCCGGGAGCAGGCCCGGGCCATCGTCACGGTCGAGCAGCTCAGCGGGGTGCTGTACGTGGCGATGGTCATCTCCCGCCTCGTGGCCCTCACCGTCATGCGGGCCCGCCAGGGGTCCTGACCCACAGGCGGTCAGCCGGGTGTGCCGTCGACGTCCTCGATGCGAGCCAGGCTCGGGCCGCGGGTCGCGCTGATGCGCGACGCCGTCGCCTCCGCGTCACCGAGCAGCCGCAGGGCGTTGCCCCCGGCGAGCCGGGCCAGGTCGTGGTCACTCCACCCACGGTCGGCCAGCGCCGCGAGCAGTCGCGGGTAGCCGCTGACGTCCTCGAGCCCGTCGGGGAGGACGTCGACCCCGTCGTAGTCCCCTCCCAGGCCGATGTGCTCGATGCCGGCCACCTCCCGCACGTGCTCGCAGTGGGCGACGACGTCCTCGATGCCCGCCGCCGGCCGAGCTCCCTCCTGACCGCCGCGGTCCCAGTCGGCCACGACCTGCGACACGAACTTCGGGACGAAGGTCACCATGCAGACCCCGCCGTTGACCGGCAGCCGCTCGAGCACGTCGTCGGGCACGTTGCGCGGGTGGTCACAGACGGCACGCGCCGAGGAGTGCGAGAAGATCACGGGGGACTCGGTGGTGTCGAGGGCGTCGCGCATGGTGTCGGCCGACACGTGGGAGAGGTCGACGAGCATCCCGAGCCGGTTCATCTCGAGCACGACCTCACGCCCGAAGGGCGAGAGCCCGTGCAGCACCGGCTCGTCGGTCGCCGAGTCCGCCCACGGCACGTTGTCGTTGTGGGTCAGGGTGAGGTAGCGCACCCCCACCGCGTAGAGCATCCGGAGGGTGCCGAGCGAGGAGTCGATGCTGTGCCCGCCCTCGGCGCCCATGAGGGAGGCGATCCGCCCGCCGGCGAGGGCCCCGTCGACCTCCGCGAGGGTCGTCGCCAGGGCGAGGTCCGCGGCATACCGCTCGGTCATCCGGTGCACGGCGTCGACCTGTTCGAGCGTGGCGGTCACGGCGGCGTCGCCCTGGAGCTCCGCGGGGACGTAGACCGACCAGAACTGGGCACCGACCCCGCCCGCGCGCAGCCGGGGGATGTCGGTGTGCGTCGGCCGGCCCGCGGTGGCGATGTCGAGGCGGTCCCAGTCGTAACCGGCCCTCTCGCGGGCCTCCCAGGGCAGGTCGTTGTGACCGTCCACCACCGGGTGCTGCTCGAGGAGGGCGCGCACGCGGGCGAGGTTTTCCAGTGGCATGGACCGACCCTACTCGCGGTCTCACCGGGGCTCGGGGCCCAACTAGAGTGACGCCATGGCCACTCCCACGACCCGCGGCAGCGTCGCGCTGGTCACCCTCGGGTGCACCCGCAACGAGGTCGACTCCGAGGAGCTCGCGGGCCGCCTGTCCGCTCAGGGGTGGACCCTCGTGGAGGATGCCGCGGACGCCGACGTCGCGGTGGTCAACACCTGCGGGTTCGTCGAGCAGGCCAAGAAGGACTCGATCGACGCCCTGCTCGAGGCGAGCGACCTCAAGGAGTCCGGACGCACCCGGGCCGTGGTGGCGGTCGGCTGCCTGGCCGAGCGCTACGGACAGACCCTGGCCGACGAGCTCCCCGACGCCGACGCGGTGCTCGGCTTCGACTCCTACCGCGACATGTCCAGCCACCTCTCCGCGATCCTCCAGGGGGAGCGGCCCGCATCCCACGTGCCTTCGGACCGACGACGGCTGCTGCCCCTCTCCCCGGTCGACCGCTCGGCAGCCGCGGCCGACGTCGCCCTGCCCGGACACGGAGACGGGGAGCAGTTCGTGCGGGCCCGCCTGGACTCCCGGCCGTGGGCCCCGCTGAAGATCGCCAGCGGGTGCGACCGTCGGTGCTCGTTCTGCGCGATCCCCATGTTCCGTGGATCGTTCGTCTCCCGCCGCCCGACCGACGTCGTCGCCGAGGCGAGGTGGCTGGCATCCCAAGGGGTGCGAGAGCTGTTCCTCGCGAGCGAGAACTCCACCTCCTACGGCAAGGACCTCGGGGACCTCGCGCTCCTGGAGAAGCTGCTTCCCGAGCTCACGGGAATCGACGGGGTGGACCGGGTCCGGGTCTCCTACCTCCAGCCCGCGGAGGTGCGCCCCGGCCTCCTGGAGGCGATGGCCGGCACCCCGGGCGTCATGCCGTGGTACGACCTGTCCTTCCAGCACGCGTCCAGCACTGTGCTGCGGCGGATGCGCCGCTTCGGTGGCACCGAGCCCTTCCTCGAGCTGATCGAGCGGGTGCGCTCCCTCGAGCCCCTCGCCGGCATCCGCAGCAACGTCATCGTCGGCTTCCCGGGCGAGACCGAGGCCGACGTCGAGGAGCTCGAGGACTTCCTCACCCGTGCGCGCCTGGACGTGGTCGGGGTGTTCGGCTACTCCGACGAGGACGGCACGGAGGCCGAGGGCCACGGGGACAAGCACCCGGCGTCGGTGGTGGCCGAGCGCGTCGAGCGGGTCGGCGCCCTCATCGAGCACCTCACGTCCGAGCGCGCGGCGGACCGGGTCGGTGAGCAGGTGCGCGTGCTCGTGGAGGAGCACGACGAGGACGACTTCTCGCTGGCCCTGGGACGCGCTGAGCACCAGGGGCCGGACGTCGACGGAGTGTGCCTGCTGCGCCCGGCCGCCGGAGCGCCGCTGCCGTCCGTGGGGGCGATCGTGGACGGCGTCGTGCTCGACTCGGTCGGGGTCGACCTCGTCGTGGAGCTGGGATGAACGACGCGTCCGAGCCGGGCGCGCGGTCGCCTCGCGGCGCCGGACGTCTTCGCCCGGTGCTGCCGGTGACCCCGCCGAGTGCGTGGAACATCGCCAACTACCTCACCGGGGTGCGGTTGCTCCTGGTGCCCGTCTTCGGGTGGCTGCTCCTGGCCGAGGACGGCCGCAACCCGGCCTACCGGTGGGCCGCCTTCGGGGTGTTCGCCGTGGCGATGCTCACCGACCGCATCGACGGCGACCTCGCGCGCAGCCGGAACCTCGTGACGGACTTCGGCAAGGTCATCGACCCGATCGCCGACAAGGCGCTGGTCTCGATGGCGCTGATCGGCCTGTCGAGCATCGGCGAGGTCCCCTGGTGGATCACGGTCCTGGTCCTGCTGCGGGAGTGGGGCGTCACGGCCGTGCGGTTCTGGGTGATCCGCCACGGGGTCATGGCCGCGGGGCGAGGGGGGAAGGTCAAGACCCTCCTGCAGACCTTCGCCATCGGCTTCTTCCTGTGGCCGCGGTGGACCCTCCCCGCGCCGCAGGTCTGGGACGCCCTCGCCTGGAGCCTGCTCGTGGCGGCGCTGCTCGTCACGGTCGTCACCGGCATCGACTACGTCGTGCAGGCCCTGCGGCTGCGGCGCACCAGCGATCGCGCGGTGGCCAAGCGCGCGGAGCGGGCAGCGGCCCGCGAGGCCGCCCGGGAGCGTCGGGAGTCCCGGTGACCGCTTCCGGGGTCATCGATGCCCTGCGGGAGCGGGGCTGGCGGATCGGCACCGCGGAGTCCCTCACGGGCGGGCTGGTCTGCGCCGCGCTCACCGACGTCCCCGGCGCCTCAGCAGTGGTCCGAGGGGGCGTGGTGGCCTACGCCACCGAGGTCAAGGCCACCGTGCTCGGGGTGGATCGGCACCTGCTCGCCGACCGCGGGGCCGTCGACGCCGACGTCGCCGCAGCGCTGGCCGACGGGGCCTGTCGGCTGCTGGAGTGCGAGGTCGGTGTCGGTACGACGGGTGTCGCGGGGCCCGAGCCCGCGGACGGACAACCGGTCGGGACGGTCTTCGTCGCCGTCCGGACCCCCCACGGAATCGTCGTGGAGTCGTTGGCGTTGACCGGTGACCGCCGGACCATCCGTGCGGCGTCGGTGGACTCGGCGCTGAGCCTCGTGGAGCGGTGCCTGGGGAACCTCCGAGACGCCGACGGAGCCGGAGGGTACGGTTGACCCACGAGGCACGCCCGGTGCCACGCTGGAGCGCTGGAGCGAGAGGAGGAGCCATGGTTCTGCTGCGTCAGGAGCTCGGCGAGGTCCTGCGGGAGATCCGCCAGGGTCAGGGCCGCACCCTGCGTGACGTCGCGTCGTCGTCCGCGGTGTCCCTCGGCTACCTCAGCGAGCTGGAGCGCGGTGGCAAGGAGGCCTCCTCCGAGCTGCTCGCCTCCGTGTGCCAAGGCCTGGGCCTGAGCCTGTCGGACGTCCTGGAGCGGGTGCGCGACCGGGTCGAGCACGTCGAGACCCTCACCACGCCGGTCTCCCTGCCCGTCGCGAACGCGCACGCCACCGTGTCGGCCTCCGCGGCCTGAGGCGCTCGCCCTCTCACCCGCCCCGTCGGCGGTAGGCCCCGGAGCTTCCGGGGCTGCTCCCCAGTGGGCGTTGTGGACGTCCGTCGTCGGTGGGGGCGAGCCCTCCCTGGCAGGTGGGGCACGAGAACAGCGTGCGCTCGCGCGGGGGTGTGCCGGTCATCGCCACCCGCACCGTGGAGCCGCACCGTCGGCACGGCCGTCCGGACCGGGCGTGGACGTAGGCCTCCTCACCCGCACGCTGGATACCGGTGCTGCCCTGCCACCCGCTGCCTGCCGCGGCGCGCATCAGGCGGTGCAACCGGGCCAGGAGGCGGTCGACGGTGTCGGCCGGCACCTCAGAGGCCGCGGCCCACGGGAGCACCCGCTCGAGGAAGAGCACCTCACTGGCCCAGAAGGTGCCGACGCCGGCGAGCACCCGCTGGTCGAGGAGGGCGTCGCCGACGAACCCGCCGTAGGTGCCGATGCGGAGCGAGACCGCGGCGGGGTCCCAGTCCGGGCCGAGCACGTCTGGGCCGAGGTGGCCGACGAGGTCCGACTCGCTCGTGGTGGGGACGAGGTCGAGCATCCCGAGCCGCAGCCCGACCGCGGACCACTGCTCGGTGAGCACGGCCGCCCGCAGGTCGTCGCGGCGCAGCGCCCGATCGGTGCGACTCCCCGGGTGCTCCACCCGCCACTGACCCTCCATCCGCAGATGGGTGTGCAAGGTCGAGCCGGTGTCGAAACGGTGGAGCAGGTGCTTCCCCCTCGCCACCACCTCCAGCGTTCGCGACCCCGAGAGATCCACCACCGGGGCGGATGGCCATCGCAGCTCGGCGCGGGTCACCACGGACCCGGCCAGGGCCCGGTGCAGCCGGTCGGCGGTGCGCCACACCGTGTCACCCTCGGGCACCGCTCAGCGCCTCATCCGCAGGCCGCGCGGGGTGAGGTGGAAGCCGGCCTCCTCGAGGGCCGTGACCACCGGGTGGCTGGACCCGAGCAGCCGGTCGCCGTCGGCCTTCTCCACGGTGATCCTGCCGAGGCTGCCGCCGCGCACCGCGTCGGCGAGGGCCCTGGTGGCCACGGTGAGCTGCTCGGGGTCGGTCGAGAAGGTGATGAGGGTCTTGCCCCCGCGCTCGACGTAGAGCGCGAGGTCACCGCCCACCACCACGACCACGGCACCGGCCTTCCGGCCCGGCTGGTGGGTGCGACGGCGGTCCTTCCCCTCCTCGGCGGCCGGGTCGACGCCGCGCTCGGGCCACGGCAGAGCCGCGCCGAAGGGGTTGGCCGGGTCGGTCGAGGCGAGCACGACGCCGTGGACCTCCGAGGTGCGCCCGGAGCCCGGCCCGGAGCGCAGCCGGTCGATCGCGCCGGTCGTGCCGAACTGCGAGGCGCCGAGCCCCTCGACGAAGTAGCCCCGACGCACCCGCCCCGCCTCCTCCGCCCTGCTCAGCACGCGGTAGACCGCGGCGAACCCGCCGGGCACGTCCTCGGAGCCGGTGGCGCCCCGGGTGAGGATGCCGTGGCGGTCGAGCAGGAGCTCGGCGGTGGCGTAGGCACGGACCGTCGGGTCGAGGTCCACCGGGGGGAGCAGGGACCAGCGGCCGGTGACCTGCGGAGGGCCGGAGCGATGGGGCAGCACCGGACGCGCGGGCACCGAACCGAGGCCACCCAGTGGCCCCCGCCGACCGGCATACCGGGTGCGCCGCGGGCCGACCGTGGAGCGCCGATGGGTGGTGCTCCCGCCGGCGAGCAGCGCTCGCACGGGCGCGAACGTGTCACCGGTGACGCGACCGGACCACACGAGGTCCCAGAGGGTGGCGGTGAGGGTCGCGTCATCGGTGCTGAGCGCGCGGTCGGCGAGGTCCCTGAAGAAGTGGGCCCCGCCTCCGGCCAGGGCATCGAGCACCGCGACCCCCTCGACGGACGGCAGCCGCTCCGGGTCCGGCCCGGGCAACGTCGCGTGGGCGGAGTCGGCGAGGTGCAGGGAGACCCAGCCGTCGGACCCGGGGAGCGAGCCGTGACCGCACCACAGCACCTCGCCCGAGGCGAGCAGGCCGTCGAGCAGGCCGGGGGAGTAGGCGGCGACCCGGAGGGGAAGGACGAGGGACTCGATCGCGCTCGCGGGCAGCACGGCCCCGCTGAGCTGCTCGACCACCCGGAGCAGGCCGTCGGGCCCACGCAGCCTCCCACCGACACCCTGCCACCCCTGGAGGAACCTGCTGAGCTCGACGGGGGTGACCGGCTCGACCTCCGCACGCAGGGCGGCGAGTGAGCGGCGCCGCAGCATCCGCAGCACCTCGGCGTCGCAGAACTCCGTGGTGCCACCGCCCGTCGGCAGCAGCTCGCCCTCGACGGCCCGCCCGGTGGACACCAGGCGCGCCAGGGCGGTCGCCGCGACCGCGGTGCCCAGTCCGTAGAAGCGGGCCACCTCCGCCGCGTGGAAGGGCACGTGGGTGCGGGCGTAGCGCGCCACGAGGTCGCCGAGGGGGTCGGGCACCGGCTCGAGGAACGTCTGGGGGACACCGGCCGGGAGCGAGGTGCCGAGCGCGTCACGCAGCCGGGAGGCGTCCTCGATGGCCGCGAACCGGTCCTCCGCGGCCACCCGGACCGCGATGAGCTGACGGGTGTCCTGGAGGCCGCCGAGCCACGCCTCGACATCCGCGCCGGTGGTGCCGTCCCGGCACCGGGCGAGCAGCGACGGCGCGCTGAGCGGGCCGAGGGTGCGCAGCAGGTCCAGGACGTCGTCTGCGTCCCGCGCGGCGCGCTCGGGGGTCAGGCGCTGCAGCTCGGATTCCGTGCGGGCGATCTGCTCGGCGTCGAGCAGATCGCGCAGGGCCCGCCCCTCCGAGGTCCCCATCAGCTCGGCGAGAAGCGAGGGGTCCAGGGCCAGGGCCGCGGCCCGCTTCTCGGCCAGCGGGGAGTCGCCCTCGTAGAGGAACTGGGCGACGTAGCCGAAGAGGAGGGACTTGGCGAACGGCGACGGTGTCGAGCTCTCGACGTCGACGACGGTGACCTTGCGCGAACCGATGTCGCGCATGAGCTCCACGAGGCCAGGGACGTCGAAGACGTCCTGGATGCACTCTCGGACGGCCTCGAGCACAATGGGGAAGGACGGGTACTGGCTGGCCACCTCGAGCAGCTGGCTGGCCCGCTGGCGCTGCTGCCACAAGGGCTGGCGGCGGTCGGGTCGCCGTCGCGGCAGGAGGAGGGCGCGAGCCGCGCACTCGCGGAACCGCGCTGCGAACAGGGCCGATCCGCCGATCTCCTCGGTGACCAGACTCCGCACGTCGTCGGGGTCGAGGGTGACGAGGTCCAACAGCTCGCGGCCGACCCCGCGCTCGCCGGCGCCGATGGCCTCGTCGAGCTCGATGTCGGGGAGGCGCAGGACGATGCCGTCGTCACCGTGCATGGCCTGCACGTCGACACCGAAGCGGTCGCGCATCCGGGCGCTCACGGCCAGCGCCCACGGCGCGTGCACCTGGGCCCCGAACGGGGAGTGGATCGCGACCCTCCAGTCGCCGAGCTCGTCGCGGAAGCGCTCGACGACGATCGTGCGGTCGTCCGGGAGGTGGCCGGTGGCCTCGCGCTGCTCGCGCAGGTAGCCGAGCAGGTTGTCGCTGGCCCAGTCGTCCAGCCCGGCGGCTCCGACGCGGGCCCGGGCGTCCGCCTCCGCGAGCCCGCCGACCTCGCGCACGAAGGCACCCACCGCGCGGCCCAGCTCGGCGGGTCGACCGAGCTGGTCGCCCTTCCAGAACGGCAGGCGCCCCGGCAGGCCCGGGGCCGGAGTCACCAGCACGCGGTCGTGCGTGATGTCCTCGATCCGCCAGGTGCTCGTGCCCAGGGTGAACAGGTCACCGACGCGGGACTCGTAGACCATCTCCTCGTCGAGCTCCCCGACCCGCCGCCCCGGGCCCTCACCGGTGGCCAGGAAGACGGCATACATCCCCCGGTCGGGGATCGTGCCGCCGGAGGTGACGGCCAGCCGCTGGGCGCCGCGTCGGCCGGTGAGGGTGTCGGAGAGCCGGTCCCAGGTGATCCGGGCCCTCAGCTCGGCGAACTCCTCGCTCGGGTAGCGACCCGAGAGCATGTCGAGCACCGAGTCCAGGACGGGACGGGTGAGGGCGGAGTAGGGGGCGGACCGCCGGACCAGGTCGTGGACCTGCTCGACGGTCCACTCGTCGAGGGCGCACATCGCGACGACCTGCTGGGCCAGCACGTCGAGCGGGTTGGCCGGCACCCGCAGCGCCTCGATCCGACCCGCCAGCATCCGCTCGACCACCACCGCGGTCTGCACGAGGTCACCGCGGAACTTCGGGAACAGCACGCCGCGGCTGACCGCGCCCACCTGGTGCCCGGCGCGCCCCACCCGCTGGAGCCCTGACGCGACCGACGGCGGGGACTCGACCTGCACGACGAGGTCGATGGCGCCCATGTCGATGCCCAGCTCGAGGCTGCTCGTGGCGACGACCGCCGGGAGCCGGCCGCTCTTGAGCTCCTCCTCGATGGTGGCTCGCTGCTCCTTGCTCACCGATCCGTGGTGGGCCCGCGCGAGCACGGGGGGCGCCCCGTTGCTCGCGCCGGACTGGGCCATCACCTGCGCCGGGGTGCGAGCCGGTGCGTTGGCCGGCGGCAGCCCCTCCTGGTCGTCCGCGCGCTCCACCCAGATCTCGTTGAGCCGCGTGGTGAGCCGCTCCGCCAGCCGCCGGCTGTTGGAGAAGATCAGGGTCGAGGTGTGGTCGGCGACGAGGTCGACGATCCGCTCCTCGACGTGCGGCCAGATCGAGGCGCGCTGCTCCGGGCCGGATGCCGCGCCGGAGAGGTCGCCGGTGGGCTGCCCCAGCTCGGCCATGTCCGGGACGGGCACCACGACCCGCAGGTCCCACTCCTTGGTCGAGGGCGGCTGCACCACCTCGACGGGTCGACCGCCGGCGAGGTAGCGCGCGACCTCCTCCACGGGACGCACGGTCGCCGAGAGGCCGATCCGCTGGGCCGGCGCGGGGAGGAGCGCGTCGAGCCGCTCCAGCGACAGCGCGAGGTGGGCACCACGCTTGGTGCCGGCGAGCGCGTGCACCTCGTCGAGGATCACCGTCTCGACGCCGACGAGCGCCTCGCGCGCCGCGGACGTGAGGATGAGGAAGAGCGACTCGGGCGTGGTGATGAGGATGTCGCTGGGCGCCCGGGCGAAGGCCCGCCGCTCGTCGGCGGGGGTGTCCCCGGAGCGGACGGCCACGGTGATGTCCGGCTCGGGGAGCGCGAGTCGCGTGCAGGCGTGGCGGATGCCGACCAGCGGGCTGCGCAGGTTGCGCTCGACGTCGACGGCCAAGGCCTTCATCGGGGAGACGTAGAGGACGCGGCAGCGCTGCTTGCGCTCCTCGGGTGGCGGGATGGCGGCCAGCCGGTCGATGGCCCAGAGGAAGGCTGACAGCGTCTTGCCCGACCCCGTGGGTGCCACCACGAGCGCGTGGTGCCCGCCACTGATCGCCTCCCAGGCGCCCTCCTGCGCAGCGGTGGGCGCACGGAAGCTCCCCCGGAACCACGCTGCCGTGGCGGGGGAGAAGCGGTCGAGGACGTCGTCGGTCATGCTGGTCACAGCCTCTCACCCGCCACCGACGGCGACGCCGCTCCGGTTAGCATCATCGGGTGCGCCACTCCCGATTCTGGACCCTGATGGCCGACGAGTTCGGCGGTGCCTACTCCGAGTCGCTCGCCCGCTCCCACGTCATGGCCGACCTCGGGGGCCGCACGGCGGTCGAGGCCCTGGATGCCGGCGTGGCGCCGCGGGAGGTGTGGGTCGCGCTGTGCGAGGCGATGGACGTCCCCGAGTCGCACCGCCACGGACTGGACAAGCCGCCGCGCCCGTGACCAGGACGCGCAAGACCAGGAATGCGATGGAGGCCGTCGGTGATCCCGGATAGCGTCGCCGAGGTGGACGACGACGTGCTGGTGCGGGCCCGGGGGTTGACCAAGACCTTCGGGGAGTTCACCGCGGTCGGCGGCATCGATGTCGAGGTGCGACGGGGGGAGGCCTTCGGCTTCCTCGGCCCCAACGGCGCCGGCAAGTCCTCGACGATGCGGATGATCGGCTGCGTGTCGCCGGTCAGCGCTGGCGAGCTGACCATCCTGGGCCTGGACCCGGCCACCGACGGCGCCGCGATCCGGGCCCGGCTCGGCGTCTGCCCGCAGAAGGACATCCTCGACGAGGACCTCTCGGTGGAGGAGAACCTCTGGGTCTACGGTCGCTTCTTCGGGCTCTCGCGGGCCGAGGTGCGGGCCCGCACCGTGGAGCTCCTCGACTTCGCCCAGCTCACCGAGAGGCGGCGCGACCGGGTCGAGCCCCTGTCCGGAGGCATGAAGCGACGCCTGACCATCGCCCGCAGCCTGATCAGCAACCCCGAGGTGCTGCTGCTCGACGAGCCCACCACGGGTCTGGACCCGCAAGCACGACATGTGCTGTGGGACAGGCTGTTCCGGCTCAAGCGCCAGGGCGTCACGCTCATCGTCACGACCCACTACATGGACGAGGCCGAGCAGCTCTGCGACCGGCTCGTCGTCATGGACCACGGGCGGATCGTCGCGGAGGGGAGCCCGCGCGCCCTCATCGCCGAGCACTCCACACGCGAGGTCCTCGAGCTGCGGTTCGACCCCGACGAGCAGGCCCGCCAGGTCGACGTCGTGTCGGGTGTGGGGGACCGTCTCGAGGTCCTTCCCGACCGGCTGCTCGTCTACGCCCACGACGGTGACGCCGCGCTCGCGGAGGTTCACGCGCGCGGCGTCGAGCCGCTGTCCTCCCTGGTGCGGCGCTCCACCCTCGAGGACGTCTTCCTCCACCTCACCGGCCGGACGCTGGTGGACTGATGAGCGCGCCTCCCCGGGCCGTCCCGGAACAGACCCCGAGCGGCCGGCTGCGCGCCGGCCCACGTCTGCCGCAGTCCGCGTCGGAGCGGCTCGGCGCCGTGATGGGCCACCACCTGCTGGTCTACCGCCGCACCTGGCGGGGCTCGATCATCGGGCGGTTCCTCTCCCCGCTCTTCTTCCTCCTGTCGATGGGCCTGGGCCTGGGCTCGCTGGTCGACGAGCGCTCCGGCGGGGTCGGCGGGGTCTCCTACCTCCAGTTCGTCGTGCCCGGCATCATCGCGATGCAGGCGATGTTCCTGGCCTTCAACGAGTCGACCTACGCCGTCATGGGTTACATCAAGTGGAACCAGATGTATGCCGCGATGCTCGCCACCCCGCTGCGCGTCGTCGAGGTGCTCGGCGGTCACCTGGCGGTCATCGGGATCCACCTCGCGGTGGCGACGACGATCTTCGTCGGGGTCAGCGCCACCTTCGGTGCGCTCGCATCGTGGTGGGCCTTGGCCGCCATCCCGGTCGGTGTGCTCACCGGGCTGGCCTTCGCGTTGCCACTGTTCGCGTTTGCGGCCCACATCGACACCGACAGCGCCTTCAGCATCGTCTTCCGCTTCCTCATCACGCCGCTGATGCTGTTCTCCGGCACGTTCTTCCCGATCGACGCGCTGCCCGGGTGGATGCAGCCGGTCGCGTGGGTGACGCCCTTGTGGCACGGCGTCGAGCTCTGCCGCGGCGCGACCCTGGGCCTGGCGCCGGGTCCGGCGACCCTCGGTCACCTGGCGGTGCTCACGGCATACGTCTTCGTCGGCTGGCTGCTCGCCCGACGGAGCTTCACGGCGAGGTTGACGCCGTGACCGCGCTCGGCGTCGCCGCGCGCGTCTCGCGAGCCCTGCCCCTCCCTTCGGGGGCCGGCCGGGCCCGACACGTCATGGGGCGCAACGCCACCGCGTTCCGGCACCACTGGGTGCTGCTGCTCAGCGGGTTCGTCGAGCCGGTGTTCTACCTGTTCTCCATCGGGGTGGGGATCGGGGCGCTCGTCGGTGAGGTGACCACCGACCACGGCACCTCCGTCCCGTACGCCACCTTCGTCGCGCCGGCGCTCCTCGCGACCTCGGCGATGAACGGGGCAGTCGCCGACAGCACCTTCAACGTCTTCTTCAAGCTGCGCTACGCCAAGCTCTATGACGCCATGCTCGCGACGCCGCTCGGTCCGCGCGACATCGCGGTGGGGGAGGTGGGGTGGGCCCTGTTCCGCGGCGCCCTGTACTCCGCGATGTTCCTCGTCGTCGCCCTGGTGGCCGGCCTCATCCACTCGTGGTGGGCACTGCTCGCGCTGCCGGCCGCGGTGCTGATCGGGCTGGCCTTCGGGGCGATCGGGATGTTCGCGACGACCTTCATGAGCAGTTGGCAGCACTTCGACTACATCACCCTGGCGATCCAGCCGATGTTCCTCTTCTCCGCGACGTTCTTCCCCCTCTCGACCTATCCCGAGGCGCTCCAGTGGCTGGTGCGGGCCACCCCGCTCTACCACGGTGTCGCCCTGGAGCGCGGGCTGATGCTCGGCGAGGTGGGCTGGGGCCTCCTCTGGCACGTCGCCTACCTCTCGGTGCTCGGTGTCCTGGGGGTCGTGGGCGTCGCCCGGCGGATCGAGCGGCTGCTCCTGACCTAAACCGGTGGACTCCGCCGTGACGCACGGAGGACAGTGACGAGATGCCGAACACCACCGCCCCCAGCACCGGCCGCTGGGATCCGTCCCCGGACCTGCCGGGCTACGTCACCGACGGGGGCATGGAGACCGACCTGATCTTCCACCACGGTGTCGACCTCCCCGAGTTCGCCGCGTACCCCCTCGTGTCCGACCCGCGAGGGCGCGACCTGCTCACCGACTACTACGCCGGGTACGCAGCCGTGGCCGCCCGCGCGGGCGCCGGTCTGTTCCTCGAGACCCCGACGTGGCGCGCCAACCCGGACTGGGGCGCCCGACTCGGTCACGACGCGGCCACCCTCGACGCCGCGAATGCCGCGTCGGTCGCGTTGACTGTCGAGCTGGCTCGACGCTTCGCCGCCGACGTGGCCGAGGTGGTGGTGTCGGGGATGGTCGGCCCGCGTGGTGACGGGTACCAGGCGGGTGAGTCGCCGGACCCGGAGGAAGCCCGTGACTACCACCGGGCGCAGGTCCGCGTCCTCGCGGGGAGCGGTGCGGACCTGGTCACGGCGCTGACGATCGGCAGTGTCGGTGAGGCGCTGGGTGTCGTCCTCGCCGCGCGAGATGCCGGGGTGCCGGTCGCCGTTGGGTTCACGGTGGAGACCGACGGTCGCCTGCCCGACGGGACTGCGTTGGCCGAGGCGGTGGCCGCCGTTGACGCGGTCGCCGCACCTGACCACTTCGTCGTCAACTGCGCACACCCGACGCACGTGTCGCGCGGGCTGGTCCCCGGAGCCGCTTGGCTCGAGCGGATCGTCGGCACCCGGGTCAACTCCTCGACCCTCAGCCACGCCGAGCTCGACGAGGCCGAGGTGCTGGACGAGGGCGACCCGGCCACCCTCGGCCGTGACCAGGCCGCCCTCTCCGCGTTGCTCCCACGGCTCCGGGTGGTCGGGGGGTGCTGCGGCACCGATGTCCGGCACGTCGCGGCGATGTGGGGCGTCGAGACAGTGCCGCACTGAACCCGCTCCGCGAGGGCGGGCGGCTGTCGCACCGGCAGTTCCACCCGGACGTGGCCGTGGGCGTACAACAAGTGACCAATAGGTCGATTGTTTCCGTCAGCGTCGTGGTGACGAGATGCGAGGGCGACAGCATCGAATGGCATGAATTGCCCTCTGCTGAGACGACATTCGCCACTTTAGGGCTAGTAAAACGAACAGGTGTCGGGTAGAATCAGACCATGGATCGGCACCGGATGAGCCTGGCGGAGCGTCGCTCGGCGCTGCTGGTGGCGCGGGATGCGTTGGAGGGTTTCGACGAGGCGTTGTTCGAGGCTTCGGGTGCGGAGCTGGGTGAGCTGATGGGGTTGGTGGATGAGGTT
>JBBSQC010000053.1:0-25171 GCA_038258215.1 Actinomycetales bacterium | reverse complement strand
CAGTGCGAACAATCGACCAATAGGTCACTTCTTTACGGGCCTGGCCCCCGGGCAGTGCGAACAATCGACCAATAGGTCACTTCTTTACGGGCCTGGCCCCCGGGCAGTGCGAACAATCGACCAATAGGTCACTTCTTTACGGGCCTGGCCCCCGGGCAGTGCGAACAATCGACCAATAGGTCAGTTTGTGCACTCAGGCGGCGACGTCCCGGACCCGGAAGTGCGCTCGCCACGTGTCGGACAGCCGGGCGGGCACCGGTATGCCGTGCTCTTGCATCACGCGCTGCAGTGTGGCGAGCAGGGCTTCCGGATCGCCGAACAGATCGTCTGCGGTGACGATGGCGAAGGTCCAGCCGTCGTCGGTGCTCAGGGTGGTTCTTCGGGCCTCGTCCTTCGCGGCCTGCTCCGGCTTGTCGTGCCACCGTCCGTCGTACTCGATCGCCAGCTTCGCCTCCTCGTATCCGAGGTCTAGGCGGAAGCGGACGGTCCCGTCGGCGTCGTGGATCCGGATGTCGACCCCTGGTTCGGGCAGCCCGGCCAGCACCATGAGGACCCGCAGCGCGGTCTCCGGCACGGAGTCGACGCGGTCGCGCACCAGGCGTGCGGCATCCAGCGCCTCCTGTCGGCACTGTCCGACCCACCCGTCGGCATAGGAGACCAGGTCCGCCCGCGAACAGCGTCCCTTCTTGACGAACCGGTCACCGAGAGCCACCAGGTCCACGAGGCCGAGGTGCCTGGCCAGGTGGCAGAAGGTCTGCGAGGGGGACGTGACCGGCATCCCGTGCCGACGCGTGGTGTCGAGCCGATGACGAAACCGGTGCAGCTTGATTCCCCCCACCCGAGAGCGCACGTCCCTCATGAACGCGACGTGCGTCCACTCGTTGTCCGGGACGACCCCGCCCCACAGGCGCGCCGCGGTCCAGTGGCTGATCACCGCACCCTCCGGGGCCACGAGAAGCGCGGCCCTGGCCCGGATGACGACTGTGTCCGGCATCGAGGAGGCCACGGCCACCCCGCGAAACACGGTGCGGTATGCCGGGCCGTCGAGAGCCCGACGGTCGACGCCCAGGGTGGGAGCCTCCGACGTGAGGAACGGGCCCGCGATCGGGATCGGCGCGATGTCCGGCATACGGCGACGATTCCACGGATCACGGCGGCGTACGGGTTATCCACAGGACGTGAAGAAGTGACCTATTGGTCGATTGTGCACGCGCCTTCATGTGGGCGGGGGGTGGAGGGGCGTGTAAAGAAGTGACCTATTGGTCGATTGTTTGCGGTCAGGGGCGGAGGCTGGTGCGCCAGGTGCCCGGGCCGTGGCCCATTGGACGGCGAAGGATCGCGCCGTGCGACGCCCAGGGGGAGCTCGCGTCGGTCGTCGGCTCCTCCGATCCACCGGATGCGGCCACCAGTACCGCGACGATGGCCGCGACCTCCTCGGCGCTCGCCGTCCCGACCACGCGGATGCCGGTGCCGAGCGTCTCTTCGCCCGGCCCGCCGTGGGAGGAGGTCATAGGGGAATGTTCCCGTGCTTCTTGGGCGGGAGGGCCGCCCGCTTGGTGCGCAGCGCCCGGAGGGCCTTCGACACGTTCATCCGGGTGTTGGAGGGGGTGATCACGGTGTCGATGTACCCGCGCTCGGCCGCGACGTAGGGGTTGGCCAGGGCATCCTCGTACTCCCTCACGAATCCGGCGCGCGCGTCCTCCACGGGGTCGCCGCGCTCGACGGCCGCCTTGAGCTCCTTGCGGTAGAGGATGTTCACGGCCCCTTGGGCGCCCATGACGGCGATCTGTGCGGTCGGCCACGCGAGGTTGATGTCGGCGCCGAGGTGCTTGGACCCCATGACGTCGTAGGCGCCGCCGTAGGCCTTGCGGGTGATGACGGTGACGAGCGGCACGGTGGCCTCGGCATACGCGTAGATCAGCTTCGCCCCCCGCCGGATGATGCCGTCCCACTCCTGGTCGGTGCCGGGGAGGAAGCCAGGCACGTCGACGAGAGTCAGCACCGGCACGTTGAACGCGTCGCACGTGCGCACGAACCGCGCCGCCTTCTCGGAGGCGTCGATGTCGAGCGTGCCGGCGAACTGCACCGGGTTGTTCGCGACGATCCCGACCGACCGCCCCTCGACCCGGCCGTAGCCGATGACCATGTTCGGCGCGAACAGCGGCTGGACCTCGAGGAACTCGCCGTCGTCGACGATCCGCTCGATGACCTGGTGCATGTCGTAGGGGACGTTGGGGCTGTCCGGAATGATCGTGTCGAGGAACAGGTCGTCGTCGGTGACCTCGAGGTCGTTCTCACCGCCGTATGCCGGGGGGTCTTCAAGGTTGTTCGACGGCAGGTAGGACAGCAGCGCCTTGACGTACTCGATGGCGTCGTCCTCCTCGGTGCCCATGTAGTGCGCCACACCGGATTTCGTGTTGTGGGTGCGCGCCCCGCCGAGCTCCTCGAAGCCGACGTCCTCGCCGGTGACGGTCTTGATGACGTCCGGCCCGGTGATGAACATGTGTGAGGTCTGGTCGACCATGACGGTGAAGTCGGTGAGCGCGGGGGAGTAGACGGCACCACCGGCACACGGCCCCATCACGAGCGAGATCTGCGGGATCACCCCCGAGGCGTGCACGTTCCGCCGGAAGATCTCGCCGTAGAGACCGAGCGAGACCACCCCTTCCTGGATGCGGGCCCCGCCGGAGTCGTTGAGCCCGACGACGGGGCACCCGACCTTCATCGCGAAGTCCATGACCTTGCAGATCTTCTCGCCGAAGACCTCACCCAGAGAGCCGCCGAAGACCGTGAAGTCCTGCGCGAAGACGGCCACGGTGCGCCCGTCGACGGTGCCGTAGCCGGTGACCACGCCGTCACCGTACGGGCGGTTGCGGTCGGCTCCGAAGGCCACCGACCGGTGTCGGGCGTACTTGTCCATCTCCACGAACGAGCCCTCGTCGAGCAGCAGCTCGAGCCGCTCGCGGGCGGTCTTCTTCCCGCGAGCGTGCTGCTTCTCGACGGAGCGTTCGGACCCCGCGTGCGCCACCTCCGCGACGCGGCGCTTCAGGTCGGCCAGCTTCCCGGTGGTGGTGGAGGTATCGATGTCCGTGGGGACGTCGGTGCCGCCGATGGTCTGCGTGTCGCTCGTGGACATGCCGCGAGCCTAGCCTTGGGACCATGACCGCGAGGCCCGAGCACCCCCTGCTGGACGCGGAACGCGTCACACCCGGCCCGCCCTGGCGCGCTGTCGAGGTGCACGAGCGGGTCGACTCGACCAACGACCTGGTGCGGGGCCGTCCCGAACCGTGGCAGGTCGTCGTCGCCGAGCACCAGGATGCCGGCCGCGGGCGCCTCGGACGCGAGTGGACCACGACCCCCGGCACCGCGCTGGCCGTGTCGACCCTGGTGCCGGTCCCGGCATCCGGCCCGTCCTGGGTTCCGCTGCTCGCCGGGCTCGCCGTCCACCGCGCTGTGGCGGAGGTCGCGGGGGTCGTGACATCGCTGAAGTGGCCCAACGACGTGCTCGTCCCCGGGGACGCGGGCCGCAAGCTCGCCGGCCTGCTCTGCGAGTGGACCGAGTGGGGGGTGGTCGTCGGGCTCGGGCTCAACGTCGACACCGCCCGCGCGGACCTCCCCCTCGACACCGCCACCTCGCTGCGGGAAGCGGGTGCCCCCGGGGTCGACCGCGCTCGTCTCCTCACGGCATACCTGGCCCACCTCGCCGCTCTCCTGCGCGACGACACCGGTCCGACCGGCGCCGGTCCCACCGCCTACCGGGCCGCGTGCAGCACCCTCGGCCGGGAGGTGGAGGTGCGCCAGCCCGGCGACGTGGTGCGCGAGGGGGTGGCGACAGGGGTGGACGATGCGGGCAGACTGGCCGTGCGGTCCGGGACGCGGACGTATGCCGTGATCGCCGGTGACGTGGTGCACGTCCGGTCGCGCTGAGAGGAGCGGGATGTCGAGCGGAGGGACCGATGCCGGCGGGGAGATCCCGCCGGCCCCTCCCGATCCGGCCGATGGCCTGCCCGAGCGAATCGAGCGTGAGCTCCTGGGTCGGCACGCGTCGATGGGCCGCGCCGAGGTGTCCGAGGGGGCGGGGGTGCCGGCGGCGACGGCCCGCCGGTTCTGGCACGCGATGGGCTTCCAGATCGTCGAGGACGAGGCGATGTTCACCGACGCCGACCGGGAGGCGCTGCGACGGGTCGTGACCCTCGTGGAGCAGGGCCGGGTCAGCGAAGAGCTCGCGCTGGGGATGACCCGGGCGTTCGCGCGCACCGCCGACCGCCTCGCCGTCTGGCAGACCCAGCTCGTGGCCGAGTCCCTGACCTCGCCGTTCTCCGAGGAGCTCGAGGGCAAGGACAGCCGGTCGGTGCCCGAGCCAGGGGTGGCCGCGGAGGCGGCCGAGGTGCTCGCCTCGATGACCGACGACATCGAGCCGTTGCTCGTCTACGTGTGGCGGCGCCACCTCACCAACGCGATCCAGCGCATGCTGGCCGACGCCGACCCCGCGGTGCGCTCGGACCCCTCGGCACCGGTGCGGGCGGTGGGCTTCGCCGACCTGGTCTCGTTCACGTCCCTCGTGCGGCGGATGAGTGAGCGGCAGCTGGCCCGGTTGGTGCAGCGCTTCGAGCTCCTTGCGAGCGACGTCGTGACCGAGCACGGTGGCCGGGTGATCAAGACCGTCGGCGACGAGGTGATCTTCGTGCACACCGACGCCGCGGCCGCGTCCGCGATCGCGCTGGACCTCGTGGACGCGATGGCCGAGGACGAGCTGCTCCCGCCGGTGCGGGTCGGGATGGCGCACGGGCGGGTGGTCTCGCGCCTCGGTGACGTCTTCGGGATGACGGTGAACAGGGCGAGCCGGATCACGGCGGTCACCCCCTCGGGCATGGTCTACGTCGACGAGGACATGGCCCGGGTGCTCGGGTCGATGTCGGGGTTCATCGCGACCGAGCGGCGGAGCCGGGTGCTGCGCGGGATCGGCGTCGTCGCCCTCCACGAGCTCCAGCGGGCACCGGGCGACCGCGGCCCGTCCGCGGAGATCCTCCCCGGTTGACTACCATCGGGTCATGACCAAGGTGCTCCTCGCTGAGGATGATCCGGCGATCTCCGACCCGCTCGCGCGAGCCCTGCGCCGTGAGGGGTACGACGTGGACGTCTGCACCGACGGTGAGGCGGCCCTCGAACAGGCGATGCGCCAGCCCGACCTGCTCGTCCTCGACCTCGGTCTTCCCAAGCTCGACGGGCTCGAGGTGTGCCGCCGGCTCCGCCAGGAGGGGAGCACCGTGCCGGTCCTCGTGCTCACCGCGCGAGCCGACGAGGTGGACACCGTGGTGGGGCTGGATGCCGGGGCCGACGACTACGTGACCAAGCCGTTCCGCCTGGCCGAGCTCCTCGCCCGGGCGCGAGCGCTGCTCCGCCGAGGCATCACCGACCTGCCCGCGCCGGCCGCCCTGTTGCGGATCGACCACGAGGGCCGTCGGGTGTTCGTGCGCGACGAGGAGGTGCAGCTCACCGGCAAGGAGTTCGAGCTGCTCAAGCTCCTCGTCGTCAACGAGAACAAGGTGGTCTCCCGCGAGAAGCTCATGCGCGACATCTGGGACAGCGCCTGGTACGGCTCGACCAAGACCCTCGACATGCACATCTCGGTGCTCCGCCGAAAGCTGGGTGACGACGCCGCCCACCCGCGGTACATCACGACGATCCGTGGGGTCGGTTTCCGGTTCGACGCACCGCAGGACTGACGCGCCGTGCGTCGCATCCTGATCCGCACCGCGACGTTGGGCGTCACGTGCGGGCTGGTGTTCATCGCCCTGCCGCTCCTCGGGGTCGAGCTGTGGCTCCAGGACGGCGGGACCCTCGAGGCCTTCGGGGACTCCGTGGACCTCTCCCGGCCCGGGATGGACGCGGCGGCACTCGGCGTGGTGGTCCTGGTCGGCTCGGCGCTCGCGCTGGCCGTCACCTGGTGGGTGGCCTCCCGTCGCGCCGCCCGCGTGGCCGGGCTCCTGGGTGACCTCGGAGAGCGCGCGGAGCAGCTCGGTGGGGGTGACCCACGGCCCGTCCCGCTGTCCACGGGGATCGAGGAGGTCGACCGGTTGGATGCCGCACTCGCCCGAGGCGCGCGGCAGAGTGCGACCCGCCTGGCGTCCGAGCGCGACTTCGCGGCCGACGCCTCGCACCAGCTGCGCACTCCGCTGACCGCCCTGCTCATGCGCCTGGAGGAGATCGCCGTCTCGAACGACAGGGAGGTCGTGGAGGAGGAGGCCCTCATCGCGATCGCGCAGGTGGAGCGGCTCAGTCTTGTCGTGGACGACCTGATGAGCCGCACCCGCAGCGGGGTGCACGCCAGCCCGTCGGTGTCCCTGGACTCGGTGCTGGCCGGCCTGCAACGCGAGTGGCAGCAAGCCTTCGCGACGGCGCGCCGGAGCATCAACGTCAGCGGTGAACGCGGTCTTCGGGTGCGGGCCACCCCGGTCGCCCTCGGTCAGATCCTCACGACCCTGCTGGAGAACTCCCTGACCCACGGTCGGGGCACGGTGGAGATCTCCGCGCGGCGCGCCGGCCCCTCGGTCGTGATCGAGGTGAGCGACCAGGGCGACGGGGTCTCCAAGGCGCTGGCACCGCACATCTTCGAGCGCTCGGTCTCCTCCGGCGGGAGCGGTCTGGGGCTCACGCTCGCGCGCGACCTGGCCGAGGCGGCCGGTGGTCGCCTCGAGCTGGTGAGCGCCCAGCCCCCGATCTTCGCCCTCTTCCTCTCGGCCAGCACGGACTGACCCGGGCTCTCCTAACCTCTGCTAGCAGAGGTTCGTTCGCGGCCCACAGGGTGGAACCTGTGGTTCTGGCACCAAGGTCTGCTAGCAGAGGTTCGTTCGCGACGCACAGGGTGGAACCTGTGGGTCTGGACCTACGGTCTGCTGAGCTGCGAGCGAGTGGCGAATGCCGAGGCGCCAGGGTCAGAGCGGCTCGCCGGCGAAGACGAACTTCCGGTAGGCCCAGAAGCGGAACAGGGTCCCCAGGCCGATGCCGATGATGGTCGCCACGTTGTCCGCGAGGGTCGTGGTGAGGTCGAGGCCGTAGTGCGAGAAGGCGAGGGCTGCCGCCGAGATGCCCAGCGCGACGAGGTTCACCCCGAAGAACAGCCCGACCTCGTGCGCGACGGGCCGGCTGCGTCGATGGCGGAAGGTCCACTGGCGGTTGCCACCCCACGAGAAGAGCGTCGCCACCGCACCGGAGATGATCTTCGCGGTGGTCACCTTGTCATCGAGCACCGTGTGCCACAGGATGTTTGCCAGCCCGAGGTCGATGACGAAGGCGAAGGCACCGACCACCCCGAACTTGATCATCTCGCGATAGATGACGTCGATCGCGCCGCGGGCTCCGTCCGCGACGCGGGAGAAGGTCCCCGTCGGTTCGGAGGTGGGCGTGGGCACCCGCGCAGCCTATACACGCGACCTCGGTATCCTCACCCGGTGAGTACCCCACGTCGCGCCCCCGGTGGCTTTCCCGTCGTCGGCATCATCGGCGGGGGGCAGCTGGCCCGGATGTGCGCCGGTCCGGCCGCCGAGCTCGGGGTCACCTTGTCGGTGCTCGCCGAGTCCGAGGATGCCGGTGCCGCCCTCGTCGTGCCCAGCGCACCGGTCGGCGACCACACCGACGCCCGGGTCGTCCTCGACTTCGCGCGCCAGTGCGACGTCGTCACCTTCGACCACGAGCACGTCCCGGCGCGGGTGCTGGACCTCCTGGTCGAGGAAGGCATCGCCCTGCATCCGGCGCCCGAGGCGCTGCGCTTCGCGCAGGACAAGCTGGCCATGCGCGAGCGGCTCACCGCTCTGGGCATCCCGTGCCCCCGGTGGACGCGCGCCGACGACACGACAGACGTCGCCGCCTTCGGTGACGAGGTCGGGTGGCCGGTGGTCGCCAAGACCCCTCGGGGTGGGTACGACGGCAAGGGCGTGCGGCTGGTCGACTCGGCCGACGAGCTCGGGGACTGGCTCGAGCGGGCCGCCCCCGACGGGCTGCTGCTGGAGGAACGGGTGCCCTTCCGCCGCGAGCTCGCCGTGCTGCTGGCGCGCAGCCCTTCCGGGCAGGCCGCCGCGTGGCCGGTCGTCGAGACCGTCCAGACCGACGGAGTCTGCACCGAGGTCCTGGCCCCGGCCCCCGATCTCGACCCGGACACCGCTGCGAAGGCCGTGTCGGCCGCCCTGCGGGTGGCCGGCGAGCTCGATGTCACCGGGGTGCTGGCCGTCGAGCTGTTCGAGGTCGAAGGCGTGGGCGACGAGGCCGGGTTCGTCGTCAACGAGCTCGCGATGCGACCGCACAACTCCGGGCACTGGTCGATGGACGGCGCGGTCACGGGGCAGTTCGAGCAGCACCTGCGCGCCGTCCTGGACCTGCCGCTGGGGTCGCCGGTGCCGCTCGCGCCGTGGACCGTGATGGCCAACGTGCTCGGGGGGGACCACCCGGAGCTGTACCCGGCATACCGTCACGTCATGGCTCGTGACCCGCACGTGAAGGTCCACGTCTACGGCAAGGGTGTGCGGCCCGGCCGCAAGATCGGCCACGTCAACGTCTCGGGCAGTGACCTCGCCGACCTGCGGGAGCGGGCCGGCCACGCGGCCGACTACATCAGGGGAGTGGTGACGCAGTGAGCACCTCGTCGCAGGGGCCCGTCGTCGGGGTCGTCATGGGCTCGGACTCGGACTGGCCGGTCATGGAGGCCGCGGTCACCGCGCTCGCGGAGTTCGGCGTGGCCTGCGAGGTGGGCGTCGTCTCCGCGCACCGGATGCCCGAGGAGATGCTCGAGTACGGGCGGTCGGCCGCCGGGCGCGGGCTCCGGGTCGTCATCGCCGGGGCAGGCGGGGCAGCCCACCTGCCGGGCATGCTCGCATCCGTCACCTCGCTCCCGGTGATCGGGGTGCCGGTGCCGTTGAAGTACCTCGACGGGATGGACTCGCTGCTCTCGATCGTGCAGATGCCGGCCGGTGTGCCGGTGGCGACGGTGTCCGTCGGTGGGGCGCGGAACGCCGGACTGCTGGCCGCGCGCATCCTCGGCGCGGGGGAGGGCGAGGACGCGGCGAGGGTCAGGGCCGCGATGGACGACTTCCGCTCCTCGCTGCGAGACCAGGCCCATGCCAAGGGCGAGGCGCTCCGGGCGCGCACCGAGAGCTGAACGAGACGGTGGTGCCCCTCCGGCTCAGCGCTGCATGCCCTCGCTGCGCATGGCCTGCCACTCGATCCTGGGGCAGGCGTCCATGACGACGTCCAGCCCCGCCTCGAGGGCCCTGGCGGCGGCATCCTGGTCCACCACGCCGAGCTGGGTCCAGATCGCGTCGATCTGCAGACGGTCCTTGTGGGTGATCGCGTCGTCGATCACGGCGCCGACGTGCTCGGAGTTCACGAAGCAGTCGATGACCTTGACGTCCTGGTCGGGGATGTCCGCGAGGCTCGCGTAGCCGGGCGCACCGTGGACGGTCTCGGCCTTCGGGTGCACCGCGAGGATGGTCTTCCCGAGCTCCACACCCAGCCACTGCGCCACCCCGAATGCCGGTCGGTCGGCGTTGGTGGACAGCCCCACCACGACCCAGGTGCCGGGGTCCATGAGCAGTGCGCGGACGAGGGCGGGGTCGTTCTGGTGATGGAGGGCCATCGGTCCATCATGCCCGCCAGCACGGCATCCGCGGTGTCGCGCAGCAGGGGCCCTCAGCCCGGGAGTCGGCGGAGCGACCGCTTCGCGACGGTGCGGACCTTGCGCACCGCCCGCCGCGGGCCTTGGAGGGGGGCGGTCAGAGCTGCGATCCGCCGCTCCAGGGCGGCGACCTGCGACTCCAGCGCGGCCACCTTCGACTCCAGGGCCCGCTGCTGGGCCGCCTGTCGGGTGGCCAGCTCGGCGGCGTCCCGCGAGGCCTGACCCGTCGCGCGGTACAACCAGTCCACGCGGTCGAGGTCCGACCACCTCGCATTGCGTGAGATCGCCCGCACCGGTGGCGGGTATTCGGTGGCCGAGACCTCCGTGTCGTACCGCTCCAGCTGCTCCGGCTCGTCGAAGGCGTGGTCCAGCCCCTGCTGGCGCAGATACTGCTCGAACGTCGCCCATCGGCCGGCCTGGCCGTCGTTGAAGGCGGTGAAGTCCGCCATCGCGTAGAAGTCGACGGCATCCATGTCCGGCTCGAGGTCGCTGATCAGCACGTACGGGATGCTGTGGTAGCGCGCGAGCTCGAGGGTGCGGGAGTCGTGGGCCAGCAGCAGGGCGGGCGTGCCGCCGAGGATGGCCGCCATGTTCCCGTGGATCCGGGCGCCGAAGGCGAAGTCGACGGTGGACAGGTACTCGATCCACGGGGCCGGGTCGACGAAGAAGCGGGCCAGGTCTCGCTTGAACACCGGGTGCGACGGGTGGAAGGGCATCGGGTCGTCCGGTCCGACACCCTTGTTGGTCGTGCCCCAGAGCATGAGGTCGAGGGAGTTCACGTCCTGCGGCACGTAGGTGAGGTTCGGGAAGCGGTCCAGGTGGCGCATCGTGACCGGGCCCATCTCCTGGACGTGCGAGGTCACGGAGAAGGCGACGCGGGCGTCTCGGTCGATGCGCTCGGACGGCTTCTCGACACGCAGCCCGGGACCGCGCAGGAAGGAGGACGGGCACCCGATGGCGTGGACGTCCGGGACCCCGAGGTCCGTGAGGTACTGGGCGGTCGTCTCCCCCCGCACGCCGATCGACGGGGACTTCTCGAGCACGGCGCGGCAGAACCGGAGCACGGACTCGTCCAGGGGCGAGAGCTCGGCGGTCCCGTTGAGGAGGCTGGCCTGGGCTCCCACGGACAACACCGTGACCGGGATCGTGAGCTTCTCGATCAGGGCCGCGATGGTGTCGAGGTGCACGCGGAACGCGGGGCGGAAAGCGTTGGCCATCGGGAGCACGAGGTGGTCGTAGTCCGCGCTGATCTGCTCGGCGCTCGCTCCGACGAACCCGAGGCCGTGCGCGACGACCTCGGTGTCGCTGCGCGAGAGCATTCGGTGGGAGGAATGGCTGAAGAGGAGGTTGCCGATGTTGCCGCCCATGGGGTTGGTCGCCAAGGTCGTCTCGGGGGACATGACGGTCATCGGGTGCTTCCCCGCGCGCATCAGGATTCGCTTCACGGTCGGGTGTCCTGTTCGTCGCGGGGCCAGACGGGTCTCGTGGGATCCTACTGACTGCCAGGCCGGTTGGTCGCTCGCTCGCTGGTCAGTCGCCGCCGAAGAGGTCACGGGTGTAGACCCTGTCCGCCACGTCGCGGAGCTCGTCGACGAGCCGGTTGGCCACGATGAGGTCGCTGCGCGCCTTCAGCTCGGTGAGGTCGCGCACCACCTCCGAGCCGAAGAAGTGGTCCTCGTGCAGCTCCGGCTCGTAGACCAGCACCTCGATGCCCTTGGCCTTGATCCGCTTCATCACGCCCTGCACGCTGCTCGAGCGGAAGTTGTCCGAACCCGACTTCATGATGAGGCGGTGGATGCCGACCACGCCGGGCTTCCGGGCGACGATCTCGGCGGACACGAAGTCCTTGCGGGTCGTGTTGGCGTCGACGATGGCGCTGATCAGTGTCTGGGGCACGTCGGCGTAGTTCGCGAGCAGCTGCTTGGTGTCCTTGGGCAGGCAGTACCCGCCATAGCCGAACGACGGGTTGTTGTAGTGCGCCCCGATCCTCGGGTCCAGGCTCACGCCCTCGATGATGTGACGGGTGTCCAGACGATGGGTCGTGGCGTACGTGTCGAGCTCGTTGAAGAACGCCACGCGCATGGCGAGGTAGGTGTTGGCGAAGAGCTTGACCGCCTCGGCCTCGGTGTTGTCGGTCAGCAGCACCGGGACGTCCTCGTCGAGGGCAGCGTCGGCGAGCAGCGTCGCGAACGCCCGCCCCCGCTCCCCGCGGTCACCCACGACGATGCGTGACGGGTGGAGGTTGTCGTGCAGCGCACGGCCCTCCCGAAGGAACTCGGGTGAGAAGACGATGCTGTCGGTGCCGTGCCGCTCCCGGAGGCCGTCGGTGAAGCCGACCGGCACGGTCGACCTGATGACGATGGTGGCCGCGGGGTTGATGTCCCGCACGTCAGCCACCACCTGCTCGACGCTGCTGGTGTCGAAGTAGTTCGTCCGCTCGTCGTAGTTCGTGGGGGTGGCCACCACCACGACGTCGGCACCGGCATACGCCCGGGTCTTGTCCGTCGTCGGGTGCAGGTTCAGGCGTCGACCTGCGAGCCGTTCCTCGATGTCGGGGTCGGAGATCGGGCTCTGCCACCGTCGGATCATCTCGACCCGGCCCGCGTCGATGTCGAGAGCGCGGACCTCGCAGGCCTCCGCGAGCAGGACGGCCAGCGAGAGCCCCACGTACGAGGTGCCGACGACGCAGACGGTGGTGGTCACGCTGGGACACGATACGGGCCGTGGCGCGAGGCCGTCGGGGCCCGACGGGTGCGGTGTCCCGGTGGGAGGACGGCACCGTCCGCGTGGCAGGGTTGTCCCGGACGGGCGCGCGGTGCCCCCGTCGTCGGAACGGCGCGAGAGGACCTCCATGAAGTTCGGACTGTTCATCCCCCAGGGCTGGCGCCACGACCTCGTCGGCATCGACCCCAGTCAGCACTGGGGCGTCATGGCGGGCCTGGCCCGGCGCGTCGACGGCAACGAGGACTGGACCTCGATCTGGGTCTACGACCACGTCCACACCGTGCCGCGGCCGAGCGAGGAGGCCACCCACGAGGCCTGGGCGCTCATGGCCGCCTTCGCCGGCGTGACCGGACGGATCCGGCTCGGCCAGATGTGCACCTGCATGGGCTACCGCAACCCCGCGTACCTCGCGAAGGTCGCGGCCACCGTCGACGTCATCTCCGAGGGCCGGCTCGAGATGGGCATCGGGGCCGGCTGGTACGAGCACGAGTGGCGCGCCTACGGCTACGGCTTCCCCGGGGCCGGCGACCGTCTCCAGGCCCTGCGCGAGGGGGTGGAGATCATGCGCCAGATGTGGACCACCGGGTACGGGACCTTTGCCGGCAAGCACTTCAGCGTGGACGGAGCCCGGTGCTTCCCCCGTCCCCTGCAGGGTGACTCCTCCCCGGGCAGCAGGGCCAACGGCATCCCGATGTGGATCGCGGGCGGAGGCGAGAAGAAGACACTGCGGATCGCGGCGGAGTACGCGGACTACACCAACTTCTCCGGGATGCCCGAGGAGTTCAGCGCCAAGAGCGCGATCCTCGACGGTCACTGCGCCGACATCGGGCGTGACCCCTCACAGATCGTGCGGAGCGCCAACTTCAACGTCGTCATCGGTCGGGATGCCGGGGAGGTGCGGGACCGCCTCGGGTGGATCCGGGACCACTACACCCGAGCCGGCCTACCCGAGGACGTCGTGGAGTCCACCGTGAAGTCGTTCGCGGACGGGCCCCTGGTCGGGACCCCCGAGCAGGTGGTGGAGGCCTTGCGCGACCTGGAGGCTCGCGGCATGAAGTACGCGATCACCTACTTCATCGAGCAGGCGTACGACCTCAGCGGCGTGCAGCTCTTCGAGCGCGAGGTGCTTCCCGAGCTCGGTGACCGCAAGCAGCACGGGCACCTCTGGCACCTGCTGCGCGGGGAGTGAGTCGAGCGGGACCCTGGCGTTTCCTCCCCCCAGACCGGGGCGGTCACGTCAGGCGTGAGACGTCGTCGAGTGCAGCGTCCACGACTGTTGGTCAGATCCGTGACCCTCCTCAGGGCCCTACTCGTCCACTCGTCCGGGGATCGGTCGGCCAGAGACTCGACCGGCGGATCGCCCGCCGAACCGACGGGTAGTGGCGCTCGACCAGGTACCAATAGAGGATGGCTACGCCATTGGCGAGGACGAAGGCCCCGGTAATCGCCGCCGCGGGGTGGCTGGCGAGCCATGGAACGGTCTGGAGGTAGATCAGCAGGCTGAAGTGGACCAGGTAGAGGCTGTAGGACGAGTCGGACAGGTAGGTCACGGCCCTCCGGAGGCGGGCCCGTTGCCCAAAGGGCGCGGGCCGAGGAGCCCCAGCGGGTCGATGGACGAACCCCAGCCACGTCGACAGGATGGCCAGGCCCAGGGCAAGGGCGACCTGTTCCTCGTAAACGTCCCAGTCTCCTCTCCACAGGAGCCACGGCGTGGCGCAGAGCCCGAGCACCCCCAGCACCCGGTGGGGTCCGGCTCTTGTGAACCATGGTCGCGACGTGCCCGCGGCGTAGAGCATCCCCATCACCCACGCGAGGACGAGGCCCTCGTGGTGTCGGGCCGTGTCGACGACCACGGCGAGTGAGAACGCCAGTGTGACGACACCGAGGACGCCGATCCGGCGGTCGCGGAGAACTCTCAGGAGGATCAGGCCGAACGCGATGTAGATCCAGAACTCGATGACCACCGTCCAGAACGGGGCCGCAGAGCCGATCGGGCCCGTCGCCACCTCCCAGCCGGTCCGTGCCTCGACAGCTTTGAAGACCGGGTTGTTGAACAGCATCGTGAGGTTCGTGACGAGCGTCCAGGGGTCGAGATCGATACGGATGAAGGGGGTGTCCCGGCCGTGGAGTATCAGCCGGTCGAGGGCCGACACCAGGAGCACCGCCGGAACGAAGGGGACGAAGATGCGCGCGAGGCGCTCCAACAGGTAGTCGGAATACCCCCAGGTGGGCGAGGACATCTTCGTGAACGCTGAGCGACTCACGAGGAATCCGGACAGCACGAAGAAGAGCAGCACCCCAAGGTTCTGCATATAGAAGATGTCGCCGCTCGGTCGGAACCGCCCCCGTGACACCACCATGAACACCCCCGGAAGGAAGATGTTGCAGGCGTGGCCCACGAGGACCATCTGTGCCGACAGGGCCCGGACGGCATCGAAGTAAAGGATCTGGTGTTTGCTCGCCGTCTCCGGCAGCGGGTGATGGGCGGTCTGGGCCGCGATCACCACGCGGTCCACCCGCCGTCCACCGCGATCGTCTGGCCCGTGACGTAAGCCGATCCGTCGCCAGCCAGCCACTTCACCACCCCTGCGAAGTCGTCTTCGGTCGCCATGCGGTTCAGCGGCGTGAGACGGCTGTAACGGTCGATGAACGACACGTCCTGCCCGCGCTCGATCCCGCCTGGGGCGAAGCCGTTGACACGGACGGCGGGTGCAAGCACGGTCGCGAGGTATCGGGTGAGTTGGACGAGCCCCCCCTTGGTGGCGCCGTAGGCTGCGGGGTTTCCCATCGTCGTGCCTTCGTATAGCCCCATGTTCGGCCCGACCAGCCCGTAGATGGAGGACACCATGATGACGCTGCCCCGCTCGCCGCGCGCGAGCATCGGCGCCAGCCTGCGGGTGAGCGAGAAGGGGACGGTGAGGTTGAGCCAGGCGGCGGACGCGAAGGCGTCGTCGGTTTGGTCGGCGAAGGGTACGGCGTAGCCGGGAACTCCGGAGGTGCCGGTGAACGCAGCGTTGTGAACGAGGATCTCGCACGATCCGTGTCGACGCACGGCTTCCTCGACCGCGTCAAGGCCCTCGGGCTGCATGAGGTCCGCGGTGATGCCCACGTGACCCTCGCCCAAGCTCTGTGCCTGCGTGTCCGCACCGACCACGTCGACGACCATGACGGTGGCCCCGGCCGCCGCCAAGGACTGGGTGAGGACGCGACCGAGGGGCCCCGCCCCACCCGTGACAACAGCCGATCGCCCGACGAGGTCACCGGTCACGACGTGGCCTCCGTCCACGGGAGTCGCACGAGCCCAGCGGAAACGAGCGCCTCGACGAGACGGAACTCGAACTCGTCGTCGATGGAAAAGGCCTGCGCCTCAGGGATCTCGATGCCGGCGTACCGGCCCTCGTCAAACCAAGAATGCTGGAGGGCGCGCGCGAAAGCAGCCCGCCACACATAGAAGTTGCCGTTGATGCGCAGGTAGCGAGCGGAGTCCTGGCGACGCGTGACTCCTGCGCCCGCCGCGAAAAAGCGGCTGAGCAGGGTCCCCTCCTGACGCACGCCGACCCATTCGGGCTGGAAGGTGGGCTCGGAGATGCTGATGACGCCGTCGAGTCCGGGATCGGCCCATAGCCGGTCAACCGCGGCGGTGAGCTGCGCAGGTTCCCGTGCCGGGCTCGTGGGGTCGAGCAGCAGCACGGCGTCATAGGTCTCGCCCTCCTGCTCCTCGACTGTGCGCAGCGCGTGAGAGATGACCGGCGCCATGGGGGTGTCGTCAGCGGCGAGGTCCGACGGGCGGATGAACGGCACGTCGCCGCCGTACTCGCGGGCCACGTGTGCGATGGACTCGGAGTCAGTCGTCACCACGGCACGGGTCACCACCGGAGTCATGCCGGCGGCCCGGATCGCGTGGGCAATGAGCGGCATCCCGCACAAGAGCTTGATGTTCTTCCCGGGCAGACCGCGCGACCCCCCCCGCGCAGGGATGACAGCCAACACGCGAGGGGGCCCGGCGGGCTCGGCCGATGGGTGAGTCATGGTGCTCCCTCTGGACGACATGCTTGGGCATCCCGGCAGACCCGAACGGCGAGCAGGCCTTCGGCGGCGGATGCCGGTGCGCCGGCCGCGAGCCGAACGGCCAGCGGACTCGCTGACGTCAGCGTCATCGCGGCACTGGCCTGGCGGGCCATCACGACGTCGCGGTCGAGGTCCTCGGGGGCGGGGGTGGTGCTCGAGTGACCCTCGGCGTCCACCGTCGTCACCGACCCCGACGTGAGGTCCCAGGCGACGCTCCCGCCGGCGGACGTCACCAGCGCCCCTCGCCGGGATGGACGCGTGATGTAGTCGACTCGCATGGTGACCGGCCCGGAGTCCGTGGTCCACAACAGAGTTGCTGCTTGCTCGGCCTCCATGTCGAGCGGCCCGACGTGTTCGAGAACCGCCATGACCCGGCGCGGGGCGCCCAAGACCACTGTGGCGTAGTCGATCTCGTGGACGAGGTCGCGCAGGGCTCCTCCTTCGTCGGCTCGGGCGGAGTAGGACTCCCGATAGTCTCGGTCAGGGCGCCAGGAGGGAAGCCACGACTGCGCATGGATGGTGGCGAAGCGGGGGGCTCCGAGTGCTGTTGCTGCGGTCCGGAAGTGCTGGAAACCCCGGTGAGCTCGCAGCGGGGCGGCGACCATCACCCGCTCCGCGGCGCCAGGGTGAGCCAGCAGCCGTTCGGCCTCGGCAACGGTTGGCGCCATCGGCTTCTCCACGAGTACCCGACGCGCTCCGGCGTCCAAGGACTCTATGGCGTCGTCGACGTGTCGCGACGTGTCGGTGCACACGACGACCAAACTCGCGGCTGCGAGCACCGCAGGCCCATCCCGGTCAGTCACGAGGGGATCGCCGCCGGAGTCGCTGCCGCCCGTCCGGGCCCGCACGGGCCACATCCTGACGTCCTGCCCGAGTGCACGAAGGACCCGGGCATGGCGGCGTCCGATCGAACCCATTCCACGGATGAGGACCAGACCGGGCATCACGGTGTCCTCTCGGTAGGTCTCGCTGTGGAGGTCGCCCGGTACCTCACACCGTCATGGCCGGGCGATCCGCGTGCCGGACGATAGGCTGTCCAGCATGGCAGATCGCTCCGCTCCGGCATGACGGACTGGCTCGTCCTCGGCGCCGGCGGCCACGCGCGATCCGTCGCAGACGTGGTGGCTCGACGCGGAGATCGGCTCCTCGCGGTGTCCGGGGAAGCCTCGGGGTCGTGGAGCGTACCCGTCTTGGGCAGCGATGACGATGCTCTCGACCTCGCGCGAGAAAAGGGCGCTGTCGTGGCCGTGGGTATCGGAGACTGCGCCCTGCGCCTGACCGTTCTCGATCGGGTGCTCGCTGCCGGGCTGAGCGCTCCGGCCCTTGTCGCTCTCACCGCCACGGTGCCAGCCGGAACGACCCTCGCGGCCGGCGTCGTCGTCCTTGAGCATGCTCACGTAGGGCCCGGTGCGCGCCTCGGCCGGGCTGCCCTGGTCAACACGGCGGCCGTCGTGGAGCACGATGCGCTGGTGGGCGCCGGATCGCACATCGCTCCCGCTGCCGTTGTGCTCGGTGACGCCTCGATCGGGGACCTCGTCCTTGTGGGGGCGGGTGCGACGGTCCTCCCGGGTGTTCGGGTCGGCGCGGGGTCGGTGGTGGGTGCCGGGTCCGTCGTGCGCGACGATGTCGACGCGGGCAGTGTGGTTGCCGGTGTCCCCGCGAGGCGGCGCGACGTGTGACGCCCGCAGATCCGCAAGCAACAGGAGAGATGTCAATGCCTTCCGTCGAGATCGCCGGCACAGCCGTCCCGGCCCCCGGTGCCGTGTACGTCATCGCTGAAGCAGGCGTGAACCACAACGGGGACGTCGACATGGCGCACAGCCTCGTCGACGTTGCTGGTGCATCCGGTGCAGATGCCGTGAAGTTCCAGACGTTCGACCCAGCAAAGCTGGTGTCGGGTTCCGCAGCCTCGACCCCTTACCAGCGACGCCGGGGCGGCGCGCAGGACCAGCGCTCGCTACTCGAGGCGCTGACCCTCCCCACCAGCACGTGGGCGGAGTTGCGGGATCACGCGAGCAGCGCCGGTGTCACGTTCCTGTCGACGCCCTTCGATCTCGACAGTGCCGAGATGCTCGTCGGGTTGGGACTTCCTGCTCTCAAGGTCTCGTCAGGCGAGCTGACGAACCTTCCCTTCCTCCGGTCCGTCGCGGCGCTCGGTGTCACGATGCTCGTGTCGACGGGGATGGGGGACGCGGATGAGGTCGCGCACGCGGTGGAGGCCTGCTCGTCCGCGCCGGGCCTCGTCCTCTTCCACTGCGTGTCCGCCTATCCGGCGCCCATTGAGGAGTGCAACCTCACGGTGATCCCTGCGATGGTCGCGGCTCACGGCGTGCCCGTCGGGTGGTCCGATCACACGCCCGGCCTGACGACGGCTCTCGGAGCGGTAGCGCTTGGGGCGTCGGTGCTCGAGA
Organism: Actinomycetales bacterium; assembly: GCA_038258215.1. Lineage (GTDB taxonomy): Bacteria > Actinomycetota > Actinomycetes > Actinomycetales > Dermatophilaceae > Fodinibacter. The sequence goes on along the minus strand of JBBSQC010000053.1, from coordinate 6,301 downwards.
AGCACTTCACGACCGACCGGGGCCTGCCTGGACCCGACCACCAGGCATCGCTGGAGCCCGAGGCGCTCACCGACTACGTCGCCCAGGCCAAGCTGCTTGCGCTCGGGCTCGGGGACGGCGTCAAGCGGCGCATGCCCTCGGAGTCCGAGAACGCCACGCTCGTGCGACGAAGCTGGCACGCGGCGACGTCCATCCCCATCGGCACGGTGCTCGACGGTACGCACCTGGCCCTCTTGCGTCCCGAGGGTGGAATCAGCCCGGCGGTGGAGATCCGGGGTCGGTCGGTCGTGCGCGAGGTCAGGGCGGGATCCCCGATTTCCGAGGACGACCTCAGCGCTGCGGCGGAGGGACAGTGACCAACCATCCGCAGGCCCGGTTGCCCGAACAGTCGCAGGCAGTGGTTCGGGTAGGCGTCTTCGTCGGCACCCGCGCCGACCTGGGCCCGATCCTGCCGGTCATCGAGGTGATGGATGCAGCGGATGACTTCGAGGTGCACGTCCTCACGGGCATCGCGTACTCGGCCGAGGAGCTTCTCGAGATCCTGGCCGCCGGTCCAGGGTTCCGTTCATGGGCAGGGCGGGTGCACGCCCTCGCAGATCCCATGGGCTCGGTCACGGTCGACGCCATGCTCGACCAGGGCCCACGCGTCGGGGAGGGCACCGCGCGGGTACTTCGCCGCGTCGGCCTCGAGGTCGTCGTCGTGCTCGGCGACCGGTGGGAGCTGTTGCAGGTGGTGTCCCAGGTGTTCTTGGCAGGTGTCCCGATCGTGCACCTCCATGGTGGCGAGGTCACTGAAGGTGCCGTCGACGAGCGCGTCCGGCACGCCGTCAGCAAGCTGGCCGACCAGCACTGCGTCGCGTCGCCGGACGCCGCCCGTCGGCTCCGCCAGATGGGTGAGCCGGGCGAACGCGTCCACATCACCGGTGCTCCGGGACTCGACCGGTTGGCGACGGCCCGGCCCTTGGATGACGCCGGGCTCGGTCGGTTGCTGGGCGTCGAGATAGAGCGCCCGGCGGCCCTGTTCACCTACCACCCGCCGACGGCCGACCCCAGGGCGGAAGCAGGCCGGTGGGCTGCCGAAGCCCTGGCCGCGACCACGGAGATCTGCGGCACCGTTGTGGCCACTCACCCGGGCATGGACGCAGGCCGCGAGGAGGTGCTGAAGGCGCTCGCCGCCGTCGGATGCCGTGAACCGCACCTCGTCGTCGTCGAGGCGCTTGGCCGTGACTACCCGAGCGTGCTCGCGTCCGTGGACGTCGTCGTCGGCAACTCCTCCTCGGGCATCATCGAGGCGGCGACCGTCGGGCGTCCTGTGGTGAACGTCGGCGAGCGGCAGCGGGGCCGCCTGCGTGGGGCGAACACGATCGACGTCGACGAGGGGTACGAGGCCGTGACCGCTGGGCTCCGCCGGGCGCTCGACCCGGCCTTCGTCGAGGCCGCTTCTCGGGTGACCAACCCCTACGGTCGTGGTGACGCCGCGTCTCGGGTCGCCGACAGGGTGCGGGCGGCCCGCGGGGTGTCGCGGGTCAAACAATTCGTCGACATCGACCAGGGGGTCTCGTGACCAGGCGTGAGCTCCAGGCAGCGTGCACACCGGTGACCGCCACATTGCGAGACGTGGCCACCGTCATCGACACGATGGCCTCGTCCCTGTGCATGCTGACCGACAACGAGGGGCGTCTTGCCGGTCTGCTCACCGACGGCGACCTTCGGAGGGCGATGCTGCAAGGTGCCTCCCTCGACGCCCCCGCCCTTCCTTACGCGACCACGTCTCCGCAGGTCGTCGACGCGGGCTCGTCCCGAGCGCACGTGCTCGACATCCTGCAGGCCCTGCGCATCGGCGCCGTGCCCGAGGTCGACTCCGAGCGCCGCGTGGTGGGACTGCACAGTCTCTCCGACATCGTCGGCGGCGAACCGCTGCCCAACGTCGCCGTCATCATGGCGGGCGGCAAGGGCACGCGTCTCGGCGACCTGACCCGAAGCACGCCGAAGCCGCTGATGACGGTCGCGGGCCGAACGATCCTCGACTGGATCATCCTCGGGCTTGTCGGTGACGGCATCCGCGACGTTTACGTGAGCGTCAATCACCTCGCCGGGATGATCGAGGAGCACGTCGGAGACGGTGCGCGGCTGGGCTGTTCCGTGCGATATCTGCGCGAGGACGCGGGGAATCCCCTCGGCACTGCAGGGTCCCTACGCCTCTTGACCGGGCAACGCTCCGATCTCACCGAACCGGTGGTCGTCATGAACGGTGACCTCATGGTCGAGTTCGACGCGAGATCTCTGCTCGAGCACCACCGTGTCAAGGGGGCGGCTGTCACGATGGGAGTTCGGTCCTACCAGCACGAGGTCCCTTTCGGGGTCGTCGAGCGCGGGCCGGACGGCATGGTGATCGGGGTCACCGAGAAGCCGACCGTATCCCTCGAGATCAACGCCGCCGTGTATGCCGTGGACCCGCAGGCCCTGGACCTCCTGCCTGAAGGAGCTCCCAGTACGATGCCATGGTTGGTCGAGCGGTGTGTGCATCGAGGTATGTCGGTGGCCGCATGGTCCATCACCTCCGACTGGATCGACGTGGGGACGCCTGGTGACCTTGCGCGTGCGAAAGGACTGACGTGACTGACAGCCAGACCTCCCTGACTGGTGGAGGCCCCAGCCTCGAGGGGCGCCGAGTCCTCGTGACAGGTGCTGACGGCTTCATCGGCAGCCATGTGGTGGAGAGACTCGTCGCGGCGAACGCCTCGGTCCGGGCCTTCTGCCTCTACAACAGCAACGGTTCACTGGGTTGGCTGGGCGAGTCTCCGGGGTTCGCCACCGCTGTGGATGACGGGCAGGCCGAGGTGGTGCTTGGCGATGTCCGCGACCCCGAGCACGTGGCTGCGTCGGTGAAGGGTGTCGACGTCGTCCTGCACCTCGCGGCCCTCATCGCCATTCCGTACTCCTACGTTGCGGCTCGCTCGTACGTCGAGACCAACATCATCGGCACCCTCAACGTTCTCGAGGCAGTCCGCCGTCACGACACGGCACTGATGGTGAACACGTCCACGTCTGAGGTGTACGGCACGCCGGAAGAGGTGCCCATCACGGAAAGCCATCCGCTGCGCGGCCAGTCCCCTTACTCCGCCACCAAGATCGGCGCCGACAAGATGTGCGAGGCCTACGCACTGTCCTTCGAGACGCCCGTGGTGACGCTGCGCCCGTTCAACACCTTCGGGCCCCGTCAGTCCACGAGAGCGGTGATCCCCACCGTGTTGTCGCAGATGCTTGGTGGCGCGGCCGAGATCCGGTTGGGGGACCTCACCCCGAAGCGTGACTTCACCTACGTCACGGACACCGCAGAGGGCTTCCTGCGGGCCGCAGTCGCCGACGTCGCCCCTGGAACCACCATCCAGCTGGGCACCGGTCGCACGGTGTCCGTTGGTGAAGTGGTCGAGATCTGCCGCGGGGTGACAGGTAGCGACGCTGAGATCATCACGGATGCCGAACGCATCCGACCAGAGGGCTCGGAGGTCCAGGTCCTGTTGTCAGACCCCTCGAGAGCAGAGGCCACGCTGGGCTGGCGTCCGACCGTCAGCCTCGAGGATGGGCTGGGCCGGACCGCCGACTGGCTCCGCCCCAGGGTCAATGCGCGCACGGCCGGCCGGTACCACCGGTGAGTGGGGTCGCCTCCGGTGAGGCCCACGCACCCGGCGCCCGCGGTCCTCAGGGGACCGTGCCCCTCGCGGTGCCCAACATCGGGCCATTGGAGGTGGAGATGGTCCGGCGAGCGGTGGAGTCGGGCTTCGTCTCGTCGGTCGGTCCGTTCGTCAGCGAGTTCGAGGAGGCCTTTGCCGCGCGAGTGGGTGCGCGCTACGCGGTGGCCTGCGCCACCGGCACGGCAGCCCTGCACGTCGGCCTGCTCGTCCTGGGCGTGCGGCCCGGCGACGAAGTGCTCTGCTCGGACTTCACGTTCGTCGGGTCGGTCAACCCGATCGCTTACACGGGAGCCACACCCGTGTTCGTGGACTCCGAGCTCACGACGTGGAACATGGATCCCGCGCTCGTCGTGGCAGAGATCGAAGGACGTGCCGAGCGCGGTGAGCGTATGCCGGCCGCGGTCGAGGTTGTCCACGTCCTCGGGCAGCCGGCCGACATCCTGCCGATCCTCGAGGTGTGCGAGCGTCATGGCGTTCCGGTGCTCGAGGACGCTGCGGAGTCACTGGGCGCCGAGTGGTCACAGGGTGCTCTCTCAGGCCGCGCGACTGGCGTTGTAGGGCGCGTGGGTGCCTACTCGTTCAACGGCAACAAGATCGCCACCACCGGTGGCGGAGGAATGCTGGTCACGGACGACGAGGCGCTTGCGCGCCGCGCTCGCCACCTCACGACGCAGGCGAAGGTGCCTGATGTGGGCTACCTCCACGATGAGGTCGGCTACAACTATCGGCTCACGAACATTGCGGCAGCCTTGGGGGTGGCCCAGCTGTCGCGTCTGGACGAGTTCGTGGCCCGCAAGCGCGAGATCGCGGCGCGGTATGACGAAGCTCTGGCCGGCACTGGTCTCGTCCTGCCCCCGCGTCTGCCCGGGATGGAGGCCACCTACTGGCTGTACAGCGTTCTCGTACCCGAAGACCATCCGGGAGGCCGTGACAGCTTTCTCGACCACGTGATGAACCGTGGCATCGGTGCCCGAGCGCTCTGGCGTCCTCTGCACGCGCAACCTCCCTTCCGGGACGTGCGGGTGCTCGGCTCGGGGGGAGTGTCCGAGAGGCTCTTCGTGCGGGGTCTGTCCCTTCCTTGCGCGACCGAGCTCACCGAACGAGATCAGGCGCGGTGCATCGAAGCGGTCCACTCCGCACTCGGAGCGTGAGAGCGCACTCAGCACCTCTGCCTCGGTCGCGCCCACGGTGGGCGAGAGCCTGGCCACCCAGCCGGTATTCGCGTTGATACCCCCGAGTAACATTCAGCCCATGAGTGGCAACCCCGACTTCGACACCTACCGGCTCTCCGAGGACCACGAGGCGATCCGCGAGGCGGTGCGCGCCGTGTCCGAGGACAAGATCGCCCCGTATGCTGCGGCGGTCGACGAGGAGGCCCGCTATCCGCGCGAGGCGCACGACGCCCTCGTGGCCAGTGACTTCTTCGCCCCCCACGTCGCCGAGGAGTTCGGCGGGGTGGGGGCCGACGCGCTCGCCGTGTGCATCGTCATCGAGGAGGTGGCCCGCGTCGACGCCTCGGCGTCCCTCATCCCGGCCGTCAACAAGCTCGGGTCGATGCCTCTGGTGCTGGCCGCCAACGACGACGTGAAGCGCCGCTACCTCACCCCGCTCGCGGCCGGGGAGACGACGTTCTCCTACGGCCTCTCCGAGCGCGAGGCCGGTTCCGACACGGCTGCCATGCGGTGCAAGGCCGTGCGCGACGGGGACGACTGGGTGCTCACCGGCCAGAAGTCGTGGATCACCAACGCGGGCGAGTCCGGCTTCTACACGGTGCTCGCCGTGACCGACCCGGAGGGGCAGCGCGGCAACAACATCACGGCATTCGTGGTGGAGAAGGGCGACGAGGGCTTCACCTTCGGGAAGAAGGAGCGCAAGCTCGGCATCAAGGGCAGCCCCACCCGCGAGCTGTACCTCGACCGGTGCCGCATCCCCGGGGACCGGGTCGTGGGCGAGGTGGGCGCCGGGCTGAAGATCGCGCTGCAGACGCTCGACCACACGCGGGTGACGATCGGGGCGCAGGCCGTCGGCATCGCGCAGGGGGCGCTCGACCACGCCGTCGCCTACGTGAAGGAGCGTCAGCAGTTCGGGCGCTCGGTCGCCGAGTTCCAGGGGGTGCAGTTCATGCTGGCCGACATGGGGATGGAGCTCGAGGCGGCGCGCCAGCTCGTCTACGTCGCGGCGGCCAAGTCCGAGCGCAGCGACCCCGACCTGCCGTTCTTCGGCGCGGCCGCGAAGGCCTTCGCCTCAGATGTCGCGATGAAGGTGACCACCGATGCCGTGCAGCTGCTCGGCGGAGCCGGCTACACCCGCGACTTCCCGCTCGAGCGGATGATGCGGGACGCGAAGATCACCCAGATATACGAGGGCACCAACCAGGTGCAGCGCATCGTCATGGCCCGCCAGCTCCTCAAGGGCTGACCCCGCCCCCCCGCCGCCCCCCCCCCCGCCCCCGCGGCGCGCGGCCGCCCCCCCCCCCCGCCCGGCGGCGGGCGGGGGGGGGGGGGGGGGGGGGCCCCGCCCCGCGGCGGGGGGGGGGGGGGGCGGCGCGGGGGGGGGGGTCAGCCCTTGAGGAGCTGGCGGGCCATGACGATGCGCTGCACCTGGTT
>JBBSQC010000052.1:0-25215 GCA_038258215.1 Actinomycetales bacterium | reverse complement strand
CCCGCCCCCCGCCCCGGCCGCCGCCGCCCGCGGCGGGCGGGACTCCCCCCTCCCCCGCGCCCGGGGGCCCCCCCCCGCGGGGGGGGGGCGGGAGCGCCCCCCCCCCCACCGCCGTCTACGGTGGGGTCATGTTCGTGTGGCAGGAGGATCGCGACGGCATCCGACGCGCGGTCACCTCTCGCGAGGGTGGGGTCAGCGAGGGCGCCTGGTCCGGACTCAACCTGGGGTCGCACGTCGGTGACGACGCCGCCCACGTCGCGGAGAACCGGCGCCGGCTCTCCGCGGGGATCGGCGCGCCGGTCGTGTACATGGACCAGTGCCACGGCACCACCGTCGAGGTGGTCGACTCCCCGCCGAAGGCCCCCCCGAGCGTCGACGCCCTCGTCACCGCGACGCCGGGCCTGGCCCTCGCGGTGCTGGTCGCAGACTGCGTCCCGGTGCTCCTGGCCGACGCGAGGGCCGGTGTCGTCGCCGCGGTCCACGCCGGCCGCTCGGGGATGACCGGGGGTGTCGTGCAGCGTGCGCTGGAGGCCATGGCCGAGCTGGGGGCCAGGCACGTCGACGCCGTGGTGGGTCCATCGGTGTGCCCGCGCTGCTACGAGGTGCCCGCCGCGATGCGCGAGGATGCCGCCGCGGTGTCGCCGGTCAGTGCCGCCGTCTCCTGGAGCGGGACCCCGGCCATCGACGTCGCCGCGGGCGTCGTGGACCAGCTGCACCGGCGCGGGGCGGCGGTGCGCTGGTTGCCCGGGTGCGCCCGCGAGCGGGACGACCTCTACTCCCACCGCCGGGACGGAACCACCGGCCGCTTCGCTGCAGTGGTCACCCTGGGTGCCCGATGACCCTGACCCGTCGTGCGCAGCTCAGCGAGACCCTGTCCCGCGTGCGGGCGCGGATCGCGACGGCGGCTTCCGAGGCCGGTCGCGACCCGGGCGAGGTCGAGCTCGTCGTGGTCACCAAGTTCTTCCCGCCCTCCGACGTCGACCTGCTCGCCGAGCTCGGGGTCAGCCACGTGGGGGAGAACCGGGACCAGGAGGCCTCCGCCAAGTGCGCGGACCTGGCGCACCGGGACCGGCTGACCGTGCACTTCATCGGGCAGCTCCAGAGCAACAAGGCGTCCTCGGTGGTGCGCTACGCCGATGTCCTGCAGTCGCTGGACCGCGCGAAGCTGGTCCGCGCGCTGGAGCGGGCCGGTGAGTCGGTCGGTCGCCGCACCGACGTCCTCGTCCAGGTGGGGTTGGACGCCACGGGTGGGCGCGGCGGTGCGGCCCCGGAGGACGTGGCGGCCCTGGCGGAGGCCGTCGCCTCGACGCAGTGGCTCCACCTGCGTGGCGTGATGGCTGTCGCTCCGCTGGGAACCGACCCGCGCCCGGCATTCGACCGGCTCCGGAGCATCGCCGACCGCGTGCGCTCCGACCACCCCGGGGCGACATGGATGTCAGCGGGCATGAGCGCCGACCTCGAGGAGGCGGTGGCGGCCGGTGCGACACACCTGCGTGTCGGGTCCGCAATCCTCGGATCTCGTCCGCCCCACCGGTAACTTCGTTCACGATGCACGGTGCCGAAGATGCGGGGCCGACGACCAAGGAGCACTCAATGGCTGGCGCGCTGCGCAAGACGATGGTCTACCTCGGCCTCGCCGAGGACCAAGGCCGCTACGACGACGAGTTCTACGACGGCTACGAGGAGCAGCAGTCCGAGGCTCCCGAGCCCCGCGGCGCCGAGGTCACCCACCTCCCGACCCGCCACACGGTGGCCGAGGTCGTGCGCAGCCCCGAGGGTGGCGGCGTCTCGCGAATCACGACGATCCACCCCCGCACCTACAACGAGGCCAAGACCATCGGGGAGAACTTCCGCGACGGCATCCCGGTCATCATGAACCTCACCGACATGAGCGACTCGGACGCCAAGCGGCTCGTCGACTTCGCGGCCGGGCTGGTCTTCGGCCTGCGGGGTTCGATCGAGCGCGTCACCTCCAAGGTGTTCCTCCTCTCCCCGGAGACCGTCGAGGTCAACGCCGAGGAGGGCCCAGCCCCCGTCGGACGGACCGTCTTCAACCAGAGCTGACGGGGCGCCGCGCCCCCTCGGGGACCCGTCGGTCACACTTCTTGCCATGAATGCCGTGCTCGCGGTCCTGCGCTTCGTCGTCTTCCTCTACTTCCTCGTGCTCATCGGTCGGGTCGTGTTCGACTGGATCCGGATGTTCGCTCGGGAGTGGCGTCCGCGCGGAGTCGTGCTCCTGGTGGCCGAGCCGATCTACACCCTGACCGAGCCGCCACTTCGGGCCCTGCGCAAGGTGATTCCACCCCTGCGCCTCGGCGGGGTGTCGCTGGACCTGTCGTTCATGGTGCTCTTCTTCGCCGTCTACCTCCTCCTCATCCTGCTCTGAGCCTCCCGGGGGTGCGTCGGGGCGCCGCCCACCCCTCGCGCCGCCCTCCCATCGCACCGGTGTGATCCCGTAGGCTGGATTCACCGGACCTCCCTGTCGCGCAGGCTTCGCGCGCCCGGGAACCGCCCACCCTGACCAGATGGCCCCCAGGAGCTGACCATGGCGCTCACGCCCGAAGACGTCCTCAACAAGACCTTCACCCAGACCCAGTTCCGTCGGGGCTACGACGAGCGCGAGGTCGACGACTTCCTCGACGACATCGTGGCCGAGATGCGTCGGATGACCAAGGACTCCGACGACCTGCGCGACGACCTCAACAGCGTCCGCGAGGAGAAGGGCCTGCCCCCGGTCGCCGCTCGCGGCGAGGTGGACGCCACGGCCAAGGAGCTCGAGGAGCTCCGCGCCAAGAACGCGACGCTGGCCGCGCAGGTGTCCGAGCTCGAGGGGACCCGCAGCGACCTCACGGCGCGCCTCGGGGAGTTCGAGGGCAAGAGCGGTGACGTCGAGGGCCGCAACGCCGAGCTCCAGGGCAAGGTGTCCGAGCTCGAGGCACGCAACACCGAGCTCGAGACCCGCAACGCGGAGCTGGAGTCCAGGGTCACCGAGCTCGAGGGCGCCCACCAGCAGCGCGAGGCCGACCAACAGTCCGAGCGCGACACCGCGGGCACCCAGGCCGACGAGCAGCTCGCGACGCTGGCCGCGCGCGTCGAGGAGGCCGAGCGCGACGCACAGGGACGGATCGAGGCAGCACAGGAGCGAGCCACACTGGCCGAGCGTGACGCCGACGAGCGCGCGGCCGCAGCGGCCCAGCAGGGCCAGACCGAGCAGGAGCCCGGAGCGAGCTCCGCTGCCGCTCTGGCCGGGGCGGGCGGCGGAGCCAGCGCGGCTGGCGTGATCGCGCTCGCGCGGCGCCTGCACGACGAGCACGTCGCGGCGGGCCAGGCCCGCCACGACGAGCTGGTGGGCGAGGGTGAGGCGCGTCGCGACGAGCTGGTGGGCGGTGCGCAGCAGAAGCACGACGAGTTGCTGAGCACCGGTCAGGCGCAGTACGACGAGCTGCTGAGCACCGGTCAGGCGCAGCACGACGAGCTGGTCAGCACCGGTCAGGCCCAGCACGACGAGCTCGTCGGCACGGCGACCACGCAACACGACGACATGCTCACCGAGGCCAGGGAGCGGTCGACCGGCATGGTCGCCGAGGCGGAACAGCGGAAGGCGTCGGTGCTCGAGGAGCTCGGACGCGACCGAGCTCTGCTGGAGCGGAAGATCGAGGAGCTCAGCGGGTTCGAGCGTGACTACCGCTCACGACTGCACGACTACATCCAGGGTCAGCTCTCCGAGCTGTCGAACACCGGTGTCGATGCTCCGGACCAGCCCGGCGACGACGACGACGCCGCGCCCGTTCAGGAGCACGAGCACCAGCCCGAGCACCAGCCCGAACACCAAGGCTGACCCGGCCCGACGACACACTCCAGGCCCCGGACCAGTTCGGGTCCTGGGGTGTTCGCGATCTCACCCGTCTCGCACCGTGTTTCAGCGTTGAGGCGGACCGGGCCAGCACGTATCCTCCACGCACCGGCCGCGCCGACAGGGCCCAGCCGCATTCCGGAAGCAGGTCATGTGATGGTTGCCAAGCTGGCTCGGGATGCTGCAAAGCAGGTGTCGAAGATGGCAGCCGGTGCGCGCAAGGCGGTCAGCGGCTCGGGCGCGAGCAGCCGCTCGGGAGCCGAGGTCTCGACACCACCGGCCAAGAAGGCTGCGGTCAAGAAGGCGGCACCGACCAAGAGGGCGGCAGCAGTCAAGAAGGCGGCGCCGACCAAGAAGGCGGCACCGGCCAAGAAGGCGGCACCGGTCAAGAAGGCAGCACCGGCCAAGAAGGCGGCGGCTTCCACGGCGAAGGCCCCTCGGCGCTCCACCCCGTCGATGGTCCCCTTCCGCGCGGGCGAGTCGCCCTGGACCGCGGCCCAGCTCAAGGGGGTTCGCGCCGAGCTCGAACACGACATCGCCGAGCTGCGCTCCGAGCTCGAGCACGCCCACAGCGACCTCGTCGACCTGATGCGCGACTCCGGTGACGGCGCTGGTGACGACGAGGCGGACGCCGGCGCCAAGACCTACGAGCGCGAGCAGGAGATCTCGCTGGCCAACAACGCGCGCGAGATGCTCGAGCAGTCCGAGCACGCGCTGGAGCGCCTGGACACCGGCACCTACGGAATCTGTGAGTCGTGTGGTGAGCCCGTGGGCAAACTTCGTCTCCAGGCCGCACCTCGTGCGACCCTATGCATGCCATGCAAGACGAAGCAGGAGCGTCGCTGACGCCCGTCCACCCCAGCCCGTCCACGCCGGCCCCGGTCGTTCCCTCCGGAGGCCGGCGGCGGCTGTATGCCGTGCTGCTCGGACTGGCGCTCGCGACCCTGGTGGTCGACCAGGTCACCAAGGTGGTCGCCCTGGCGACCCTGACCCCGGGTGAGCCGGTCGATGTCCTCGGGTCGTGGGTGCGGCTCAACCTCATCCGCAACCCGGGGGCCGCGTTCTCGCTCGGTGACGGGTCGACGTGGGTGCTCACGGTGGTGTCCCTGGCGATCCTCGTCTGGGTCGTCATGGGTGCTCGCCGGGTGGGGAACATGCCGTGGGCCATCGCCCTGAGCCTGCTCCTAGGAGGGGCGCTGGGCAACCTCGTCGACCGCTTCCTGCGCGAGCCCGGCCCCGGTCGTGGCCACGTCGTCGACTTCATCGACTACTTCGGCTGGTTCATCGGCAACGTCGCCGACATCGCCATCGTCGCGGCCGCCGTCCTGATCGCCGTCCTCGCCTACCGGGGCACCTCGATCAGCGGGCCGATCCACCACGCGGAGCACGCCGATGGGTGACCAGCGCACCGTCCTGGTCCCCGAGGGGCTCGAGGGTGAGCGCGTCGACGCCGCCATCGCGAGGCTCTTCGGCCTCTCGCGCACCCGTGCCGCCGACATCGCGGCAGAGGGCGGCGTCAGCGTCAACGCCTCCACCGTCGGCAAGAGCCACCGGGTCAGCGCCGGGGACCTCCTCGAGGTCGCCCTCCCGGCGTCCCCGGCGGGTGCAGTCCTCGAGGTCGTCGCCGAACCGGTGCCCGGGATGACCGTCGTCCACCACGACGAGGACATCGTCGTCGTCGACAAGCCGGTCGGCGTCGCCGCCCACCCGAGTGTCGGGTGGACCGGGCCCAACGTCCTCGCCGGGCTCAAGGCCGCCGGCTACCGGATCAGCACCAGCGGTGCGAGCGAGCGACAGGGCATCGTCTCGCGCCTGGACGTCGGGACCTCCGGCCTCATGGTGGTCTGCACGAGCGAGCGCGGCTACTCCGTGCTCAAGCGCGCCTTCAAGGAGCGCCGGGTCGACAAGACCTACCACACGCTCGTTCAGGGGCTTCCCGACCCGATCGAGGGCACCATCGACGCGCCGATCGGCCGCCACCCCGGCCATGACTACCGGTTCGCGGTCCTGGAGTCCGGTAAGCCCGCGGTGACCCACTACGCCCTGATCGAGGCGTTCCGGCACGCCTCCCTGCTCGAGATCAGCCTCGAGACCGGGCGCACCCACCAGATCCGGGTGCACATGGCGGCCGTGCGCCACCCGTGCGTCGGTGACCCGACCTACGGCGCGGACCCCGTCCTGGCGCGCCGCCTCGGGCTGGACCGGCAGTGGCTGCACGCGGTCGGTCTGGGCTTCGAGCACCCCGGGTCAGGAGCGTGGGTCACCTTCACCTCCCCGTACCCGAGCGACCTCCAGGGCGCCCTCGGGCGTCTCTAGACGCGAGGCCGGGCGACACGTCCGCGACACGCGCGGGGGTGTCCTCGGGCCGACCTAGGATGGTCGCGATGTCCACCCCGACCGCCGCCCACAGCAGCCCGCCCGCCAAGGGCTCCGACTCGTTCGTGCACCTGCACGTGCACACCGAGTACTCCATGCTCGACGGTGCGGCCCGGATCGGCGACCTGTTCACCCGGGCCGCCGAGATGGGGATGCCGGCACTGGCCACCACCGACCACGGGTACGTCTTCGGTGCCTACGAGTTCTGGAAGAAGGCACAGGGCACCGGTGTCAAGCCGATCATCGGCGTCGAGGCCTACGTCACCCCCGGCACCCACCGCACCGACAAGACGCGCGTCAAGTGGGGCGACGAGCGGAGCCGGCCGGGCGACGACGTCTCCGGGTCCGGCGCCTACACCCACATGACCCTGCTGGCGCGGGACAACACCGGCCTGCACAACCTCTTCCGGATGGACAGCCAGGCCTCCCTCGACCAGGTCTACGCGAAGTGGCCGCGCGTGGACCGCGAGCTGCTCTCGCGCTACGGCGACGGGCTGATCGCCACCTCCGGCTGCGCGTCCGGGGAGATCCAGACCCGGCTGCGGCTCGGCCAGTACGCCGAGGCCAAGCAGGCGGCATCGGACTTCCAGGACATCTTCGGCCGGGAGAACTTCTACTGCGAGGTCATGGACCACGGCCTGGACGTCGAGCGCCGCTCGATGAAGGACCTGCTGCGCCTCGCCGGTGAGCTCGGCATGCCGCTGGTCGCCACCAACGACCTGCACTACACCAGCCCCGAGGACGCCACGGCGCACTCGGCCCTGCTGTGCGTGCAGTCCGGGTCCACGATGATGGACCCGAACCGGTTCAAGTTCGACGCCGACGAGTTCTACCTCAAGAGCCCCGCCGAGATGCGCCGCACCTGGCGCGAGCTGCCCGAGGCCTGCGACAACACCCTGCGCATCGCGGAGATGTGCGAGATCTCCTTCACCGAGGACGAGGGCCGGTTCATGCCGCGCTTCCCCTGCCCGCCGGGGGAGAACGAGGAGAGCTGGTTCGTCAAGGAGGTGCAACGCGGGCTCGTCGAGCGCTTCCCGGCCGGCATCCCGCACTACGCACGCCGCCAGGCCGACTTCGAGACCGACGTCATCGTCTCCAAGGGATATGCCGGGTACTTCCTCGTCGTCGCCGACTTCATCACCTGGGCCAAGGACAACGGCATCCGGGTCGGTCCCGGCCGCGGCTCCGGCGCCGGCTCGATGTGTGCCTACGCGATGAAGATCACCGACCTCGACCCGGTCCCGCACGGCCTGATCTTCGAGCGGTTCCTCAACCCCGAGCGGCCCTCCCTGCCCGACTTCGACGTCGACTTCGACGAGCGCCGCCGCGGTGAGGTGATCCGCTACGTCACAGAGAAGTACGGCAGCGAGCGGGTCGCCCAGATCGTCACCTACGGCACCATCAAGGCCAAGCAGGCCGTCAAGGACGCCGCCCGGGTCATGGGCCACCCGTTCGCCGTGGGGGAGCAGCTCACCAAGGCCATGCCCCCGGACGTCATGGGCAAGGGGGTGCCGCTCTCGGGCATCTACGATCCCCAGCACGGCCGCTACGGCGAGGGCAGGGAGTTCCGCGAGCTCGTCGCCACCGAGGCCCACCTCGGCGAGGTCGTCGAGACCGCGAAGGGGCTGGAGGGCCTGAAGCGCCAGTGGGGTGTGCACGCCGCGGGCGTCATCATGAGCAGTGAGCCGCTCATCGACGTCATCCCGATCATGCGCCGGCTCCAGGACGGGCAGGTCATCACCCAGTTCGACTACCCGAGCTGCGAGGCCCTGGGCCTGGTGAAGATGGACTTCCTCGGGCTGCGCAACCTCACGATCCTCGACGACGCCATCGCCAACGTGAAGTCCAACCGGGGCGAGCACATCGACACCGACGCCCTGAGCAAGGACATGACCGACCGCCCCACCTTCGACCTGCTGGCCCGGGGCGACACCCTCGGGGTCTTCCAGCTCGACGGTGGCGGCATGCGCACCCTGCTCAAGCTCATGCAGCCCGACAGCTTCGAGGACATCTCCGCGGCCCTCGCGCTCTACCGCCCGGGGCCGATGGGCGTCAACGCGCACACCAACTTCGCCCTGCGCAAGAACGGCAAGCAGGCGCTGACCCCCCTCGACCCCCAGCTGGAGGGCAAGCTCCAGGCCGAGATGGTCGAGGCGCTCGGCCCGATCCTGGGCACGACCTACGGGCTGGTGATCTACCAGGAGCAGGTCATGGAGATCGCCCAGAAGCTCGCCGGCTACACGCTCGGCAACGCCGACCTGCTGCGCCGGGCCATGGGCAAGAAGAAGAAGGAGGTCCTGGATGCCGAGTACGTCCCCTTCTCCGAGGGGATGAAGGCCAAGGGTTTCAACGAGGCCTCCATCGCCGCCCTGTGGGCCGTCCTCGTGCCCTTCTCCGATTACGCCTTCAACAAGGCGCACACCGCGGCCTACGGGCTGGTGTCCTACTGGACCGGCTTCCTCAAGGCCAACTATCCCGCCGAGTACATGGCGGCCCTGCTCACCTCGGTGGGCGACGACAAGGACAAGTCGGCGCTCTACCTCGGCGAGTGCCGGCGGATGGGCATCAAGGTGCTGCCGCCCGACGTCAACGACTCCATCGGGCAGTTCGCGGCGGTCGGCACCGACATCCGGTTCGGGCTGCAGGCGATCCGCAACGTCGGCCACCAGGTCGTGGAGGAGATCATCGCCGCCCGCGCGGCCAAGGGGACGTTCACCTCGTTCGAGGACTTCATGGCCAAGGTGCCGGCCGTGGTGTGCAACAAGCGCACCATCGAGTCGCTCATCAAGGGTGGCGCCTTCGACGGGCTGGCCCAGACCCGGATGGGGCTGGTGCGGGTGCACGAGGAGTACGTCGACGCCTTCGTGTCGATCAAGCGGCAGGAGGCCATCGGCCAGGACAGCCTCTTCGGGGCCTTCGGTGACGACGGCGACGGCGCCGCGGGCGGGGACCTGATGGGCCTGACCCCAGTCCCCGGCATCGAGTGGGACAAGTCGACGCTGCTGTCCTTCGAGCGCGAGATGCTCGGGCTCTACGTCTCGGACCACCCGCTGCTCGGCGTCGAGCACGTCCTCGCGGCCCACGCCGACACCCAGATCGCCGCGCTGACCGCCGACGACGGCGCCAAGCCCGAGGGGGCGACGGTCACCATCGCCGGCCTGATCACCGGGTTGCAGGTCAAGCGCACCAAGAAGGGCGACCTCTGGGCGATCGCCACCGTCGAGGACCTCGCGGGGGCCATCGAGTGCCTCTTCTTCCCCAGCTCCTACCTGGCCGTCGGCCCGATGCTGCAGCAGGACACCGTGGCGGTGGTGCGGGGCAAGATCAACCGCCGCGACGACACCGTCTCGATCTATGCCCAGGAGCTCACCCTCCCCGACGTCAGCGACGGCCCGCGCGGCCCGGTCGTGGTGACGATGGAGACGGTGCGCGCCACGTCCGGGCGGATCGAGGAGCTCAAGACGGTGCTCACCAACCACCCCGGCACCACCGAGGTGCACCTCCGGTTGGTCAAGCCGGGCCGTTCCGTGGAGATCCGCCTCGACGCAGCCTTCCGCGTCGAGGCCGACGAGGCGCTCTTCGGCGACCTCAAGGTGCTCCTCGGCCCCCGCTGCCTCGTCTGAGCTCTCCGAGGACGGGGTGATGAACGCCCGACGACGTCCCAGATTTCGTGTGTTCTTGCCCGTGGACTGACCCACGGCTCCCACCTATGGTGGTGCCGCTCACCCCAACCCAGGAGAGAACATGACATCGAACCGTCGGCGCGCCCTCGGCGCAGGAATCACGGCAACAGCCCTCACGGCCCTCATGGCCGGCACCCCCGCCGTGGCCGGCGGGTCGGAGCACGGAGGCAAGGACGGGCACCACCACTACCCCTGGTGGAAGCACAAGACCACGACCGTGCAGCTGCTGTCCTTCAACGACTTCCACGGCCACCTCGAGGCCACCGACGGACCGCTGGCGGTCGATGTCGACCCCAGCCAGACCCCGGCCGGGGGCGCGGAGTACCTCTCGAACACCCTCACCGAGCTTCGGGCCAAGGCCAAGCATCGGGCGAGCCTGACCGTGACGGCCGGCGACCTCATCGGCGGCTCCCCCTTCCTGTCCGGCCTGTTCCACGACGAGCCCTCGGTCGAGGCGCTCAACGCGATGGGCCTGGACGTGAGCAGCGTCGGCAACCACGAGTTCGACGAGGGCACCACCGAGCTGCTGCGGATGCAGAAGGGTGGGTGCCACCCGGTCGACGGCTGCTACTTCCCCGACGAGCCGTATGCCGGTGCCGACTTCCAGTACCTCGCCGCGAACGTCGTGCTCAAGAAGAAGGTCAACGGCTACGGCGGTCACGCCAAGGAGCAGACCCTCCTCCCGGCCACGAGCATCAAGAAGGTGAACGGCGTCAAGATCGGTTTCATCGGCATGACCCTCAAGGGCACCCCCAGCCTGGTCGACCCGGCGGGGGTCTCCTCGGTCACGTTCAAGGACGAGGTGAAGACGGCCAACCAGCAGGCCAGGTTGCTGCGCAAGAAGGGCGTCAAGGCCATCGTCGTGCTCCTGCACGAGGGCGGCTACAACGCAGGCACCTACAACGACTGTGTCGGCATCTCCGACCCGATCGCCACGATGGCGACGCAGTTCAGCCCGGAGATCGACGAGATCATCACCGGCCACACCCACGACCCCTACGTGTGCACCATCCCCGACCCGAAGGGCAGGCCCCGCCTGGTCACCAGCTCGGCGGCCTACGGACAGACCGTGACCGAGACCAACCTCGTGATCGACCGCAAGAGCGGTGAGGTGCTGCGTGGCCGGTCCACCGCGACCAACCACCTCGTCGAGCGGACCACCAAGGACCCGGAGCAGACCGCGATCATCGACAAGTGGGACGCGATCTCCGGCCCGCTGGCGGCCCGCGTCGTCGGCAGCAACGCCGACGACATCACCGGTGACGCCAGCGGCGACCGCGGCATCGAGACCCCGATGGGCGACCTCGTCGCGGACGCCATCCTCTGGGGCACCTCCGCCCCGGCCAACGGCGGTGCACAGATCTCGCTGATGAACATCGGCGGTGTGCGCTCCAGCTTCCTGCTCGCCCCGAAGTACGCGGAGGGGTCGGGCGAGATCACCTACGCGGAGGCCTACGACGTCGCGCCGTTCGGCAACCTCCTCGTGAGCATGGACCTCACCGGTGCCCAGCTCAAGGCGATCCTCGAACAGCAGTACGCCCTCGGCCGTCCCGGCGGTCGCGACAACCTCGCTCTCGGGGTGTCCGAGGGCTTCGGCTACAGCTGGGACGCCACCGCGCCCGAGGGATCCAGGGTGGTCGACGGGTCGATGACCCTGAACGGCACACCGATGGACATGGGCACCACCTACCGGGTGTCCACGCTGAACTTCCTCGCCAACGGTGGTGACTCGTTCACAGGGTTTTCCGCCGGCACCAACATCCTCGGTGGTGCGGAGGACCTGGCCAACCTGGTGGCCTTCCTCGAGGACAACCCGGGCCTGACCGCCCCGGCCGACCGCGTCGCCGGGCTCTGACCGAGCACCGAACGCACCCGAGCGACGCGGGCCGCACCCCACAGGGGGTGGGGCCCGCGTCGCGTGTGCACCCGGCATACAGTGACGCCATGCCGAGCCCCACACCACCGCGACCCGAGCACCGAGTCCACGTCCGAGAGCACCACGGAGACCGGTTCGAGGACCCCTTCGAGTGGATGCGCGACGGTGCGGACGCCGAGGTCCTGGCCCACCTCGAGGCGGAGAACGGCTACGCCGAGGCAAGCACCGAGCACCTGGTCCCGCTGAGGAGCGCGATCTTCGAGGAGATCCGCTCTCGGGTGAAGGAGACCGACCTCTCGGTCCCGGTGGCCAGCGGCCCGTGGTGGTACTTCTCGCGCACGACAGAGGGCCAGCAGTACGCCGCGCAGGTGAGGGTGCCGCTCACCGACGGCGCCGTGCGCCCGGACCCCGAGGGTGACGCCCTTCCCCGCGAGCAGGTCGTCGTCGACGGCAACGTCGAGGCCGGTGACAGCGAGTTCTTCTCGATGGGGGCCCTGACGGTCAGCGCCGACCACACCCTGGTCGCCTTCGCCGTCGACACCGAGGGCGACGAGCGCTTCTCGCTCGTTGTGCGGGTCATCGAGACCGGCGAGGTGCTCGACGAGTCGCTGACCGGCATCGGCTACGGCTGTGAGTTCAGCCGCGACGGCCGCTTCGTGTTCTACACCCGGCTCGACGACGCGTGGCGCCCCCACCAGCTCTGGCGGCACCGGGTCGGCGGCGGGCCGGACGAGGACGTCCTCCTCCACGAGGAGACCGACGAGCGCTTCTGGATGGGCATCTCCTCCAGCCGCGACGAACGCTGGCTCCTGCTCGGGCTCGGGTCCAAGACGACCTCGGAGGTGCACCTGCTCGCCTCTGATGACCCCGAGGGGGAGTGGCGGGTCGTCGCTCCGCGCCGCGACGGGGTGGAGTACGACGTCGAACCCGCGTCCGACCGGCTCCTCGTCGTGCACAACACCGACACCCCGGACGGCGACCTCGCCTGGGCGCCGCTCGACGCGAGCAGCCACGAGCAGTGGGTGCCGCTGCTCGCCTCGGCGCCCGGCGAGCGGTTCGTCGGGGTCGACGCCTTCGACGACGTGAGCGTCCTGTCCCTGCGCAGCAACGGGCTCACCGCGGTCCGGGTGCTTCCGCGCGACGCCGCGGCTCCCGGTGGCCACGGCCCGGCGTGGGACGTGGAGGTCGGCCACGAGGTCCACGCGATCGGGGTCGGGGACAACCCCGAGCCGGCGACCACGGCCCTCCAGGTGGTGGTCGAGTCCTTCACCAGCCCGCGCACCGTGCTGGAGGTCGACCTCACCACCGGCGAGCGCACCGTGCTCAAGCGACAGCCGGTCCTCGGTGACTTCGACGAGACCGACTACGTCGAGCGACGCCTCTGGGCCACCGCCGCCGACGGGGTGTCGGTGCCGATCTCGGTCGTGCACCGGGTGGGCATGGAGCCCGACGGGTCCCATCCCGGCCTGGTCACGGCATACGGGGCCTACGAGATCAGCTCGGACCCCTACTTCTCGATCGCCCGGCTCAGCCTCCTCGACCGCGGTGTCGTGTATGCCGTGGCCCACGTGCGCGGTGGCGGCGAGATGGGGCGGCACTGGTACGACGACGGGAAGATGCTCGCCAAGCGGAACACCTTCACCGACACCGCGACCTGCGTGGACCACCTCGTCGAGACGGGCTGGATGGCTCGCGACCGGGTCGGGCTCGAGGGCGGCTCGGCCGGCGGGCTGCTCGTCGGGGCGGTGCTCAACCTCGACCCGGGCCGCTTCGCGGTGGTGCACGCCGCCGTGCCGTTCGTCGACGCGCTGAGCACGATCCTGCGACCCGACCTGCCGTTGACGGTGGGGGAGTGGGAGGAGTGGGGCAACCCGCTGGAGGATCCCGAGGTCTACTCCTACATGCGGTCCTACACCCCCTACGACAACCTCGCCCCGGCCGCGCACCCGGCCGTGTTGGCGAGCACCAGCCTGAACGACACCCGGGTGTTCTTCGTCGAGCCGGCCAAGTGGGTGGCGCGACTGCGCGAGGTGACGACCAGCGATGCCGCTGACCGACCGGTGCTGCTGCGCACCGAGATGTCCGCCGGCCACGGTGGGCGCAGCGGTCGGTATGCCGCGTGGGAGCAGATCGCCTGGGAGTGGGCCTTCGTGCTGGACCGGCTGGGGGCGACCGAGCGGATCAGCGGGTGAAGAGGATCGGGCAGTAGCTGCGGCCCATGAGGCGCACGGCCGTCGACCCGACGTGCAGGCCGGGGAACCCACCGGAGCCGCGGCTGCCGACGACGACCAGGGAGGCGCCCTCGGACCGGGTGACGAGGGCGCGCAGCGGGTCGTCCCGGACGACCTCCTGCTCGACCTTCACCTCCGGCTGGGTGGCGCGCGACGCGGCCAGGGCCTCATCGACCACCGATGCCACCCGGGACTCGTAGTCCTCCCAGTTCGAGGACGAGCCCAGCGTCGGGTCCTGAGCACCCTTGGCCTGCCAGGCGTGGACGACGTCGAGTGACCCACCGGTGAGGGCGGCTTCGCGGAAGCCGGTGGTGAGGGCCCGCAGCGAGTGCTTCGACCCGTCGACTCCGACGACGACCCGTCCGCCGGGCGCCGGAGGGCCGCTCATCTCGTGCTGCACGACGAGGACCGGGCAGCGGGCGTGCGTGACCACCTGCATCGCCACCGCTCCGACCCCGGCCCGGCTCAGCACGCCGTGACCCATTGCCCCCACCACGAGGAGGGTGGCCGACCTCGACCCGGTGATGAGCGCCTCGCTCGCGAAGCCGTCGCGACAGGCGCCGGTGACCCTGAGGTCGGGGTCGATGGCGTGAGCCCGGGCTGTCGCGTCGGCGATGAGCCGCTGCCCGTGGGTGAGGATGACCGACCGGTCGGAGAGCGCGCCGAACCCGAGCATCGGCAGGTCCGGCGCGAAGGCGTGCAGGACGTGCAGGGTCAGCCCCCGGTCGCTGGCGAAGTGGGCGGCCCGGGACACCGCCGTCTGGGACAGCGGTGAGCCGTCGACCCCGACGACCACGCGAGTGCTCGACATCAGGTGGTCCTCCGATCGGGGCGTCGCGGGCTGCTCCGCCCACCCCTCGACCGTGGCACGCTGGCCCCGCGTGCGCAAGCGTAGGAGTCAGCGTGTCATGCGCTCGGCGTCGCCGAACACGTCGAGCACGACCCCGCTCGCGCCGAGCGCACCGTTGTCACCGGTCCACGTGCGCGCCGCCCGACCATCGGCAACGACCACCGATGCGCCGCTCACCGTCGAGCGCGATGGTGTGAGCACCACCGCGGAGTCGGCTGCGACGCCGATCGCGAGCTCTCTCGGCGCCGCCGTGACGGCGGCATACAGGCGGCCCCAACGGAAGTCGTCGGTGAGGTGCGGGATGACGGTGCTGCGCACGAGCCGCAGTCCGGGGCGCCACTGCGCGTCGTCGGCGCGGTAGGCGGCCACACCCTCGTCCTCTCGGGTGTCCTCGGTGGGTCGGGCCGTGGCCGACCACCGTGTCCCGAGGACGGCCGCACTGGCACCGTCGGCGACCACGACCGGCGTCCGGCGCACCGCCCTGGTGACGACCTGGCGGTAGCCGGGGTCGGCCATGGCGCTGACGAGGTCGGGCGGGCTGTCCCCGACGAGGACGACCGCGGTGGCGCCGCGCAGGGCCCGGGTCGACCACGCCTTCGTGCCGTGCACCGCCGTGGCCACCTCGCCGGTCCACCCGGCGTCGCGCACGGCCGTCTCGACGTCGTCGGCCCGGGCGACGGCATCCGACCCGGCCGCCAGCACGACGAGCTTGCCGTGGCGCGAGGTGTCGACCCGGCGAGCCGCCGCGACCACGTCGTCGACCACGGGTCCCGTGAGGACGCCGCCGCCGAGGAAGACGGTGCCCCGGACCCTCGACGGGGACGCGGGGGCCGGCCACGGGCGCGGACGCGGGATGGGCACGACCGCGCCGTCCCGGGTGAGCAGCCGGCGCCGCAGGTCGTACTCGGTGCCGTCGGTCATCAGGTGGGTGAGGACCCGCCGTGCCGAGAGGGTGCGGGGGTTGCCGACCCACTGGTGGGTGGCGTTCAACGTCTCGAGGTCGATGATCGCCGCGGACGAGTCGCCGAACAGACCGGAGACCGTGGTGTCACCGGTGACCCGGACACCGGTGGCGTAGTCCACCCCGACCCCCACCGGGCTCGTGTGGTTGCCGCGCTCGTCGGCCGTGGCCAGGGTCGACAGGCTCCGACCCAACCGGCCGCGTTGGTGGAAGTGCTGGTCGAACACGGCTGCGCGGGAACCCACGTCGAGTCCCCGCTCGAGGTCGCCGTCCTCGCTCCACCACATGAGGGTGGAGCCGCGGCGCAGCCCGTCGGCCGGACCCAGGTCACCGACGTAGCCGTTGATCATCGTGCGCGACTCCACCGCGGCACCGGCGCTCGTGCCTCCCAGGGCTGCACCCCGCCGCACGGATGCCGTGATCGCCCGTTCGGCGGGGGAGTCGGCGAGCACCTGCATCGCCAGGCCCTGGTCGCCGCCGAGGACGTAGACCCCGTCGGTGCCCCTGGCGGCCAGGGCGGTGGCGTTGGCCGGGTCGAGGGCGTCGGCGCGGTCGAGCAGCACCGCGAGGGTGGCCGTGCATCCGGTGTAGGGCTTCGGCACGACGGCGTCGCACGCGGCGTCGAGCGCGTCGGTGCGGCTCTGGGCCAGCTCGAGGTTCTCCTCCCGGTCCTCGGGTGCGTCCCCGTACGCCGAGGGCACGACGACGAGGTCGACGGTGGCGCCGCTGGCGCCGTCGGCTGCCGCCAGGGAGAAGCCCTCGAGCGTCGAGGTCACGTACCCGCCCCCGATCGGGGTCAGGACCGTGGGTCTGCCGGGGTGTCCCTGCTGTGGTGTCGGGGCGGCGACCGAGGTCGCCGTGAACGCCGCGACGAGCGCGGTCGTGACCACGCCGACCATCGCGGTACGACCTGCGGTTCCGGCACGGACGGGACGCTGCGCTGCGCTCATGGAGGGACGGTAGCGGTCCCGGAGCGATCCGGCGCGGTGAGCGATCGGGGGCACCTCGCGGGGCGGGTTCCTCGTCTTTTCCGAGAGCGTCCTCCCGCGGCTGGCGCGCCGCCTAGGCTGTCGCGCATGACGCTCACCGCCATCGAGTGGGACGAGTCGGCGGGCCGTGACGGGCGCGGCGCGGTCCGGTTGCTCGACCAGACCCTCCTGCCCCTCGACACGCGGTTTCGCATCATCGAGCACACCGACGACCTCGTGGCCGCGATCAGCGAGCTGGCGGTGCGGGGCGCGCCCGCGCTCGGGGTCGCGGGCGCGTTGGGCGTGGTCCTCGCCATGGACGAGGGAGCTCGCGAGGGGTGGGACGACGTGACGGTCCAGGCGGCGGTGGACCGGGTCAGGCACGCCCGGCCGACGGCGGTCAACCTCGCCTGGGGCGTCGACGAGGTGCGCCCGCTCATGGCGAGCGGACGTGCGGTGGTGCTCGACGCGGCACGGCGGGTGGCGCGGGAGGACGAGGCGGCCAACCGCGAGCTCTCCAGGCTCGGAGCGGACTGGCTGCTGGAGCGGATCGAGCGGCCGCGCCTGCGGGTGATCACCCACTGCAACGCGGGCTTCCTCGCGACCTCGGCCTGGGGAACGGCCCTCGGGGTGGTCCGCGAGCTGCACGCCCGGGACCGGATCGAGCTCGTCTACGCCGACGAGACGAGGCCGCTGCTCCAGGGCGCGCGGCTGACGGCGTTCGAGCTGGCCGCGGAGGGCATCCCGCACGTGGTGCAGACCGACTCCGCGGCCGCGTCGACGATCCTGCGCGGACTCGTCGACTTCGCGGTCGTAGGGGCCGACCGGATCGCCGCGAACGGTGACACCGCCAACAAGGTGGGCACCCTCGGGGTGGCACTCGCCTGCCGCGACGCCGGCATCCCCTTCCTCGTGGCGGCCCCGTGGTCGACCGTCGACCTCTCGATGCCCGACGGGTCCGGGATCGAGATCGAGCAGCGTCCCGGCACCGAGGTCACGCAGTGGGCGGGCGCGCGCATGGTCCCCGAGGGCACGACGGGCTTCAACCCGGCCTTCGACGTGACCCCCGCACGGCTCGTCGACGCGGTGACCACCGAGCGCGGCGTGGCCGAGCCGCGCACCGGGCGGAGCCCGGGGGACCTCGCGTCATCCTGATGTGAAGTATATGGCTTCATTAGAGATATATGAAGGTATGATCTTCATATGGTCTCTCTGAAGAGTCATCCTTCACCGTGCGTGCTCATCGGTGACCTCGTCGGCTCGCGCGGTGCCGCTGACCGGGCCGCGCTCCACGCGCGCCTCGAGACCACGCTGGAGGCCGTGGCCGCCGCAGTGCCGGCCCTGACCGCCCTGAGGGTCACCGCTGGTGACGAGTTCCAGGGGAGCTACCCGACCCTCGGCGACGCGCTCGACGCCGCCCTGCGGGTACGTCTCGCCCTGCTCCCGGGGGCGGACGCCCGGTTCGGCGTGGGACGGGGTGAGGTCACCGTCCTGGACGCTCCCCGAGGCATCGAGGACGGGCCGGGGTGGTGGGCGGCTCGCGCCGCGATCGAGCACGCGGCGGAGCTGGGGGCCCGGTCGGCCACCCGCCACACGCGCACGGCATACCGCGCCTCGGCGCAGGACCCGGCCGAGGCGGCCGTCAACGCAGCACTGCTGTGTCGGGACCATCTGGTTGGCTCGTTGTCGACACGTTCCCTCCGACTCCTCAGAGGACTCATGGATCCGCAGACCACCCAGGCCGAGCTGGCCGAGGGCGAGGGCATCAGCGCGTCCGCCGTCTCGCAACGGGTGCGCACCGACGGCATCGCTGCCGTCCTCGAGGCGCAGGAGCTCCTGCGGACGCTGCCGTGAGCTGGCTGGCGGTCTGGCTCGTCGGTCTCGGCGTGGCCGACCTCCTCCGGGCGGGGGTGCGCACGAGCCGGTGGTCCGTCCCCTGCGGGGTGATCGCGGTGGCGGCCCTGGCTCTGCTGGCCGGGCTGACCGCCCCGGTCGACCTCGTGGTGCTCGCGGCGTCGCTCCTGCCGCTGGGGCTCTGGGTGCGCTACTCCGGCCAGGCCCTGGTCACCGGGTCCGGGCACGGCGCGGCCCTGGTCTGGCTCGCCGTCGGCGGTGCGTGGCTCGTCGGACTCTCCGGGTGGGCGAGCCCGGCGGGTGGGCTCCTCGCGCGGTGGCTGGAGTGGGCCGACCCGCCGCTGCTGGGGGATGCCGCCCCGGGCCGCCTGCTTCTTGTCCTGGGCATCCTTCTCGTCAACCTCGTCACGGCCAACGTGCTCGTGCGGCTGGTCCTGCTCAGCGTCGGAGCGCTGCGCCCGGTCCTGCCCGTCGACCCGAGCGCGCAGCCGTCCGACGAGCTGAAGGGCGGGAGGCTGCTCGGGCCCATGGAACGCGTGCTCATCCTCGGCCTGGGGTTTGCCGGCCAGCTGACCGCGGCGGGTCTGGTCATCGCGGCCAAGGGGTTGATCCGCTTCCCGGAGCTCCAGGCCAAGCGCGACGACCGCACGAGCATCGACGGGGTGGGCATCGACGCCGTCACCGAGTACTTCCTCGTCGGGTCCTTCGTGTCGTGGCTGCTGGCCCTGGGGAGCCTCGCCCTCACCCGGTGAGGCGCCTCGCTGTCGAGGAGCCGGTCAGACCGTGAGGATGTTGTCCTTCCACTCCGGCGGGAAGTCCGCCGTGGTGTTGCCGGCCAGGAGCAGACGGTAGGTCATCGTGGCCGCCTCCTCGAGGTTGAGGGCCCGTCGCAGCGCCATCGAGACCGTGTCACCGACCGTCGAGCAGCCGTGGTGCGCGAGCACCACGGCGTCGTGCTCCAGCACGGCCTGCGCCGCGAGGTGGGCGATCTCGTCGGAGCCGGAGGGCATGAACGGCACCCGCCCCACGCCGCCGACGTAGTACTGGTGGTCGAGCGTGGTGAAGCGGATGGAGGCGCCGAGCAGGTCCACCAGCAGCACGTGCTGGGGGTGCAGGTGCACCACCGCGGCAGCGTCCTCGCGCACGGCATACGTCTGCTGGTGCAGCTTCCACTCGATGGAGGGTCGGGCGCCGCCGCCGACGTGGTCCCCGGCCAGGGTGAGCTCCGCGAAGTCCTCGGGAGCGAGCCGGTCCAGCCAGGTGCCGGTTGCGGTGACGAGGAAACGGTCGGTGCCGGGCAGCCGCCCCGAGAGGTTCCCACCGCTGGCCTGCACGAGCCCGCGGGCCACCACCGTCCGCCCGGCGTCGATCAGCTCGTCGATGAGGGTGTCGCGGTCGCTGTTCATGGTGGGGATTCTCCCGCACCGCGAGACGTCCTGCTGTCAGTGCAGCTACCTGGACACCCACGCCCGAGCCCGAGGGCAGTTCCGACGAATCGCGGGTGCCCACGGACCTCGCGCAACTACGCTCGCGCAGGTGAGCACACTGCATGGGCCGGTTGCCGCCAGGGGCCGGGGCACTTGGTGGGGGCGTGCAGGGGTGGCGAGCCGAGCACGTCGTTGGTGCGCGGTCGCGGCGGTTGCGGTCCTGGCGTTCGGGGTGACCGCCTTGGTGCCGGCCGTGGCGACGCCAGCCGCGGCCCCCGCGACTGCGTGCGCACCGGTGGTGCTGCTGTCCGCGCGCGGCAGCGGCGAGAGTCTGGAGAAGGGTCACGGCCCGACCCTGGGCCAGCTCGTCGACGAGCTGCACGGCACCACGCTCAAGGACGGGTTCGACGGAGCGTCGGTGCCGGCCAAGGCGATCCCGTACCCCGCCGTGCCGACGGAGCAGTACATCGGCGGCAAGGACCACCTCAGCCTGGACCTGTTCGACTCGGTCGACTACGGGGTCATCATCGGCGCGTCGATGATCGACTCCGTCCTGGAGGACTGCCCGGACACCAGGTTCCTGCTGGTCGGGTACTCCCAGGGCGTCATCGTCGCGCGCGAGCTCGCCGAGGCGCGTGGACCCGAGCGGATAGCCGGAGTCGTCGGGGTCGGGGACCCGGCCCAGCACGGCGACATGCCCAACATCAACGGCGGCGGCAAGAGGGGCGCCGGCATCTACCGGTACATGATCAGCGACACGGACGGCAAGGCGGCCAGCGACTCGTTCTACGACGCCGGGGTCGACTACGCGATGTGGTGCCACCCACAGGACTGGATCTGCAACTTCCACGACGAGAAGGACCGGCCAAAGGACGCGAGCAACCCGCTGTTCCAGACCTACGACCACAGCTACCCGCAGGACCCGGCCGAGTCGATCGCGATCGCGGCGGTCATGGCGGTCATGGCCCGCGACGCGGCCGACGCCGTCGCGGCCGGGCCGGTCACCGGCACGTCGGAGGACCCGCCGCCGGCATCCGAGGACGATCCGGCAGGCGTGCCCGGCGCCGGGTCCGGGAGGGCCATCGACGTCGTGTTCGCCATCGACACCACCAACTCGATGAACCCGTACATCGACCAGGCCCGGGCCGCCGCCTCGAGCATCTCCTCGGCGCTGCGCGCCAAGTCCAAGCAGGTCCGCATCGGGGTGGCCGAGTACCGCGACGAGGGGGAGGACTTCCAGGCGCGGCTGCCGCTGGACCTCACCGAGGACCTCGACGCCTTCAAGGCCGCCCTGGACGACCTCACACCCACCGCCGGCGGGGACGACCCCGAGTCGGTCTACAGCGGCATCATGATGGCGCTGCGCGCCGACTGGGACCCGTCCTCGCTGCACGCTGTCATCGTCCTCGGGGACGCGCCGGCCAAGGACCCCGAGCCGGTCACCGGGTACACCCTGGACACGGTCACCGAGGCCGCCAAGGACCTGGTGCGTGTCCCGGAGCTGCCGCCGACACTCGGCGACGGCGGCGCCGACAGCACCACCTGGCAGGACCGGTCGTCCGCCGCTGGCACCGGCGTGGTGTCGGCGGCCCTGGTCGTCCCCGCAGCGACCCGCGTCGACGACCCGGCGGCGGAGGCGGATGTAGCCGTCTTCGGGCTGGCCGCCGACGCCGAGCTCAGCGACTCCTTGACCCCGTTGGCCGACGCGACCGGCGGCACGGTCACCGACATCGCCGAAGACGACGACCTGTCCCAGACCCTGGTCGACACCATGGAGATGGTGGCTAACCCGCTGGTGCCGGCGCTGGCGAACCCGGGCGTGGTCGTCCAAGGCCGCCCGTTCGTCCTGGACGCCGGGGCGACCTCGGCCGCGGGCGGCAGTTTCACCTTCGACGTGGACTCCGACGGCACCGTCGACTCGACCGGCGTGGGATCGGCCCAGATGGTCGTTGCCGGCGCACCGGGACGGCACATCGCCATGGTCGAGGTGCTCGACCGCTTCGGGCGCACCGGCCAAGCCACCGTGGCCTACGACGTGCTGGCTGCCACCGCGGTGCACACCGTGGCCATCCCGGCCGCGCAGGCGGACTCCTCCTGGGTGCGCGTGGCGGCACTGGTCGCCGGTGCGGCGCTGGTGGCCCTGCTGCTGGCGTTCACCCTGGGCTGGGTGCGTGGACGGCGGCGTAGGGCACCAGCGGGCGGGGCGCACACCCCAGCGAGCTGAACGGAAGGCGTTCAGGCCGCCGTGAGTCAGGGCTGGTGGCTGCGCTCATCCGCAACGAACAGCTGGATCCCAAGCACGCGAAGATCACGGTCGGCCTGTGGTGCGTCGTGCGGCTCGAAGGCCACGGCACCAACCGCCCCTCGACAGTGCCTCAGGCGCGCGGGTGCCAGAACGGGCCCTGACCTACGTTTCCGCGGGTCAGGGCCCATACGAGGGTCAGATGTCGAAGTACATCTCGAACTCGTGCGGGTGCGGGCGGAAGCGGATCGGGTCGACCTCGTTCTTGCGCTTGAACTCGATCCAGGTGGCGATGAGGTCCTCGGTGAAGACGTCACCCTCGAGCAGGAACTCGTGGTCGGCCTCCAGGGCGTCGAGCACCGCCGGCAGTGAACCCGGCACCTGTTCGATGGCCTCGTGCTCCTCCGGGGGGAGCTCGTAGAGGTCCTTGTCCACCGGGTCGGGGGGCTCGATGCGGTTCTTGATGCCGTCCAGGCCCGCCATCAGCTGCGCCGCGAAGCACAGGTAGGGGTTGGAGCTCGGGTCCGGGATGCGGAACTCGATGCGCTTGGCCTTCGGGCTGTCGCCGGCGATCGGGATGCGCACGCAGGCCGACCGGTTGCGGGCCGAGTAGACGAGGTTGACCGGGGCCTCGTAGCCGGGCACCAGGCGGTGATAGGAGTTCACCGTCGGGTTGGTGAACGCCAGCAGCGCGGGCGCGTGCCGCAGCAGGCCCCCGATGTACCAGCGGGCCAGGTCCGACAGCCCTCCGTAGCCGCGCTCGTCGTAGAAGAGCGGGTCGCCGTCCTTCCAGAGCGACTGGTGGGTGTGCATGCCCGAGCCGTTGTCACCGAAGATCGGCTTGGGCATGAAGGTCGCGGTCTTGCCGCCCTCCCACACGGTGTTCTTCACGACGTACTTGAACTTCATCATGTCGTCGCCGGACCCCAGCAGGGTGTTGAAGCGGTAGTTGATCTCCTGCTGACCGGCGGTGCCGACCTCGTGGTGGCTGCGCTCGACGAGGATGCCGACCTTGGCGAGGTTGAGGCAGATCTTGTCGCGGATGTCGGCGAAGTGGTCGACCGGCGGCACCGGGAAGTACCCACCCTTGTAGCGGGTCTTGTAGCC
Source organism: Actinomycetales bacterium (assembly GCA_038258215.1). GTDB lineage: Bacteria > Actinomycetota > Actinomycetes > Actinomycetales > Dermatophilaceae > Fodinibacter. The sequence goes on along the minus strand of JBBSQC010000052.1, from coordinate 1,787 downwards.
GCGGTTGCCACCCTCCTCCTTGCGACCGGTGTTCCACGCGGCCTCGACGGAGTCGATGTAGTAGTAGCTCGCGTTGGCCTTGGTCTCGAAGCGCACGTCGTCGAAGACGTAGAACTCCGCCTCCGCTCCGAAGTAGGCGGTGTCGGCGATGCCCGTGGAGGCGAGGTACGCCTCGGCCTTGGCCGCGATGTTGCGCGGGTCGCGGCTGTAGGCCTCACCGGTGAAGGGGTCGACGATCGAGAAGTTCATGATGAGGGTCTTCTCGATCCGGAACGGGTCGAGGTAGGCCGTCGAGGGGTCCGGGATGAGCTTCATGTCGGACTCGTGGATGGCCTGGAAGCCGCGGATCGAGGACCCGTCGAACATCTGGCCGTTCGTGAAGAAGTCTGCGTCGACCGTGAACGCCGGCACGTTGAAGTGCTGCATGACCCCCGGCAGGTCGCAGAACCGGATGTCGACGAACTGGACGTCCTCGGCCTTGATGAACTCGAGGACCTCGTCGGCGGAGCTGAACACTATGAACCTCCTGGTTCGGGAAGCACTGAAGGGCTTTCGGGCGCCAGCCCTGTGGCGTTGCGAGCACTCTAGGCACGGGCCGTTTCTCGACCGTGACCCACGTGTTTCGCCGGTGTAACGCCCGCCACCGTACCAAGGTGTGGGACGAGGCGTCCGAGGGATGGAGCCCGGTGGACCCGGCATACAGTGGCGTCGTGGCCCACCCCGACGACTCCGGTATGCCGCCCGCAGTCGCCCCGGACGACGCGTCGCTGGGGCGCCGGTTCGTCGCCTGGCTGGTCGACTGGGTGCTCTGCACCGTGGTGGTCTTCGGGCTCCTCGGCTTCGACTACCAGCTGGGGCCGGACGCCCAGCCCGACCTGCTGCTCGGCGTGCCGACCTCCTCGTGGGCGGTCCTGGGGGTCTTCGCCGCGGAGAACCTCCTCCTCGTGACGCTGATCGGCAGCACGGTCGGCCACCGCATCCTCGGGCTCCAGGTCTGGCAGGTGCGCCCCGGCTCCTTCCCCCTCCAGGTGCTTCTCCGCACCGCCCTGGTCTGCCTGTTCGTGCCCGCCCTCATCACCCGCGGCGGGCGCGGGCTGCACGACGTCGCGGCCGGCACCAAGCTCGTCCGCGCCTGACCACCAGCTGTGACGCACTCCATCTCTGACAACTTGTAGTACTACTGAATGTAGTAATACTCTGGTCGCGTCGGGCAGCCCGACGACAACCCTCACAGCAGGAGCAGCAGATGAGTGACACCACGACCCGTTCCCCGAGCAGCGCGGCCGGCACCACGACGGGGCACGCCTTCGTCACGGTCGCCGGCTGGATCGTCGCCGCCATCGGCGCCGTGATGCTGGTCGCCGGCGCCGGCACCTGGTTCGTGGTGCAGGACCAGCTCACGGCCGAGAAGATCACCGTGGCCGAGGACGCGCGCTGGTTCGCCGGCGACCAGGTGAACGGGCCGTTCACCGCCTACGCGGAGGCCGACATCATCAACCACCACTCGCTCGAGGCCTCCGGCGGCAAGACCTACGCCGAGCTCGACCGCGAGGACCCGGTGCGCGCCACCGTCATGAACGGGTCGTTCCTGCGCGCCTCGCTCTTCACCTCGGTGCTCGCCTTCGGGGTGTCCTTCATGGCGATGGGCCTGGGCCTGGTCCAGATCCTGCTCGGGGTCTCGATGACCAAGCTCGCGCGACGCCAGGTCTGACCCGCCCGAGTCGGGGGGGGGGGGGGTGTGGGGGGGCGGCACCCGGCCCCCCCCCGCCGGGGGGCGGGGGGGGGTG
>JBBSQC010000051.1:0-25963 GCA_038258215.1 Actinomycetales bacterium | reverse complement strand
GATCGTCCCGTTGCTGATCCCCAGGTGGCGGCCCAGCAACCGCGAGGACCAATGCGTCACCCCGTACTTCTTCGGCGGCTGCTTCAGGGTCGCAGTGACGATGTCGCTGTGGTCGAAGACCCGCGGGCGACCCGAGCGCGGGTCATCCTCCAACCCCGAAATCCCCGCCGCGACGTACCGGTTGCGCCAGCCGATCACCGTCGGACGAGACACCCCCACCTTCGCCGCGATCGCCGTGTTCGACTCACCATCAGCGGCCAACAACACGATCCGAGCCCGCTGCGCCAGACCCGCCCGAACCGAAGACGCCCGCGTCAACCGCGCCAACTCCTCACGATCACCCTCACGCAACCCCAACGCCACCGCCGCACGATTCGCCATACCCCATCATCCCAGCCCAGCAACCGTAAAGCAACTAACTACACGCGCCACTAGGTCGTCTCGAACCTTGGATCGTCTGGCACATTGCCACAGCGCCTTGCTCCTCGACCGGTCGGTGCGACGCCTCTGCTTGACGCGGCGGGGTGCTTGAGACGAGATGTCTCGATCTTCGAGAGTGCCGCCGGCCCCAACTCGACCCCGCACTGGTCGGCGAGCCCTACGAGGTAGATGAGAACGTCCGACAGCTCCTCAGAGACGCGACTGTGCAGGGGCTCTGCCATCAGGAGTGAGCGCGCCTCATCCGCGGGCAGCCACTGGAGTAGTTCAGCGAGCTCCCCCACCTCCCCCACCAGAGCCAGCATCACAGACTTGGGGTCTTGAAACTTGTCCCAGTCCCGCTCTTCACGGAAGGCACGCGCAGCGTCACGAATCTCGATTAGGTCAGACACGGAACCGAGTATGCCTTCCGTCCCAACCGGCCTGCTGACGCCTACTAGAGTCCTCGGTGTAATCGCGGCCCGACGGGCATCCGTCTCAGGACAGTCCCCCACCCGCACGAACAACTTCGTGCTGCCTGGGGACCCCACTTGTGACATTGTTCCGCTCGTCTGTCACCGGCTTCTCCGCCGTCGAACGCCACTTCGCCGACCTCCTCGCTGAGCAGATGTCCATCCGCACGGGTCAGTCTCCGTCACCCGGCGAGCGCCGCTCCTGGGAGCGGAGCATCCCCGCGCTGCGGGCAGACCTCGTGGATGCCGGCCTGGGCAACGTCGAGATGCTTGTCGAATATCAGCTGCCATTGACCAGCAAGCGTGCAGACGTCGTGCTCGCCGGCGAGCATCCCAAGACCGGCAAGCCCTCCTACGTCATCATCGAATTGAAGCAGTGGAGCACCGCATCTCAGTTCGAGGAGAGTGACACCCTCGTCCGCATCGATCAGTACGGCGAGAGGCCGGTCACCCACCCGGCTCTTCAAGTCCGTGACTACTGCGACTACATCCTCGGCTTCACCTCAGCTCTGGCCGACGACCCGCAGTTAGTTGCGGGCGCGGCATACCTGCACAACGCCACTGATGACGGCGTCCGGGACCTGCTCACACTCCCCGGTCACGAGCACGGCCGACTCTTCACCTCACAGCGGCGCAGCGAGTTCCAGCAGTTCCTCAAGCAACGGCTGGCCCCCGGCGTCCCTGGTGCGCCCTACGCCGACGCGCTCCTCTCGAGCCGAATCGCACCGTCCAAGCAGCTGCTGGCAGTCGCGGCGGACGAGGTGCAACGCCGAGAGATGTTCGTCCTTCTCGACGAGCAGCGGGATGCCTACAACTTCGTCCTGCACGCTGTGGAACGAGCACGCCAGAGCAACACGAAGACGGCCGTGGTCGTGTCCGGTGGTCCGGGAAGCGGCAAGAGCGTCATCGCGCTCTCGCTCTTGGGCGAGCTCTCCCGGCAGGGGCGGTCTGTGCTGCACGCAACCGGGTCACGCTCGTTCACCCAGACCCTGCGCAAGGTGGCCGGCAAGCGCGCCCCACGGGTGCAGAAAATGTTCCAGTACTTCAACTCGTTCATGACCGTCGAGCCGAACGGCCTCGACGCGCTGATCCTCGATGAGGCCCACCGCATCCGGGAGACGTCTGCCAACCGCTGGACGCGCGCGGAACACCGAAGCGGAAGGCCGCAGCTGGACGAGCTGCTGGATGCCGCGCGAGTGCCGGTCTTCCTGCTCGACGAGTTTCAGGTGGTGCGCCCGGGCGAGCTGGGGACTGTCGAGGACATCGAGGCGCGCGCACGCGCCAAGGGAATCGAGGTCGTGAGGATCAACCTCGACGAGCACTTCCGGTGCGGAGGGTCAGAGACCTACATCCTGTGGGTGAAGCACCTGCTAGGGCTCGAGCAGGGCGAAGCCAAATGGGTCGGCGACGAGCACTTCCAGGTGCAGGTCGTTGACAGTCCGAGTGAGATGGAGCATCTCCTCGGCACACACCTGGCCAACGGCTATTCGGCTCGAATCGCGGCTGGGTACTGCTGGGCGTGGAGCGACCCGACGCCGGCTGGGACCTTGGTCCCCGACGTGCGTATCGGCGACTGGTCCAGGCCATGGAACCTCAAGGGTGAACGCTCGATCGGCGGCGCTCCCGCGGCCGCACTCTGGGCCACCGACCCCGCCGGCTTCGGGCAGGTCGGTTGTGTTTACACCGCCCAGGGCTTCGAGTACGACTACGCCGGGGTCATCCTCGGCCAGGACCTTGTGTGGCGAGACGACCGCTGGGTTGCTGTCCGCGCAGCCAATAAGGATCCCGACTTTCGCAACCGCGAAAAGGTCGGCGACGTCGACTTCGACCGTCTCGTCCGCAACGTCTACAAGGTCCTGCTGACCCGAGGCATGCGGGGAGTCGTCCTCCATTCCACCGACCAACCGACGCAAGAGCGTTTGCGGCGCCTCGTCACCTGACGCGGCGCGTTCCGACCACCGCACCAACAGCCCTCCACGGCCCGACCGGCTTCCGCCACAGGACACGCCACCACCCGTGACAACACGGGAAGGGCCATGCCCTCATGACGACCTGGATCCTGTGGATCTCGAAGGAACACCCCGAGCATTGGCGGCGGGCCGTCGAGCACGGCTACTGGGACATGTTGCGCAACAAAGACATCGTCGCCGGAGATGACGTCTACTTCTGGCAGGGCGGACGCGGCAGCCAGCTCCTCGGCTGGACCCAGGCCACATCAGACGCCCGTGACCTCGTTGCTGGAGAGATAGGTCCGTGGTCAGACGCTGCTACTGCCCCGTACGCTCGCCGCTTCGACTTCAGGTTGGTGTCGGACGAGCCCAACCGGACGCCGAAGTGGGGTGAGGTGGCTTCGGCCACCGGCCTCACACCAGCTCCCCAAAGCGGGATCGTGTGGACGAGCGACCCGGCGAACGTAGCTTGGATGCAGCGCCTGTTCTCGGCTCCAACACCCCGCATCGATGTGCGCTTCGACGACACCATTCAAGTGAAGTTGGAAGACCTACTCGAGGACACGAGGGAACGAGCGTCACGCACCATCGCCCTTCGTCGGGGGCAGCAAGAGTTCCGGTCGGCCCTGCTTCACGCGTATGGCGGCAGATGCGCTGTGACCGCGTACTCCGCGACCGAGGTACTCGAGGCGGCGCACATTTCACCCCATCGTGGAGAACAGACCAACGTGGTCACGAACGGGCTGCTCCTTCGTGCCGACGTACACACCTTGTTCGACCTTCACCTCATCACCATCACCTCGGACATGAAGGTGCGAGTGGCGCCGAGCTTGGCCGGCACTCCGTACATGGACTACGACAGGCAGCCTTTGGCCTCTTCGCCGCTCCTGGGCGAACAGCGGCCTTCAGTCCAACTACTCGAGTCACACCACCGGCTGTGCCCTTGGTACGCGACTTATCAGACCGTGCTGTTCTAGCGTCGCAGGCAGCTCAAGGGCAATTGATCCAACGATTACAGGGCTTTCACATTGGCTGCGAAAACTCCGACTCAGGAGGGCAGGCCCCGAGCTGAGATCTCCGCTCGGGGCCTGCCCTCCTGAGTCGCTCGTCAGCTGCAGCCGCTGGTGCTTCCGCAGCCTTCGCAGACGTAGCAGGAGCCGGCGGGGCGCATCGTGGTCCCGCAGGTCATGCACATCGGGGCGTCGGCCGCCTTGGAGTCGCCGAACATCGCGAGCAGGTCGGCCGAGGAGTGGATCTCCGAGGAGACCTCACGGGCCGAGGCCGCACCGGCACCAGACTGGACCGACGAGGCCGCGGCGAGCGAGCCCCCCGTGGCCGAGGCGCCGACCGCTGCGCCCGAGGCCGACGCAGCCGGCGCCGAACCGGAAGCAGCGTCAGCCGACGCAGCGGGCTCCTCGTGGCGCTTGGACGAGGCACCGAGGCCCTGGCTGAGCGACTCGATGTCCGCGTCGTACCCGCCCGACTCGTAGCCCTCCGCGTCGTCGTCCGAGGACTCCGCCTGGTAGGACCCCGTCTCGAGCTGGCGAGCGCGCTCCTCCGCGGTGTGGATGCCCATGTACGACCTCGTGTCGAAGTCGAGGTAGTCCAGGGCCAACCGCCGGAACACGTAGTCCATCAGGCTCTGAGCCATCCGCACGTCGGGGTCATCCGTCATGCCGGCCGGCTCGAAGCGCATGTTGGTGAACTTCTCGACGAAGGTCTCCAACGGCACGCCGTACTGCAGCGCCACCGAGGTGACGATCGAGAAGGCGTCCATCACACCGGCGAGCGTGGAGCCCTGCTTGCCGAACTTCAGGAACAGCTCACCGAGCCGCCCGTCGTCATAGGTGCCGGCGGTGAGGTAGCCCTCCGCGCCGCCCACGGCGAACGAGATGGTCTGCGAGGCACGACGCTTGGGCAGGCGCTCGCGAGTCGGCCGGTAGACGACCTTCTCCACGATCTCGCTGGTCGCCGCAGCAACGGCGGCCGAGGCCTTGTCCGCGGCGGCGTCCTTGGCGGTGGACCCGCCGTCGGAGAGCGGCTGGCCGACCTTGCAGTTGTCGCGGTAGACGGCGAGCGCCTTCAGGCCGAGCTTCCAGCCCTGGACGTAGACCTCCTCGATCTGCTCGACCGACGCGTTCTCGGGCAGGTTGACCGTCTTGGAGATGGCCCCGGAAAGGAACGGCTGCACCGCGGCCATCATCCGCACGTGGCCCATCGCCGAGATGGCGCGGGCACCCATCGCGGTGTCGAAGACCTCGTAGTGCTCGGTCTTGAGCCCGGGCGCGTCGATGACGTGACCCTTGTCGGCGATGAACTCCACGATCGCCTCGACGGTCTCCTCGGTGTACCCGAGCTTGCGCAGCGCGCGCGGGATGGTGAGGTTGACGATCTGCATGGACCCACCACCGACGAGCTTCTTGAACTTCACCAGCGAGAAGTCGGGCTCGATGCCGGTGGTGTCGCAGTCCATCATGAAGCCGATGGTGCCGGTGGGCGCGAGCACCGAGGCCTGGGCGTTGCGGTAGCCCTGCTTCTCACCGAGCTTGACCACGGCATCCCACGCCTTGGTGGCGACGCGGTGGATGTCCTTGTCCATCGTGTCGACGGTGCGCACCGAGTCGTTGGCGGCGGCGTGCTTGCGCATGACCCGCTTGTGGGCGTCGGAGTTCTGCGCGTACCCGGCATACGGGCCGACGACCGCGGCCAGCTCGGCGGAGCGCTTGTAGGCGGCACCGGTGAGCAGCGAGGTGATCGACGCGGCGATGGCGCGGCCACCCTCGGAGTCGTAGCCGTGGCCGGTGGCCATGAGCAGCGCGCCGAGGTTGGCGTAGCCGATGCCGAGCTGGCGGAAGTCGCGGGTGGTGTCGCCGATCGCCTCGGTCGGGAAGTCCGCGAAGCAGATCGAGATGTCCATCGCGGTGATGACGAGCTCGACGACCTTCTGGAACTGGGCCGCGTCGAACGTGTCGTCCTGACGCAGGAACTTCAGCAGGTTCAGGCTCGCGAGGTTGCACGAGGAGTTGTCGAGGCTCATGTACTCCGAGCAGGGGTTGGACGCGGTGATGCGCCCGCTCTCGGGGGTGGTGTGCCAGTCGTTGATCGTGCCGTCGTACTGGATGCCCGGGTCGGCGCACTCCCACGCGGCGGCGGCGATCTTGCCCATCAGCTCGCGGGCGTCGACGGTCTCGATGACCGAGCCGTCCTTGCGCGAGGTGAGCCCGAACTCCTTGCCCTCCTCCACGGCGCGCATGAACTCGTCGTTGACGCGCACCGAGTTGTTGGCGTTCTGGTACTGGACGGAGACGATGTCCTTGCCGCCGAGGTCCATGTCGAAGCCGGCGTCACGCAGCGCACGGATCTTGTCCTCCTCGCGCGCCTTGGTCTGAACGAACTCCTCGATGTCGGGGTGGTCGACGTCGAGGACGACCATCTTGGCCGCGCGCCGGGTGGCGCCGCCGCTCTTGATGGTGCCCGCCGAGGCGTCGGCGCCGCGCATGAAGGAGACCGGGCCGGAGGCCGTGCCGCCGGAGGAGAGGAGCTCCTTGCTGGAGCGTATGCGCGAGAGGTTGAGCCCCGCGCCCGAGCCGCCCTTGAAGATGAAGCCCTCCTCCTTGTACCAGTTGAGGATGGAGTCCATCGAGTCGTCGACGGCGAGGATGAAGCAGGCGCTGACCTGCTGCGGGCTCTTGGTGCCGACGTTGAACCAGACCGGGGAGTTGAAGCTGAACACCTGGTGCAGCAGGGCGTAGGTCAGCTCGTGCTCGAAGAGCTCGGCGTCGTCGGGGCTGCCGAAGTAGCCGTGGTCCTTGCCGGCCTTGACGTAGGTCAGCACGACCCGGTCGATGAGCTGGCGCAGGCCGGTCTCGCGCTCGGGGGTGCCCAGGGCGCCGCGGAAGTACTTGGTGGTGACGATCGTGGAGGCGTTGACGCTCCAGAAGTCGGGGTACTCCACGCCGCGCTGCTCGAAGATCGTCGCGCCCGTCTTCCAGTTCTGCTGGACGACGTCGCGCTTCTCCCAGGTCACCTCGTCGTAGGGGTGGACCCCGGGCGTGGTGAAGATGCGCTCCACACCCACGCCCTTGCCCTTGGCCCTGCGCGCACCTGCACGTGCTCCGGCGGTCTCCGTCATGCTCATCCTCTTCCTTCTGCCCCTCCCCGGGGCGGTGGTGACCTGTACTGACTGTTCTACTGCTGGGGTCCGACAGCGCTGTGCGCGGCCGGGACACTCTCTGGTTCCTCTGCGGTGGCGTCGCGCTCGGCGCGCAACAGGGTGATCGCGCCCTCGAAGTCCGCGAGGGACTCGAAGGCCTGGTAGACGCTGGCGAAGCGCAGGTAGGCGACCTCGTCGAGCTCGCGCAGCGGCTCGAGCACGGCCAGGCCGACCTCGTGGGCGTCGATCTCGGCGCTGCCCGCGCTGCGGATGCTCTCCTCCACCCGCTGGGCGAGCAGGGCCAGGTCGTCCTCGGTGACCGGGCGGCCCTGGCAGGCCTTGCGGACCCCGACGAGCACCTTGGCGCGGCTGAACGGCTCGGTGGCGCCGGAGCGCTTCACGACCGACAGGCTCGCGGTCTCCACGGTGCTGAAGCGGCGCCCGCACTCGGGACACTGCCGGCGCCGGCGGATGCTCGAGCCGTCGTCGGTGGTGCGCGAGTCCATGACCCGGGAGTCGGTGTGGCGGCAGAACGGGCAGTGCATCTGGACCCCCTCGGTGGTCTCCGTTGACGCGGGTGCTGTGGACGAACTGGTGGACACTGGTGTGAACAACCTGTGGACGGCAACTGTTTCGTGTGCACAACATGTGGACGAACTACACCGGTGTAACCACCAGATGTAGTGGTCCACTATGCGCTTGTGTGACCTGTGACGCAACCCGTCGGGCGCGGGTCGGCCAAGAAAGGACGTTCCCGCAGGTCAGGGCGTCGGATGCCGGTGCCTCACCGCCCGCGTCGGCGTGTCGGGCCCGTGACGGGGCACCACTGGTGGGGCTGGTGTGACACCTGGGGCACCACATCTGGGCGGAGCTGCGGTGTTCGATGACCAAGCGCGAGGACGTCGGGCCATCGCCCGAGAGTGATGGGGCACCACCTGCCAGGGGCAGGGAACGGGCCGCTTCGACGATTCCTGCACCCGAGTGCCACCACCAGTGGGAACCTTCGTCCACGGTGATTCGAGGAGGAGCCCCATGAGCTCGGTTCAGTGTTGTCTTCGCATCGTGCTGACCATCAGCGTGGCGGTGCTCTTCGCTGGTTGCGATCCCGACCCCGAGGCAGGTCCGGAGCCGTCTGAGACATCGATCATCCTCTCCCCCACCGCAGAGCCAACACCCACGAACGAGCCAACAGCTCAGCAGCCGTCGCCCACCTGGACGTTCGTCACGAAAGCAGAATTCTGTCCCAAGCCGGGGTGGTCCGGCACGCGGACCTGGCTGCCGCTGTCGATGGAAACCACGATCCCGGAAGAGGCCGCGATCGCCACCGAGGTCGGCATGTGCACCAGCGACGTCGGAGATCGAACCTACCTCGTCAACTACGGCGACACCGCATGGTCGATCAAGGCGGAGTCAGAGTCGCGCATCGAGCACTTCTACTTCCTCGACGCGCCTGCCCTGCTGTTTCCCCTCCGAGCAAACGGCGAGGCGTTGGATGTGCTCGGTCCGCACGAGTCTGCGCTCGTCGCCGCAGCCCCCACCGATGTCTCCTGGAGCATCGACCTCGCCATGACCACGACGACATCGACAGTCGGAGCCATGACCGATGAATACCCGGATTCTCCCGACTTCACGCTCGTCCAACTGAAGCGGTGGAAGGCTCAGGCGACCCAGAAGGGTTCTCCCAACAAGGTGCTGGCCGTGTGCGCCAACGCCGTCTACGGAGTCGCCACCAAGAAGTGGGCAACGGACCATGATGCAGACGCGGTGCTTCAGAACATCAGTGCTGGTCTGTCGACCGGCAGCAGCACGGTGGGATGCGCAGGCGCGATCGTCGAGTACGACGAAACTCGACGTGCTCAGCTTGGGCTCGAGCCACGACTTTCTCCACGCCTCCAGGCAGGAACGTTCACGGTGGTGGGGCAGCGGCTGTCAGCAACCGAGCGAGCGGTGACCTTCGTGGGCAAGGGGCTCAAGTTCGTCAGACCGTGATTCTGGGCACGGGGGGTTTTGTCACCGCCGGCTCTCGTCTACCAGGAGGAGACTGATTCTCATGTCAGACACCACCACCGTCAAGGTCCGCACGACCACCCGCGACCTGATCCTCGACATCGGCGCCGCCCGCCACCAGAGCGCCGACCAGGTCATTCGCGCGGCCCTTGACGCAATGCAGCGAGACGAGCGTCGCGCGCTGGCTGCCGCGGAGGCCCGCGCTCTGAAGGACGACCCGGATGACCTCGCTGAGGTCCACCAGATCCAAGCCGAGATGGCCGCGCTCCGTGCGCGGTGAGGTCTTCCGGCTCCCGGCTCCCGGCTCCCGGCTCCCGGACGAGTGCACGAGCAGCGCGGGCACCAGTGCGCGACGGACCAGCTTTCGGCCGGAGGTGGAGATCGCGGGTCGCCGGACCTTGGTGATGTGTGACCAGATCGGGGCCGTGGACCTCCGCCGTCTTACCGAGCGCGCGGGATCCCTCACGATGGGAGAGATGCACGCTGTCGACGACGCCCTGAGCCTGGTCCTCGACCTGTAGGCCGGCATCCACGGGCCGTCCTGTTCGACTACTCCCCCGGTGCGGAGCTCTGGTGCACCAGCGCCGCGGTGACCATCCAGTGCCACTCCATCGGCGAGGACCCGCCGCGCGCTCCGGCGCCGCACCCGCACTCCCAGTGCCAGCGCCCGAGCACGTCACACGTGACGGCCGGGTGGTGGCTGCGGCGGGAGGTCCGCCGGCGGGTCAAGGTCTTCATGCACGTGAGGAGGCCCACGCGGCGTATTTGATACCGCGCCCACGGTGCGCAGCCGGCGGGATGCCGTCACACCACCGGACTCAGTCACACCACCGGACTCAGTGGTGCGGGCGCCCCTGCCGGTCGTCGTGGATGGCGATCCCGACACCCGCAAGAACCAGCAGGGTGACGGCGGGCTTCGTCGCAGCGCTCGGTGCGGTCAACGACCCGATGAGCGCCACGCTGATGACGAACAACCCGCCCAGGACGGCCCAGAGTTGGTGCTGTGAGCTCATACCTCAACGGTAGCCACGAGGCCCCCGCGTGGCACCCATTTGGTGAAACAAAGCCGAGACACAGGAGACTCGCTCGGGTGCTCAGAGCGCCCCGGGGTGCAGCAGGTCGGCGAGCTCCTCGATGCCGTCGACGAGGCGGGGGCCGGGCCGGGCCCAGGCGGCGTTGGCGTCGACGGCGTGCACCGGCACCCCGTCCGGCAGCAACCCCTGCCCGGCCAGCTTGTCGGCCTGCCCCTGGGCCCCCGCGCGGTCGTAGCCGCAGGGTGCGCAGACGACGACGTCCGGGGCGGCAGCGCGCACGGCATCCCAGGTGGTGCGCCCCGACCGCTCCCCCGCCTCGCCCAGCACGGGCTCACCCCCGGCGGCGCGCACCATCTCAGGGATCCAGTGACCCGGGAAGTAGGGCGGGTCGACCCACTCCAGCACCATGACCCGGGGCCGCTCCCGGCCGGCGACGCGGGCCCGCACCACCTCTCGCCGCTCCTCCAGCGACGCGAGGATCCCGTGCGCGGCGCCCTCGCGGCCGGTGGCCCGGCCCAGGCTGACGATCGAGCCGAAGACCTCGTCGAGGGTGTGCGGGTCGACCGTGAGCACCTGGGCGGAGCAGCCCAGGTGGGCCAGCGCGTCGTCGACCAGTGACACGTCGATCGCGCACACGGCGCACAGGTCCTGGGTCACGACGAGGTCGGCGTCCAGGTCAGCCAGCGCACCGGCATCCAGCCGGTAGAGGTCCTGCCCACGGGCCATCGCCGCCGACACGGCGTCGTCGATCTCCCGGGGTGAAAGCCCCTCTGCGAGCGTGGTGCTGGACACGATGCGCCGGGTGCGGGCCTCGGCCGGGGTGTCGCATTCGAAGGTCACGCCCACCACGTCGTCTCCCGCCCCGAGGGCGAAGAGGATCTCGGTCGTGGAGGGCAGCAGGCTGACGATGCGCATCGCTCGACCCTACGACGCCGTGGCCGGGCCTGCCGGGAAACGTCACCCCTGGGGCACCAACCGCCGTCGGAACCCCGCGAACGCCACCACCACCAGGGCGGCCGCAACGAGCGTGAGCACCACCAGCGACGTGGCGTCCACGGCACCTTGTGGTGGGGTGCCGACATGGGTGGTGGGGGCGAGGTCGAGCAGCCAGTCGGGCATCTGGAGCCCAGCACCGAGGAAGGCGATGAAGGTCGTGGCGCCGAAGGCCGCCCACGCTCCGGCGTACGCCCGCGGGAGCGTCCCGAACAGGGCGAGGGCGATCCCGGCGATGACCAGCTCGGCCGGGAGGAAGGCGAGCCCAGCGCCCAACAGCGTGACGACGTAGCCGGAGTTGCCGGTCGAGATCGCCGTGGTCGCCCCGAAGGCGAGCGCGGACAGCACGATGATGGCCACCAGCCCGACGAGCACGACGGCGACGTGGGCGCCGAGCCACCGCCACCGACTCACCACACCCGCGACCTGCGGCTCCAGCCGGCCGCCGGTCTCCTCGGTGCGCAGTGCTCCGAAGGACTGCACGACGTAGCCGCAGCCGATCACCGCGAGGTAGATCTGGGTGAGCGAGAGGAACCCGTCGACCGGGTCACCACCGCTGGAGGTCAGCAGGTCAGTGAGCCCGGGGTTGCCCAGGAGGGCATCGACGGCCTCCTGCGCGAGCAGCCCCATCGTCGCGGCCAGCGCCAGCGACCCCACGAGCCACCCGGCGAAGGAGGAGCGGTGGACGTATGCCGCGAGCCCCACCGGGTGCTGCAGGAGGCTCCCGGCCCGGGCCGGGCCGGGACCAGGACGGTAGAGGGCGCTGCCGAGGTCCCGCCGCCCCGCGAGGAGCACCGCCGCCCCGGACAGTGCCAACGACACGACCAGCGGCACCAGGAGCGCCCACCACCGCTGCGGGCCGAAAGGCGCGGCCTTCTCCATCCAGCCCAGGGGTGAGAGCCAGGTCAGCCATGCCTCCTTGACGTCGCCCACCCCGCGCAGCAGGTAGGAGAGCGCGAGCACGGCCAACGCACCGGCATACACCCCTCGCGAGTGGAGCAGCACCTGGGCGAGAAGAGCTGCAAGAGAGGCGAAGACGAGCGTCAACAGGCCGAGGGCCACGGCATACAACACTGATCCCGACGTCGGGACGCCCGCAAGGATGAGCGACACCGCGAACCCGACCACCGTCACCGCGACCGCACCAGACATGACGAGCAGCGCAGCGAGCACCGGCGCGCGCCGGTCCACCCGCCCCGCGAGGAGGGTCTCCAGCCGCCCGGACTCCTCCTCCCGGCGGGTGAGCCGAGCCAGCAGGGCGATGCCGAAGAGCGGCATGAGGAAGGCGGCCATGAAACCGAACTCGTCCTGGATGATGCCGCCGAAGGTGTCGATGCCCTCGACCCGGCCGTTGAGGGCGACGAGCGCGTCGCCGACGACCGCCTCGCCGTAGGACGCCACCTTGTCGGGCGTGTCGTAGAGGCCGGCGATCGAGACCGCCGTGCCCGCCATGCTGGCCACCAGCACGAGCACCCAGACCAGCACCGTGCGGCGCGCGGTGCGCCACTGGATCGAGACCATCGCACCCAGGCCGCTCACGACAGCGCCCCTGCGGTCTGAGCCGATTCGCCCGTCCCTTTGTCGGCCGCGGTCTTGGCGTCGTCGTCGACGTAGTTGCTGAGGAAGAGCGCGTCCAGGCTCGGCGGTCGGACGGTGAGGCTGAGGATGCCGGCGGTGTGCAGGGCACCGACCGCTGCGTCGACGCGGTCCCCGTCGACGGCGAACCGGGTGTCGGTGCCACGCTCGACGGCCGCGCTCTCGTGGTCACGGACCCCGTCGAGGCGCGCGAGTGCGTGGGGCTCCCGCTCGGTGACGGCGTGGACGGTGGTGCGCGTGTGGCGACGCAGATCGGCGAGGGACCCGCTCGTCACGGTGCGTCCGCGGCGGATGATGCTCACCCGGTCGGCGAGCGACTCGACCTCGGCGAGGATGTGGCTGGAGAGCAGCACCGTGGTGCCCTCCGCGGCCCGTTCGCGCACGACGGCCTGGAAGGTCTGCTCCATGAGCGGGTCGAGCCCGGAGGTCGGCTCGTCGAGCAGGAGCAGGTCGACGTCGGTGGAGAGCGCCGCGACGAGGGCGACCTTCTGCCGGTTGCCCTTGGAGTAGTCGCGGGCACGTTTCGTGGGGTCGAGGTCGAAACGCTCCAGCAGCTCGGAGCGTCGCGACTCCACGAGACCGCCGTGGGCCGCGGCCAACACGTCGAGGCACTGCCCGCCGGTCAGGCCCGACCACAGCGACACATCGCCGGGGAGGTAGGCGAGCCGGTGGTGCAGCGCGGTGGCGCGCGACCACGGGTCGGCCCCGAAGAGCTCGACCGTGCCCCCGTCGGCGCGCATCAGCCCGAGCAGGATGCGGATGGTCGTCGACTTGCCCGCGCCGTTGGGTCCGAGGAAGCCGTGCACCTCCCCCCGGGTCACCTCGAGGTCGAGGCCGTCGAGGGCACGGACGCTACCGAACTCCTTGACGAGCCCCTCGACCCGGACGACGTGCTCAGTGGTCATGGCTCTCTCCTTCGGTGGGGGCGCGGAAAGCGCCGTGGGTGTAGACGTCGGTGGCCATCGCGGCCCAGCGCCGCAACCCCCCGGGCGAGAGGGGGTCGACGCCGATCGCCGCTGCGACCTGGCGGGTGAGCAGCACCATCGCGAAGTCGTTGACGAGGAGGAAGGCGGCCCGGGCGGCCGGGTCGTCACTCGGCCGGGCCACACCGTCGCTCTCCAGACCGGCCATGAGCTCGACGGTCGCCGCGTGCCACCTCGCGAACAGCGCGTCACCGGCCGGGTCGCCAGCCAGCAGCAGGCGACGGAGGTATGCCGGGAGCGGGCTGTCGGGCGGGAACCCGCGCGCGAAGGCCTCCGCGAGGGAGGCCACGCCGGCGCCACCTGCGTCGGCGTCCAGGTCGGCGTCCGCGTCGGCGTCGGCGAGCGCCTGGGCGAGACCGCCCCCCTCCTCGGAACCCTCGAGGATCGCGTCGAACGCACTGGCGGCGAAGTCGTCGACCGCCTCGCGCAGGCCGCTCTTGCTCCCGTAGTGGTGGAGCACCAGCGCCGGGGAAACCCCTGCGGTCGAGGCGATCTCGCGCACGCTCACGGCATCCGGCCCCTTCTCGGCGAAGAGTCGCAGGGCCGTGTTGCGGATGGTGGCCCGCGCCGTCAGGTCACCCCGGTCCTGTCCGTCTTCGCTGGCTGAACGCATGTACAGCATTCTAAACGTTCGTTCGGTTTTGATCAAGACCCTCGCGCCGGCCACCGGCCGCGACCGACTGGCTATCGTCTCGGGCATGGCCGAGCAGCCCCACGACCCGACCCCGGAGCCGGACTCGCTCGACCACGAACGGCACGCGAGCTGGGCCGAGCTGTTCTTCGACCTCGTCGCGGTCGCGGGGGTGGGCTCGCTGGCCCACCTCCTGCACGTGCGGCTCGACGCGACCTCGCTGGCCCTCTACGCCGTTCTGTTCCTGGCGTTCTGGCTGGTGTGGACGGCATTCATGCTCTACGGCAACGTCGCCGGCGCGGGCACGCACGTGATCCGGCTCCTCGTCGGGATGTTCGGCCTGGGGGTCATGGCCGCCTCCATCACCGGGGTCGCCGACGCCGTGCTCGAGGAGGGTGGCTCCGGGCGAGCCCTCAACGTCTTCGCCATCACCTACGTCGTCACCCGCCTCTACAGCGCGCAGTCGTGGCGCCACGGTGAGGTGCTGATCGACTTCCCGGTGGCCCAGCACACCGTCGGCGTGCTGCCGTGGGTCGTCTCGCTGTGGGTCGACTCACCGTGGAAGGTAGGGCTCTGGGGGGTCGGCGTCGCGCTCGACCTGCTGCTCGTGCTGGCCGTCTCCGGCGACGACCTGCTGGAGCGGTCCCGGGCCCGGCTCGACCACGCCGTCGAGCGTCGCGGGCTCCCGCCGCAGGGGCGAGGCGGACGAGGCGGAGGGGACGCGCGCCGTGGCCGGTCCGGGGGCCGTCGAGCGCAGCTGCTCCAGATCGTGCCGGTGACCACCGACCCCGCACACCTCGCGGAGCGGCTCGGGCTGTTCGTCATCATCGTGCTCGGCGAGGGCGTCGTGCAGGTCGTCGACGCCGCGTCGGAGACGGAGGTCGAGGGAGGTCTGCTCCTCACCGGGCTGACGGCGTTCGTCCTCCTGTGCGGTCTCTTCGGCCTCTCCGTGTTCTACGGGTTCGGCGGGGTTGCGCACCTGCGCGCCGACTCCGTCTCGGCGCGCGTCGGGCTCGGCCTGCACTGCCTCACCACGGGCACCGTGGCGACCATCGCCGTGGGGCTGTCCGGGGCGGTCGAGCACGGCCCGGAGCCCCTCGAGCTCGCCCAGCGGTGGCTGTTGTGCGGTGGAGTCAGTGCGTACTTCGTCATCGCCGTGCTCGCCGCGCTGCTCACCCGCGGTCGGCGCGACACCGCGGTGCTCGCGTGGCTGCTCTTGGCCGCGGTCGTCCCGGTGCCGCTCGCCCTGGTGGGCGGGGACCTCGCGGCTCGGCTCATCGTGGCCGTGTTGGCGGTGGTCGTGCTCCTCCACGTCGCCCTGGAGTGGCGGCGCGAGCGCGAAGGGCCGTCGGGGTCGCCGGTGTCGGCGGGGGGTGGTTCGCTGGGGTGATGGCGACGTCCAGGAAGAGCGCGGCATCCGGTGGGAAGAACGGCGGCGGGAAAGGGAACGGCGAGGAGGGGGCCTGGGAGACCCATCCGGTCACACCCGAACGGTTCGAGGACTTCGCCGACGTGATCAACCCCAACCGGCGGGCGACGCACTGCTGGTGCCTCTCACACCGGTTGCGCGTCAAGGAGATCGAGGAGCTCGGCGGGGGCAGCCGGGAGAGCGCGATGCGCGCGCTGTGCGAGCGCGAGCACCCGCCGGGCGTCGTCACCTACCGCGACGGGATGCCGGTGGGGTGGTGCAACATCGGCCCGCGCAGTGAGATCCCTCGGCTCGTGCACTCCGCCGTCATCGCACCCGTCGACGACGTGCCGGTCTGGAGCATCGTGTGCGTCGTCGTGCGCGGCGGCCACCGGAAGCAGGGAGTCGTCGCGCACCTCCTCGAGGGAGCCGTGGCGTATGCCGCGGAGCACGGAGCGCCGGCCGTGGAGGCCCACCCGGTGGACCCCGTGGGGCGGATGGACACGACGATGGCCTTCGTCGGCACGAGGTCGATGTTCGAGAGGGCGGGGTTCGAGGTGATCGGCAGCACCGACGCGACGGCGAGCGGCCTGCCCCGCCTGGTGATGCGCCGCGACCTCTGAGCCCACCGCCGGCTCCATTGCGGGCTCCTGGCCTACGGCCGCTCGTTCAGGGCCGGCAGGGTGATGACCACGTTGCCCACCTTCTGGCCGGTCTCGACGTAGCGCCAGGCCGCGACGATGTCCTCCAGCGGGTAGGTGCGGTCGATCACCGGCCGGAACGCCCCGGACTCCAGGCGCGAGCGCAGGTGCTCCATGATCCCCGGGCTCTCCTTGGGGATCGGGAAGTGCACCCGCTGCACCGGCAGGGCGGGGGTCACGAGCGCGAGCAACGGGTTCTGCCCCCAGGGCCCGAGGTCGGAGGACACGTAGCAGCCGGAGGGCTTCAGCAGGGGTCGACAGGCGCCGAAGGTGCTCTTGCCCACGGCATCGAGCACGACGTCGTAGTCGTCCCCCGCGGCCGTGAAGTCCTCACTCTGGTAGTCGATGACCCGCTGCGGGCCCAAGCCGGCGACGAGGTCGACCTGGTCGGTGCCGCAGACGGTGGTCACGTCGGCGCCGAGGTCGACGAGCAGCTGCACCGCCGCCGAGCCGATCGCACCGGTCGCGCCGTAGACCATGACCTTCTGGCCCGGCTCGATGCCGGTCCGCTCGAAGAAACCCAGGGCGTAGTGACCGCCCTCGGTGGCCGCTGCCGCCTGCTCGAAAGTGACCCCGTCAGGGATGCGCGCCAGCATCGAGGCTGCGTCGACGCAGGCCAGCTCGCCGTGACCGCCGAACCGCTTCTCGCCGTAGCCGAAGACTCTCTCCCCCGGAGCGAACACCGTGACGCCCTCCCCCACGGACTCGACCACCCCGGCATACTCCGTGCCCCACACCCGCACCCGCGGAGCCCGCAGCCCGGAGAAGGCGCGGATCACGAAGGGCTTGGCGCCGCGGAAGCCGCAGTCGGTGCGGTTCACCGTGCCGGCGTGCACCCGCACCAGCACGTCGCCCGGCCCGACCGGCGGGTCTGGCGTCTCCTGCACCACGACGACCTCGGGTGGTCCATAGCGCGTGCTCACCGCTGCCCTCACGGACGCGAGGCTACGACACCCCGGCCACCCCGTCGAGTGAACAGAACACGCCGCCTGCCGCGAACGGCAGGCGGCGTGTTCTGTTCACTCGTCACGAGCTGGTGTCGTGCGGGGGTCGGTCAGGAGATCTCCGGGCCCTTGGAGCGCAGCTTGTCGACCTCGGTCATCGCGTCGCGCAGGTCGCCCAGCCAGGTGTCGGCGTGCTCGCCGACGAGGCGGACCGACCAGGCGAGCGCGTCGGAGCGGGACCGGGCCACGCCGGCGTCGACGAGGGTGTCGAGTACCGAGCGCTCGGGCTGGCGCAGACGCGTCATGACCGGCACGGCGAGGTGGGTGAACAGCGTGGTGGTGTCGCCCACTCGGGCGCCCCAGGACACCGTGCGCTCGTAGCGAGCCTGGGCCTCCTGGGCGATGGCGACCCGCTCGTCGCGGGTCTCGGCGCGGAACCGGCTGACCCGGCCCTCAGTCTCGGCTGCGTCGGATGCCGCGTCGACCCCGCTCAGGGTGCCGATCACGGTGATCTCCTCGCGGTCGACGGTGACCTCGACCTCGTCGAACCAGCCGTCGGGCAGTCGGCCGGTGAACCACTTCTGGGCGTCGTCCGCGCTGGGCAGGTCGCCCTGCTGCCAGCCGCCGGGTCGGCCGAAGCCGCGTCCGCCGCGGCCACGCGGGCCGCCGCCGGGGCCCGGGCGTCCGCCGCCACGGGGGTCGCGCTCGGATCCGCGGAGGCCGCGTCCCCGTCCGCGAGAGGAGGTGTCGTGCTCTTCGGTGAAGGTGTGTGGGTGCCTCATGATGATGCTCCTTGCTGTTATTACGTGATTACAGTATTGCACAACGACCGAGGCATCTCGATCTGTTCCCGGGCTCGAGGTTCCCTCAGCGCGAGCCGCTGCCATCTGGGACCCTCAACACATGGTTCGAGCACTCCTGCGCTCGACGGCAGTTGCCGTCGCGCTCTTCGTGGGTGCCACGGCGGCGTCGGTGGCCCCGGCATCCGCCGCTCCGGAACGCCCCGACTCCCCGACCGGACCCGCCGCCAGGACGTCACCAGCCGGGCCCGAGACGAGCGCAGCCGCTGCGCCCACGGTGTCCCGAGTGAACGGTCGCAACCGCTACGCCGTCTCGGTCGCGGCGAGTCGGGCCGCCTTCGCGACCGGCACCCACCCGCCGGTGCTCTACCTCGTCTCCGGCGTCTCGCCGTGGGAGTCGCTCAGCGTCACGCCGACCGCGGTGCGGCAGGAGGGCGGGGTCCTGATGACCCGGCCGGACGGCATCCCGGCCGTGGTCGCGGCCGAGCTCGAGCGGCTCGCACCCGCGTCGATCGTCGTCGTAGGAGGGGCGGGCACGCTGTCCGACACCGTGCTTCGCCAGGCGCATGGCTACGCACCCGAGGTCCGACGGGTCAGCGGGGTGGACCGCTACGGCAGTGCTCGGGCCCTGGTCCGCCAGGGCTTCGCGCCGGGTGTCGGCGGCACCGCCTGGCTCGCGAGCGGCAGGACCTGGACCGATGCCGTCGTGGCCGGCGCCGCCGCGGCTTCCCACCGGGCCCCGCTCCTGACGGTCGACGGCCGCGCCGAACGCCTCCCCATGGCCACGACCGCCCTGATCCGCGACCTTGGGCTCACGTCGGTCACGATCGCCGGGGACGCCCGGGCGGTGTCTCCCGGGATCCAGGCCCAGCTCGAGGGGCTGCTCGGAGCCAGCACCGTGAGGCGGGCGACCGGGAAGGACCGCTACGCGGTCGCCGCGAGCGTCGACCGGCTCGCGCACGCCGAGCCCGCCCCGGGGGCCGCCTACCTCGCCAACGGGCGCGACGCGGCCACCGCCGTGTCCGGCGGGTTCCTGGCCGGAACGACGGGGCGACCGCTCTACTTCACCACCCCGTACTGCGTGCCGGCTGCCGCCCGCCCCGCCCTGACCGCCAGCTCGGTCAGCGAGGTCGTGCTCGTCGGCGGCGAGCGCTCGATCCGAAGCCTGGTGGGCGGCCTCCAGGCGTGCCGAAGCATCCACACGGAGAGCAGCCTGTGGACCCTGGTCAACAAGTCGAACCCGCTCGAGCCCGAGACCTACCGACCCTCGAAGCTGGTCGTCCCCGCCGTGCGGCACGCGAACGGGGCGCGCCTGCGACCGGACGCCGCAGCGGCGGTGGCCAGGATGTTCTCGG
Organism: Actinomycetales bacterium; assembly: GCA_038258215.1. GTDB lineage: Bacteria > Actinomycetota > Actinomycetes > Actinomycetales > Dermatophilaceae > Fodinibacter. Next base: position 6,519 of record JBBSQC010000051.1, on the reverse strand, counting down.
CCGCCCGGAAGGATGGCGCCGGGGGCCTGTCCGTGTCCAGCGGCTACCGCTCCCACGAGACCCAGGAGTCGGTCTACCGGCGCCGGGTGTCGACCAAGGGTCGGGTCTACGCGGACCAGTGGATCGCCCACCCCGGGCACAGCGAGCACCAGACGGGCCTCGCCCTCGACATCGCTCCGGTGGGCAGCTCCTCGTGCGCGACGCACAGCTGCATCGGGCCCACCAGCCAGGGAAAGTGGCTGCGCGCGAACGCCTGGCGCTTCGGCTTCGTCGTCCGCTACGAGAGCACCTCGTCACCGGTCACCGGGTTCAACGGCGAGCCGTGGCACGTGCGGTTCGTGGGCACCCCGCTGTCGAGGGCCTACCACCGGGGCGGCTGGCACACCCTCGAGCAGTTCCTCGGCGAGCCCGCCGCCCCGAGGTACTGACCCGCCGTCGGGCGATCGCGGCCTGTCGCCGGGCGGTGCGACGATGAGGGACGTGCCCACGCTCATCCACCAGCGGGTCCTCGGCCGGCGGCTCGCGACCCAGCGCATCACCTCGACGGGGTTCGCGCGTGGCTGCGACGTCGTGCGCCTGCTCACCTGCGTCCAGTCCCAGGACGCTCCGCTGGCGGCCTGGTCCATCGGCCTGCGGAGCCCTCGGGGGACGACGTATGCCGGTGTGCTGGCCCAGCAGTCGGCCGGAGGGTGGGTGCGCACCCACGTGCTCCGACCGACGTGGCACCTGGTGGCGCCGGAGGACCTGCGCTGGATCCAGGGCCTGACGGGGCCCAAGGTCGAGGCGTCGATGGCCGGGCGTCACCGGGGGCTCGGACTGGACGACCGAGTGCTGGGCCCGGCGCTGGACACCCTCGGGGAGCTGCTCGAAGGAGGCCCTGCGCTCACGCGGCGCGAGATCACGGCGGAGTTCGCGGCGCGCGGACTCCCGTCCGGTGGCGAGCAGATGGCCCACCAGCTGATCGTCGCCGAGCTGAGGTCGGTGATCTGCTCGGGGCCTCCTCGCGGAACCACCCACACCTATGCGCTGGTCCGGGAGACGGTGCCGACGGGTCCGCACGACCGGATGGCTCGGGCCGACGCGTGCCGCGAGCTCGTTCGCAGGTTCGTGCGCGGCCACGGTCCGGCGTCGGAGCGGGACCTCGCCCGGTGGTGCACCCTGACCCTCGGTGAGATCCGCCCGGCGGTGGCCGACCTCGAGGGCACCCTGGACCACGTCGACGTGGGTGAGCACCGGTTGTGGTTCGACCCGGCCATCCCCTCACGCACCACCGGTCCGGCCCGGGCCCTGCTCCTGCCCACCTTCGACGAAGCGTTCCTCACCTACGCCACGACCGGCTTCCCGCGGCGGGCCCCCGACGCAGACCGCACCCGGCTGGTCTCCGAGACCGGCGGGGGTGTCGTGATCGTGAGCGGCGAGGACGTCGGCACGTGGAAGCGCGCCGTCACCTCGTCCGGGGTGAGGGTGTCGGTGCGCCCGGACGGCCCGCTCGGTGTCGACGAGCGGGGAGCCGTCGCCGAGGCTGCGCAGTCGCTGGCCGCGTTCCTCGAGCTCCCGCTCGAACTGGTGGTCCACTGAGGGCACGACTCAGCAGCTCGGGCGATGCGGGCGGGCCGGCCGCCCGGGCCGAAGGGCCCGGGCAGCACGAAGGGCGCCACCTGCCCGACAGGACAGGCGACGCCCTTCGGCGTTACTGAGCCGGGTCGAGGGACTCAGGTCTGGGGGGCATTCGCGATTCAGGTGGCACTGCCGATTCAGGTGGCACTACCGATTCAAGTGGAACTGCGGACCGCGCCACTCAGGACGCGGGGATGACGAGGGTCTGGCCGGCGCTGATCTGCGCAGTGCTGAGCCGGTTGGCGAGCTGTATCGCGAGGATGCCCTCGCCGATCGACATCCCCGGCAGCTCGGCCGCCGCGATCTCGGACAAGGTCTCGCCGCGCTGCACCGTGAGGACCTGGGGCGCGCCCGCGGCGGTCGCGCTGCTCAGCCCGAACGTGCAGGCGCCCACCAAAGCGGCCAGCACCATCGCCGTGACGGCCAGGCGCCCACGGCGGGTGATCCGGGCGCTGTCGCCCTCGTGCGAGCCGCCGCCGGGGAGCACGACGAGGTGCGGACGACGGGCCGGCCGGCCAACGGCATACCCGATCTCGGCGGGGTCCCACGCAACTGCACTCATGCTGTCCTCCATCCGGGTCGGCGGGCGACCCTCGAACCGGTGTTCGATAGAACGTCTGTACGAGTTGTAGCACGCTTGTTCGAGCCGATCAAGACACACCCGTATGAATGTTTGATATCTGTGTACGAGGCTCGTACGATGTGCTCCATGACGGACAGCCTGCACACCGGCACTGACACTCGGGCTGACCTGCACGGATGCCGCGGCCCGCGGCACCAGGACTGAAGGGGTCGACATGGCACGTCCGAGGAACGCCGACATCCACCCGATGCCGGACCGCGGCGATGGTGGACAGCTCACGCACCGGCAGCGCAAGGTCATCGAGGTGATCCGCAACTCCATCGACCGACGTGGCTACCCGCCGAGCATGCGCGAGATCGGCGACGCGGTCGGGCTCACCTCCCCCAGCTCGGTGGCCCACCAGCTCTCCGCCCTGGAGCGGAAGGGCTACCTGCGCCGCGACCCCAACCGGCCGCGCGCCATCGAGGTCATCTCCCCCGACACCCCGAGCGAGGCGCCGGGCTACCGCGGCGGCGCCGACCACGACGACGTCGACGTCACGGGGATCGGTGACCACCGTCCGGAGGCGGCCTACGTGCCGGTGCTCGGCCAGATCGCCGCCGGTGTGCCGATCAGCGTCGAAGAGGTCGTCGACGACGTCTTCCCGCTGCCGCGTCAGATCGTCGGCGAGGGCTCGCTGTTCCTGCTCAAGGTCGTCGGTGACTCCATGATCGACGCCGCGATCTGCGACGGCGACTGGGTCGTCGTGCGTCAGCAGCCGAGCGCCGACAACGGTGACATCGTGGCCGCGATGCTCGACAACGAGGCCACCGTGAAGACGTTCAAGCGCCAGGACGGCAAGGTGTGGCTCATGCCGCACAACGAGGCCTTCTCCCCCATCGACGGAGACCACGCGACGGTCCTCGGCAAGGTCACGGCGGTGCTCCGCCGGGTCTGAGCCGAGGTCAGTCGTCGCGGTCGCCGAGCCAGGCGAGGGCCCGGCGGGAGGAGGCCACGACGTCATCGGCCAAGCCGGCTTCGGTCCACAGCTCGAACCACTCGTTGTCGTGGGAGCGCACCGCCCGCCGCAGCACCTGGCGCGACTTCTCGACGAGCTCCTGGTCGGTGGTCGGCAGCGGGGATGCCGCGAGCCAGCCCGGCAGGTAGGGCTCGCCGCTCGCAGCGGCTGGGTTGAGCGAGGCACCCACCGCCGCGGCACCGGCGACCGCCTCACACATCAGTGGCGCCTCGACGTATCCGGGGGTGAGGAGCACCCCGTCGAGCGCCTCGATCACCCGCTCCGCGCGCTGTTCCCCCGGCAGGTCACCCAGCGTGTCGAGGAAGTCCAGCGCATCGTCGTTCTCGAACGGCCCAGAACCAATCGCTCCCATGGCCCGAGCGTAGGCCCGAACCGCCCCGGGCACGCACAGACTGTGGTCGACAAAACGTCCTAGGCGGCGAGGTCAGCACGTTGGAGCTCAGCCAGGGTGGGGGCCAGGCCGGCGTCCAGGCGTAGGGACATGAGGTCGTCGGCGCGGGTCGGCCCCCGCGTGATGCCCATCACCGGGATGCCGCGCTTGGACGCGTGCCGCACGAAGCGCAGCCCGCTCATCACCGCGAGGGAGGAACCGAGCACGAGGAGGGCTGGCGCGGCGTCGGTCAGGGCGTAGCAGGCGTCGACTCGGACTCGGGGCACCGATCCGCCGAAGAACACGACATCGGGCTTGAGGGTGTCGGCGCCGCACACCAGGCACCGGGGCAGGTGGAACCCGGTGACGGCGTCGTCGGCGAGGACGATGTCTCCGTCGGGCCGGATCTGGCTGCTGACACGGGACCCGTCCGGCGCCTGCCCCTCCACGCGCCGGTCGAACCCTTGGTTGGCCTCGGCCATCCGGGCCTGGAGCAGGTCGCGGTCCGAGCGGTGCTCGCAGGTCAGGCAGACGACCTCGGCGAGGGAGCCGTGCAGCTCGGTCACGTCGGGGCTTCCGGCGGACTGGTGCAGCCCGTCGACGTTCTGGGTGATGACCGGCCCGAGCACGCCACGGCGCTGCAGGTCGGCCACGGCGACGTGGGCGGCATTCGGCTCGGCGTGGGAGAACCGCTGCCACCCGACGAACGAGCGGGCCCAGTAGCGCTGTCGCGCCTCGCTGGACCCGACGAACTCGCCGTGCTGCATCGGAGTGACACGGCGCTTGCCGTCCGGGCCGCGGTAGTCCGGGATGCCGCTGTCGGTCGACATGCCGGCACCGGTGAGGACGAGGGTGCCGGGGTGCTCACGCAGGAGCGCGACGAGGGGGGCGGCATCCGGCATACGGCCCAGTATCCCCCGCCCCGCCCCCACCCGACTTATTGCCCTCCAGCCACGTCAAAGCCTCCACATCGGGCCCCTCCGCGTGGGTGGAGAGCAATAAGTCGAGGGAGGGGGTATGCCGGAAGGTTGGGATCGGCTGGATCCGGATAACACGACGTTATAGGATGCGCCCATGATCGACGCAGCAGGACTCCGCGTGATGCGCGCCATCGCCGACGAGGGAAGCTTCACCGCCGCCGCCGGCGCCCTGGGCTACACCCAGCCGGCCATCTCCCAGATGGTCCGCCGGCTCGAGCAGCGCACCGGGACGATCCTCGTCCAGCGGGTCGGCCGCAACGTGCGGCTCACCGAGGCCGGCCAGGTCCTCGCCCGGCACGCCACCCCGGTGCTCGCGGCGCTCGACGCCGCCGAGGAGGAGGTCGCCGCCATCGCGGGGCTCCGCAGCGGCAGGGTGCGCCTGATGGCGTTCCCGTCGGCGTCGGCCACCCTCGTGCCCCGCGCGCTCGCCCTCGTCAAGGCCCGCTTCCCCGACGTCACCATCACGTTCTCCGAGGCCGAGCCGCGCGAGAGCCTGGCCGCGCTGCGGGCCGGCGAGTGCGACCTCGCCGTCGCCTTCGCCTACGAGGGCACCGACCTCGGGCGCGGCGAGGAGGACCTCGACGCGTTCGTCATCACCCATCTGCTCGATGACGAGGTGCGCCTGGCCGTGCCGGCCGCACACCGCGTGGCCGACAGCCCGGAGGTCTCGCTCGCCGACCTGTCGAGCGAGCCGTGGATCGCCGGGTGCCCGCGCTGCCGGGGCCACCTGCTCCAGCTGTGCCACGACGCGGGCTTCCGGCCCGACGTGGCCTACGAGACCGAGGACTACGTCGCCGTGATGGGGCTCGTCGCCGAGGGCCTGGGCGTCGCCCTGATCCCCGACCTCATCCTGCGCACCGCCCACCACCCCGGCGTCGTGGCCCTGCCGATCAACCCGGCCTCGCGCCGCAGCGTCATGGCCGTGACGACACCCGACCTGGGCCGGGTCCCCGCGGTGGGCGCTGCGCTGGCCGCCCTCGCCGAGAGCGCCAGGGGCCAGTCCACGGCCCCGACGACCCGCACCGCCGACCCCGCCTACTCGATCTAGGACTCACCGCTCGCTGAGGACCGCCACCGCTCCCCCGGGCCGCTCGACCACCGCGACGTCGCCGCGCTGGTCGGTGCGGAACACGGCATACCCGTCGGCCCGGAGCATCGCGAGGTGCGCCGCGGTGGGGTGTCCGTAGTCGTTGTCGCGGCCCACGCTCACCAGCGCAATGGGGGCAGCGATCGCGGCCATCAGCCCGGCATCGAGGTTGGAGCTGCCGTGGTGTGGGGTCTTCACGACCTCGAAGCCGCCGGCTGCCGCCGCCATCCCCGGGTCGCGCCGCATCCGCAGCAGGAGGTCGTGGGCCGCCTCGCGCTCGACGTCGCCCAGGAGCAGCACGTCGACGTCACCGGTGCGCGCCGCGAGGACGACACTGGCGTTGTTGGGCACCGACCCCTCGCTGATCCGCCTCGCGGGTGCCCAGACCGCCGCGTCGACGTCTCCGAGTCGCAATGAGTCGCCGGCACGGACCACCCGCACCGGGATGCCGCGAGCGTGCGCCAGCCGCTCGACCTCCTCCGCGGCGCCCAGGGGCTCGCGGACTGGCCCGACGATGACCTGCTCGACCCGGCGACCCGAGAGCGCCCCGGGCAGACCGTCGACGTGGTCGGCATGGAAGTGGGTGAGCACCACCGCGTCGAGCACGTCGACATCGAGGGCGTCGAGACAGCTGTCGACGAGCGGCGGGTCGGGGCCGGCGTCGACGAGCACCGCGTGCCCGGGCCCGCTGCGCAGCACGATCGCATCGCCCTGACCGACGTCGCAGGCCACCACCCGCCACCCGTCCGGTGGCCACGTCACCGCCCGCGTGGGAGCGAGCAGGGCGGCCACCATGGCCCCGACACCGACCGCCGCGAGGGGGGGGGGGGGGCGCCCCGCCCCCCCCGCCCGCCCCCGGGGGGG
>JBBSQC010000050.1:0-26922 GCA_038258215.1 Actinomycetales bacterium | reverse complement strand
CTGGTCACCAGCGGCAAGGTGGAGGGCCTGGTCGCGAGCCCCCTGACGGCGGAGACCTTCGACTCCGTCACGGTCAGCGCGAAGTGACCTCCGGGGGACACCCCCCGGAATGACCGAGGCGAGAATGCGCACGCTGGCCGCCCCGAACGACTAGGTTCGGGGCGGCCACCGCCGCCTGACCTCAGGACAAGGAGACCCGCATGGCGAGATTCATCATCAGACGCGCCCTGCAGATGGTGGGCGTGGTCCTCGTCCTGTCCCTCATGCTCTTCTTCTGGCTGCGCTCCCTGCCCGGTGGCACGGTGTCCGCGATCCTCGGCGAGCGCGCCACCCCCGAGACCCGGGCGGCGCTGACCAAGGCGCTCGGGCTGGACCAACCGATCTGGGTGCAGTACGGCAAGTTCATGGCTCGCGCCGCACGGGGAGACTTCGGCGCCTCCACGGGGGTGCTCCCGGGCAGGGACGCGTTCGACATCTTCCTGACCCGGCTACCGGCCACCATCGAGCTGAGCATCGCGGCGCTGACCATCGCGGTCGTCCTGGCCATCCCGCTGGGTTACGTCGCCGCGAAACGCTACAACCGGCCGATCGACAGCGGGTTGGTGATCCTCTCGCTCATCGGGGTGGCCATTCCCGTCTTCTTCCTCGCCTTCGTCCTGAAGTACGAGTTCGCCATCGTCCACCAGATCTTCCCGGTGTCGGGGCGCCAGTCCGCAGGGCTCGGCTGCACCCGGGTCACCGGCTTCTTCGTCCTCGACGGCGTGCTCACCCGCGAGTTCGACTGCTCGGCCGACGCGCTGCGCCACCTGGTGCTTCCATCCGTCGCGCTGGCCACCATCCCGTTCGCCGTGATCTTCCGGATCACCCGGGCCTCGGTGCTCGACGTCGTCGGCGAGGACTACGTGCGCACCGCCGAGGCCAAGGGCCTCACCGCCTCCACGGTGCGTGCGCGCCACGTCATGCGCAACGCCCTGCTTCCCGTCGTGACGACGATCGGCCTCCAGACCGGTGGCCTGCTCGCGGGCGCCGTCCTCACCGAGACGGTCTTCAACTGGGGAGGGATCGGTGAGTCCTTGGCGAAGGCCTTCACCCTGCGCGACTACGCGGTCCTCCAGGTGCTCATCCTCGCGACTGCCGCGATCTACGTCCTGGTCAACCTGCTCGTCGACATCTCCTACGCGCTCATCGACCCGAGGGTGACGGCCCGATGACTCCCCCGAGCGAGCTCAACCCGATGAAGCGGCGCAAGCAGCGCATCGACGACCTCGCGGCCACCTCCGCCCCGTCCGGCACCGCAGGCACGGCATCCGGGTCCGTCGCGGTCCTCGATGCCGGCAGCGTCGACGAGGCCCCAGGTGTGTCGCTCATCGCAAGCGCCTGGCGGCGGTTGCGCCGCGACCCGGTGTTCCTCATCGGTGCCACGATCACGGTCCTCTTCGTGGTCCTCGCCTTCGTCTCGCCGTGGATCGCGCCGCACGACCCGGCCGCCCGGCTGCTCATCGACCAGGTACGCCAGCAGACCAACCCCATTCCCGGCCCCCAGCCCGGCTTCCCCCTCGGGGCCGACAACGTGGGTCGCGACCTCCTCTCCAGGCTCCTCGTCGGCAGCCGCCAGACCCTCATCGTCGGGGTGTTCGCGACGCTGTTCGGCCTGATCGGCGGGCTGACCCTCGGCACCCTGGCGGGGGCCCTCGGCGGGTGGGTCGACTCCCTGGTCATGCGCAGCGTCGACGTGCTCCTCTCGATCCCCTCGCTGCTCCTCGCGGTCTCCATCGCCGCACTGGCCAGCCGGCCCAGCCAGTGGACGGTGATCATCGCCATCGCCGTCGTGCAGGTGCCGATCTTCGCGCGACTGCTCCGGGGGTCGATGCTCGCCCAGCGCGCCAGTGACCACGTGCTCGCGGCCCGGGCCCTCGGCGTGCGTCGTAAGGCGATCATCTTCCGACACATGCTGCCCAACGCGATCGGCCCGGTCATCGTGCAGGCCACCCTGGTCGTCGCGACCTCCATCATCGACGCCGCCGCGCTGTCCTTCCTCGGCCTCGGCAACCCCGACGACAGCAAGCCGGAGTGGGGGGCCATGCTCGGCAACGCCCAGCGCTACATCTACGACAACCCGCACCTGGCGTTCTATCCCGCCATGTGCATCGTCCTCGTCGCCCTGGGCTTCACCCTGATGGGCGAGTCCCTGCGCCAGGCGCTCGACCCCAAGAGCAGGAAGTGACCGGCCGATGACCGCCACGGCGACCCCTCCCCCCACCACCTCCCGCGACGACGCCCCCCTGCTGTCCGTGCGTGACCTCCGGGTCACCTTCCAGCGCCACGGCGAGGAGGGGTTCCGCGCCGTCGACGGCGTCAGCTTCGACGTCCGGCCCGGTCAGACCGTCGGTCTCGTCGGGGAGTCCGGGTGCGGCAAGTCGGTCACGTCGCTGGCGATCATGGGGCTGCTCCCGGAGCGCGGCAACACCGTCGAGGGCGAGGTGCTGTTCGAGGACACCGACCTGCTCATGGTGGACGAGAAGGAGCTGCGCAACCGGCGGGGCCGCGACATCGCGATGATCTTCCAGGACCCGCTGTCCTCGCTCAACCCGGTGATCTCGGTCGGGCTCCAGGTCACCGAGGTGCTCGAGCGGCACCGCGGGATGAGCCGCAAGGCCGCCCAACCCGTGGCGCGCGACCTCCTCGAGCGGGTCGGCATCCCTGACCCCGACCGGCGGCTGAAGGACTACCCACACCAGATGAGTGGCGGCATGCGCCAGCGCGCGCTCATCGCGATGGCCCTGGCCTGCGCTCCGCGGCTGCTCATCGCCGACGAGCCGACCACCGCCCTCGACGTGACCATCCAGGCCCAGATCCTCGCCCTGCTCAAGGAGCTCGTCCAGGACACCGGCACCGCGCTGATCATGATCACCCACGACCTCGGCGTGGTCGCCGGCCTCTGCGACGAGGTCAACGTCCTGTATGCCGGTCGCCTGGTCGAACGCGGTGAACGCCACGAGCTGTTCGCCGAGCCGCGGCATCCCTACACCCACGGCCTGCTCGCCTCCATCCCCCGCCTCACCGCCCCCAGGGGCGAGAAGCTCACACCGATCCCCGGGTCGGTCGCCGACAACCTGCCCTGGGACCACGCGTGCGCGTTCGCACCCCGCTGCTCCCAGCCCATCGAGGCGTGCACCAGGGAGAGCCCCGCGCTGGAGCAGTCCGGGAGCCGCGCGTTGCGCTGCCACAACCCGGTCGAGGTGAACCGATGACCGACACCACCACCGTCGCCTCCGCCCACGATGACGCCGAGCGCGACGTTCTCGTCGAGGTCAAGGGAGTCAAGGTCCACTTCCCCATCACCCGCGGCGTGATCTTCGACAAGGTCATCGGCTACGTCTATGCCGTCGACGGCGTCGACCTGAGCATCCGTCACGGCGAGACCTACGGACTCGTGGGTGAGTCCGGTTGCGGGAAGTCCACCCTGGGCAAGGCGATCCTCAACCTGGAGCCCCCGACGGCCGGCAGCGTCGAGTTCGATGGCATCGACATCGCCTCGCTCAAGGGTGAGGAGCTGCGCCGCAAGCGCAAGGACATCCAGATGGTCTTCCAGGACCCGATGGGCAGCCTGGACCCTCGCCAGTCGGTGGAGTCGCTGCTCGTCGAGGGCATGAAGGCCCACGGGCTCGCGTCGGACGGCAAGGCCACCGCGGCGCGCCTGCGCGAGCTGCTGTCCGCCGTCGGGCTCCCCCCGGCGGCGCTGACGAAGTACCCCCACGAGTTCTCCGGTGGCCAGCGCCAGCGCATCGGCATCGCCCGGGCGCTCTCGGTCGAGCCCAAGCTCATCGTGGCCGACGAGCCCGTCTCCGCCCTCGACGTGTCGGTGCAGGCCCAGGTCATCAATCTCCTCGAAGAGCTCCAGGACGAGTTCGACCTCACCTACCTCGTCATCGCCCACGACCTCGCCGTGGTGCGTCACATCAGTGACCGGATCGGCGTGATGTACCTCGGCGGCCTCGTGGAGGAGGCCACCGCAGACGACCTCTACGCCACTCCCCTGCACCCCTACACGCGGGCGCTGCTCTCCGCGGTGCCCGTGCCCGACCCCGTGGTGGAGGACAGCCGGGAACAGATCCTGCTCATCGGCGACCTCCCCTCACCGTCCAACCCGCCGAAGGGATGCCGCTTCCACACCCGCTGCCCGTGGCGCCAGGAGACCCGGTGCGAGGAGGAGCGCCCGGAGCTGCGCTCGGTCGACGTACCCGGCGTCCCGGCCGGTCACCGGGTCGCCTGCCACTGGGCGGAGAGCATCGCCAGCGGCGAGATCACCGCCCACGAGTTCCAGCCCGAGTCGGTCGACCTGCCCGGCCCGGCGAGCGAGCACGGTGCCGACATCAATGCGCCCCACATGCCCGAGGAGATGGGCTAGCCGCAAGGCGGAGCGCGCCACCCCCGCTCGCCCTCACCCCACGCTCACCTCGGGCACACCGAGGGCTCGCCGTGCGCGAGGATGGGCCCATGAGCCGACTGCTGAGCACCGATGAGGTCACCACCCAGCTCGAGGGGCTTCCGGGGTGGTCCCGCGAGGGCGACACGATCGTCGCCGAGATCGACGCCCCGGACTTCCTCGCCGCGATCCGGATCGTGGCCGCGGTGGCCGACGAGGCCGAGCAGATGAACCACCACCCCGACATCGACATCCGGTGGCGCACCACGCGCTGGGTGCTGAGCTCGCACGATGCCGGTGGACTGACCCAGCTCGACATCGAGCTGGCCCACCGGATCTCGACGGCGGCTCGCGCCGAGGGCGTCGACCTCGATGGCTGAGGCCGGGCCGGGCGCCTCCGTGCCGGGCCACGACGAGCCCCACGACGGGTCCGTCTCGGGGCGTCTGAACTGGCTGCGGGCCGGGGTCCTGGGCGCAAACGACGGGATCGTGTCCACGGCAGGGCTGGTCATCGGTGTCGCTGCCGCCACCACCACCCGTGCGCCGGTCCTGACGGCGGGCCTCGCGGGCCTGGCCGCCGGGGCCCTGAGCATGGCGGTCGGTGAGTACGTCTCGGTGTCGACCCAGCGCGACTCGGAGCAGGCGCTGATCGCCAAGGAGGTCCGCGAGCTGCGGGACGAGCCCGAGGCGGAGCTCGCGGAGCTCGCCGGGATGTACGCCGCCAGGGGACTCTCCCCCGACCTCGCCCGCCAGGTCGCGACGGAGCTCACCGCCCACGACGCCCTCGCGGCGCACGCCGAGGTGGAGCTCGGTATCGACCCCGAGGAGCTCGTCAACCCGTGGCACGCGGCCTGTGCCTCGATGCTCGCCTTCACGGTCGGGGCTCTGCTCCCGCTGCTCGCCATCGTGCTGCCACCGATCGGTTGGCGGGTGCCGGTGACGATGCTCGCGGTCGTCCTGGCGCTGGCCGGCACGGGCTTGGTGAGCGCCCGGCTCGGTGAGTCCGACGCCCGGCGGGCCACCGCGCGCGTGGTGCTCGGCGGGATGCTGGCGATGGCGATCACCTACGCCATCGGCACGCTCCTCGGAACGCAGATCGCCTGATGACCAGCCTTCTCGTCATCCAGCACGAGCCGGACGCGCCGCCGGCGTGGCTCGGCCAGTGGTGGACCGCCGCGGGGGTCCACCTCGACGTCGTCCGCGGGGACCTCGGTGAGACCATCCCCGAGGACACGGGTCGCCACGACGGTCTCGTGGTGCTCGGCGGCGCGATGGGTGCGTGCGACGACGCGGAGAACACCTGGCTCGAACCCACCCGTGAGCTGCTTCGCAGCGCTGTCAGCCGCGCCGTCCCGACCCTCGGGCTGTGCCTGGGCCACCAGCTGCTGGCCGTCGCACTGGGTGGTCACGTGGGACGCAACCCGTCCGGGCCCACCATCGGGATGGTGCCGGTGCACCTGAACGGCGCCGGCCGGGCCGACCCACTGCTCGGCGGTGTGGACGGCATCCGGACCATCCACTACAACGACGACGTGGTGCTCGACCTCCCCGACGGCGCCGTGCTGCTCGCCAGCCTGCCCGACGGCCGCCCGCAGGCGGTGCTGTACGGGCCGGCCGCGTGGGGGGTTCAGTTCCACCCGGAGACCTCGCCCGAGGTGTTCGAGTCGTGGCTGCGGTGGGACTCCCCCGAGGGCCTGACGGCCGACCAGTCGGCCCTGCTCGAGGGGGTCAGCTCTGCCGAGGAGCAGTTGCGGGCCGGGTGGCGGCCCTTCGCGGATCGCTTCGTCGCCCTCCTGGGATCAGCGTCGGTTACCGCGTCGTAGGTGAGGTGATCACGTGACCTACGACGCGGTAACAGGCGCTGATCCCGGGTGGAGGGGCGACCGAGCACCGCCACCGCCTCTCGGTGTCGCCACCACGGCCGGGCGCGGTCGACGGCGCGCGGCGGCGTGGGCGAGCTCCACCCGGGCGAGCACGTCCGCCGGGGCGCATCGCAACCGGGCCGGGGTCACCCCCACCACCACGACACCCTCCGCGACGAGGTCGCCATCTCGTTCGACGGTGGCGTCCCAGAGCTCGCCCTCGCTGTGGTGTCGCCGGGAGTGCACCATCACCGCCAGCGCGACCTCGTCGAACCACACGTCGGGCGTGGTGAGGAGAGTGCCGTCGGCACGCCTGAGCCTCGGGTTGGCCCACGGCTCGGGGAGGGTGGGCGATGTCGCCACCAGGTCGAGGACCACGGCTTCAGGCACCGACCAGGCTCCGCTCGCCGCAGCACCGAGCGGTCGGTGCAGGGATGCCGCGTCACGTGGTCGCAGGCGGTGGACCCACTCGGTGAGGTCATCGAGGGTGCAGAGTCCCTTCTGCACGGCCTCGATGAGGATCGCGATGCGCGCCTCCTCGGTGCGCTGCACGCGGGCGGCGTCGACGGCCGCCCGGGCCGGAGAGCAGAGCCGCAGAGGACCCTTGGTGACGGTGGCGCGGTCATGGAGCAGGGTGCGGCGAGCCACGGCAAACCCGCTCGCCCGGCTGCTTCGCGGGGCAGGGACCACCAGGTGGCACCGGTCCCGCGGGTCGACCGAGGCGATGCCGTGCAGTCGCGCGGCGGTCGCCCCGGCGAGCACCGAGTCGTCTCCGGCCCAGAGCAGCGCCGCGATGTGACGCTGCCGCTCGGTGGGGTTCCCCGGGAACACGCCCACCACGTGCGGCAGGATGACCCGCCAGCTCCGGCCGCTGTTCCAGCGCACCGCGACGGGTGTGACGCCGCGCGCCACGAGCTGGGCCCTGGTGGCGACTCCTTCCTGGCGCGCGAGGAGGGCTCGGGCGGCGTCGGAGAACTCGGGCATGCCGCCGAGACTGCCCCGGGGTCGACGAGCGCGGGCAGGGTGAGCCGGAAGCTGTGGACGAGCGGGCCGGCATCCGGCTCCTGTGGACGGCGCGACGACGGGGAACAGGGCCGCGGGAGGACCGGGCACGACTCCGGTTACCCCGTGGTAGATCAGGCGATCGGGTGACCTACCGCGCGGTAACCGGCGCTAGCCAGCCCAACCCACCCCGTGAACAATCGACCTATTGGTCAGTTGTTCACGGCCGGCACCTCGCGGAGCGCGTCGAACAGCGAGCCGGCGAGCGATGCGCCACGAATGTCCTCGAGGGACACTGGGCGACCGTTCGCGTCGGCGACCGGGATCCGCCAGTTGGGGTACTCGTCGCTCGTGCCGGGCTGGTTGATCGCCCGGCGGTCACCGACGACGTCCGCGAGCGACACGGCCAGCATCCGGCTCGGCGTCTGCGCCAGCCACCGGTGCAGCCCCACCACGACCTCGTCGAGCGTCGCGTCCGGCGCGAGGAGCCCGCGCGCCGCCAGGGCGCCGCGCACTCGGGCGATCGACGTCTCCTCCTGGGCCCGCTCCTCCTCGACCGATCGGGTGAGCAGGCCGAGCTGCTCACGGATCGCGACGTGCTCGAGGGTGAGGTACCCCGCGGACGGCGGCAGGTCGTGCGTGGTCACGGTGGACAGGCACAGGTCCCGGTAGTGCTCCGGCGGCTTGGGCTGGTCCTCCTCCCACTCGAACCACAGGATGCTCGTGCCGACCAGGCCCCGCTCGAGCATGTAGTCGCGCACGTGCGGCGCCACGACACCGAGGTCCTCACCGACGACCAGCGCGCCGGCCCGCTGGGCCTCGAGGACGAGGATGCCGAGCAGCGCCTCGTGGTCGTAGTGCACGTAGGTACCGTCGGCCGGTGTGCCGTCCGTGGGGATCCACCAGAGCCGGAAGAGCCCGATGATGTGGTCGACCCGGATGCCGCCGGAGTCGCGCAGGATCGAGCGCACCATGTCGCGGAAGGGTGCGTAGCCGAGCTCGGCGAGCCGGTCGGGCCGCCACGGCGGCTGGCTCCAGTTCTGGCCGAGCTGGTTGAACTGGTCCGGCGGTGCGCCCACGGTGACGCCCCGGGCGAGGGCGTCTCCGAGCCCCCAGGCGTCTGCCCCCACCGGGTGCACCCCGACCGCGAGGTCGTGGACGATGCCGAGCGACATCCCGGCGTCCAGGGCTTCTTCCTGCACCGACGCGAGCTGCTCCTCGAGGAGCCACTGCAGCCAGCGGTGGAACTCGACGTCGTCGTGGTGGGCGTCGCGGAAGGCCGCGACGGCGGGGTCGGTGGGCTGCTGGAGCTCGGCGGGCCACGCGGTCCACGGCAGCCCGTGGTGCTCGGCCAGGGCGCACCACGTCGCGAACGTCGTGAGCCCCTCACCCTCTCGCTCGCAGAAGGCGGCGAAGTCGCCGGCTCGTGACCCGCTGACCCCGACCCCGAAGACCAGGCGCAGCGCCTCGCCCTTGGCCGACCACACGGCATCCCGGTCGATCCGGTCGGTGACGTTGAGGGACCGGGCCTGCCCGGAGAGGGCCGCGACCGCCAGGCGCTCCTCGGCCCCCAGGTCCTCGATCTCGGGCACGTCCTCGACCCGCAGGTAGAGCGGGCTGGCGAAGCGGCGCGTCGTGGGCAGGTAGGGCGACGGCTCGATGGGCGAGACCGGCTCGGCGGCGTGCAGGGGGTTGATCAGCACGAAGTCGGCGTCGTGCTGCTGTGCGGCCCACGTGGCCAGGTCGGCGAGGTCGCGCAGGTCCCCGAAGCCCCACGACCCGGCCGAGCGCACCTGGTAGAGCTGCGCCATCAGCCCGACGGCCCGACCGGCCGCGACGGCACCGGGCAGCTCGAGGCGCTGCGGAGTGACGACGAGGGTGGCCTCGTGCGTGGAGGGGGCCAGGGGCGCGCCGTCGACCGTGGCGAGCAGCCGGTGCCACCCGGTGGGGAGGTCGCCGGGCACCTCGAAGGTGACACACCCGAGGGTGCGCCCGTCGACGACGCGGTCGGCGACCGGGTGGTGGACCTGCCGGACCTCGCGCCGCGTGCCCTCCTCCAGCACGACCTCGAGCCGGATGCCGGTGCCGGCCTCGACGTGGGCCGTGAACGACGGGGTCAACCCCTCGCGCGCCACCACGGTGGCGGGCAGGGTGCGCCGCCACGGTGCGTCCTCGTGGTCCGCGATCGCCCGCTCGACCGCGTCGTCACCATCGGCGTCAACGCCCAGAGCTGTGAGCACGGCGCGGATCGAGTCGCCGGTGACCGTGACGTGCTGGCCCAGCCAGTCCCAGTACTCGGTGGCGACGCCGTGCGCCTGGGCGAGGTCGACGAGCCGGGGTGACGGTGAGGGTGAGGCGGACGGCATGCGCCCATCCTGCCCTGCCCGCGAGGCGCCTCAGGACACCTCCCGCCAGGAGTGTTGCGGGGCGTAGCCCAGGACGCGTCGGGCCTTGTCGATCGACAGCAGCGTCTCGTGCTCACCGAGCTCGCGGCGTACCTCCACGTCGGGGAATACCTCCGCCACGAGATCGGCGCTGGACCGGCTCATCACCGTGTCGGGCGACGCGATGACGAACCGTTCGAACCCCGGGGTCTCCAGCGCCAGCGCCTGCTCGACGGCGTGAGCCCCGTCGCGGCCGTCGATGTAGCCCCACAGGTTCCAGTGGCGCAGCCTCGGGTCGGCGTCGTATGCCGGGAAGTCGGCGTAGTCCTCGTCGTCCATGACGTTGGAGAACCGTAGTGCCGTGATGGTGAGCCCCGGGTGCCACCGGCACAGCTCGACGGCCATGGTCTCCTCGAGGTGCTTGCCGAGGGAGTAGACCGACTCGGGGCGCGCGGCATACTCCTCGTCGACCGGCAGGTAGGGAGGCGGCGTGTCGAACGGAATGCCGAGGACGGTCTCGCTGGAGGCCATGACGACCCTGTCGATGCCCAGGCGCACGGCGGCATGCAGCACGTTGAAGGTCGAGACCATGTTGTTGCCGAAGGTTGCGGCGTCGGGGTGGAGCCCGGGCGCCGGGATCGCGGCCAGGTGCACCACGGCCTCGGCGGGCGGCTGCTCGCCGTGGGCACCGCCGAGCGCATCGATGACCTGCCCGTAGTCGCTGAGGTCGACGCTCATCCACCCCGTCCAGCGCTCTCCGTGGCTGTCGAGGTTGACGACGTCGTGGCCGCTGCGACGCAACCTCTCGACCACGTGGCGCCCGAGCTTTCCCGACCCTCCGGTGACCGCGACTCTCATGGTGGGAACCCTATGCGGTGGCCGCAGGCTCGGGATGCCGGCGCCGTCCCGGGCTTGGCATCACGCAGAAGACGGAGGGCACGCAGCAGTTGGTGCGTGCCCTCCGGTCTTGCGCGTGAGGAGACCGCGACTCAGGGGTTCGGAGCCTCCTGGTGGATGGGAGTGGGCAGCTTCTCGACCCGGGGATCCCCTGCGTCGGCGAAGTAGTCGCCCCGGATCGTCTCGTCCTCACCCGCGGGAGCCTTCGTGGCCCGCAGCACCAGAGTGACGACCACGGCGACGAGGAGGTTGAGCACGAAGGCCGTGAGC
The DNA here is from genome assembly GCA_038258215.1 of Actinomycetales bacterium. Classification (GTDB taxonomy): domain Bacteria; phylum Actinomycetota; class Actinomycetes; order Actinomycetales; family Dermatophilaceae; genus Fodinibacter. The sequence continues at coordinate 16,081 of JBBSQC010000050.1, read as the reverse complement.
GCGATGTAGCCCAGCGCGCCGATGACCGGGATCGGCGAGAGCGAGCCACCGAAGTGCTCGGTGCCCGCGCGCGGGTTGGTGACGTTCCACGCCTGCCAGGTGCCGTAGACCATGCCGACCGCCCAGCCGGCGAGCAGGCCCCACCGGTGCAGCCACCGGGTGTAGAGACCGAGCACCACGGCCGGGAAGGTCTGGAGGATCCAGATGCCGCCCAGGAGCTGGAAGTTGATCGCGTTCTGCTTGTCCAGGACGAGCACGAAGACGAGCGCGAACCCCTTGACCCCCAAAGACGAGAGCTTGGAGATTTTGGCCTCCTGCTTCGGCGTCGCGTCGGGCTTGAGCCACTCCTTGTAGATGTTGCGGGTGAAGGTGTTGGCGGCGGCGATGGACATGATCGCCGCGGGGACGAGCGCGCCGATCGCGATGGCCGCGAACGCGACTCCCGCGAACCACGACGGGAAGAAGTCCTCGAAGAGCTGGGGCACCACGAGCTGGGCGTTGGGCTTCCCGTCGAGCCCGATCGGCTTGGTGCCGGCCGCGATCGCGACCCAGCCGAGCAGGGCCAGCAGGCCCAGGACGAAGCTGTAGGCCGGGAGGATCGCGGCGTTGCGCCGGATCGTGTTGCGCGAGGAGGCCGACAGGCTCGCCGTGATCGAGTGCGGGTACATGAACAGTGCGAGCGCCGAGCCGAGCCCCAGTGTCGCGTAGGCCCAGTGGGTCGTGGCCCCGGGGATGAAGGTGCCGGTCGGCTTGCCGTCGATGGGGTTCGGGGTGGTCATCTTCTGCTCCGCCGCGCTGAAGATGTTCTCCCAGCCCCCGACCTTGGTCGGCAGGTAGATGATCGCGACGATGATCACGAGGTAGATCAGGGCGTCCTTGACGAAGGCGATGATCGCCGGCGCCCGCAGACCGCTCGAGTAGGTGTAGGCCGCGAGGAGAGCGAACGCGACGAACAGCGGCGCGTCCTTGGCCAGCCAGTTGTCCCCACCGCCGACCCCGGCGACCTCGAGCACCGCCTGGATGCCGACGAGCTGGAGCGCGATGTAGGGCATGGTCGCGATGAATCCGGTGACCGCCACCGCGAGGGAGAGCCCGCGCGAGCCGTGGCGTCCGCGCACGAAGTCGGCCGTCGTGACGTAGCCGTGGCGGTGGCTCACCGACCACAGCCGGCCCATGAAGACGAAGATGATCGGGTAGAGCACGATCGTGTAGGGCACCGCGAAGAACCCCGACACCGAGCCCGCGGCGAACATCGCCGCCGGCACCGCCACGAAGGTGTATGCCGTGTAGAGGTCGCCACCGAGCAGGAACCAGGTGATCCACGTGCCGAACGAGCGGCCGCCCAGGCCCCACTCGTCGAGGGACTCCATGCTAGTCGGGCGACGCCACCGGCTGGCGAAGAAGCCCATGATGGTGACGAGGGCGAAGAGCCCGATGAGGACGGTGAGGGCGACACCGTTGACGCCGCTCATGACCGGTCCTGGCTGTGCGCAGCGGACGGATCCAAGCCGGCATCCGGCCCGGCATCCGCCTCGTCGGTCATCGGCCGGTGCGGGCGGGCCACGAGGACGATGCGGTACGCCGTGTAGGTCATGCCCGAGCAGAGGAAGACCCAGAGGAACTGGTACCAGATGAAGAAGGGGAAGTCGAAGAGGCGAGGCTCGTCGCGGCTGTAGCTGCTGACCCACATCAGCGCCACGATCGGTAGGGCGAGGAGCACGCACGCGATGGCGAGCAGCCCCTTCCGAGCCGGCGGGACGGTGTCGTGGTCGACCGCTCCCCGGTCCACGACGTCGTGTGATCCCATGTCGCACCTCCATGTCCACGCCTGCACCCGGCGCCCGCCGGGCCATCGCACAGAGTAGGAGTGTCGGCCGGGCTGGTGGGCCTTTGCTGACACGCGAGATCGCTCCGTGCGCGGCGTGGGATGCCGGACGCGGACGTCTCGTCGGAACCTCCCGGCATGATGGGGCCCGTGCCGACGATCGTGTTCCTCCATGCCCACCCCGACGCGAGGCCTCCCAGACCTCGGGCTCGATGGCCAGAGCCGCAGCCGAGGGGAGCCGGGTGGTCGTGGTCTTCGCGACCAACGGCGACCACGGTGAGGCGCCCACCGACCTGGAGCCCGGGGAGGGTGTGGTCGAGCGGCGGCGCGAGGAGGCGAGTGCCTCGGCGGAGGTGCTGGGGGTCCAGAAGGTCGTGTGGCTGGGCTACGCGGACTCGGGAATGACCGGGTGGGAGCAGAACGCGCACGAAGGGTCGTTCGTGTCGGCGTCCGTTGACGAGGCCGCGCGGCGCTTCGCCACGGTCCTCGACGAGGAGGACGCGGACATCGCCGTGGGGTACGACTGGCACGGGGGCTACGGCCACCCCGACCACGTGCAGGTCCACCGCGTGCTGCACGCCGGTGTCGACCTCGCGGGCCGGCGGCCTCGGGTGCTGGAGTCCACGATGAACCGTGACGCGATGCGACCGATGGCCGAGGCGGCTCGTGCGGCCGGCGAGGAGGTCTTCGACCCGGACGGCCCGATGGATGACGGGAACCCGATGGGCACCCCCGAGGCCGAGATCCACTGGCGGGTCGACGTCCGGGACCAGATGCCGCAGCGCCGGGGCGCGCTCGAGTGCCACGCGAGCCAGACGAGCGACGTCGGGATGATGCTCTCGATGCCCGAGGAGGTCTTCGCCGTCTTCTTCGGTCACGAGCACTACATCGAGCCGAGTCGCGCGGCCGGCATCACCGATGGCTGGCCCTTCGGCTCCTGAGCGACGCCGCACGTGGAGGATGGTGCAGTGGCCGACGAAGAGCAGACCCCGACCCATGCCGAGCGGGCCCGCGCCGCAACCCCGGGCGTGGCTCGGTGGCTCACCGGGCACGCGCCGTCCACGCCTGAGCGCGAGCTGCGCGGCCTCGCGGATTTCCTGGCTGCCACCCAGGACTCCGCCGCCGGCGAGGTGGCCCGCTGGGACCGCTACGGCGAGCACGGCCCGGTCGCCGCGCTGGAGGCGCGCCTGGCCGAGCTGCTCGGCAAGCCGGCCGTCGCGATGTTCCCGAGCGGCGTCATGGCCCAGCAGTCGATGGTGCGTGTGTGGTGCGATGCCGCCGGTTCGCGGCGCGTCGCGATTCCCGCCCTGTCGCACCTGCTCCGGAGCGAGGCCGACGGCCCGAGGCTGTTGCACGGCTTCGACTTCGCCCTCCTCACCGACGGTCCGCGGGTGCCGCTCGCCGCAGACCTGGCCGGCATCCCCGGTCGCCTCGGTGCGGCGCTGCTCGAGCTGCCGCTGCGCGACGCCGGGTTCTTCCTCCCGTCATGGGACGAGCTCGTGGCCTTCAGTGAGGCCTGCCGCGCCCGTGACGTGCCGCTGCACCTCGACGGCGCACGCCTGTGGGAGTCGGCTCCCCACCTCGGCCACTCCCCGGACGCTGTCGCCGACCTCGCCGACAGCGTCTACGTCTCGTTCTACAAGGGCCTCGGGGGGTTCGCCGGGGCAGCGGTCGCCGGCCCCGAGGAGCAGGTCGCCGAGGCTCGCACGTGGCGCACGCGAATGGGTGGCACCCTCTTCAGCCTCATGCCGTATGCCGTGGCCGCCCTGCGTGGCCTGGACACCGAGTTGCCCCGGATGGCGGAGTACCACGAGTGCGCGGTGGCCCTGGCCGAGCGGCTGGAGGCACGCGGCATACGGGTCAGTCCCTCACCGCCGCAATCCAACTCCTTCCGGATCCACGTCGAGCGCGGCGCCGAGGATCTGGACGAGCGCAGGGTCACCGCGATGGAGCGCGAGCACCTGGCGCTGACGCCGCGGTGGACGGCCTCCGATGTGCCCGGGTGGTCCTGGACCGAGATCGTCGTCGGTCCGGCCACGACGCAGTGGAGCGTCGACGAGATCGTCGAGACCCTGCTGCGGGTCTTCGTGCGCTGAGCGGCCAGCGCGCCGCGTGACCCGGTGAGGCCGAGCCCGCTGACCCATGCGGTGCGTCGGGCCGATCGGCGGACCGTCCGAACAGCTACCAGCTCGTCCCGCCGGGGCGGACGAGGCCCGACTCGTACGCCGCGATCACGAGCTGGGTGCGGGCATGTAGGCCGAGGTGGGTCAGGATCTCGCTCACGTAGCCCTTGATGGTGTGCTCCGAGAGGAACAGCGCCGCCGCGATCTCGCGGTTCGACAGTCCTTGCGCCACGCCGAGCACGACGTCGCGTTGCCGCAGGGTGAGCGTGAGCGTGGCTGGCGAGACGGCGGGCCCGGAGGTGATGGCGCGTTCGATCAGACGGCGAGTCACGGCGGGAGCGACCAGGGCTTCGCCGGCGGCGATCGTGGTGATCCCCTGCCACAACTGTTCGGGAGGGGAGCTCTTGAGCAGGAATCCGCTGGCGCCGGCTCGGAGCGCACCGAAGACCACCTCGTCAGTCTCGACGGTTGTCAGGATGAGTACCTTGGTTCGCGCCCCCGACTTCGTGATTCGGCGGGTGGCGTCCAGCCCGTCGAGTACCGGCATCCTCACGTCCATGAGGACCACGTCCGGTGTCTTGGAGTTCACTTCGGTGATCGCATCGGCTCCGTTCGCGGCCGTGCCCACGACGTCAAGGCCAGCATGCGCCGACACGATCGCCACCAGGCCTTCGCGGATCAGAGCCTCGTCATCGACGACCACGACGCTGGTCATGTCGCGCTGACGGGGATGGTGACGGACAGGGTGAACATGTCGCCGTCGCCGGATGTGTCGACGACGCCGCCGAGAGCGGTGACCCGTTCCCGCAGACCCTCGATCCCCGAGCCGTGACCGCCGTATGTCGAGCGATGGTTCCTGCCGGCGCTCTGGACCTGCAGAGTTACCTGCTGGCCGAGAACGCCGAGTCGCACGACGACGTGTGGGCTTCGCGCATGCCGCAGGGCGTTGGTCAGTCCCTCCTGCAGCACGCGGTAGGCGAGGTGATCGACGGCTTCGGTCAGGCACACCGAATCCGAGCTGTCGTGAAGTTCGACGCTGATCCCCGCAGCGCGAACGGTCTCCACCAGTGTGCCCAACTGAGCCAGACCGCGTTGCGTAGACGTGTCGGCAGGCTCCCGAAGCAACCCGAGCAGCGCGTGCAGTTCGTCGAGCGCGTCCCGACTCGACTCGGCGATGGCAGTGAGCGAGCGGCCCGACGCGGCCGGATCGCTGGCCAGGGTGGCCTGGCCGGCCGCCGCCTGGACAGCGATCACGGTGACCGCGTGCGAGACGACGTCATGCAACTCGCGGGCCACGCGCCGACGCTCCGCCTCGACCGCAGATGCTGTCTCGAGTTCAGCGGACTCGGCGCGGATCGTCTGGGCGCGCAGGTTGCTCCCCCGTTTGGCCCAGCCGAACCCAACGGCGGCCGGGAGCCAGACGAAGAGCACAAGCGTGGGAGGAATGTTGCCAATCTCATCGCTCGGGTCGACCGCGATCGTCACTGAAACGGCCAGGCTGAGCAGGCCCACACCCAGGATCCCCTCGCGAGTCCCGGCGTAGCCCGCCACCGAGAACGAGGCGATCATGCAGCCGATCAGCACCCCCATCTCGTCGGGGGACTCGGTGACCAGTGACTCCAGTGCCATGCCGCTGGCGAAGCCGAGCGCCATGAGACCGGGCATGCGTCGGCGCAGGGCCACGCTGGACACGGTTGCCGCTGCGAGCCCAGTGCGCAGCACCATCTCGTCACCACCCTTGACCGCGGTCTCGACCGCTGCCAGGACCGCCAGCACGATCGCCAGGGCCAGATCAGCTGGTGCGATGGGGGCAAGGCGGGGCAAGCGCACATCCTGACGATATCCGGGAGGGAGCACTCTGCACCCCCCGCTTAGGTAGGTGGAAGAGCCCTCCTTTTCCCGGTGTCCGCGCCGGAAGATCGCTCCTAGCGTGGTTGGAACCCCAACCTTGGGAGCCCTCATGGACACCACGCAGCCCGCTCCGCCCCGTCAGTGGGCCGTCGTCACGGCCTACGTCGCGGCAGCACTCCTGATCGTCGTGCCACTTCTCGTCGAACTCGTCATGGGCGACTTCATCCTGGTGTTGCCGATCGCACTCCTGCTCTGCGTCGTGGCTCCGTTCGGACTGCGCGTCAGGAGGCGACGCGCGTTCCCGGTGTTCGTCGTCGCCCTCCTGGTCGCACTCGCCAGCGAGATCCTCGAGCAATCCCTCTTCCCGGACTCCGTGCCGTGGCTCGCGGACGTCGTGCCACCTGCGGCGTTCGTGCTGGCCGGCCTCGCCCTGTTGGCCACCGCCGTGGAAGCAGCGCACGAGCGATCCGACCTTCGGCCCCCACACGCCCTCAGACGTTGAAGCGGAACGATCAGGCGGGGTTTGGCTTTTGTTGGTCACCGTCGGTTGACGTCGGAAAATACGGCCTGACCTGCGGAAACTCGTTCTCGAGACAGTCGGGCGTCGTCGGCGATCATCGGTCTCGGCTGGATTCCTTGCGGACTGTTTGCGGACTGCTGGGTCACGGCGAGATCCCTCTGGCGAGGGCGGCGTCGAAGAGCGTCCGCGCGACCTGCTCGGCCTTCTCGGTCGCCGCTGCCCCCACCGGCTTCGCCTCGTAGCGGTCCTGGTTGCGGGCGCGTCGCAGGCGGTCGAACTCTCGCGCTGCATTGTCTCCGGGAGGCTTGTCGAACACAGCGCGCAGGTAACGGCCTAGCGCCTCGTGCTGCCCCGGCCCGTTGGTCGTCCGGAAGCCGTACGCCGCCATAAGCGCCTCGCCGGTGTCGTGACAGGCGTCATAGGCGACGCTGTACTTGACGGTGACGCTTGTGAGCAACGGCAACTGGTCCAAGCGCTCCTCGGCCTGACGCAGGAACGAGGTCGCACGCGCGACGTCTGCGGGCACGACATCGAGACGTCGCGCCTCGACCAGCACGAGGACCGTCGCCTGCTGGACGCGGGTGAGCGGGGTCAGCACCATGGCAGCTCCCCCATCACGGCGACCGCCGGGCCCCTGCGCACGTTGTCCAGGAAGGCGGAGGGCGCGGCGAACTCCTCAGGGGTGAGGATCGTCGGGTTCACGGGACGGTGAACGGCCGACTCGACGCGCGTGCACGCCTCGTAGACCGCGTCCACGTCGGGCTCACCGAGCACCATGAGGTCGATGTCGTGCGGGGCCGGACCAGCATCACCGAGCAGCCGAGCGGCGAAGGAGCCGTAGAGGAATGCGGCCTCGATCCCGTCGATGCGGGCAAGCTCCTCGGCCAGGATCACCACCGGGCCGGTCACGACCGTGAGGATCTCGCGCAAGGGCTCCACCAGTGGGCTTTGAGCGTTGGCGCGGATCAGCCTTGTGCGCCCCACGTGTCGCTCGCTCAGGATGCCGGCATCGATCAGGCGAGCGACTTCACGGTGCGCGGTCGGGTAAGCCAGGCCGGCCCGCTCGGCCAGGTCAGTGAGACTCAGCTCGTCACCGGTGAGCAATACGGTGGACAGGAGACGTGCCTGACCGTCCGACCGGAAGATCGGAGCGAGGAGGGGCGCCTCAGTTCTCATATAACTGAGGTTATCCTCCACCATATCGACAGTCAACGAGCGGCTCCCTATCCCCAGAAGATGGGGTCGCCGCTGGTCTCGATGTGGTCGAGGAGGGCCTGGACGTTCTTGGTCGGGCGCTTGTGCTTGTACTCGTGGAACTTGAGGTTGCGGTCGCGCCAGTAGATCGCCCATCGGCCGGTGGACGTCGTGTAGCGCAGTCGGGCGATCGGGAAGCGCGTGTGCTCACCGAGGCCGTCCCACGCCGGCCGCACCTCGACGATGTCGACGTGTCGTTCGGAGACGTCGGCCTCGACCTTGACCTCGTCCCACAGGTGCTCGGCCACGCGCTCTCGTGTCCACCGCCGAATGCGGTGCAGGTCAGTCTCTGGAAGTGCCACAGCACCAGCGTGCCACCCGAGAGAACGAAGCAGCGCCTACCGAAGAGCCCGGGCGTCGACGGGCGTGCGAACTGTCGCGGACCAGCTCGACCCCAAGAGCCAACAATCCTCAGCGCCTAGCGGCGAATCCCGACGAGGCTAGACGTTGAAGCGGAACTCCACCACGTCGCCGTCGGCCATGACGTAGTCCTTGCCCTCGATGCGCACCCGCCCGGCCGCCTTGGCCGCAGCCATCGAGCCGACCGCGTCGAGGTCGCTGAAGGACACGATCTCGGCCTTGATGAACCCGCGCTGGAAGTCGGTGTGGATGACCCCTGCGGCCTGCGGGGCGGTCCAGCCCTGGTGGATGGTCCAGGCCCGTGACTCCTTCGGGCCTGCGGTGAGGTAGGTCTGCAGCCCGAGGGTGTGGAAGCCGACCCGCGCGAGCTGGTCGAGCCCGGACTCCTCCGCCCCGAAGGACTGGAGCATCTCCAGGGCCTCCTCCTCGGACATCTCCATGAGGTCCATCTCGAGCTTGGCGTTGAGGAACACGGCGTCGGCCGGCGCCACGAGCTCCCCCAGTCGGGCGTGCAGGTCCGCGTCGGCGAGCTGCTCCTCGTCGAGGTTGAACACGTAGATGAAGGGCTTGGTGGTGAGGAGTCCCAGGCCGGACGCCATGACGAGGTCGACCCCGGCCGCCGCGGCACCGGCATACAGGGTGGTTCCAGCCTCGAGCACGCTCTGCGCGGCGAGCGCGTTCTCGTGCAGCGGCTTGGACTCCTTCTTGATCCGCGACTCCTTCTCGAGCCGGACCACGGCCTTCTCGAGGGTCTGCAGGTCCGCGAGGATCAGCTCGGTGTGGATCGTCTCGATGTCCGAGCCGGGCGAGACCTTGCCGTCGACGTGCACGACGTCGCCGTCCTCGAAGGCCCGCACCACCTGGCAGATCGCGTCGGCCTCACGGATGGTGGCGAGGAACTTGTTGCCGAGCCCCTCCCCCTCCGACGCGCCGCGCACGATCCCGGCGATGTCGACGAAGTCGACGGTCGCCGGGAGGATCTTGGCACTGCCGTGGATCTCAGCGAGGCGGGCCAGCCGCTCGTCGGGCAGCGGCACGACGCCGACGTTGGGGTCGATCGTCGCGAACGGGTAGTTCGCGGCGAGGACGTTGTTCTTGGTCAGGGCGTTGAACATCGTGGACTTGCCGACGTTGGGCAGTCCGACGATGCCGATCTGGAGGCTCACAGGGCCGAGAGTCTACCCGCGGGCCGGGAGCCCGATGTCGTGCACCGTCGCGCGCCCGCCGTCGGGCAGCACGAGCCACCACGCTGAGGACGCTCCACGCACCGTTGTGGGCGGCGAGCCGTCATCGGGGTGCGCCTCGACGACGTCGGCGTCCACCCACACCCGGGTGCCCCGACGCAGTCCCGCCAGGGCCGGCGGGCCGGGCTCGACGGCCGCGGACCCCTCGCCATCGCCGTGGATGACGACCACGCACCGGGTCGGCAGCCGGTGACGACCCGCGCCCCGATCCTCTCCCTCGCCGACGAGGGTCTCCACCGCCGGGTCCAGGCTGGTGTGCACCACGCCGTCACGCAGGGAGAGCCGTCGCGGCAGGGTGAGGCATCCCGCCACGTCGTGCACGGCGGGGTCCACATCCTCCTGTCGCACCCAGCCGAGCACCAACGGCTCGGGTCCGCCGGCGAGGGCCTGGGGTGCGTAGAAGGAGGTCCCGAGGTCCAGCCGATGGCTGGACGAGGCCGTGAACTCCGGTTGTCCATCGACCTCCGCCATCTCGCCGACGACCGCCAGAACCTCCCCGAGCACGCCGTCGAGCTGGAGCGAGAGCACGACGACGACACCCCCGTCGAGCTCGAGCACCTGAGGACACTCCCAGATGTCGGCGACCGGCGTTCCCTCCAACCCGCGAGATCGGTCGGTGAGCCAGACGCCGCGGTAGCACCAGGCCAAGGGGTCCTCGCAGGAGAAGAGGAGCACCGCGGGCGTCCCGTCGTCGAGCCCTGCGCCCAGCACGGCATACCGCGTCCCCGACCACGAGAAGACGAAAGGGTCGCGCATGACGCGGATGCCGTCGACCTCCGGGGTGCCGGCGACCACGACCGGCTCGCCCCAGGTGTCGAGGTCGTCGGAACCCCACCGCAGGCAGACCGTGCTCCCGAGGGACTCGTCAGTAATGCCCGAGTAGACAACCGCGGGACGGTCGAGCCCGGGCATGAAGGTCCCGGACCAGCAGCCGAAGGCATCGGGCCCCCCGGCGCTCGGGCCGAAGGCGATCGGGTGGTGGCGCCACGTCACGAGGTCCGTGCTGCTCGCATGGCCCCACCCGATGTGGTCGTGCACCGCCGCGTGCGGGTTGTGCTGGTAGAAGACGTGCCACCGACCCTCGTGCCGCACCAGACCGTTGGGGTCGTTGAGCCAGCCGTGTGGCGGTGCCAGGTGGTAGCGGGCTGACGGAGGGGTCGCGGCCATCGGCATCAGCCGTCGACGCCCGGGTGTTCGCTGTTCTCCAGGTATGCCGTGTGCTCGCCGTCGCCCGCGACCTCCAGCATCCGTGCCGTGTAGGGGGCGACGTGGAGGGCCGCCTCGTCCAGGGCGCACCAGTGGACGTCAGCGATCTCGCGCCGCAGGAACAGGGCGGGGTCGAGCTCGCCGCTCTCGTGCACCCCGAGGTCGAAGAGGAACAGGTGGGCGTCATCCCAGCCGCGCCACGGCGGGAGCCAGTTCACGGCCAGCAGGCGGCCCGCAGTGACGTCGATGCCCAGCTCCTCGTACACCTCGCGCACCACGCAGGTGGCGGGTGACTCCCCCGGGTCGACCACGCCCCCGGGCAGGTCCCACTCGGGCTTGTAGCTCAGCTCGCACAGCAGCACCCTGCCGGACGGGTCGCGCAGCACTCCCTGGGCGATGTTCCGCTTCTTGGGCAGGCGTGCGTTGAGGATCGCGATGCGCCGCAGTCGTTCCTGCTCGGTCTCCTCACGTCGCGCCATCACCTGAGGCTAGCCGCCTGCCGCGCCCTGTCGGTGACCGGTGGCATGCTCCGCCCCATGAGTCCTTGGGTGTGGGGTGTCGTCGGGGTCGTCCTCGGGGCCGGGTCAGCAGTGGCCCTGGCTCGTCTGGTGTATGCCGCCCGCGCGGCGGCCGTCGTCGCCGAGCGGGACCTGCTGCGCGACCGGGTGGTGGACCTGGAGACCTCACTCGCCGAGGACATGGAGACCGCCGCCCTGCTCGCCCCGCTCCGCGACGCCCTGGGACGGGTCGAGGCCCAGGTCGGCACGCTGGAGCGTGACCGCATGGAGCAGTTCGGCTCCCTGCGCTCTCTGCTCTCGCGGGTGGAGGGCGAGACCCAGCACCTCGGCCAGCAGACGGCATCGCTGGCGGGCTCGCTGCGATCTTCCACGGTGCGTGGGGCGTGGGGCGAGGTGCAGCTGCGGCGGGTGCTGGAGTCCGCGGGGATGCTCTCGCGCTGCGACTTCGACGAGCAGGTGAGTGCCGTGAGCACCCTCGGGCGAGGGGTGCGCCCCGACGTGCTCGTGCGCCTGCCCGGGGACAAGGTCCTCGTGATCGACGCCAAGGCCCCCATGACGGCCTTCCTCGACGCCCAGGCCGAGGGCCTGGATACGCAGGAGCGCGAGGTGCTGCTTCGCGAGCACGCCGCGTCGCTCGCGGGGCACGTGTCCGCGCTGGCCGCCAAGGAGTACTGGACGGCCTTCCGGCAGACCCCCGAGATGGTCGTGTGCTTCGTGCCCAGCGACGCGATGCTCGGCGCCGCGCTGGCCGCGCAGCCGGGCCTGCACGATCGGGCGCTCGCCCAACGAGTCGTCCTCGTCGGGCCCGGCGCGCTGATGGCGCTGCTGCGTACGGTGGCCTTCACCTGGCAGCAGGACGCCCTGTCGGAGAGCGCGCGCGAGCTCATGGCCCTCGGCCGCGAGCTCTACCGCCGGCTCGGCACCCTGGGGGCGCACACCGCCAAGGTCGGTCGCAGCCTCCAGTCCAGCGTCGAGGCCTACAACGCGATGGTCGGCGCGCTCGAGACCCGCGTGCTCGTCACGGCCCGCAGGATGCACGACCTCGAGGTCGTCGCCGACGAGATCCCGGTCGTGACGCCGATCGAGACCGGTCCGCGCCCCCTCACCGCCCAAGAGCTCATCGACGCGGCCACCGGCGAGGACGGCAGGCCCGAGCTGCTCATCGACCTCGATGGTGAGCCGGGTCCGCTGCACCGCGGAGCCACCGGCTGACCCACCACCCGTCCGACCCGGACACCCGCGCTCGGGAAGCGCGAGGTAGCGCGAGGCGCCGGACGGCCCGCCCACTCAGGCGGCGTGGTCTCGCCTGGTGGCGGGGGTGGTGGTGTGGGTGCGGCCGGTGGGCGCGGCCCAGGTGCACTCGCCGTCCGGGGTCATGGTGACGGCCCAGCCGGCGTGGTGTTTGAACCCGTGGTGGGCCGGGCACAGAGCGAGAAGGTTGGCTTCGATGGTGTCGCCGGTGGGGAACGCGACGACGTGGTCGAGGTGGCACCGGTTCGCGGACACGGAGCAGCCGGGAAAGCGGCAGTGCCCGTCCCTCGCTCGGACCGCAGCGGCCACGGCCCGGCCGGGCCGGTAGGTGCGCCGCCGCACAGTCGGGCCGTCAGCGCTGCCGGGGTCCTCGCGACGGACCCGGACCCGGGTGTCGGCCTCGGCGAGGAGGGCGATGACCTGTTCGGGCAGGACGCTGGACGCGCCGGGGGCTTGAACGAGGCCGGGCACGAACCACACCTGGTCCCCGCGCTGGGTCAGGAACGGGTTGGATTCCACCTCCAGCCACCCCCCCAGGGTCAGGCCGAGGTGACGCTCCAGCTCCCCCGCGGCGAGGGTCCCGAGAGTGTTCTGACCCACCACGAGGTCCACCAGCACACCACCGCGGCCCCCATCGGCTCCGTCGCGGGTGCTTGAGTCCCCCATGAGGTCCTCGGCCGCGGCCCTGGGGTCGGGGCGGGTCACCAGCGTCGCCGAGCCTGAGTCGACCGGGACGACGAGCTCGACCACGGTCTCCACGCTCGCGTTGGCCATCACCAGGTCACCCAGGGCATCCAGGCGGGCCGCGGCCACCGACCGCTTGTGCCCGCCGCCGGTGCGAGAGCGAATGTGGGTGTCGGCGGTCAGGTACTCCTGCGCCAGGGCATCGACCGCGGCGAACATCCGCGCGGACAGGGCGTCGGGGACCTCCGCGGTCCACCGCATCAACCCCGCCCTCTCACTCGGCGCCACCGACAGCGACCGGTGCGCCGGCGCTGACCGCAGCGCCTGCGCGGCGCCGTCCGGATCGGCCTTCACCGCCGCCCGACGGGCACGCTCCACCAGGCGAGGCTTGGGCAAGCCCGCCACATCCGCCGTGTAAAGGCGGGCCTCGAACTCGCCCAGGTGCGCCAAGCCCACCCCCTGGGACGCCTGGAGGACCCCGATGACCCGCCACGGCTCCAACACCCCCGCCACCGCCATCGCGTGCGTCTCGGGCAGCAGGCACACCAGGTGCCGGGCCCGGCCGATCGTGGTGCGCATCGTCCTGGGACTGACCCGGAACTCCGCCGCCAGCATGCTCGCCGCGACCTGCTCCGGCTCCGGCAGGCCGACAGCGCCGCTGTCACCGCGCCAGGACCCACCCCGCGCCTCGACCTGCGCGCGCTGGGCGTCCCGCACCGCCACGAGGTCCGCAGCGTGGGCGTCTATGCGATCGGTCACGCACTCGGTGAACCGGTCCACCGCCACCGCCTGCAACCCGTGCAGCCACGAGGAGACCACCTGCGTCGCCACTGCAACCACCTCCGCACGCTCCGCCGCCATCCCCCCGACCGACCCCAGATCCAACCCCGCCAAAGCCACCGCCAGCTCCGCCGGGCGCGCCTCACGCACCGCCTGCACTGTCGGGAACCGATCGATCATGAGACAAATCCTAGAACCCGCCACCGACACCCACACCACCTAAACCGGCTCTCCCACAACCCAACACGTCACGAGACGATCACGAATCCAGGCCGGGTCTTCTCGGAGCGGGGCAGCAGGTCCACCACCGAACTCGTGCCGTCAGGCGATGGCGACGTGGACCGAGTTGGACGATGTCCCACCGGTCAAGGGGTTGGCGAAGGGCACCAGGTGCGCCTCCGCCGAGGAGAACCCGTCACGGAGCAGCGCGAGGAAGCCCTCGTCGGGCGGGTCGTCGGACCAGAGCGCGAAGACGCCGCCGGGGTGCAGGTGCCGGCGTAGGGACCGGAGGCCGGCCGCGCTGTAGAACGCCGCGTGGCTCGGGTGCAGCACGTGGGTCGGGGTGTGGTCGATGTCGAGCAGGATCGCGTGGAGCAGGTCGGGCGTCCCATCCCCGAACCCGTCGCCACCAGCTGCGAGCGCGAAGAAGTCGCCGTGGACGAGGCTGGTCCGCGGGTCGCCGGCCAGACCCACGGCATCCGGGAGCAGCTCACGCTCGTGCCAGGAGATGACCGGCGCCAGAGCCTCGACCACCGCGAGCGACCGCACCCGTGCGTCGTCGAGCGCGGCGATCGCGGTGTAGCCCAGCCCCAACCCCCCGACGACGACGTCCAGGGAACTCGGCTCGGCGCCGGTGAGAGCAGCCAGACCCAACCGGGCCAGCTCGATCTCGGCCACGGTGAACAGGCTCGACATGAGGAACTCCTCGCCGAGCTTCACCTCGAAGACGTCGACGTGGAGGGTCGGCTCGATGCGCCGGCGCAGGCTGATCTCGCCCATGGCGGTGTCCTGCCAGTCGAGCTCCTCGAAGCGCCTGCTCATCGGGCCGAGCCTCTCAGTGGAGTGCGCCGGCCTCTTCGAAGCTCGCGTCGTGGCGCATCTTGTCGGACAGGCCGGCGGCCTTGAGGTCGCGCCGGATCTCGCTCGGCAGCGAGAAGAGCAACGACTCCGTGGCCGCGACGACCGGCGACACGTCCTCGTAGCCGTGCGCGGCCAGGAGGTCGAGCACACCCCGCACGAGGATCTCGGGCACTGACGCCCCGGAAGTCACCCCGACGGTCTGGACCCCCTCGAGCCACGCGACGTCGACCTCTTCGGCGTAGTCGACGAGGTGCCCTGCCCGCGTGCCGTGCTCGAGCGCCACCTCGACAAGCCGCACCGAGTTGGAGGAGTTGGTCGAGCCCACGACGATCATCAGGTCGCACTCGGAGGCCATCTGCTTCACGGCGAGCTGGCGGTTCTGCGTGGCATAGCAGATGTCGTCACTCGGCGGGTCCTGCAGGCTGGGGAAGCGCTCGCGCAGCCTCCGCACCGTCTCCATCGTCTCGTCGACCGACAACGTGGTCTGGGAGAGCCAGACGACCTTCTCCGGGTCGCGCACGGTGACGTTGGCGACGCCGTGGGGACCGTCGACGAGCTGGATGTGCTTCGGCGCCTCACCCGCGGTGCCGACCACCTCCTCGTGCCCCTCGTGGCCGATGAGCAGGATGTCGAAGTCGGAGTCGGCGAAACGGACCGCCTCGCGGTGCACCTTCGTCACCAACGGGCAGGTCGCGTCGATCGTGCGCAGCGAGAGGGCCTTCGCCTCCTCGTGGACGACCGGGGCGACCCCGTGCGCCGACAGGACCACCGTGGCGCCCTGGGGCACCTCGTCGGTCTCGTCGACGAAGATGGCCCCTCGCTTCTCGAGCGTGGTCACGACGT
Organism: Actinomycetales bacterium; assembly: GCA_038258215.1. GTDB lineage: Bacteria > Actinomycetota > Actinomycetes > Actinomycetales > Dermatophilaceae > Fodinibacter. Next base: position 542 of record JBBSQC010000050.1, on the reverse strand, counting down.
GCTTGTTGTGCACGATCTGCTTGCGCACGTAGACCGGCGCGCCGTAGAGCTCGAGGGCCTTCTCGACCGTCACGACCGCCCGGTCGACCCCGGCGCAGTAACCGCGCGGAGCGGCGAGGAGCACGCGTTTCGTGGAGTCAGCCATGCCCTCAATGGTAGGTGGCGCCCCTTCAGCACCCCAATCCGCTGTCGAACCGCTGTCGGGCCGCGGTCCTAGGGTGTCTCCCATGACGCCCCTGCCCGAGCGGGCCGCCGACACCAGCGCCGAGGAGCCCTGGCCGGTCAGGCTGCTGTCGATGAAGATCGGTGAGTACGTCGAGAAGATGTCGGTGACTTGGGTCGAGGGCCAGGTCGTCCAGCTCACCCGCCGACCCGGAGCCCGCACGGCATACCTCACCCTCCGCGACCCCGACGTCGACATGAGCCTCTCGGTGTCGATCCACGTCAACGCCCTCGACGCGATGCCCGGCCCCCTCGGCGAGGGCGCTCGCGTCGTCCTCCAGGCCAAGCCCACGTTCTGGAACCAGCGCGGCAGCCTCATG
>JBBSQC010000049.1:0-26993 GCA_038258215.1 Actinomycetales bacterium | reverse complement strand
TCCCCCCCCACACCCCCGCGAAGGTCTCCACCGCCCGGCTCCGGGGGGTCGCCGGGCCGCGCGGCGCGACGGGCCGCGACTTCGCCGACGACGGCACGCTGACCAACGCCAAGGCGACCCAGCTCGACGAGGGGGCCGCCACCGGCATCGCTGCCGCCCTGCGTGCCGCCGACGTCACCGTCACCGAGGTCTCCGAGAAGCCCTACACCCGGCGCCCGAGCGCGCCGTTCACGACGAGCACCCTCCAACAGGAGGCCTCGCGCAAGCTGCGGCTCAACAGCCGCAACGCGATGCGGGTCGCGCAGCGGCTCTACGAGAACGGCTACATCACCTACATGCGCACCGACAGCACCACCTTGTCGGATGCCGCACACACCGCCGCCCGCCAGCAGGCCCGTGACCTCTATGGCGGCGACTACGTGCCCGACGCCCCGCGCCGCTACGAGAAGAAGGTCAAGAACGCGCAGGAGGCGCACGAAGCCATCCGTCCCGCCGGTGACCGCTTCCGCACGCCCGCCCAGGTCCGGGGTGAGCTGCGCGGCGAGGACCTCGCACTCTACGAGCTGATCTGGAAGCGCACCGTCGCCTCGCAGATGGCTGACGCCCGCGGCTCCACCGCGTCACTTCGCCTGGGGGCGACGCTCGACGACGGCGCCCCGGCGCGCACCGTCGAGCTGTCGGCGAGCGGCACGGTCATCACCTTCCGCGGGTTCCTCGCCGCCTACGAGGAGGGTCGGGACGAGCGCCAGTCGGCCCGCAAGAAGGACGAGGCTGCCGAGGAGCGCCGGCTGCCCAAGCTGGGGGAGGGGGCCGCACTCACGGTGCGCCGCGCCGATGCGCAGGGCCACGAGACCTCCCCGCCGCCGCGGTTCACCGAGGCCACCCTCGTCAAGGCCATGGAGGAGCGCGGCATCGGACGCCCCTCGACCTACGCGTCGACGATCGGCACCATCCAGGACCGCGGCTACGTCTCGAACCGCGGCTCGGCCCTCGTGCCGAGCTGGCTTGCCTTCGCCGTGACCCGGCTCATGGAGGAGCACTTCTCGCGCCTCGTGGACTACGACTTCACCGCCTCCATGGAGGAGGACCTCGACGCCATCGCCCGGGGTGACCAGGGGCGGGCAGAGTGGTTGCGCCGCTTCTACTTCGGAGACGAGGCCACCTCCAGCGAGGGGCTGCGTGACCTCGTCGCCGACCTCGGCGACATCGACGCCCGGGCCATCTCGACGATTGACATCGGCGACGGCATCGTCGTGCGCGTCGGCCGCTACGGGCCCTACGTCGAGGAGACCGTCCCGGCCGGCGTCGACCCGAAGACCGGCGAGGTCACCGATGCCGTGGCCCTCGGTGACGACGGTGCGCCCGCCGCTCCGAGGCGGGCCACCATCAACGACGACGTCGCCCCCGACGAGCTCACGCCGGCGATGGCCCGCGAGCTGTTGGACGCTGCGGCCGACGACGGTCGTGTGCTCGGCCAGGATCCCGGCAACGGCCACGACATCGTCGCCAAGTCGGGGCGCTACGGCCCCTACGTCACCGAGGTGCTTCCCGAGACCGACGAGGCGCCGACCAAGGGTCGGGCCAAGGCCATCAAGCCGAAGCCGCGCACGGCATCCCTCTTCAAGGACATGGACCTCGCCACCCTCGACCTCGACACCGCCCTCCGTCTGCTCTCCCTCCCGCGCGTGGTCGGCGCCGACCCCGAGTCGGGGGAGGAGATCACCGCACAGAACGGGCGCTACGGCCCCTACCTGAAGAAGGGCACCGACTCCCGCTCGATCGAGAACGAGCAGCAGCTGTTCGACATCACGCTCGAGCAGGCGCTGGCCATCTACGCCCAGCCCAAGCAGCGGGGCCGGGCCGCGGCCAAGCCGCCGCTGGCCGAGCTCGGCGCCGACCCCGTCTCGGGCAAGCCGGTCGTCGTGAAGGACGGCCGGTTCGGGCCCTACGTCACCGACGGTGAGACCAACGCCACCCTGCGCAAGGACGACGACCCGGAGCAGATCTCGGCCGAGCGCGGCTTCGAGCTGCTCGCGGACAAGCGGGCTCGCGGACCGGTGAAGAAGCGCGCCGTCGCGAAGAAGACGACGAAGAAGGCCGCAACGAAGAAGACCGCAACCAAGAAGGCCCCGGCCAAGAAGGCCTGACCCACCGGGCTCGGCCGTGCGGGTGGCGGCCGGTAGGTTCCCACCATGGCCCTCGACCCGCAGACCCTCGCCGCGCTCGGCCCGGCTGACTTCGTCGCGCTCGTGAAGAACACGTCCGACCGAGAGATCCGGGACGACCTGGCCGGCGAGCACCGGGCGGCGCTGCTCGACGCGATCTTCGAGCGCTTCCCGCAGCAGTTCCGCCCCGACAAGGCGGGGGAGCGCAGCGCGCGGATCGACTTCCGGATCACCGGCGGTCCCGGGGACAGCAGCGACACGTATGCCGTCGCCGTCGCCGACCGGGCGTGCACCGTGGAGAAGGACCCCACCCTCGAGCCCGACCTCGCGCTGACCATGGGGCCGGCAGAGTTCCTCAAGATCATCACCGGCACCGGCAACCCCGCGATGATGTTCATGATGGGCAAGGTCAAGGCCCGCGGAGACCTCGGCATGGCCGCGGGCCTCGCGAGCTGGTTCGAGCCGCCGGGCCGCTGACCGGCATCCCAACTTTCCCGCCCGATCCCGGAACCTTCAGGTGCGCACCTGATCGGTGGGGGTGCTGAGCTGAAGGTCCCCGCTCCATGCGGGAAAGTTGTGAGGCGGATGCCGGCTTGACCCTGACGCGGCGTGAGGCGTCACGGTGGTGACATGACCACGACGAGCCAGCACACTGCACGGATGGAGCTCACCGTCGGGCAGGTCGCCGAGTCCTTCGGCGTCACGGTGCGCACCCTGCACCACTACGACGCCGTCGGACTCGTCGTCCCCAGCGCCAGGACCCACGCCGGGTACCGGCTCTACGGCTACGACGACCTCGCCCGGCTCGCCACCGTCGTGACGTACCGCGACTCGGCCTGTCCCTCGACGAGGTCCAGGCCCTGCTCGACGGCGACGGCACGCCGGTGCAGCACCTCCAGCGCCAGCGCGCCGCGGTCCTGACCCGGGTCGACGAGCTGAACGACCTCGTCGGCGCCATCGAACGAGCACTGGAGAGAGAGATGAACGAGCACCGACCCGCCACCACCGAGGAGCTCAAGGAGCTGTTCGGTGACGGCTTCGGCGACGACTACGCCGCCGAGGCGCAGGAGCGCTGGGGCGACAGCGACGCCTGGCGCCAGTCCGCCCGGCGCACCGAGGGCTACACCACCGAGGACTGGGCACGGATCAAGGCCGATCAGGATGCCGTGAACGCGGCACTCGTCGCCGCGCTCGCGTCCGGCGTGCCGGCGACGTCCGAGCAGGCGATGGACGCCGCCGAGGCCCATCGGGCCCAGATCGAGCGATGGTTCTACGACCTCGACCACGCCTTCCACCGCAACCTGGCCGACATGTACGTCTCGGACCCCCGCTTCACCACGAGCTACGAGGACCTCGCACCCGGCCTCGCGGCATACGTCCGCGACGCGATCCACGCCAACGCGGATCGTCATGGGACCGAGTGACGGTCACTGCTGTCGCAGGACTGTCCTAGGCTCGCGGTCGTGACGGGACACGAAGGGCTGTTCATCGCCTTCGAGGGCGGCGACGGGGCCGGCAAGTCGACGCAGGTGCGCCTGCTTGCCGATGCCCTGCGCTCCGCGGGCCGCGCGGTCACCGTCACGCGTCAACCGGGTGGCACCGAGCTCGGGCAGGCCATCCGTGACCTCGTGCTCCACGGCGACCACGTCTCGCCCCGGGCCGAGGCCCTGCTCTTCGCCGCCGACAAGGCACACCACGTCGACGTCCTGGTGGGGCCGGCCCTCGCCCGGGGCGAGGTGGTCATCACCGACCGCTACACCGATTCCTCGGTCGCCTACCAGGGCGCGGGGCGCGACCTCGGCGCCGTCGAGGTCCATGACCTCCAGATGTGGGCGGTCGACGGTCTCCAACCCGACCTCACGGTCGTCGTCGACATCTCCGCGCAGGAGGGCCGGCGGCGCCGCGGTGACCGACAGGACCGGCTCGAGTCCGAGGCCGACCCCTTCCACGACTCGATCCGCGAGCACTTCCTCGCGATGGCGGCCGGGCACCCCGAGCGCTACCTCGTCGTCGACGGGGCGTCGCGCCCGGAGGACGCCCACGACCTCGTCATGCACCGACTCGACGTCATGGGGGTGGAGCCGACGTGAGCGTGTGGCGTGACGTCATCGGGCAGGAGAGCGCCGTGGCGACCCTCGCGGGAGCGGTCCGCGACCCGGCCGCGATGACCCACGCCTGGCTGCTCACCGGACCGCCCGGCTCCGGCCGCTCCGTCGCGGCTCGGGCCTTCGCCGCCGCGCTCCTCTGCCCGTCGGGCGGGTGCGGCGAGTGTCGCGAGTGCCGCACGGCCCTCGACGCGACCCACGCCGACGTCGACGTGATCCCCACCGAGGGCCTGTCGATCAAGGTGGAGCAGGCCCGCGACCTCGTGAACCTCGCCGCCCACCGCCCCTCGGTCGGTCGGTATCGGGTCATCGTCGTAGAGGATGCCGACCGCCTCACCGAGCGCGCTGCCGACGCGCTCCTCAAGGCCCTCGAGGAGCCGGTGCCGCGCACCGTCTGGGTGCTGTGCGCCCCCTCCCTGGAGGACGTCATCATCACCATCCGCTCACGCTCGCGGCACGTGCGCCTGCGCACGCCCTCCGTCGAGGCGGTGGCCGAGCTGCTCACGAGGCGTGACGGCGTCGACCACGCGATGGCCCTGTATGCCGCGCGAGCCGCCCAGTCGCACGTCGGCCTGGCTCGGCGCCTGGCCCGCGACGAGCACGCCCGCATCCGCCGGCACGACGTCATCACCCTCGCCACCCGCATCCTCACCGTCGGTGACGCCATCGGCGCGGCAGGCGACATCATGACCATCGCCGCCGAGGAGTCGGCCGCGAGGTCGGCCGAGCGCGACTCCGCAGAGCGGGTCCGCCTCCTGGAGGTCCTCGGTGCCGAGCCGACCGCTCGCACGCAACCGCCGCACATCCGCTCCCAGGTGAACGCCCTGGAGAAGGAGCAGAAGACACGGGCCACGCGGTTCACCCGCGACGTCATCGACCGGTCCCTCGTCGACCTCCTGTCGGTCTACCGCGACGCCCTCATCGTGCGGGCGCAGGCGGGGACGGCCCTGGTCAACGAGGACAGCCGTCAGGTGGTCGCGAAGGTGGCCGAGGTGCTCACCCCGGACGACCTGCTGCGGGCCATGGACGCGATCGGCACGGCCCGAGAGCGGATCGACGCCAACGGCGCCCCCCTGCTCGCCCTCGAGGCGATGGCCCTGCACCTGCGCCTGCCGCGCTGAGCCCACCGGCAGGGTCCCGACTTCGCGGTTCCGACCGCCGGGTCCCGACCGCGGGGTTCGACGGAATGCTGGATCGTGACCTCCCTCACCGGGCGCCGCCCAGATCGCTCGCTTATCGTGCCCGCATGACCCGTCGCACCCTCGGAGCCGTCACGGCCGTCCTGGCCCTCGTGCTCATGGGGGGGTGCTCCGTCGTCGACGACCTCCGGCCCGTGCCGGTGACATCGATCAGTCCCCAGCCACCTCCGCCGGGATCGGAGGCCCTGTCGGACTTCTACTCGCAGTCCCTCCGGTGGGCCGGCTGCGGCGGCGCGCGGTGCGCGAGCCTGAAGGTACCGCTCGACTACGCCTCGCCCGGTGGTGCGTCCATCGAGATCGCGGTCGTCAAGGTGCCCGCCGCCAAGGCATCCAAACGGATCGGCTCGCTCGTGGTGAACCCCGGTGGGCCGGGAGGCTCCGGTGTCGACTACGCGCGGGCGGCGGACTTCATCGTCGGCAAGGGGGTCCGTCGCTCCTACGACGTCGTCGGCTTCGACCCGCGCGGTGTCGCGCGGTCGGCGCCGATCGACTGCCTCACCGACGCCCAGCTCGACACCTTCCTCGGCTCTGACCCCACCCCGGACGATGCCGTGGAGCAGCGCGAGTTCGCCGCGACGGCGGACCGGTTCGCCCAGTCCTGCGCCGACAAGGCCGGCCGGCTCCTCGCTCATGTCTCGACGGAGGACGCGGCCCGCGACATGGACATCCTGCGGGCCGCCCTCGGCGAGGAGAAGCTGAACTACCTCGGCAAGTCCTACGGCACCTTCCTCGGCGCGACGTACGCCGGCCTGTTCCCGAAGCTGGTCGGTCGGATGGTCCTCGACGGCGTGGTGGCGCCCGACCTCACCGCCGAGGAGATCAACCTCGGTCAGGCCGAGGGGTTCGAGGGTGCGACGCGTGAGTGGGCGGCATACTGCGTCTCGCAGGGTGACTGCCCTCTCGGTGACTCCGTCGACGCGGTCATGGAGGGGCTGCGCGAGTTCCTCCTGTCCGTGGACGGGACGCCCATCGGCGAGACCGGTGACACCGCTGTCCCGAAGCTCACCGAGGGCTGGGCCTCGCTGGGCATCGCGGCCACGATGTACGACCAGGGCGCGTGGCAGTCGCTGGTCGACGCGATGCGCGAGGCGCTCACCGGCAGGGGCGCGGCGCTGCTGCAGCTCGCCGACCAGTACGCCGACCGCAACCCCGGGGGCAAGTACGCGGGCAACATCATGGAGGTCATCTACGCGGTGAACTGCCTGGACAAGCCGGACACCGCTGACCTCGCGGAGCGCGTCCGGCTGGCGGAGGAGTCCACGGCCACCGCGCCGACGTGGGGGCCCTTCCTCGTGTGGAGCTCGCTCCCGTGCGGGTTCTGGAAGGTCCCTCCCACGGGCACGCCGCACAAGATCACGGCCGCCGGGAGCGACCCCGTCGTCGTCATCGGCACGACGCGTGACCCCGCCACGCCGTACGAGTGGTCGGTGCGGTTGCGCGACCAGCTCGACGACGCCGCCCTCATCACCTTCGACGGGGACGGACACACGGCATACACCCGCTCGAACTCCTGCGTCGACGATGCCGTGAACGACTACTACCTCGACGGCACGGTGCCCAAGGACGGCCTGCGCTGCTGACGCACGCCCCGTCGGGGCGGATTCGCGATGGCGCATCGTCCCCTCGTATAGTTGGTGCGCGCCCGGCCGCCAGGCCGGGTGCCCGCCGCCTTAGCTCAGTCGGCCAGAGCGATTCACTCGTAATGAATAGGTCATCGGTTCGATTCCGATAGGCGGCTCAACCCAGCGGGGCCCGGGCACCTGCCCGGGCCCTCCTGCGTTCTCGAGCCGAGCCTTGGTCGCGGGGCGAGCAGTGCAGCCCCATCCCGACCCATTGCCCTCCAGCCACGCCGCGGGGCCCCCGAGAGCAGCACGGGCGTGGGTGGGGGGCAATAGGTGGGTGGCTGCGGGGTTAGGGTGCGCTCATGTCTGAGCCGGTCGTGGAGGTCGTGGGGGTCTATGACGCCGACGGGGGTGTGCTCGGCGAGGTTCGGTATGCCGTGGGGCACGCCTTCGGCCGCGTCGAGTGCTCGCTGTGCTCGGTGACCCACGGGTCGCTGCGGCGTAAGCCGCAGTGGGACGAGGTGGTGGCCGAGCTGGAGGTGCCGGTGCGCCTGGTGCACCGCAACGAGACCAGCGCGGATGAGCGCGCGGCATACGGCATGACCGGGCTGCCCGCCGTGATCGGGGTGCGCGCCGACGGGAGCCTCACCGTGCTGATGGGGCCGACGATGCTCCGCGAGGTCGGCGGCTCGGTCACCGAGTTCATGGTCGGTCTCCGTGAGGCGCTCACGACCGAGGGTGTGGCATGAGCGGCCGCAGCGCGCCGCAGCGGCCGGGCCCGGGTCAGGAGTCGGTGTGGGACTACCCTCGCCCTCCTGCCGTGGACGCCAGCTCGGAGTGCGTCGAGGTGTGGCTCGGCGGCGTGCGCGTCGCGGCATCCACCCACACCCTGCGGGTGCTCGAGACGAGCCACCCGCCGACCTACTACGTGCCGGTCGACGACTTCGTCGACGGGGCGCTCCGACCCGTCGAGGGCTCGTCGTTCTGCGAGTGGAAGGGCGCCGCGGCGTACTTCGACGTCCTGTCGGGTGACACCGTCGCCGCGCGGGCCGCGTGGACCTACCCGACTCCCACCCGCGGCTTCGAGGAGCTCGTCGGGCACATCGCGGTGATGCCGGGAGCCGTGGACCGGTGCATCGTCGACGACGAGGTCGTCACCGCGCAGGCCGGCGGGTTCTACGGGGGCTGGATCACCTCGCGCGTGGTCGGCCCCTTCAAGGGCGAGCCGGGCACCTGGGGCTGGTGACGGCCGCTTCGCGCAAGAACCTTCACGGTCGCACCGGAACGGTTCGGGCGCGAGGGTGAAGGTTCTTGGATCGGGCGGGAAAGTTGGGGTTCAGCCGTCGCTGAGTGGCTTGTCCTTGGTCGCGAGCTCGTTGCGGGCCTTCGCCGACGCGGCGAGGAGCTCGTCGGCGGTGCGCTGGGCGGAGGCCTCGACCTGCTCCTGGTGGGCGGGCATGCGCCAACGCGCCGTGCTCAGGCCGGCCTCCCGTGCGCGCTCCAGGGCCTCCCGGATGCACCCCTCCGCGTCGTCCCGCCCCGCCCAGTGGGCGCCCTCGACGGACTTGCCGGGCTCGAGGTCCTTGTAGGTCTCGAAGAAGTGCTGGATCTCGAGCCGGTCGAACTCGCTGACGTCATCGAGCTCGCGGATGTGGTTCTTGCGCGGGTCGCCGGCGGGGATGCACAGGATCTTGTCGTCGCCACCGGCCTCGTCGCGCATGTGGAACATGCCGATCGGGCGGACCCGCACCAGGCACCCGGGGAAGGTCGGCTCGTCGAGCAGCACGAGGGCGTCGAGCGGGTCGCTGTCCTCACCGAGGGTGTCCTCGATGTAGCCGTAGTCCGACGGGTAGGCCATCGCCGTGAACAGCATGCGGTCCAGCCGGATCCGCCCCGACTCGTGGTCCACCTCGTACTTGTTGCGCTGCCCCTTGGGGATCTCGATGGTGACGTCGAACTCCACGACTCACTTCTCCCTCTGCGTTGGTGACCTAGGCTCGCTGCACAGTCTGGCGCATCGAGGGGCGCTCGCACGAAGGGAGGCGCCGTGAGAAGGGTCCTGGCCCTCGTCGGCGTGCTCCTGCTGGCCGTCGCCGGGTATGCCGTGGCCGACGCCCACGACGTCGTCCCCGGCATCCTCACCCTCGACCGACCCGTCGTCGTGCCCACGCCCACGGGGTCCGGGACGCCGGCTCCGGCGATCCTCCCGGCGCCGGCGCCGACGACGGACGGCATCCTCCTCGAGACCGGCTCCGACGCCGCCGCGCCGACCGCCGCCGGCTTGGCGAAGGCCCTGGGGGCGGCCTCGAAGGATCCCGCGCTCGACGGCGGGGTCGGGGTCAGCATCCGCGACGGGGTCACCGGGGCCGAGCTGTGGGCCGAGGACGCCGACACCCCCCGGGTCCCGGCCTCGACCGTCAAGGTGCTCAGCGCGCTCGCCGTCGTCGACTCCCTGGACCTCGACGCGAGGATGACGACGTCGGTGGTCGCGCCCACGGACTCGGCGGACCTCGTCCTGGTCGTGGGTGGGGACACCCTCCTGAGCCCGGATGCCGGTGACTCCGACTCCTTGCTCGGGCACGCCGGGCTCGGCGACCTCGCAGCCCAGGCGGCGGACTCGCTTTCGGACAGGACGAAGGGCGAGGTGCGGGTCCGCCTCGACCTCACGTACTCGCCCGGACCGGCCATCCCGGACACGTGGAACCCCAACGACGTGCGGGACGGGTTCACCCAGGCCGTGGCCATGACCGGGCTTGCGACCCAGCGGGCCCGCGCCGGACGACCCGCTCCGAGCGACCCGGCGCGAGAGGTCGCCGACGCGTTCGTGGAGGCGTTGGAGGAGCGGGGAGTCGACGCCGACCTGCTCCCCGAGGAGACCTGGTCGACCCCGGCCCCCGACGGAGCCCAGCAGCTCGGCGTGGTGGAGTCGGCGACCTACCGCGAGGTGCTCGGGCGGGCCCTCGACGTCAGCGACAACGCCCTCACCGAGAACCTCGTCCGTCAGGCCGCCGCAGCGGTGGGGAGCCCGACCACCCACCAGGGTGACAACGCCGCCTTCGTCCGCCAGCGACTGAAGGCCCACGAGGTGCCGCGCGCGGGGCTCGTGCTCAAGGACGCCTGCGGCCTGAGCCCCGGCCAGGCAGCCAGCGCCGCCACGCTCTCCGGGGTGCTGCGGCTGGCGGCGACCGACACGGTCCCCGGGCTCCGCGGCGTGGTGGCCGCGCTCCCGGTGGCCGGGCTGACCGGCACCCTAGCCGGTCGCTTCGACGACGCGGCCACCGAGGACGTCGCCGGGGTGCCGCGGGCCAAGACGGGCACGCTGAAGGCCGGCTCGGCGCTCGTCGGCAGCACGGTCGACGCCGATGGCCGCCCCCTGACCTTCGTGGTCCTCGTCGACGAGTTCCCGCGCACCTATGGGGGAACGCAGCGCGCCCGTGCCGCGTTGGACCGGATCGTCGCCGCGCTGACCCGGTGCGGCTGCCGTTGATGAGAGGCTGACCGCGTGGGATACGTCGACTGGGAGTTCGCCAAGGCCACCGGGAGGACCCTCGTCTCCGCGGGTCCGTCGCTTTCACGCGCCGAGGCCGAGACCGAGGTGGCCGCCATCCGGGCCGCCGCCCGAGCCGCGCGGGACCCGGTCGCCGACACCGCGCGGATGGCCACGCCCGACGGCGCGCCCGACGCGCTCGTCGTGGACCGGGCCACATGGATCGGGCTCAACGCCGACTCCATGGGTGCCATGCTGGACCCGGCGTTCGACCAGATCATGAGGGACCGGGAGCAGCAGCCCAACGCCACGGTCCAGGCCATCGGGTCCAAGGTGACCGGGGCCGAGACCGGCGCCCTGCTCGCCTTCATGGCGAGCAAGGTGCTCGGCCAGTACGACCTGGCACCCGGCGGCACCCCCCAGCTCGTGCTCGTCGCCCCCAACATGGTGGCCGTCGCCACCCAGCTCGGCGTCGACCGCGACGACTTCCGGGCCTGGGTCTGCATGCACGAGGAGACCCACCGGGTGCAGTTCACCGCGACGCCGTGGCTGCGCGACCACATCGTCGACGAGGCCCGCGCCCTTGCGGTGGACCTCGCGCCCGACCAGGAGCGTCTGGCCGACCTCGCGGCCCGGATCACCGAGAAGCTCCCCGAGGTGTTCAAGGAGGGCAGCACCGGGCTCGCCGACCTCATCACCACCCCGGAGCAGCGCGAGAAGATGGCCCAGGTGACCGCGGTGATGTCCCTCCTGGAGGGTCACGCCGACGTCGTCATGGACGACGTGGGCCCCGCGCACATCCCGAGCGTGGCCCAGATCCGGAAGAAGTTCAGCGCCCGCCGCAAGGGCGGGGGCGCCCCGGACCGGCTGCTCCGTCGACTGCTCGGGCTCGAGGCCAAGATGCGCCAGTACCGCGATGGCGCGGTCTTCGTGCGCGGGGTGCAGGACAAGGTCGGCATCGAGGGCTTCAACGCCGTCTGGGACTCACCGGACACCCTGCCCCTCGCGCGCGAGATCGCCGACCCCGAGGCGTGGGTCCGCCGGGTCCACGGCTGACCCGTGCAGATGCCGTGGGGGAGGCCTGACCCGGCCACGGCAGCGGTCCGGCTCGCGGTGCGTGGTGCCCTGCGCGAATGCCAGCCCGGCGACCTCGTGCTCGTCGCCTGCAGCGGGGGCGCCGACTCGCGCTCCCTCGCGCACGCCCTGGCCGTGGAGGCCCCGGCGCAACGGCTCGCGGCCGGGGCGGTCGTCGTCGACCACGGGCTCCGGCCGGGCTCGGTCGCCGAGGCCGGTGACGTCGCGGCGGACCTCACCGGCGACGGGCTCGACCCCGTCGCCGTCGTGCGGGTCGACGTCGCACCCGGGTCGCACGGCCTGGAGGCTGCGGCCCGCGACGCCCGTTATTTCGCCCTGGACGAGGCGGCCCAGCGACACGGGGCCACGCTCGTCCTCCTCGGGCACACCCTCGAGGACCAGGCCGAGCAGGTGCTGCTCGGCCTGGCCCGCGGGTCCGGTGCCCGGTCGCTGTCCGGGATGCCGGCCGAGCGCGGACGCTACCGTCGGCCCCTCCTCGGGCTCCAGCACGCCCAGACGAGCGCCTCGTGCGCGCGGCAGGGGCTGCGGGTGGTGGACGACCCGATGAACCGGGACGCGGCCTTCGCGCGGGTCCGCGCACGCCGCCTGCTCGCGGACCTCGAGGAGGGGCTCGGTCCGGGCGTCGTCGCCGGGCTGGCCCGCAGCGCCGCGCTGCTACGGGCCGACGCCGACCACCTCGACGGGCTCGCCGACGCGGCCGTCGAGTGCCTCGACCTCGGGCCCTGGCCGGCTCACGACCTCGCGACCCTCCCGTCGGCGGTCCGCTCACGGGTCTGGAGACGGCTGCTCATCGCGGCTGGGACCCCGGCCGGACAGCTGGGGTCCCGGCACACCGACGCGTGCGACCGGCTCCTGACCCACTGGCGCGGCCAGGGGCCGGTGCACGTGCCCGGCGGGTTGCTCGTGATCCGGTCCGCGGATCGGGTCCGTATCGACCCCCTACCTCGGGTTGAATAGGGGGACCACCCCTTTGACGAGCACGACCGACGAACCTGACCAGGAGACGCTGTGGACGCCGCTCACATGGGAGCCGACCTCGAGAGAGTCCTCATCACCGAGGAGGAGATCCACTCGAGGCTCGACGAGCTCGCCGGGCTGATCGCGCAGGAGTATGCCGGTAAGGATTTGCTCCTCGTGGGTGTCCTGAAGGGGGCGGTGATGGTGATGGCGGACCTCATGCGGGCCCTGCCGATGACCGCACCGGTGGACTGGATGGCCGTGTCGTCCTACGGATCGGGCACCAAGAGCAGCGGCGTGGTCCGCATCCTCAAGGACCTTGACGCCGACATCTCCGGTCGGCACGTGCTGATCGTCGAGGACATCGTCGACTCCGGGCTGACGCTGTCGTGGATCAAGTCCAACCTCGAGTCGCGGAGCCCTGCGTCCGTCGAGATCTGCACCCTGCTGCGCAAGCCCGAGGCGGCCAAGGTCGAGGTCGACCTGAAGTGGGTGGGTTTCGACATCCCCACCGAGTTCGTCGTGGGCTACGGGCTGGACTACGCGGAGGCCTATCGAGGGCTGCGCGTGGTCGGCACGCTCGCCCCGCACGTCTACAGCTGACACCCCTGCGCTCGCCGCTTCTGGCGCCGGCGTCGGTGCGGGCTTCGACACCGAGCACCCGGCGGAACACGGGCGCCCCCGGGCTCGTTGCTAGCGTGTACCCGTCCCGGCCCGCGTCAGCGCAGGTCGGTCCCCCGTCGTCGAGCAGGAGGATCGGAGCCCACGCTCCGTAGCCACATGGATTTCAAGCGCATTCTCCGGGCACCGCTGTTCTGGGTCCTGGCCGTCCTCGTCATCATGCTGACGGTCTTCTCCTTCGACGGAAACGGTGGCTACTCGACCATCACGACCGCCCAGGCCGAGAAGCTCATCACCAGCGGCAAGGTCGACAAGGCCCTGATGACGACGGACAACGTCCTCAGCCTCGACCTCAAGAGCGGTCAGACCTTCTCCGACGAGTCGGCCAACGTCAAGGACGCCTCCAAGGTGCGCGCCGAGTTCGTCGACGCGCGCGCCGAGAGCCTCGTCGTCGAGCTGAAGAAGAGCCTTCCCGACGGCTACGACGACAAGGTCGAGGGCGACAGCACCTTCTGGACACTGTTCATCAGCTTCGTCCCGGTGCTCCTCCTCGTCGGTCTCTTCTGGTTCCTCATGAGCCAGGCGCAGGGTGGCGGCTCGCGCGTGATGCAGTTCGGCAAGTCCAAGGCCAAGCTCGCCACCAAGGACACCCCCAAGGTGACCTTCGCCGACGTCGCCGGGGCCGACGAGGCTGTGGAGGAGCTGTACGAGATCAAGGAGTTCCTCGCCGAGCCGGCGAAGTTCCTCGCCGTCGGGGCGAAGATCCCCAAGGGCGTCCTGCTCTACGGCCCCCCCGGCACCGGCAAGACGCTGCTGGCCCGGGCCGTCGCCGGTGAGGCCGGAGTGCCGTTCTACTCGATCTCCGGGTCGGACTTCGTCGAGATGTTCGTCGGTGTGGGCGCGTCGCGCGTGCGCGACCTCTTCGAGCAGGCCAAGGCCAACGCCCCCGCCATCGTGTTCGTCGACGAGATCGACGCGGTCGGCCGGCACCGCGGGGCCGGGCTCGGCGGCGGTCACGACGAGCGCGAGCAGACCCTCAACCAGCTGCTCGTCGAGATGGACGGCTTCGACGTCAAGACCAACGTCATCCTCATCGCGGCCACCAACCGCCCCGACATCCTCGACCCCGCTCTGCTGCGCCCCGGCCGCTTCGACCGGCAGATCGCGGTCGAGGCCCCCGACATGATCGGCCGCCACCGCATCCTCGAGGTGCACGCCCAGGGCAAGCCGATGGCTGCCGGGGTCGACCTGCTCGCCGTGGCTCGCCGCACGCCGGGCTTCACCGGTGCCGACCTGGCCAACGTCCTCAACGAGGGTGCGCTGCTCACGGCCCGCTCCGACAAGAAGCTCATCGACGACGAGGGGCTCGACGAGGCCATCGACCGCGTCATCGCCGGCCCCCAGAAGCGCACCCGGATCATGTCCGCCAAGGAGCGCAAGATCACGGCATACCACGAGGGTGGTCACGCGCTCGTGGCGACCGCGATGAACAACCTCGACCCGGTGACCAAGGTGACGATCCTGCCGCGAGGTCGGGCCCTCGGCTACACGATGGTGATGCCGACCGACGACAAGTACTCCACCACCCGCAACGAGATCCTCGACCAGCTCGCCTTCGCCCTCGGCGGCCGGGCGGCCGAGGAGATCATCTTCCACGACCCGACGACCGGGGCCGCCAACGACATCGAGAAGGCCACCGCGATGGCCCGCAAGATGGTGACCGAGTTCGGCATGAGCGAGCGCGTCGGCGCGATCAAGCTCGGCCAGAGCCAGGGCGAGGTCTTCCTCGGGCGTGACATGGGTCACCAGCGGGACTACTCCGAGAAGGTGGCCGCAGTGGTCGACGAAGAGGTGCGCAGCCTCATCGACTCCGCGCACGACGAGGCGTGGCACGCGGTCAACGACAACCGCGACGTGCTCGACCGCCTGGTGCTCGACCTCCTGGAGAAGGAGACCCTGAACGCGGCGGAGCTCGCGGCGCTCTTCACCGACGTGGTGAAGCGCCCGGTGCGCCCGACCTGGCTCTCCAGCGAGCACCGCACCCTCTCCGACCTGCCGCCGGTCCTCACCGCCGCCGAGCGCACCGCCGCCGAGCGCAGCGCACTCAACGGACACAACAGCTCCGGAGCGCCCCCCGGCGCCCAGGTGGCCGAGGGGGACCCCCGCACGGAGGCCGAGATCGAGGCGGCGGCTCAAGCGGGCGCGGCCCCCGAGGGTGGGGAGCACCCACCGACGAAGGTGGTCGAGGTCCCCGAGAGTGGTCGCGTCGATGGCTGAGACCCCTCCCGAGGTGGACGTGCCCCGGGCCGAGGCCGCCATCCGCGAGTTCCTCTTCGCCATCGGTGAGGACCCGGACCGCGACGGCCTGGCCGAGACGCCCAAGCGGGTCGCCAAGGCGGCCAGGGAGCTGTATGCCGGGCTCCGCCAGGACGCCGGTGAGGTGCTCTCCAAGACCTTCCCCATCGACCACGAAGAGCTCATCATCGTCCGGGACATCCCGATGTACTCCACGTGTGAGCACCACCTGCTGCCCTTCCACGGCGTCGCCCACATCGGCTACATCCCGGCGGCCGACGGCCGGGTGACCGGGCTGTCCAAGCTCGGCCGCCTCGTGGAGGTGTTCGCCCGCCGCCCCCAGGTGCAGGAACAGATCACCACGCAGGTTGCCGACGCCCTCGTCGCGAACCTCGGGGTACAGGGCGTCATCGTCGTCATCGAGGCCGAGCACCTCTGCATGTCGATGCGCGGCGTGCAGAAGCCGGGGTCGCGCACCATCACCTCCGCAGTCCGCGGACAGCTGCGTGACCCTGCGACCAGGGCCGAGGCGATGTCGCTGCTCCTCGGCGGAAAGCGGTGAGCCGACCGGTCACGACGACGGTGCGCCCGTTGGTCATGGGCGTCGTCAACGTCACCCCGGACTCCTTCAGCGACGGTGGGGCGTGGTTCGCCCCGGAGGCCGCGATCGCGCACGGGCGACTGCTGCGCGAGCAGGGCGCCGACATCCTCGACGTGGGCGGCGAGTCCACCCGCCCCGGTGCAGTGCGACCCACGCCCCAGGAGGAGGCCAGGCGCGTCCTGGCGGTCGTGAGTGCCCTCGCCGAGGACGGCCCGGTCTCCATCGACACGATGCGCGCGTCCACCGCCGCAGCGGCCCTCGACGCCGGGGCCTCGCTGGTGAACGACGTCAGCGGCGGGCTCGCGGACCCGGAGATGGCGACCCTCGCGGCCGAGCGCGGCATCCCGTTCGTCGCCATGCACTGGCGGGGGCACAGCGAGCACATGCAGGACCTCGCGCACTACGACGACGTCGTCTCCGACGTCTGCCGGGAGCTCACCGAGCGGGTCGAGGCGCTGACCGCGGCCGGGGTGCACCGCGACGACATCGTCCTGGACCCGGGGCTGGGCTTCGCCAAGCTGGCCCACCACAACTGGGCGGTCCTGCGCCACCTCGACGAGGTCGTCGCACTCGGCCACCGGGTGCTGCTGGGGACCTCTCGCAAGACCTTCCTCGGCGCGGTCGGCCGGGCGGCCGGGTCCGAGCGTGCGCCGACGGATCGCGACGTGGCCACGGCGGCCACGACGTTCCACGCCGCCCAGCACGGGGTCTGGGCGGTCCGTGTGCACGACGTGGTGGCGAGCGTCGACGCCCTCGACGTCGCCGAGGCCATCAGTGCCGGCGATGGCCCTGACGTGGCGCCCGGCGGCGGTCCGGCGTCGTGAGCGCCGACTGGATCGCCCTGCGGGGCGTGCGGGCCACCGGGTTCCACGGGGTGTTCGAGCACGAGAAGCGAGACGGCCAGGAGTTCGTGGTCGACGTCGACCTGTCCATCGACCTCGCCCCGGCGGGTTCCTCCGACGACCTCGTGGACACCGTCGACTACGGCGGGCTCGCGTTGGCAGTGGTCGCGCGCATCGAGGGGGAGCCCTTCGACCTCATCGAGCGGCTGGCTTCGGTCATCGCCGACGACGTGCTGCGCGACGCGCGGGTCAGCGAGGTGCGGGTCACCGTCCACAAACCACAGGCCCCCGTGCCCGTGCCGTTCGGGGACGTCGCCGTCATCGTGGCGCGTGCCCGACCGCCGGTTGCCGTCGTCATCGCCGTCGGGGCGAACCTGCCACGGGGCGGCTCCGGTCCCGCGGCGACCCTCGCGGCTGCCGTCGACGTCATCACGGAAACGCCCGGGCTGGCTGAGGTCCGGTCCTCCGCCCTGTTCGACACCGACCCGGTGGGCGGTCCGGACCAGCCGACCTACGTCAACGCCGTCGTCACGGCGACGACCACCCGGCCCCCGCACGACCTCCTTCGCGCGCTCCACGACATCGAGTCACGGTTCGACAGGACCCGCGAGGTCCGGTGGGGAGCTCGCACGCTGGACCTGGACCTCATCCAGTACGGCGACCCGGCCGCCGGCACCGATGTGGTGTCCGACCGCCCGCACCTCACCCTGCCCCACCCGCGGGCCCACGAGCGGGCCTTCGTGCTCGTGCCGTGGCTGGACATCGACCCCGCGGCGAGGCTGCGCCGGGGTGAGGCCGTGGTGGCCGTCGCCGACCTGGCCGCGACGGTGGACGGCTCCGGGGTCCGGCGCGTCAGCGACCAGCCGCCCCCTGCGCGGGAGTCCTGATGCGGCGCACCGAGATCCGTTTCTCGACCCTGGCCCTGGTTGCGGCCGTCACCGGGCTCGTGGGGTTCGGCGTCTTCGCGCTGTTGACCCGCGGCGGGTCCCTCGTGCCTCGACCCCCGGTGCTCGCCGGCATCCTCGTCGTCGTCATGGGCGGTCTCATCCTGTGGCTCGCCCGGCCGGTCCGCCACTACCTCCAGGGTCGGGCGACGTCGTCGTTGGACCCGCTGCGGGCCGCCCGCACGGTGGTGCTCGCGCAGGCCGGTGCGCTGACCGGAGCGGCGGTCGCCGGGTGGTATGCCGGTCAGCTGGTCGTGGTGCTCACCGGGCTCGAGCTCATCGCGAACCGCGCCCGCATCCTCCCCCTCGCCCTGATGATCGCCGCCGCCCTGGGCCTCACGGCAGCGGGGCTGGTCGGCCAGCACTGGTGCCGCATCGAGCCGCCCGACGACGACGGCCCCGGGGACACTGCCCGCGCCTGAGCCGGGGAGGTCGGGCTACTTGTCGATGTCCCCGACGACGAAGAACATCGACCCGAGCACGGCGACCATGTCGGCGACCAGGCACCCAGGCAGCACGCGCGAGAGCACCTGCACGTTGTTGAACGACGCGGACCGCAGCTTGAGCCGCCACGGGGTCTTCTCGCCGCGCGACACCAGGTGGTAGCCGTTGAACCCCAGGGGGTTCTCGGTGGCCGTGTAGCGCTCACCCTCGGGCACCTTGAGCACCTTCGGGAGGCGCTGGTTCACCGGCCCCGCCGGAAGCGTGGAGAGGGTGTCCAGGCACGCGTCGGCCAGGTCCAGGCTCACGTGCACCTGCTCGAGCAGCACCTCGAGCCGGGCCAGGCAGTCACCCTCCGTGCGCGTCACGACCCGTCCCGGCCCGCCGGGGCCGAACAACGTGGCGTAGGCGAGGTAGGGGTCGTCGCGGCGCAGGTCCACGTCGAGACCGCTCGCCCGCGCGATCGGACCCGACACGCCGTATGCCGTGCACGTCGCGACGTCGAGCACACCGACCCCGCGCGTGCGGGCGGTGAGGATCTCGTTGCCGACGAGGAGCGACTCGAGGTCGGGGAGCCGGCCCCGCACGGCCGCAACGGCATTCGCCACCCTCCCCAACCACCCTGCCGGCACGTCCTCCTTGAGGCCACCGACCCGGTTGAACATGTAGTGCATCCGCCCGCCCGAGGCCTCCTCCATCACCGCCTGGAGCTCCTCGCGCTCACGGAAGGCGTAGAAGACCGGCGTGATCGCGCCGAGCTCGAGGGGGTAGGAGCCCAGGAACATCAGGTGGGAGAGCACCCGGTTGAGCTCGGCCAGGAGCGTGCGCAGCCACACGGCGCGCTCGGGCAGCTCCATGCCGAGCATCGCCTCCACGCCGAGCACGACACCGAGCTCGTTGGAGAAGGCCGAGAGCCAGTCGTGGCGGTTGGCGAGCACGGTGATCTGGCGGTAGTCGCGCACCTCGAAGAGCTTCTCGGCGCCCCGGTGCATGTAGCCGATGATCGGCTCGGCGGAGACGATGCGCTCGCCGTCGAGGACGACCCGCAGCCGCAGGACGCCGTGGGTGGCGGGGTGCTGGGGGCCGATGTTGAGCACCATGTCGGCGGTGGCCAGGCCTCCCGCGCCGAGTCCGACGTCGAGGGTGCGCGGCTGGCCATCGGGGGTCACGGGGTCAGTCTGCCGCACGGCGTCTCCCGGTCGGCGTCGGCGAGCCCCGTCGCGTAAACGAGAGCCGGGCCCGAGTCACGCCCCGATCCTCTTCAGGACCCACCAGAACGCCCCCAGACCGTCGGTGCTGCCCAGCGCGGCCGCACCGGATGCGCGGGCCACGGCGGCCAGGTAGGCCGCCGGGTCGGTGCGGACCGACGCGACCGGGGGAAGCGTCGCGTCCAGGCCGAGGTCGCGCAGGGCCTCGCGCTGGGTGACGAGGCGGTCCGCGGTGAGGGAGTCCACGGCGACGTGTGCGGTGAGGTCGCAGGTGCCGTCGGGCACGACCGCGACGAGTCCGCCGGACCGGTAGGCCGCGAGCGTGCCGTGGGTGGGGCGGTCGCCGGCCGTGTGGCCGTAGTCGATGGCCAGGGCCGTGCCACTCCGGATGCGGGCGAGCAGGTCGTCCCAGGCCCGGTCCCGAGCCAGGCCGACCTCCACGCGCGCGCCCACCGGCAGGTGGTCGACGGCCCAGTGCCGTGCGCACCAGTCCACCTCCCCACCCTCCGGGGCCGGTCCGGGCGACTCGGCCCCGGTGGCGGGGTCGACGTGCACCACGGCGAGCGAGCGGGGAGCCACGACCTCCGCGATCAGGCACGGCACGACGTCGAGCCACTCGTTCGCGACGACGAGCACGTCGTCGAGGTCGCGCAGGGTGTCGGGCAGGGCCGCACCGCCGGGGGAGCGGAGCCACGAGATCGCGGTGGGCAGGGTGCTCGGCCGCTCCACGACGTCGACACCGGTCAGGAGCAGGTCGGGTCGGATGCCGTGGAGATGACGCAGCAGCTCACCGCGCCCGCACCCCACGTCCACGACGTGCGTGGCGGCCTCGCGGTCGGCGAGTCGGGCGATGGCCTCGGCGAACGGGGCGCCCGTCGTGTCGTGCGTCGAGGTCGCGAAGTGCGCGGCCGGCCCGGCCGGGTCCCGGTAGAACCCGCCCGGCCCGTACAGGGCGTGCTGCCACGCCTCGCGCCACGGGATCACCCGCGCACGCTACCCCGCAGTCGCGTGCCGAGACGGTCGCCTCGGCAGCCACCTGAGCACACGACGCGGGAACGGCGGTAGCGTGCACGATCGTGGACGGCATCGAGCACCCGGCGCGCCTGACCGTGGGTGTGGTGGGCGCCGGACGGGTCGGCGCGGTCCTGGGCGCCTCTCTCGTCCGCGCCGGTCACCGGGTCACCGGTGCCTACGCCGTCTCGGACGCGAGCCGCCGCCGGGCCGCCGAGCTGCTCCCCGGGGTGCCGCTGGGCGACGTGCCGACGGTGGTCGCGGGCGCGGAGCTCGTGGTGCTCGCGGTCCCGGACGACGCGCTGGCACCCCTCGTCGCCGGGTTGTGCGCCACGTCGGGGTGGCAGGCCGGGCAGATCGTCGTGCACACCAGTGGCCGGCACGGGGTCGGGGTGCTCGAACCGGCCCTCGCGCACCACGTGCTGCCCCTGGCCCTGCACCCGGCCATGACCTTCACCGGCACGGCCATGGACCTCGAGCGCCTCGCTGACTGCGCCTTCGGCGTGACGGCCGACGAGGCGCTGCGCCCGGTCGCCGAAGCCCTCGTGCTCGAGATGGGGGGTGACCCGGTGTGGGTCGCGGAGGCCGACCGCGCGGCATACCACCTGGCCCTGTCCCACGGCTCCAACCACCTCGTCACCCTGACCAGCGAGGCGTTGGAGATCCTCACCCGCGCCGGCGTGCCCGAGCCACAGCGGGTGCTCGGGCCGTTGATGCGCGCCGCGCTGGACAACGCCCTGCGGATGGGTGACGCGGCCCTCACGGGACCGGTGGCCCGGGGCGACGTGGGTACGGTGGAGCACCACCTGCGCGAGCTGGACCGGCTCTCGCCCGAGATCCGGAGGACCTACGTGGCGCTCGCGCGGGCCACCGCAGCGCGCGCCCTGGACAGCGGGAGGCTTCGCCCCTCCGCTGCGGCACCACTCCTAGACACCCTCGCCGACCAGGAGCCCTGAGTGACCATCGCCGCCGCACCCGCCGCAGCTCCCGTCGTCGCGCACACCCGCTCCGAGCTCATCGAGGCCCGGGACAGGCTCTCCAGCCGAGACGTCGCGGTCGTCATGACGATGGGTGCCCTTCACGAGGGGCATGCCCGCCTCATCGGCGCCGCGCGCGAGCGCCACGACCACGTCGTCGTGACGATCTTCCTCAACCCCCTGCAGTTCGGGCCCAGGGAGGACCTCTCCCACTACCCTCGGACCTTCGACGCCGACATGGGGATCTGCACCGAGGCGGGCGTGGACATCGTCTTTGCACCGACCCCGGACGTGATCTACCCGGACGGCGACCCCGGTGTGCGGGTGTCCGCCGGGCCACTCGGAGAGGTGCTCGAGGGTGCATCGCGCCCCGGTCACTTCGACGGTGTCCTCACCGTCGTCGGGAAGCTCCTGCACCTCACGGCCGCCCGTAGCGCCTACTACGGGCAGAAGGACGCCCAGCAGCTGCTGCTCATCCGCCGAATGGTGCGCGACCTCGACTTCGCCGTCGACATCGTGTCGGTCCCCACCGTGAGAGAGGGCGACGGGCTCGCGATGAGCAGCCGCAACACCTACCTCACCGACTCCGACCGCGAGGTCGCCCTGTGCCTGAGCCGTGCCCTGTGGTCGGGCGGAGGGGCGGCGTCCTTCGGGCCGTCGGCGATCCGCCGCGCGGCGCGTGAGGTGCTCGTCGAGGAGCCGCTGGCCCTCGTGGACTACCTCGTGCTCGTGCACCCGCACACGCTCGCGGACGTGCCCGAGTGGTATCGCGGCGAGGCGCTGCTCGCGGTCGCCGCGAGGGTCGGCACGACCCGCCTCATCGACAACTCTCCCGTGCTCGTCGGCCCGGGCGGGGGCGCGCTCGACGTGTTCTCCCCCGTGCCCGACGCGCACACCGACGCCTGAGAGGCGCTGGTATGCCGCCCGAACCCGTGGTCCTCCCCCGCCGTCTCACCGCCAACCGACCCGGCTGGACCACCTCTGCGGACGTCATCGTCGTCGGGTCGGGCATCGCGGGGCTGACCTGCGCCCTCCGGCTGCGCGAGCGGGTGGACCGAGTGCTGCTCGTCACCAAGACGGTGCTCTCGGCAGGGTCGACGGCTTGGGCCCAGGGCGGGATCGCGGCCGCGCTGGACCCCGAGGACACGCCCGAGGAACACCTGGAGGACACCCTCGTGGCCGGGGTCGGCCTGTGTGACGTGGATGCCGTGCGCGCCCTGGTCACCGAGGGTCCCGAACGGGTCCGCGAGCTGGTCAGGCTCGGTGCGGAGTTCGACCGCGACGCCGGTGGGGAGATCAAGCTGACGCGGGAGGGCGGCCACCACCGCGACCGGATCGCGCACGCCGGTGGCGACGCCACCGGGGCCGAGATCTCGAGGGCGCTCATCGCGGCGCTGCACCGCGTCGTCGACGACCCGGGGATCGAGGTGATCGAGCACGCGCTGGTGGTCGACCTCCTCCGCTCCGATGACGACGCGGTGTGCGGTGTCACCCTGCACGTCATCGGGCAGGGGCAGGTCGACGGGGTCGGCGCGGCATACGGTCGGGCCGTCGTCCTGGCGACCGGTGGCCTCGGGCAGATCTACACCTCGACGACGAACCCCCCGGTCGCCACGGGTGACGGCATGGCTGCGGCGTTGCGCGCTGGTGCGCGGGTCACGGACCTGGAGTTCGTGCAGTTCCACCCCACCGTGCTGTTCCTCGGCGAGGGGTCCACCGGGCAGCAGCCGCTCATCTCCGAGGCGGTGCGCGGTGAGGGCGCCTTCCTCGTCGACGACGCCGGGACGCGCATCATGCAGGGCCGCCACGAGCTGGCCGACCTCGCCCCGCGGGACATCGTCGCCCGGGCCATGCTCGACGTCATGCGGGACCAGGGGGTCGACCACGTCTGGCTCGACGCCCGACACCTCGGCCGTGAGTTCCTCGAGGGGCGGTTCCCCTCGATCGTGGCGCGGTGCCGGGAGCTCGGCTTCGACCCCGCAGCCGACCTGCTGCCGGTCGCGCCTGCCCAGCACTACGCCTCCGGCGGGGTGCAGACCGACATGGTGGGGCGTTCCTCGCTGGCCGCCCTCTACGCGTGCGGGGAGTGCTCGTGCACCGGGGTCCACGGGGCCAACCGGCTCGCGTCGAACTCCCTCCTGGAGGGGCTGGTGTTCGCGGCCCGCATCGCCGACGACATCACCGACCGGATCGCCGCCGGAACATTGCCCGAGAGGACCCCCGCGGTCGCGGTCGACGACTCGCACGTCGTGCTCGACTCGACCCAGCGGCTGGCGGTGCAGCGCGCGATGAGCCGCGGCTCGGGTCCGGTGCGCAGTGCCGCGTCCACCGAGGACGCGCTGGCGACCCTCGCCGGGCTGGCGGCGCTGGCTCCCACCGGGACCGAGCCCGGTCCGGGCACGTGGGAGACGACCAACCTGCTGCACCTCGGGCAGGTGCTCGCCACGGTGGCGCACCGGCGCGAGGAGACCCGTGGCGGGCACGTGCGCTCGGACTTCCCCGAGCGCGACGACGACCGCTGGCTGACCCACCTGACCACGACGCGCGGGGACGACGGGGTCCTCGTCGTGACCGAGCATCCCGTGTCCGCGCACGGCTTCCCGGAGGTCGACGCCCGTCTGGTCGTGGCGCGGGCGTTGGACGAGGACCTCGCCGACGGCACCGATGTGACGACGGTGGCGACCATCCCGCAGGGACAGGTGTCGGTGTCGCGCGTC
Source organism: Actinomycetales bacterium (assembly GCA_038258215.1). Classification (GTDB taxonomy): domain Bacteria; phylum Actinomycetota; class Actinomycetes; order Actinomycetales; family Dermatophilaceae; genus Fodinibacter. The sequence continues at coordinate 2,766 of JBBSQC010000049.1, read as the reverse complement.
GTCGCGCGGGAGGGCGGTGTGGTGGCGGGGATGCCGGTGGCCGCCCTGGTGCTCGACGCGGTCGCGACCCGACTCGGGACGGGGGGCGTCTCCGTCGAGGTGCATGTCACCGACGGCAGCGTGGTCGAGCGCGGTGACCACCTCGCGACCCTGCGAGGCGCGACGCGCACGATGTTGGTGGCCGAGCGCACCATCTTGAACATCGCCTCGCGGACCTCGGGCGTCGCGACCCACACGCGTCGCTGGGCCGACGTGCTCTCGGGGTCGGGAGCGACGGTGTTGGACACCCGGAAGACGACGCCGGGCATGCGTGCCCTGGAGAAGTACGCCGTGCGCTGCGGTGGCGGGACGAACAAGCGCATGGGGCTCTACGACGTGGCGATGGTCAAGGACAACCACAAGCTCGCGGCCGGTGGGCTCGGCGCGGCCTACGCCGCCATCCACGCCATGTTCCCGGACGTGCCCATCCAGGTGGAGGTGACGACGACGGAGGAGGCCCTGGAGTCGGTGGCGGTCGGCGCCCGTTTCCTGCTGTGCGACAACATGTCCACCGATCTGCTGCGGGCGACGGTGGATGCCGTGCGGGCCACCGGTGAGCGGGTGGAGGTCGAGGCCACTGGCGGCCTCACGCTCGAGGTGGCGGCGGCGTACGCAGCGACCGGGGTCGACTTCCTCTCCGTCGGTGGGCTGACCCACTCCTCGCCGATCCTCGACATCGCCCTCGACCTCGTGGAGGACTGACCGCCCGACCGGCGGCGTCCGCGGCATACTCCGGAGGGTGGAGGACAAGACCCCCGACGACATCGTGGTCCGGCCCGCCGGCGAGGCGGGCTGGGAGGCCGTCGAGGCCGTGCTCGGATCGTGCGCCGACTCGCGTCGGTGCTGGTGCCAGCGCTACAAGCTCGCCGCGGGTGAGGCCTTCGCGCGCTTCCCCGCCGAGGAGCGCGCTCACCGGCTGCGGTCCCAGACCGGCGACGCAGAGCCCTGCCCCGGGGTCGCCACCACGGGCCTGGTGGCGCACGTCGACGGGGAGCCAGTGGGGTGGTGCTCGGTCGAGCCGCGGCCGGCATACGGTGGCCTGCTCAGGGTTGCTCGGGTGCCGTGGCAGGGCCGCACCGAGGACAAGGCCGACCCCGGTGTGTGGGCCGTGACGTGTTTCGTCACCCGTCCCGGACGCCGCCGTCAGGGGGTGGCGAGCGCGCTGGCGGCGGCCACGGCGGGGTTCGCTCGGTCAGCGGGCGCCCGCAGCGTCGAGGGCTACCCCATGACGACGACCGCTGCCCTGGTGGGTGAGCTGCACCCCGGGACCCTCGGGATGTTCACGAGGGCCGGGTTCGCCGAGGTCAGTCGCCCGACTCCGCGGCGGGCCGTGGTGCGTCTCGAGCTGTGACGTCCCGGCCGGACTCCAGCGAGCGACGGAGCGCGACGATCTCTTCGCGCAGCGCCAGGATGTCGCGCTTGGTCACGTCCTGCGCGGCCTCCTCGACCTCCTGCACCCGCTCGATGAGCCACGACGCGAATGTCGCGGTGATGACGCCGATGAGGGCGATGCCGGCGAGCATCAGCCCCACCGCCACGAATCGGCCCTGGGTGGTCACCGGATAGGTGTCGCCGTAGCCGACGGTGGTGACGGTGGTCATCGCCCACCACAGGGCCTGACCGAACGTGGTGATGGTGGCGTCGTCCCTGCCGCGCTCGGCGTCGAGGATGGCCAGGCTCGCGACGAGCATGACGATGCCCGCTGCCCCGGCGACATAGACGGCGACCCGCCCTCGCAAGGACCCCCCGGCCCGGCGGTTCAGCACGGTCAGCAGGGTGACCAACCGGAGCAGCCGGAGCGGGCGGAGCAGGGGGAGGACGACGACGGCGAGGTCGAGCAGGTTCTTGCGCACAAAGGTGAGGCGGTGAGGGGCCAGGGTGAGCCGGCCGGCGTAGTCGATCACGAAGAGGCCCCACGCCGACCACGACGCGACGACGCACACGGTGCGCCAGGTGTCGGCGATGCCCGGATCGAGGATCGGCCAGGCGTAGCCGACGAGGAACACCAGCGCGGCCGCGGTGAGGGGCCACTCGGACGCCTTCTCCCACTGCCTCAGGCGCCGGTCGCTCTCCATCGCGGTCCATGCTGCCACGGGACGGTCGGCGCCCTGGGCGGGCGCGCCGCCGAGTTGGGGACAGATGATCGTTCGGCCGGAGGCGCTGTTCTACAGGATTCAGGTAGGAGGGTCGCCGAATTGCGTTGGTGCGATAGACGATTCATGTTCTCGAACACTTGTTCTATCGCGCCCACGGGCGTAGAATTGTCGTACACGGGAGGGGGTGCGCGATGGTGGTGGAAGGTGGGGAGGGGCCTGCGGTGGGGGTCGTGCGCGACGCGGCGATGAGTGCTGTTGCCGTGCTCAGCTCGTGCATCTCCCCGGCTGCGTCGAGCGGGTCGCGTGAGGGGTGGGCGGGTGTGGTGGGGGATCTGCAGCGGGTGATCGATGTGGCGTCGGCGGCGCAGGATGCCGCGATCGCTCGGTTGGCGTGTATCGAGGTGGAGCTCTGCGAGGACGGGACCGTGGTGGAGTCGCATCGGGCAATGGGGCATGTCGCCCTGGATGCCCCGGCGATCCTCTCGGGGGTGTTGAACGTGTCGTCGGTGCACGCGGAGCGGCGGGTGCGCTTGGCGGTCCGGTTGGCCGCCGGCGGGCCGGGCGTGGCGAGGGAGACCGGCCTCGGAGGGTTGCATGCGGCGATGGGCGCGGGGCGGTTGGACTCCTATCG
>JBBSQC010000048.1:0-27033 GCA_038258215.1 Actinomycetales bacterium | reverse complement strand
TTCAACCACACCAGGATCCACTCCTCACTGGGCTACCAGACCCCAGCAGAAATCGAGGAGGAGCACTACCGTCACACCCACGCCGACGAGCAACCGCTCCCGGCAGAACTAACTGTCTGACAAACCCGGGGCGATTCAGTCCTCGCGCAGCGGGTGCGCAGTATCCAAAGCGGCTAGGAGCGCTGCGGGCCCTTGGTCGGCGGCCAGGGAGGCGGGGTCGGTGCCGTCGGGCAGGCGGATCGCCTTCGGGTCCGCGGCGTGCTGGGTCAGGAGCCAGTACGCGCGCTCCGCGGCGATACGGCCGGCGGGGTCGGCGTCGGTGGCGACCACGGGGCGTGGGTGCATGGTGGCGAGCTGGCGGGCCTGCTCCCCGGTCATCGACGTCCCCAGAGGAGCGACCCCTACGAACCGGCCAAGTCCAACGAGGGTGACGGCGTAGGCGTCCATTGGGCCTTCGACGAGCACCGGCACCGCGCCGGCCCGGAGGAGTTCGGGTGCGGCGCCGTGGAGCTGGGCGCCCTTGTGGAACAGGGCGGTGTCCGCGGTGTTGAGGTACTTCGGGCCAGCTGTTCCATCGTCGGCGGCGTTGGGGTGGCGGCGACCGACGAACCCGAGGATGTCCCCGTCGTGGGTGATGGGCATGACGGCACGGTCGCGGAAGCGGTCGATGAGCCGCCCGGTGCGCGCGGTGCTCGCGAGCCCGGTCTCGAGGAGCTCGGTGTCGGTGACCCCGCGCCGGCGGAGGTGGTCGACGAGGTGGGTCCACCCGGGGGGTGCGTACCCGGCGGGGGTGTGCGGGTTGGTCCGCCAGGCGGGGGTAAGGCGCTCGTCGAGGTAGTGCCCGGCCCAACCGGTGTTCACGAGCCAGGTGTAGTAGCTCATCGCCATGGCGTTGATGTCGGTCATGCGCGCGGGCTGGGTGGTGGTGTGGTCCCACGCCGCGGCGCGGTCCAGCATCGCCTCGATGTCCGCATCCGAGGGCTCGAGCACCCCCATGCTCGATCGCACCAGTGCGGCGAGGACGAGGTCAGCGTCCACGTCACCCGGGGCCTGGCCGGCGGCCGCCGCGGACAGGAGTTCCTCGCGGGTGTCGAGGGGGTGCAGGGTGTCCCAGTCCTGGGGTGGGAGGACGTGGGCGGCGTCGTCCTCGGCCGGGGGGAACCAGCCCAGGTCGTTGGCGTCGTCGGGGATCTCGTCGGGGCCTGCGGCTGCTTGGTCCTCGGCCGCAGGTGGGGGGTCGGCCAGGACGGACAGCCGCCAGACCAGGGCCTGGGCGTCGTCGACGTCGTCGGCCTCGGCCAGGTGGGTGGCCATCTCGGTGATGGTGCTGAGCTGTTCACCGCGGGCCAGGGCGTGCTCGAGCGCGACGACCAGGGCGGGCCACCACGGTGAGTCCTGTACCTGCACGGCCCGCTGCGGCCCGAGCGCGGTGGTGAGCTGGTCGGTCCAGGCGGGGGTGAGGTGGTGCTTGGTGTCGACGTCGTGGGCGACGGCGGGGGCGAGGTGGCGGCTGATCCGCCACCAGATCGCGGACGCGGCGTGATCGTCGGGCAACGCGCCTGCACCGGTGGCGGTGGAGGTGGCGTTGAGGAGGAGGGCACGGGCGTCGAGGCCGGCGCGGGAGATCGCGGCGAGACGCTGGGCCAGGACGGGGGTGAAGTCGTCGCCGCGGGTGTTGGGCGCGGTGACGCCGATGAGGTCGCCCCACTCGGCCAGGGCGGGGGAGTGGTCCCCAGCAACCCGGGCGGCCAGGTCGCGCTGGTACAGGACGGCGGCCTTGGCGAGCTGGGTGGGTCCGGTGGGGCGGGTGTCGGTGTCGGGGATGGTGTTCGCGGCCCGCCACACCGCGACGTCGCCCAGCACGGTGTCGGCGGGCCGGCCGGCGCCCTGAGTAGCCCACGCCGGGGTGTGCTGTTCGGGTGCACGACCGGCGACGTCGGATGCCAACCAGCTGACGAGCTCGGCACGGGCGGTCAGGTAGGCACCCCACGTTGGGTCAGTGCGTAGCGCGGCGGGGATGGCGGGCAACCACGGGAGGGGTCCAGGCCCGGCGCCGCGCAGACCGGTGTCGTCCAAGCGCCAGCCGAGGACGGCTGCGGTGTCACCGGCAGTGGTCAGCTCCCGCACAACGGCGGCCGCCGACAAGTGAGTAAGCGGGTTCCCGCCGTGGGCGGCGGTCAGAATGAGGTGGGCGCGCAGGGTCGGCCACGCGGGTTGGGCGGTGATCCCGGGCACGACACCGTCAGCGCCCTCGTCGAGGTCGCGGATCGTGTCGGCGCCGAGGGTGGTTTCGGCGGCGACGCAGAGGGCGTCGGTGTACCGGGCGGTGGCGTGCCCGAGCCGGACCCCGGGGTCGGCGTGTTCGCGCCGCAGGGTGGCGACGGAGCGGGGGGAGTCGTCGCGGGCGAGGATGCCCTCGAGGAGGTCGGTGGCGGTGTCGGGGTGGATGTTCTCGGGGCGGATGACGGTGTGCGGGTCGCCGTCGCCGACGACCTGGAGGTAGGCGTGGTTGGCGACCTTGCCGCGGGTGAGCATCGTGTACAGATGTTGGCGGGTCTGGTCGGGGGCGGCGAGCCCGTGCATGGTGTCGACGGAGACGCCTTGGGCGCCGTGGACGGTGGTGGCGTACCCGAGCTCAACGGATGCGGTGACGTACTCGGTGGGGAGGGTGGTGGTGCGCCCGGTGCGGGTGTGCTTTACCACCAGGGCGCCGCCCCGTCTGGTCTTCAGGACGGTCCACCGGTCCCCGTTCTTCACCCAGTCCCCACGACCCAGGGGGAGCTTGCGGTCGTTGCGGCGCGTGATGACGAGCTCCCCGGCGTAGGCCCGGTTCCCATCCGAGAGAGCTGCGCCCGGGGTGGGGGTGGCGCCAGCGAGGCGGTCTGTTTGGGCGCGCTGGTTCAGCTGCGAGGTCAGGTCGCGGGTCGGGGCGAGCATGATCGAGTCCAGGCCTTGGCCGCGGTCGTGGGCCCAGGAGGTGAACACGTCCTCGGTGAGGGTGGCGAGGTCTCCGACGTGGACGCGTCCCTTGTCGAGGTAGAACCCCAGCGCCGCGGTGTCCCCCTCGCGCAGGGCGAGGGAGGCGGCGCCTTCGGCGGGGTCGGCGAACCGCATCAGCTGGGTGAGGTGCAGCGCCCCGTGGGTGGTGGCGATATCGCGCAGGACCCCGCCGGCGCCGATCGCGGCGAGCTGCTGGTCGTCCCCGATCAGGCGGACGGTGGCGCCGCGGCGGGTGGCGTAGGTGACGGCGGCGTCCAGGGAGAGGGTGTCGGCCATCCCGGCCTCGTCGATGACGATGAGGGTCTTGCTGTTGATCTTCTCCACCCACTCGGGCAGATCCCCGGTCTGCACGGACCAGACGAGCTTGGCGAGGGTGTCCGTCCTTGCCCCGGTCTGCTCGCGGAGCTGGGCGGCGGCCGCAGCTGAGGGGGCGAGCCCGATGACGGTGCCGCCGTCGCTGGCCCACGCCTGGGTCAGGGCGCGCATGGCGGTGGTCTTCCCCGACCCGGCGGGGGCGATCGCCAGCTGCAGGGTCGCCCCGGAGGTTGCCATCCCGCGCACCAGCGCGACCTGGCCGGGGTTGAGGGTGGCACCGTTCGCGGTCTGTTCCAGCAGCGCCAACGACAACGCGGCCCCGGACACCGCCCGCCCCGTGGCGCGCCCGGCGGCGGCCAGGAGCCGCTTCTCGGCGGCGATGACGTCGGTGGAGGTGTACAGCTGCGCCCCGGCGACCTGGTACATCGAGGCTCCGTCGACGCGGCGCAGCTCCGCGGGCTCGACGATGGGGTCCTGGGCGGCGGTGACCGGGACGCTGTGGGTGTTCAGGGCGGTGTCGGTGAGCAACTCGACGAGGTGCTCGACCTGGTCGGTGGGGACGTCCGTGCGGCGGACGTGGCGGTGGGCTTCGGCGCGGACGTGCCACACCTGCCAGGTGGAGCGTCGCGCCTGGACCTGGCCGCGGATCTGGGAAGCGGTGGCGGCGATCCACGCCTGGTCGGCGTGGACGATGTCCTTCTTGGCGACGGCGGGTTTCAGGGTCTTGGCGAGCATCTTGGTCACTGCACGGTCCGACCCGAGGACGCCGCGGGCCTGGGCGGCCCACGTGTCCCGTTGCTCGGTCAGGGTGCGTGGTTCGTGCTTGGCGTCGCGGGTCTCCAACGTCGCCTGCTGCGCTAGCTGGATGGCCTCCACCGGGGTCGGTGGCCGCCCGTGGGCGGCCTGGAACTGCGATGCCAGGACCCCGGTGCGTGCGGTGATCGAGGCCCGCCTGGAGGACCAGGTTTCGTTCAGTGCGGGGTCGACACCGACGATCTCGCGGACCGGGCACTTGCGCGCATCAGGGTTCGGGCGCTCCGCGAAGGCGACCCCGAGCCGGTCGGTGAGGTGCTTCTCGATCGCGGTGTTGTACGTCTCGGAGGCTGCGACGACGGCCTTGAACATCAGCCGCCCGTCGATCGACAACCACTTTCCCGAGTGGGTGCGCACCTTGTTCGCGACCGCGACGTGGGTGTGCAGATCCGGGTCCCCAGCCCGGGAGTCGCGGTGGGTGAACGCCGTCGCCACCAGCCCCTGGACGTCGACCTGGCGCACCCCAGCCGGTCCTTCTCGGGAGTACAGGACGTGGTCCTCGACGAAGGCCAGCGCGTCCTTGACGGCGTCCTGGTGGGCGAGCTCGACCTGCGCGGCGATGTCTGTGGGGGCGACCGCCCACAGGGTGCTGATGGATTTGACCGGGGAGAACGTGAGGTCGTACCCGGCGACCGCGGTGGTCTTCTGCCGGGAGTGTTTCGCGATGGTTGCGGCGATCTCGCGGGGCCCGTCAGGGGCCCTGCCGTGCTCTGCGTGGAAGAACGCAATAGCAACGTCGGTGCGGATTCGGGCGCGTTCTTCGATCGCGACCGGGTAGTCCCTCGGGTGCCCGGCTGAGACGTTCAGGTCCTCGATGCGCTTGGCGACCTCGAGCCGAAATGCGCTGACGTCCCGGTCGTACACCTTGTATGGGACGCCGAGCTGGGTCGCGGCCTTCAGGTCGGTGTCGGCGGCGGCCTGGTCGCCCAGCAGGTGCGCGGCGCGCTGCGTTGCGAGGGGGTTGTGGCCGGACCCGAACAGCGACTGCATCTGCTCCGCGGTGACCGCGTCCCCGGCAGCCAGCCCGTCGATGTGTGCCATCCCGGACCCGGTCCACACCCCGGGGGTCTCACCCTTGTCGGTGTAGTACGACGCCAGGCCGGTGTACCCGCCCTCGGTGCGGTCGTTCGCAGCGACCTGCCGGGTCAGGTAGTCATACCCGGACCCGGCGGTCAGCTTGTGGATCGACATCGTCACGTATCTATAAGCCGCCGGGGGGCTCTTACCGGCCACTAGTTTCGGAATCAACTACCGCGGATGCAAGAGGTGTGTGGGACACGGCATCGGTCCGTTTTGAGCGGGAGACGTTGCGTCGGCGGGGAGTCGCTGGAGTCGACAGCTCGACGCTGTGACTCGGTGGTGCGAGCTCCCTCGTTGGAGCCGACAGCTCGGAGCGGAAGCTTTTTCGCGCTGGGCGTCCGCCAAGAGGGGGTCGGTGGGCTTATAGAGAGGACAGCCAGGGTCGACGGAAGGCCAAGATCGTGAAGGTTTCATTGGGCAAGCAGGCCGCGCGGCAGGCGGCGCGCCGGGAGGCGTTGGAGTCGCAGGCGAAGCTACGCGCTCGCCGAGTCGCGAAGGAGAAGCGCCTGAGCAGGTTGGGGGTGCGGGTCGGCGTCGCGGTTCGAGAGCGCGACAAGGCCGTGGCGAAGTACGAGCAGCGCGCGGTCGATGCGTTGCTCGAGCTGGTCGATGAGGAGGGCGTGACCTGGCAGGAGGCTGCGGACTGGTGCGGTGACTCGACCAGCCCCGCCGACATGTTCAGACTGCGGCGTCTGGCGAAGGCCAGCAGGCCACGCCCGGTGTGAGACCTAACGCCGACCCCGCTGACGATCACGCTCGATGCGTCGACTGGACGATTGCTCCCTCTTGGGTTGCACGGGCTCTCGCCGCTTTGGCACGTCGTCAATGGCACCGATCGCTCAGTTGTTGTTTCAGCACAGGCGAGAGAGCTGCGGGGCTGAAGAAGTCACCGATCGGTGCGATTTTGACATCTGGGCCGGGCAAAGTGCTGGCTTCGCCATGGATCTGATCGATCGGTGTGAATGGCAGGCTCTCGAATGGCCAATGGGTCAGCCCAAGAGGTTGCCGACGCCGTACGGCGAGCGGCGACTGACCAAGGCCACTCGAACGAGCTCGTGCAACACCCCGGCGCCACGGACGAGGGGGCCCTAGCCCAACCCGGCCGCGCGCTCGAGTCGGGCGAGGGACAGTTCCGCGCCCGGACGCGCCATGACTCTGACGTCGGCTCGGCACGCATCAACCATGTCGCGGAGGCGACGCCGTTCTGTCGCGTTGGGCGGGTCGGCGCTGAAGTCGGTGCGCGAGAGCAGCTCGGACAGGGTGGCGAAGTCGAGGCGGTGCCGGCCCTTGGCTCTGCCTTCGGGAACGGTGTGCGCCGCAGCCTTGATGATGAGCGCTCCAACGAGGCTAGGTCGGAGGATGGTGCCGGTGCGGCCGTCCACACGGACCTTCACCGGCTCGCTGCGGCCCAGTGCCTGAGTGCCGCCGGGCGTGGTCAGGGTGGGGGCTACGCCGGAGCCGACGCGGGCTGCGAGCCGCTCGCCGATGCCTTCAGGCAGGAGCACGTCGATCTCAGCCTCGTGGCGACGCCAGCGGTGCTGCAGCCCGTCGCCCGACGTCTCTGGGGCGAATCCCAGATCCATCAGGGCCCGGGTGAACGTCTCGAGCATGTCTGGGTCAGCCCTCACGTCAACGACGGTGTCGGCGTCGACCGTCGGCCGTGGTGGGAGAGCGCCTCGTTCCACGCAGTGGAGATGGACGAGCTGACCACCGATCAAGGTCCATCCAGACGGGATCCGCTCGTGGACGTCGAAGAGTGCGTGCCACGCGTCGGTCTGGGCCGCCGACATCGCAGGCATACTGATGGGCTCGGGTCCGATCACAGGGTGCGGCCGTCCTGCGAGGTGACCTCACGCAGGAGATTGACGGCGCGCGCGGACTCGCGAGGCTGGTGATGCTCGGCGAGATCTGCTGCGAGGAGGAGCAGGCTGTCGAGGATGCCGTCGACTGGTGGCACGACAGCCCTGTCGATGGCGTGGAGAACGACATTGGCCGAGTCGGCTGAGGCGGGCATGAGGAGGTAGTCGTCCGCGAGATGAGCGAGGTCGTTGAGGGAGGCGTAGGCCTCGACGAGCGCGCCGGAGGCGATGCCGGAGTCGGGATGGCTGAGCCCGGACGGGTGCAGCCGCGGATCCCGGCGAAGCTCCGGGAGATCTTGGGGGGAGGCGTGGTGGGCGATGCGCTCGGCACGGCTGCGCAAGACGTTGCGAAGCTCGGCGGATATGCGGTCCTCGTCGAGGTCGCGTGCCACCTGCATCAGACTCTCGAGTCGACGCTCGGCAGCCGATTGCCGAGGCGACGGAAGGTGAACCCTCCTGTCATGCGCCAAGGCCACGATGTCCCAGGCGGACTGGGCGGAGAGAGGGCGACCTGAGGGGCGCTTGCCGAGGAGCTGGATGTCGACCTCCTCGATGACCCACTGGTGACCGACCTTCACGGCCGGCAGGGAGCCGTCAGCGATGCGCTGGTGCACGCGCTGGACATGTACGTCGAGGCGCTGGGCTGCCTCGGCGACGCTCACTTGTGCCATAGCGATAACTCTATAAGACCTTAGAGGGTTTCAGGAACACCTCGACACCCTTCATGTGGCCGTGTCATCCTGCGCCGACGGGCGTGCTGTCCGCTTCCGAAGGCCCTGGATCCGCCGCCGAGGGCCACCACTCTGTCAACCTTTTGGTCGCGCCACGCCCCTCCGATGAGGTGGTCACAAGTGGTCACAAGTGGTCATAGGTGGACTTAAGGATGGCACGCAAGTAGCGGGAATCACGCTCTGCACCAGTAGAATTCGATGCTTCCGCAGGTCAGGGGGTTGCCTCGCTTCCACCCCTCGACACTTGTAAACAGGCGGTTAGGGGTTCGAGTCCCCTCGCCAGCTCAGGCTCCTGACCTTGCTCTTCACCCCTCTGAGCGGCGGAGAATGAAAATGATCGCCGCGATCTGAGCAGCTCAGCGGATTGTCGACTTCCACCCCCCGTCACTCTTGAACTGTCCTGAGGGCCCAACCGGGCGCGATCCGCCAAGGGGTAGTTCTCTGTGCCACAGCGGACGGAGCGCACCGGCTTTCGCACCGGTCTTGAGGAGTTGCCAGCGTGACGCAGCGCCGCGCCGCTTACGTGCGAGAGGCCAGCCATGCCTGGGCGCGGGTGGCGGCCACATCGTGAGCTGGGTCGAGCGCACCGAGACGTTGGGCGATCACGACAGCCTCGACGAGTCCGGCATCGAGCAGGGCCGAGACGAAGCGGGAGTCCTTCTCCCGAAGGGCGACAAGTTTGGCGACACAGAGGTCGTGGGGCTCAAGGCACCACCCGGTGAATTGTGGGTCGCCCCCGGGCCCGGTCGTGTTGTCGTTCTCGACCTTGATCAAGCGCTCGCGCCAGCCCTCCGGTAGGGCGGCAGTGACGAGACTGACCCCGTCGATGCTGTAGCCGTGAAGCTCCTCGAAGGGCGACCACTCGCCAGCCACACCCTCGATGCGGTCGGCGAGCTCGCTGGTGGCCTTCTCGTCCTCGGCGATCGGCAGGATGTCGACCTCGAGCGATGTCTGCTCGAGCTGGTCTCGACGCATCAGAGCATCGCCATGATGTCGCGCCGCTCGTCCTGGCTGAGCAGACCGCCCAGGGGGGAGACCTCGCGCATCTCGATGCTGTCTCGGTCGAGGCCGGTGAGGACGCGACGGAGGCCCGGTACGTCTCCTCGCTCGACGAGCTCCTGCCAACGGTCGATGTTCCTCACGTGTGGTTGACCGACGACGCCTGACCGAACCCGCTCGACGTTGGAGTAGATCAGGGGCGACCAGCCCTCCAGGCGCTGGGGCGTCAGGTAGGTCGACAGCCTCCGATGGAGAAGCCACGAGCGTCGCTCGGGCCGGGTCAGGTTGGGGCGGACGGGACGGCGAACCACCTCGAGCTGGTAGCCCATGCACTCGAGCAACTGGTCGAGCTTGTCATCACTGAGCTCGGTCCTCCCCGAGAGGAACTGGCTGATGCTCGGCTGGTGTACCCCGCTGGCGCGGGCCAGCTCAGTCTGGGTGGTGCCAGTTTCCGCCATCACCCGAGCGAGGATCTCGCCACGGTTGCTCATGGGGGAGAGCATAGCACTGTATGCTATGAAGTGATCCGGTTCGACCTTTCCGCCAAGGCCACCTCGGAGGTGACGAGAGGGGACGGACGTGTCCATGGATTGTGAGCGCGGTGCGTCGCTCTGGTCGAGGTCAAACCACCGGCCGGATGCCGGGAGGGCAGGGGCCGGACCACCCCACCATCACTCCTTGCACGCTCGACCCCTCGGACGGAGCCAGCACGTATTCTTCGACCTGGTCTTAAGCGGTTAACCGGTCACGGCAACGGAGACGATCCCCATGGCGACAACGACGGACCCAGCGATGGGCGCGTTGCGGGTGGGCGTGGCCGGGACGGGGTACTGGGCCCGCACGGTGCATGCACCCGGGGTGGCCGCACACCCGGGGGCCGAGCTGGTCGCCGTCTGGGGCCGCGACGCCACGAGGGCCGGGGAGCTGGCGGCGGTGCACCACGCGGACGCCGTGGCCGACTTCGACGCGTTCCTCGACCGCGTCGATGCCGTGGTCTTCGCGCTCCCCCCCGGACGTCCAGTCCGGTCTGGCCACGCGGGCCGCGCGGGCGGGGCGGCACGTCCTGCTGGAGAAGCCGACCGCCCTGGAGCCGGATGCCGCGACGGCGCTCGCCGACGCGGTGGACGCTGCTGGGACCAGTTCGGTCGTCTTCTTCACCGAGCGCTTCAACCCGCCCCGCGAGGAGTGGCTGGCGACGATGGTCACACGCTCGTGCGTCGGCGGGCGAGCCACGTGGCTCGCGTCAGTGCTTGGCCCCGACAACCCCTACGCGTCCTCGCCGTGGCGCAGGGAGCACGGAGCGCTCTGGGACGTCGGCCCCCACGCGCTCTCGGTCCTGCTCCCGGTCCTCGGCCCGGTCACGGACGTACGGGCCGGCCCCGGCCCGGGCGACGAGACCCATGCCGTCCTGCGGCATGCGAGTGGCGCGGTGAGCACGATGGCGGTGAGCCTGACCATGCCGCCGGCGGCGACCCGCTTCGACCTCGCGTTCGCGGCGGACGACGGGTGGCACGAACGACCTGACGCGCGGGCCGACGTCGCCACGGCCTACGACCGAGCGCTCTCCGAGCTCATCGACGACGTCGCGGCCGGCAGCCCCGGCCACCGGTGCGGCGCGAGGTTCGGTGCGGAGGTCGTCCGGGTGCTGGCCGACGTCCACCGGGCCCGCGAAGCGCAGGACTGACGCCGTGGCCCTCTACGACCTCAGTGGTGACGCCCTGCGCGGGTACCGCTCCACGACAACCGAGCCCGTGGATCTGGACGAGTTCTGGCGAGGGACGCTGAGCGATTCGCGGGCCCTACGGACCACGACGGAGGTGACCCCGGTCTCGACGGGGATGCGGCTCGTCGAGACCGCCGACGTCACCTTCTCCGGCTTCGGTGGCCAGCCGATCAAGGGGTGGTGGCACCGCCCGGTCGGCGTGCGGCATCCCGTGCCGGTCGTCGTGCACTTCCAGGGCTACGGCGGCGGACGGGGCCTCGCCCACCAGGTGCACTGGTACGTGATGGCCGGGTGGGGGTGTCTGGAGGTGGACACCCGCGGCCAGGGGGCCGGGCACTCCCCGGGGGCGACCCCGGACCCGGTCGGTTCGGGGCCGGCGCACCCCGGCTTCCTCACCCGCGGCGTCCTCGACCCGCACGAGCACTACTACCGCCGGATGTTCACCGATGCTGTCCTGGCGGTGGACGCCATCGCGGACCTGCCGGGTGCGGACCCGGCCCGGGTCTCGGTGGCCGGAGCCAGCCAGGGGGGTGGGATCGCCCTCGCCGTCGCGGGGCTCCATCATGGGGTCGTGGCCGTGGCTGCCGACGTCCCGTTCCTCTGCGACTACCGCCGCGGCAGCGAGGTCGCCCAGACCCCGCCCTACACCGAGATCACCGCCTACCTCTCGGTCCACCGGGAGTCCACCGACCAGGTCTTCACAACCCTGGGCTATGTCGATGCCGTGCACCTCTCGGCGCGCGCCAGCGCGCCCGCGCTGTTCTCGGTGGCCCTGATGGACCGCACCTGTCCACCGAGCACGGTGTTCGCGGCCTTCAACGCCTACGGCGGCCCGAAGCGCATCGAGGAGTACCCGTTCAACGACCATGAAGGGGGGCAGGTCTTCCACGACCGAGAGGTCCTGGCCTTCCTGGGTGAGCACCTCTCACCCGGCGACGGATGACGGTGCGTCATCGGCCCTGGGTGAGGCGGCGTCCGGTGATGGTTCCTGGATTATGGTCGGGCACGCCGGTTCCATCCCGCCGCCGTCGATTGCTCGACGGCGAGGTCCGAACCGATTCCGGACCCGGCAGGAGGAGCGACTCGTGACCCCGACGCAGGTGCCCACCGAGCGGCCGGACGTGCTGGTGGTCTACACCGACCAGTGGCGCTGGGACGCGATCGGGGCGCTGGGCTCGCCCGCGAGCACCCCGGTGTTCGACGCCCTCCTGGCCGACGGCGTGCACTTCGACCACGCCTTCGTCCAGTCCCCGGTGTGCATGCCCAGCCGGGTCTCGATGCTCACCGGGCGCTACCCGTCCGACCTGCGCATCACGCACATGGGCGTGCCGGTGCCGGAGGACACCGAGACCATCGCCAGCGTGGTCCGCCGCCGGGGCTACCGCACCGCGAACATCGGCAAGCTGCACTTCGTGCCGCACGCCAACCGCGACCACGCCACACCCCACCCGTCCTACGGTTTCGACGTGCTGGCCCTGTCCGACGAGCCCGGTGTCTACGAGGACGACTACCGGGCCCGGGTCCGCTCCGTCGACCCCGAGGCCGCGGCGCGGCTGAGCACGGGCCTCCCGCCGGCGGCCGAGACCTGGCGGGACACGATGGGCGTCGACGACGGCGTCAGCCACCCGCCGGGCGGGCCTCGCGAGGACTTCGACGGGGCGCACGAGTTCGGGGCGGATGCCGCACTGACGCACACGGCCTGGGTCGCCACGCGCACCATCGAGCACCTCGAGTCCCTCGCGCCCGGGCAGCCGGCCTTTACGATCGCCGGCTTCTTCTCCCCGCACGCGCCGTTCCACGTGCCGCGGCGGTTCCTCGACCTCTACGACCCGGCGACCCTGCCGCTGCCCGACCTCACCGCCGAGGAGCTCGCGGCCCAGCCCGGTTCGGGTGTCACCGACGAGCGGATCCGCAGTGTCCGTCACGGCTACTTCGCCGCCGTGAGCGAGATCGACCACCACGTGGGACGCATCCTGGATGCCCTGGAGCAGCTGGGACGTGCCGAGCGCACCGTCGTGGTCGTCGTCTCCGACCACGGGGAGTGGCTCGGTGACCACCTGCGCTTCGCCAAGGGCTACCCGGCAGACGACCCGGTCTCGCGGGTCCCGCTCCTCGTGCGCTGGCCCGCCGGCATCGTCGGCCCGGGGCGCCGGGTCTCGACCATCGTCGAGGCCGTGGACATCGTGCCCACCGTGCTGGACGCGCTCGGCATCCCGATCCCGCCGAGCATCCAGGGGCGGTCGCTGCTCCCGTCGCTGCTCGGCGAGAGCCTGGACCGGGTCGAGCTCGCCGTCACCGAGCACGACGGCTGGCGCTCCGTGCGCACCCCGACCCACCGCTACGTGATCCACGCCGACGGCAGCGAGCGGCTGTTCGACGTGCGCGACAACCCGATGAGCGAGCGGGACGTCGTCAGCGACCCGGAGCACCAGGCCGCGGTGGCCGAGATCCGCCGGCTGCTGCTGCAGCGCACGCTGGAGCGGGAGCGCCCGCTGCCCCGGACCTGGGCCTACTGATCCGCCTCCACCCGCGCCCGCCTCCACCATCTCTTGACACAACTTTGTTCGGCGGACAAAGATAGCCGGATCGAGGGGAGGTCGATGGCGCCGTCCCCGGTCAACGACGACGCGGAGGCTCCCCATGGACGAGTTCGACCCGACAGACGACCGGCCCACCCCCATCGGCTCGACACCCCCGCCTCGCCGGTCGGCGGTGTCGCGGCGCGGGATGCTCGCCGGGGCCGCGGGCGGGGCAGCAGCATTCGGCATCGCGCTACCGAGTGCCACCGCACGGGCCGCGACCACTCCCATACCCACACCGACGCCGGCTCCGGCCCTGAGCGCTGCCTTGAGCAGCGCGTTCCCCGACCGACCGCGCACCTTCGTGACGGTGCGCGGCGGGTTCTTCGACGTCGACAACCACCCGTTCCGCTTCGCCGGCACGAACACCTACTACCTGCACCAGCAGTCCCACTACATGATCGACGCGGCCCTCAACGACGCGAAGGCCATGGGCTTGTCGGTGGTGCGGGCCTGGGCCTTCGCCGACGGTAGCGGCCAGTCCTACACCCCGCTGCAACCCTCGCCCTACGTCTATGACGAGGACGCCTTCGACTCCCTGGACTACGCAGTCTGGAAGGCCGGCACCCTCGGCATCAGGCTCGTGCTCCCCCTGGTGAACAACTGGCCGGACTACGGCGGCATGCAGCAGTACGTGACGTGGTTCCTCGGCCTCCCCAACGACTCCTACGGCGACGGCGTCAACCACGACAGGTTCTACACGACGAAGGCGATCAAGGACTGCTACAAGGCATGGGTCCGGCACGTCACCCACCGCCGCAACCCCTACACCAACCTGCGCTACAACGCCGACCCGACGATCATGACCTGGCAGCTCGGCAACGAACCCCGTTGTCGCAGTGACAAGAGCGGGCTGACCCTGCTGGGCTGGGTGAGGGAGATGAGTGGCTGGGTGCGCCGCCAGGCCCCCCACCAGCTCGTCGCCGTCGGTGACGAGGGCTTCTACGGCGATCCCGGCAACAGCGACTACCCGTACTCCGACTACGAGGGCGCCCGGTGGAAGGACTTCATCGCCCTCGAGACCATCGACTACGGCACCGCCCACATCTACGCCGTGCCGTGGGGAGAGAACACCGCGAACGGCAAGGACCCCGTGGCCTGGGGCGCGAAGTGGATCCGCCACCACATCGCCGACGCCGAGGATGCCGGGAAGCCGCTGGTCCTGGAGGAGTACGGGCTCGTGGTGGGCTCGGACCCCGCCATCCCCGACGAGGAGGCGCGGCTCGCGGCATACAAGAAGTGGACCCGCATCATCGAGAAGGCCGGGTACGCCGCGAGCGACCAGTTCTGGATCCTGACCTCACGCATCGACGACGGGAGCCTCTACCCGGACTACGACGGCTACCGGGTCGTGTGGTGGAACGACGACGCGGTCAACCCGACCAACGCGCTGTCCAAGATGCTGGCCGACCACGCCCAGCGGATGGCCAAGGCTCCCAAGGGGTGAACACGCACCCGGAAGACTCGAATGACCTGTCCCGCATCATGACTGGGCCAACGGCCGCGCCGGTGACGCCACCCTGGGAGGACCCGGTCCTGGGGATGACCTGGGGCTTCACCGGGGTCCGCGGCACGTGGCTCACCCCGGCCGCCGACGAGTCGATGCGCACCATGGCCGACCTCGGGGTCACCTGGGTGACGATCGCCTACGCGGCCCTCCAACCCACGGCCCAGTCGGTGAGCATCCCGTTCTCCGAGGAGCCGACCGTCACCGACGACGAGCTGAGGGGCGCGGTGCGGCGAGCCCGGGAGCTCGGTCTCAAGGTCTGCCTGAAGCCGATGGTGAACGTGGCGGACGGCACGTGGCGCGCCTTCATCGGGTTCTTCGACTGGGAGGTCCCGGGGGAGCCGTCTTGGAGCCAGTGGTTCGCGTCCTACGGCGACTACATCACCCACCATGCGCGGCTCGCCGAGGAGCTCGACGTCGAGATGTTCTGCGTCGGGTGCGAGATGGTGCGGGCCGACTCCCAGGAGGAGCACTGGCGCTCCCTGGTGGCCGACGTGCGCGAGGTCTACGGCGGGCTCGTCACCTACAACTGCGACAAGTACCAGGAGGACCACATCACCTGGTGGGATGCCGTGGACGTCATCTCCGCGAGCGGCTACTACCCCTCCGGGCAGTGGCAGACCCAGCTCGACCGCATCGAGGCCGTGGTCGCGCGCGAGGGAAAGCCGTTCTGCTTCCTCGAAGCCGGCTGCCCCAGCCGGGATGGCTCACCCGCCCAGCCCAACGACTGGACCCTGGTCGGCGCACCGAGCGAGCAGGCCCAGGCCGACTACCTGGACGAGATGCTCACTGCGGGTGAGGGCCGGTCGTGGGTCGGGGGCTTCATGCTCTGGGACTGGCCCGCCGAGCTCTACGACACGTCGAGCGCGGCGACCGACGACGGATACTGCGTCCACGGCAAGCTCGGCGCCGAGGTCGTGCGGCGGCACTACTCGGGGGGCGGCGCGCAGTGACACCGGGCTCCTGACTGCGCATCCGACCGATGCTCAGGCCGGTACCTCGTTCGGGTACCTCACGGCACCGGGCTCGCGCTCGCGTCGGCAGACGGCCGCCAGCCGCTCGGGGTGGGCGGACGTGCCCCGCAGGCCCTCGATGACCAGGCCCCGCACGTCCACGGCCTCCACGGCGTGCCCGAAGGAGTCCGGGCGGCTGGCCCACACGACCTCGCAGTTCCTCAGGGTCACGTCGTCCACCGTGTCCAGGAAGAACCCCGCCGTGGGGTGGGCGTAGACCTCGGGCCCGTTGCTGGTCGGCCGGCGGTCGTACTCGCCTCCGGGCCAACGGCTCCACCGGTCGAGCTCGATGCGCACGCCGTCGAGCACCACCCCCTCCACGAGCCCCGGGGAGTCGGCGGCGAGGTAGGCCCCGTTCTCGGAGCGGGCGAGGATGTTGCGGAAGCGCACGTTGCGGAGCCGCCCGACGGTGTCGTGCCAGGCACCGACGCTGACGTAGATCGGCTCCCCGTGCCCCCACCAGCCCCGGTCGAAGTGCCGGGTCTCGACGATGCAGTCGGAGAACAGGATGTTCGAGAAGCTGCCCTCCTGGCCGAGGTTGACGGCGAGCCCGCGGTGGGAGGACCGGATGACGCAGTTGGACACGACCACGTCGCGGATGTCGTCCACGGCGTCGACCCCGATGACGATCGCGCTCGAGGTCGACTCGATGGTGCAGTTCGTGATGACGACGTCCGTCGTGGGTCCGAGCTCTGGGAACTCCTCGCAGGTCTTGAGTGAGATGCCGTCGTCACCGCTGGAGATCTCGCAGTCGCTGATGCGGACCCTGCGGCAGCGGTCGAGGTCGATGCCGTCGGCGTTGGGGAGCTTGAGGTCGGTGTCGATGGTGATGCCGTGCACGAGCACGTCCTCGCACCCGGAGAGCCGCACGCACCACAGGGCGGCGTCCTGCAGGCGGACGTCCCGCAGCACGACGCGGGAGCACCCGATGAGGAAGACGGTGAACGGTCGCTGGTTGGGACACCGGTAGATCGTGCCGAGGTCCTCCTCGACGAAGTGCCTCCCGGCGCCGTCGATGGTGCCGGCGCCGGTGATGGCGACGTCGACGGCATCCCGGGCGGTGATGAGCATCAGCGCGCTGTCGTTGTCGGGGTCGACCACCCCGGCCGACAGGGCGCCCACCTGGAGGCGTGCGGTGTAGGCCGCCGGGTCAGCACTCCCGGCCAGGACCGCCCCCCGTTCCACGTGCAGCTCCACGTGCGAACGCAGCTCGATCGACCCGGTGCAGAAGGTCGCCCCCGCGGGGACGAGGACGGTGCCACCTCCGGCTGCCGAGCAGGCGTCGATGGCGGCCTGGATGGCGGCCGCGTCGTCGGTCACGCCGTCGCCGACCGCGCCGTGATCCCTGATGTCGTGCGTGGCCATGGTCCTGTGTCTCCTTGCCGGGTGCGTCGTCTGTCGCGGGTGTGGCGACGGTGCCGACGCGCGGTGGCGTGGGCGGTCAGGCGGTCTGGAGGGGGCGACCGGAGGCGCGCCGCTCGACCGTCGGTGCGGGCAGCGCGGAGGTCAGCTCGCTCTGGAGGACCATCGCCGCCGCACCGATGGCGGCGGCCTCGGCAGCGTTGGGGGAGAGGAGCACCTCCACGCGGTGGCAGTCCCGCGCGAAGAAGGCGCTGTCGAGACGTCGTTGGATCACCGGCAGGTAGAGCGAGCCGGCCGCCGTGAAGGCGGGCCCGGTGAGGACCACGAGGTCGGGGTCGATGATGTTGGCCAGCGACTGCACGGCCACGGCCACGCCCTCCGCGGAGCGCTCGAGCAGCTCGCCGGCCACCGGGTCGCCCTCGGTCGCGCTCCGTGCGAGGGCGGCGAAGTCCTCGACCACGCTGAGGCCGGGCAGCGTCGTGCCTCGTGCCGCTGCCGCGCCGACGACGGCCGTGGGACCGGCGACCGCCTCCAGGCAGCCGCGCGCGCCGCACCAGCACTCGGGTCCGGTGAGGTCGACGCAGATGTGGCCGATCTCGCCGGTGTTGCCGCTCGTGCCACGGTGCAGCACGCCGTCGAGGACCAGACCCGCGCCGATCCCGGTCCCCATGTAGAGCGCCGCGAAGCAGTGGCTCATCGCCCCGGGGCCGGCCCAGTACTCACCCACCGCCGCGGCCGAGGCGTCGTTCTCCACGAGCACCGGGAGCCTGGTGCGGGCGGCGAGGGCGTCGGCGAGCGGGAAGTCCTGCCAGGCGCTCATGGCCGGCGGGGTGAGCGCCATCCCGTTGGAGCTGGTGATCGGCCCGGGCGAGACGATCCCGACGCCCAGGAGTCGGGCGGGGTCGACCCCCACGTGGTCGACCAGGCTCGTCATCTCCGCCCCGATGCGATCCACGACGTCTTCCGGTGTCTCGCCGCCGAACCCGCGGCGGCGCAATCGCCCGACGATGGCGCCCCCGAGGTTCGCGACGACGTAGCTGATGCCCGAGTGGTCGAGGCTCACCCCGACGGCGTAGCGGGAGTCGGGGGCCAGGGCCAGGAGCACCGGGGGCTTGCCGCCGGTGGAGGCGGCACGTCCGGACTCGACGACGAGGCCGTCGTCGATGAGGGAGCGCACGACGGTGGAGATCGTTGCGGCGTTGGACGCCATCAGCCGCACGAGCTCGACCCGGCTGATCTCTCCCGCTCCGCGGATGGCGTCGATGACCCGACCGCGGTTGGCAGGGAGCGCCGGGGGCTGGGGCATGGCGTACCGCCGATCTCGCTGGGGTCTGGGTCGTGGGGACCAGGTCGATGAAATCTACTCGGGATCTTACCTTGACATACTTTGTTCGAGTAACTAAGAATGTACGCGGAAGCCTTCGGTCACGGTGGACCGCCGACGACGGGGCCCTCTCCGGCACGACGTGTCGGCTCGCGAAAGGAAACAACGATGTTTCGAACTCGACCCGGGCGCGTAGTCGCCCTCACCGCCGCCGTCGCCCTCCTGGGCTCGGTGACGGCCTGCTCATCCGACGACTCGGGGTCCGGGGGTGGCGACGACTCGACCCCCTCCGGGGAGATCCTCGTCCTGACCAACCGCACCGACCTCGTCGACTCCACCTTCCAGGACTACAAGAAGACCTTCGAGGCGAAGTACCCCGACGTGACGGTGAAGTTCGAGGCGCTCACCGACTACGAGGGGGAGGTCAAGACCCGGATGAGCACGAAGCAGTACGGCGACGTGCTCGGCATCCCGGCGGGGGTCGCCAAGGCCGACTACCCCGACTTCTTCGAGCCGCTCGGCACGGCCGCCGAGCTCGGCCAGAAATACCGCTACGTCGACTCGGCCGCGGTCGACGGCACCGCCTACGGTCTGGCGACGTTCGGCAACGCCAGCGGCATCGTCTACAACAAGAAGGTCTTTGCGGACGCGGGGGTGACGGACCTCCCGACGTCGCCCGAGGAGTTTCTCGCCGACCTCCAGGCGATCAAGGACAAGGCCGACGCCGTTCCGTACTACTCGAACTACAAGGACGGCTGGCCGCTGAGCTGGCCTCAGAACTTCATGGGCTCGGCGTCCGGTGACAAGGACGCGCTCGTGAAGATGGCCGACCAGCCGGCTCCGTGGAGCCAGGGGCAGGAGAAGTACACCCTCGACTCGCTGCTCTTCGACGCCGCCCAGAAGGGTCTCATCGAGGACGACCCGACGACGACGAACTGGGAGAGCTCGAAGAACCTGCTCGCCACGGGCAAGGTGGCGGCGCTCCCGCTGGCCTCGTGGGCCATCCCCCAGATGAAGGAGGCGGCGACCAAGGCCGGCACGGACCCGGAGGACATCTCGATGATGCCGCCGCCCTTCCAGGTCGACGGGGCCTTCCAGTCCACGGTGGGACCGGACTTCAACCTGGGCATCAACATCAACTCCGAGCACAAGGCGGCGGCCCGGGCCTGGATCGACTGGATGGTCAACGAGTCGGGCTTCAGCGACTTCGCCGGTGGCCTGCCGACCCCCAGGGACGGTCAGGCACCTGCTGACCTCCAGGACTTCGAGAAGACGGGCGTGAAGTACGTCGAGATCACGCCGTCGCCGAAGCTGGACGCGGTCGACAAGCAGTCCGAGATCGGGCTGACCCAGCCCGACTACTACCGCGAGCTCATCGACGCCGCACGGGGCGCCTCGGGCAAGAGCAAGCAGCAGATCTTCGACGACCTCGACAAGAAGTGGGGCGCCGCGCTCACCAAGGTCGGCTGATCCCGACCCGGCACCCGTGGTGGGGGCGAGCGCAGCTCGCGAGGTGAGCGCCCCCACCACGGTGCATGCCCCGACCCGCCACGGTCCGGCCAGGACCACCACGGTCCGGCCAGGACCCATCGCGGCCCAGCCCCCCCGACCCACCGGTCCCCGGCGGCAGGCGCAAGCACCACCACCACCACCCGCGATACTCGACGAGGAGTAGGCCATGACCAACGCGGCGGCCCAAGCAGTACGACAGTCCAGCATCAGCAGGGTCGGCGCGGCCCTGCGGCCCCTGCTGTCCCGACCGGGCCGGCACGGGAGCCCGATCATCCCGTGGCTCTTCCTCCTGGCGCCCCTGGTGCTGCTCGTCACGTTCACCTACCTACCCGTGGTCAACATGTTCTGGTACTCGGTGACGGACTGGAACGGAATCAGCAAGACCAAGGACGTCGTCGGGTTGGCGAACTACACGGAGTTCTTCACCAGGCCCGACCTCTACCGGGTGTTCCTCGTCAGCCTCTACTACCTCGCGGCCTCGGTCGTGCAGATCGCCCTCGCGCTCTACTTCGCGACGTTGCTGAGCTTCAACACCCGGTTCAAGAACCTCTTCAAGGGGATCATCTTCTTCCCGTACCTCATCAACGGCGTGGCCATCTCGTTCGTGTTCCTCTTCTTCTTCCAGCCCGGAGGCACGCTCGACACGGTGCTCGGGTACGTCGGCATGGACCAGGGCTCCGCCCCCCAGTGGCTCGGGAACCCCGACCTGGTGAACTTCTCCCTCGCCGGCACCTCGGTCTGGCGCTACATGGGGCTGAACTTCGTGCTCTTCCTCGGGGCCATCCAGTCGATCCCCGGTGGGATCTACGAGGCCGCGGACCTCGACGGCGCCTCGCGCTGGCAGCAGTTCCGCTACATCATCGCGCCGGGCATCAAGCCGATCATCAGCCTCTCGTTCATCCTGGCCGTCTCGGGCAGCCTGGCCGTCTTCGAGATCCCCTTCATCATGCTCGACGGCGCCAACGGCTCGGCCACCTTCGTCATTCAGACCGTGAAGCTCGCCTTCGAGGACAACAAGACCGGTCTTGCCTCGGCGATGGCCGTCGTCCTGCTGCTCATCGTGCTGGTCGTGACTTGGATCCAACGAATGCTCGTGCCCGAGGAGGAGGTGGACCTGTCATGAGGGCCCTCACCCCGCGGTCGACCCTGGCCGCCACCGGCAAGTACTCGAGCCTCGTCCTGTGGAGCCTGGTCGCCCTGGTCCCGCTCGTCGTCATCCTCATCACCTCGCTGAAGACGGCGCAGGACTACGCCACCAGCGGCCCGCTGGACCTGCCGACGTCGCTGACCTTCAGCAACTACACCCGAGCCTTCACCGACGCCAAGATGGGCCAGGCGTTCCTCAACACGACGATCATCCTCGTCATCTCCGTGGCCGGCACGATCGTCATCGGCACGATGACCGCCTACGCGCTGGACCGCTTCCAGTTCCGGTTCAAGAAGCTCGTCGTGCTGGGGTTCCTCGCCGCGACCCTGGTCCCCGGGGTCACCACCCAGGTCGCGACCTTCCAGGTCGTCAACGCCCTCGGCCTCTACAACACCCGGGCGGCGCCGATCGCACTCTTCCTGGGCACCGACATCGTCTCGATCTACATCTTCGTGCAGTTCATGCGGTCCATCCCGGTCTCGCTCGACGAAGCCGCGAAGCTCGACGGCGCCAACCACTTCCGCATCTACCGCAGCATCATCTTCCCGCTGCTCAAGCCGGCCATCGCCACCGTCGTCATCATCAAGGGCATCGCGGTCTACAACGAGTTCTACATCCCCTTCCTCTACATGCCCTCACGCGACCTGGGTGTCATCTCCACGTCGCTGCAACGGTTCAAGGGCCCGCTCGGCACGCAGTGGGAGATCCTGTCGGCAGGCGCCGTGATCGTCATCATCCCCACGTTGATCATCTTCCTGCTGCTCCAACGGTGGATCTACAACGGCATCTCCGCCGGCGCGACGAAGTGACGCCCGGCGGCCCCCCAGCACGCACCTCGACGATCGGAGATCGATGATGCAGGCCACGGACCTCGGCGACCGCTGGCGCGTGACGTCCACCGGTGGACCCGTCCCTGAGCACATCGCCGGGCTGGAGGTGGACGCGGTCGTGCCGGGCACGGTGCACACCGACCTGCTGGCTGCCGGCCTGATCCCCGACCCCTACCTGGGCCTGAACGAGACCGGGCTGGCGTGGATCCACCGGACCCGGTGGCGCTACGAGCGCCTGCTCGAGGTCGAGCCGACGATGCCCGGCGAGCGGGTCGACCTCGTCTTCGACGGGCTGGACACCGTCGCGACCGTCGCGCTCGGTCGGCAGGTCGTCGGGCGAACCGCCAACCAGCACCGCACCTTTCGCTTCGACGTCCGCGACGCCCTGGCCGGAGCGGACGAGGGTCGGATGCCGCTCACGGTCGACTTCGCGTCGGCCCTGGAGCACGCCGAGGCCGAGGCCGACCGGATCGGCGCGCGACCGCTGGAGTACCCGCACCCCCTGAACATGGTGCGCAAGATGGCGTGCAGCTTCGGCTGGGACTGGGGCCCGGACCTCCAGAGCGCCGGCATCTGGCGGCCCGTGCGGCTGGAGCGCTGGAGGTTCGCGAGGCTGGCCGGAGTGCGTCCGCTCGTCACCGTCTCCGAGGACCACCGTCGCGCCACCGTCGCGGTCGAGGTGGACGTCGAACGGGCCGGCCCGCAGGACCGGGACACCGCCCTCTTCGTGACGGCTCGCCTCACTCCTCCCGGGGGCGGCGACGTCGTCGAGGCCACGGCGACGGTCGACCCGGGGACGACCTCGGCGGTCGTGGTGCTCGCCGTCGACGAGCCGGCCTTGTGGTGGCCCGTAGGGCACGGCGAACACCCCCTTCACGACCTCGACGTCCGGCTCGACGGCGGCGAGGGCCCGGAGCCGCTCGACCACTGGCAGCGGCGGATCGGGTTGCGGTCGGTGCGACTGGACACCAGCGACGACGAGCACGGCACCGCCTTCGTCATCGTGGTCAACGGTGAGCCGGTCTTCGTCAAGGGGGCCAACTGGATCCCGGACGACCACCTGCTGACCCGCATCACGCGGGAGCGCCTCGCCCGGCGTATCGACCAGGCGTTGGGGGCCAACCTCAACCTGCTGCGCGTGTGGGGCGGTGGCATCTACGAGTCGGAGGACTTCTACGACCTGTGCGACGGGGCGGGCCTGATGGTGTGGCAGGACTTCCTGCTCGCCTGCGCCGCCTATCCGGAGGAGGAGCCGCACCGCAGCGAGTTCGAGGCCGAGGCCCGTGAGCACGTCGCGCGGCTCACCGCGCACCCGAGCCTGGTGTTGTGGAACGGCGGCAACGAGACCCTCTGGGGCTACCTCGACTGGGGCTGGAAGGCGAAGCTCGACGGCCGCACCTGGGGTCACCACTACTACACCGAGCTGTTCCCGGGCATCGTCGCCGAGCTAGCCCCGGGCACCCCCTACGCCGATGGCAGCCCGTACTCCCCGCGCGCCGACCTGGAGGTCATCCACCCGAACCACCCCGACCACGGCACCCACCACGAGTGGGAGGTGTGGAACCGCACCGACTACACGGCATACCGGCACAACGTCCCGAGGTTCTGTTCCGAGTTCGGCTTCCAGGGCCCACCGGCCTGGTCCACCTCGGAGCGGGCCATGTCCACCCCGGACGGCGTCGTGGCGGGCAGGGAGGACCCGGTCTTCCTCCTGCACCAGAAGGCCGAAGACGGCAACGGAAAGCTCGACCGCGGGTTGGCGCCGCACCTGGGGGTGCCCGAGGACTTCGCCGACTGGCACTGGGCCACGCAGCTGAACCAGGCCCGGGCCATCACCCACGCCCTGACGCACCACCGCTCGTGGTGGCCCCGCACCGCCGGGGCGATCGTCTGGCAGCTCAACGACTGCTGGCCGGTGACCTCCTGGGCCGCGGTCGACGGGGACGAGGTGGTCAAGCCGCTGTGGTGGGCCCTGCGCTCGAGCTTCGCCGAGCGGATCGTCACCGTGCAGCCGCGCGCCGACGCGGTCTCGTCCGAGGCCCACGAGGTGGTGGCCGCGGTCAACGACACCGGCACCGAGTGGCACGCGGAGGTGCGGGCCCGGCGCGAGACGCTCGGCGGTCGGCTGCTGGCCGAGGTGACCCTGCCCCTCACCGTCGCGCCCCGGTCGGTGGCGATCCTCGAGCTGCCGGAGCCGGTGCGGTGCCCGGACGACCCCCGTGGCGAGGTGCTCGTCGTGGAGTGCTCCGGCCCGGACGGCACCGCGTCCGGGGAGCGCGCCGCGCACTTCTGGTGTGAGGACGTCGACCTGCACCTGGAGCCGCACCCGGTCGAGGCCACCGCTCGTGCCGTCCCGGACGGGTACGTCGTCACCGTGACCGCGACGGGTTCGGTGGTGAAGGACCTCATGCTCCTCGTCGACCGGCTCGACCCTGCTGCCACGGTCGAGTCCGCACTCATCACGCTGCCCGCGGGTCACCACGCCGACATCGCGGTGCGGACCGCGCTGACCGGGCTCGAGTCCGCCCTCACCCGTGCCCCGGTGCTCCGCACCGCCAACGACCTGGCCACGAGCCGCCCGCACGCGCACACCCCTGAGACGGAAGGACGCTCGACGGATGACGAAGACGACGCTCCAGCACGGATGGACGCTGAGGCTCGGAGCGGGGCCACGACCTGACGGTCTGCCGGACGAGGTCCCCGCCTCGGTGCCGGGCTGTGTGCACACCGACCTCTTGGCCCAAGGGTTGATCCCCGACCCCTACCTCGACCTCAACGAGCACGAGGTGCAGTGGATCGGGGAGACCGACGCCACCTACCGCACCGTGTTCGACGTGGTCGACGAGGGGCACGAGCGGGTGGACCTCGTCGCCGAGGGCCTGGACACCGTGGCCCGGTTGTCGGTCAACGGCCACGAGGTGGGGCGGACCCGCAACCAGCACCGGTCGCACCGGTTCGACGTCCGGGAGGTGCTGTCCACCGGGCCCAACTCGCTGGTCATCGACCTGGACGCCCCGCTCCGGGCCGCCCGCGAGTCCGAGGGACGGATCGGGGCCAAGCCCCTCGTCGCGGACGCCCTTCCCTACAACGCGCTGCGCAAGATGGCGTGCAACTTCGGGTGGGACTGGGGGCCGACCCTCACCACCGCGGGAGTGTGGCGACCCGTGCACCTCCACCAGTGGTCGACGGCCCGGATGGCCGAGGTCGTGCCCGTCGTCACCCTCGACCCCGACGGCCACGGGCACGTCGAGGTGAGGGTGGGCCTGGAGCGCACGGGGAAGGAGGTCGTCGACCTCACCGTCGAGCTCGCCGGACCGGACGGGTCCCGTGAGCGGGCGACCACCTCCACCGGCGGGTCGCAGGCCGTGCTCTCTCTGGTGGTGGACCAGCCCGAGCGCTGGTGGCCCCGCGGGCACGGCGAGCAGCCGCTCCACGAGCTGACGGTCCGCGCCTCCACCGGGGGGCGCGAGCTCGACACCTGGACCCACGCCATCGGGTTCCGCGACGTCGAGGTGCGCATCCGCCCCGACGAGCACGGCACCAGCTTCGAGTTCCACGTCAACGGTGAGCTCATCTGGGTCAAGGGTGCGAACTGGATCCCGGGTGACTGCTTCCCCGCCCGCATGACCCGTGAGCGCTACGAGGCGGCGATCCGGGACGCCGTCGACGCCGACATGAACCTGCTCCGCGTGTGGGGTGGCGGCATCTACGAGAGCGACGACTTCTACGACATCTGCAACCGGGAGGGCGTCCTCGTCTGGCAGGACTTCCTCTTCGCCTGCGCCGCCTACTCCGAGGCGCCGGAGATGTGGGCCGAGGTCGAGGCCGAGGCCCGGGAGAACGTCGCCCGGCTGGCGCCCAACCCGTCGCTGGTCATCTGGAACGGCAGCAACGAGAACATCGAGGGCTACTTCCACTGGGGGTTCCGGGAGCGGATGGCCGAGGGGGAGGCCTGGGGTCGGGGGTACTACGACGACCTGCTGCCCGGCATCCTCGCCGAGCTCGACCCGACCCGGGCCTACATCCCCTCCAGCCCCTGGTCGCCGGCCGAATACGCGGACCCGCGCGACCCCGACCACGGCCCCGTGCACAGCTGGAAGGTCTGGTTCAGCGAGGACTACCTCACCTACCGCAGCGCGATCCCGCGGTTCGTGGCCGAGTTCGGCTTCCAGGGCCCGCCCAACCACCCCACGCTGGTGCGGGCGGTGCACGACGACCCCCTCGCGCCGGACTCCCCGGCCATGCTCTCCCACCAGAAGGCGGTCGACGGCAACGGCAAGCTCGAGCGCGGGTGGGCGCCGCACCTGCCCGATCCGACGTCCTTCGACGACTGGCACTTCGCCACCCAGCTGAACCAGGCGCGGGCCATCAGCTGTGCGGTGTCCCACTACCGGTCCCACGCACCGCGCAACGCCGGATACATCGTCTGGCAGCTCAACGACTGCTGGCCGGTGGTGAGCTGGGCGATGGTCGACGGGGACGGTCGCCTTAAGCCCCTGTGGTTCGCGCTCCGAGCGCTGAACGCACCACGGGTGCTCCTCCTCCAACCGAGGGAGGATGCCGTGGCCCTCATCGCGGGCAACGACAGCCCCGAGCCCTGGGTCGACGCCGTGACGGTGAGCCGGCTGAGCATGGACGGACGGGTCCTGGCGAGCCAGGACCTGGCCGTCGCCGTCCCTGCGAGGTCGACCGTGACACTGGTGCTCGGCGAGGACGTTCGCACGGCGGAGGAGGCTGGGAGCGAGCTCCTCGTGGCCACCTGCTCCGGGGCCCCTCACGTACGGCGGGGGTGGTGGTGGTTCAGCGAGGACATCGACGCAGCGCTGCCGGTCCCGGACCTCTCGACCGCGGTCCGGCGCACCACCACCGGCTACGAGGTCGACGTCCGGGCCGACGCACTGGTCAAGGACCTCGTGCTCAACGCCGACCGACTCGACCCGGAGGCTTCGGTGTCCGACCAGCTCGTCACGCTGCTGCCCGGTGAGACCCACACGTTCTCCGTCACGAGCGGCGCCGACCTCGATGCGGTGTCGCTGACCGCGCACCCGGTGCTGCACAGCGCGAGCCACCTGGCCCACCCGAGCCGGGGCGGGGTCCGCTCATGAGGGTCCTCGACCATCGCAGCGAGCCGGACTCGGTCATCGTCACGACCTCCTCCGGGCGGCTGCGGATCCAGGCCATCGGCGAACACGTCATGCGGGTGGTGTTCACCGGTCGCCCCGAGTTCGGAGCGGGCGTC
>JBBSQC010000047.1:0-27369 GCA_038258215.1 Actinomycetales bacterium | reverse complement strand
GCTTAGGGTGCCCCCCCCTCCCACCACCTGCAACTCGCCCCCTTAGCCGGGCCCGGCGCCCCCGGCCGCGCGCCGACGGCGGTAGGTCTCGATGGAGTCGATGCCCTGCGCGCGGAAGTAGGTCTCCCGGGCGTCGACGATGCCGCGCAGCTCCGCGACGAGGCGGCGCACCACCTCGGGCTCACTGCGGTTGGCCACCCCGGCCACGTGCGCGAGCGCGGCGAGCGGGGTGAACGTGCCGCCACCGAAGTCCAGGACGTACACCTGGCTCTCGAGCGGGGTCGTGGTCAGCGCGATGGCCGCGACGATGGTGCGCGCGATGGTGCTGCGGCCCGAGCGCGGCCCACCGACGACCCCCACGTGACCGGCCGCGCCGCCCAGGCGCAGCACGTAGAGCTCGCGCCGCTGCTCCAGGGGGCGGTCCACGATGCCGATGGGAAGGACGTAGGACCCCTTCTCGCGCCACCCACGGCTGACCAGCCCCAGGTCGGGATCGGCGGTGAGGTCGCCGAACAGCTCGTCCATCGAGCTCGGGACGTCGAGCGGCGGCAGCCACACCTGGTGCGCCGCTCGGCCACGCCCCTTCATCCGGGCCACGGCGATGTCGAACACCGCCCTGGTCTCCTCCGGTTCGGCCGGGCCGGCGGCCGGGGTCTCCGGCGACCCGCTCCGACCCGCGACCACCGGGGCCAGGGTGTAGGGCAGGATCTCCGCGGATGACGTCGTCACGACCCCCTCGTCGACCGAGGCGCGACGGCGGCGCGTGCGCGGCGGGCCCGACACGTAGGCCGCCTTGAACTTGGTCAGCGTGGTCTGGTCGGGCTTGAGGTAGCCCAGGCCGGGCACCGGCGGGAGCTCGTAGGCGTCGGGCACCCCGATCACGGTGCGGGACTCACCCGCCGAGAAGGTCCGCAGCCCGATCCGGTAGGACAGGTGGGACTCCAGCCCGCGCAACCGCCCCTCCTCCAGGCGCTGCGAGGACAGCAGCAGGTGCATGGACAGCGACCGGCCGAGCCGACCGATGGCGACGAAGAGGTCGGCGAACTCGGGCTTGGCACTGAGCAGCTCGGAGAACTCGTCGGCCACGATGAGCAGGGCCGGCAGGGGCTCGAGGTCGGCGCCCTGGCTGCGGGCCTTCTCGTAGTCCGTGACGTTCGCGAAGTTGCCGGCCGACCGGAGCAGCTCCTGGCGCCGGGTCATCTCACCCTGCAGGGCGTCCTGCATCCGCTCGACGAGGGTGAGCTCCTGCCCGAGGTTGGTGATGACCGCGGAGACGTGGGGCAGGTCCGCCATCCCGGCGAACGTCGCCCCACCCTTGAAGTCGACGAGCACGAAGTTGAGCGCCTCGGGCGAGTGGGTCATCGAGAGGGCGAGTACCAGCGTGCGCAGCAGCTCGGACTTGCCCGAACCCGTGGCGCCGATGACCAGGCCGTGCGGCCCCATCCCCTGCTGGGCGGACTCCTTGATGTCCAGCGCCACGATTGCGCCCGCCTCGTCCACCCCGAGGGGCACGCGCAACCGGTCACGCTTGAGCCGGGGCCGCCACGCGGCCTCGGGGTCGAAGTCACGGGGGTCGCCCGTGCCGAGCAGGTCGACCAGCTCGGTGGCCGACGTGAACGCGTCACGCACCTCGGGCTCGTCCCCGGAGTACCGCGGCGCCAGTCGCCGCGCGGCAGCCTCGGCCCGCACCGTCGAGATCTGGTCGGCGGTGCCGAGGCCGGTGCCGCGAGCCATGCTGATGACCTCCAGCGGCACGCTCCCGACGCGGGGACCACGATCCAGCGGGGAGCCCACGGCCAGGCGCAGCGTCGACGTGGAGGTGAGCTCGCCCCACTGCTCGGGCAGGTCGAGCACGGTGACCCCGAGCACCCCCTCGGGCGTGATCAGGGGGTTGCCGGGCGGCA
The DNA here is from genome assembly GCA_038258215.1 of Actinomycetales bacterium. Taxonomy (GTDB): domain Bacteria; phylum Actinomycetota; class Actinomycetes; order Actinomycetales; family Dermatophilaceae; genus Fodinibacter. The sequence continues at coordinate 25,465 of JBBSQC010000047.1, read as the reverse complement.
CGTGGCCACCGTCGACGACGAGGAGCAGGTGCGGGAGGGCCGGCTGGTCGCTCGGCCCGAAGCGCGGGCGCTCGACGAAGTCGTGCGGCAGGAGCGGCAGGAGGTCGTGCACCGACTCCCCCACCAGCCGCACCGGCCCCACGGCGTCGTGCTCGCGGGGGCTGAGGACGTGCGGGAGCCACTTGAGCCACTCCCAGTCCGACCGGGACTCGCGGGAGACCAGCGCCGCGATGACGAGGTCGTCGGGTGCGTGCTGCAGCGCCGCGGACAGCACCATCGAGCGGGCGAGCGAACGGGCGGGGTCGGCGTCGCCGGTCACCTCGACGTGGGCCCAGGCGGGCAGGGCGGCGGATGCCGCGAGGCCGGGCTGCACGTGGTGGGTGGAGAGCAGCCGGTGCAGGGCCGAGGCGGCGACCGGGTCGAGCTGGGCCAGGGGTGGGGTCTCGGGCGGCTCGAGGGTGAGGCAGAGGGGCTGGGCCGTGGTGCCCATCCGCACCTGGAGGAAGTCCGGGTCGGACACGCTGCGCTCCCAGACGCGGCTGCCCTCGGCGGCGATCGCCGGCAGCGACGCCGGGTCGGGGTAGTCCCACAACGACGCCTGGCGCTGCCGCGTCGCGGCCTCGCGGATCGTGCCCCGCACCTCGGCCAGGTAGGCGAGATACTCCCGGCGCGCCGCCAGGACCCCGGCCGTGTGCTGTTGGCGCTGGCGTACGCCGCTCGCCAGCACGAAGCCGACCGACGCAAGGAGGAACATCCCCGCCGTGAACCAGGCACGAGGACCGCTCTGCGACATGGCCACGAAGCCGATCGAGCCCAGCGAGCCCAGCATCGGCACCGCCTGGAGCAGCAGCCCACTGGCACCGTCGGACGGGGTGATCTCCGGGGGCGGCTGAAGAGCGATCCGGCCCGTGGGCACCTGGGGCGCCTGCTCACGGGCACCGCGACGCGCCGCCACCGTCATGACCGTGCCTCCCCGAGTGCTGCGCCGCGAACGGACCCACCGTACCCGTGGCTATTGTTCTGGCAGGACACCGTGGGAGGTCCTACCGGGCCGGAGCAGCAGGAGGGGACGTGGCGAGGCCGACGCACCAGCTGACCCTCGTCGCCGACGAGCGCTCCTACGACCTCGTCGTGCCGGTGGGAGCCCGGGTCACCGAGGTCCTCTCCGTGCTCGGGATCTCCTCCAGCGCCGCCCCCAGCTCGGTGGCCACGGCCGCGGGCCACGTCTACGGTCCGCACGACCGCCTCGGCGAGGACCTGAGCAGTGGCACCGTGCTGACCGTGGTCCGCACGACGACCCACCGGCTGCACCGCGATGTCGTGAGCACCGACCGCTCGTCGTCCGCGGCGGGGGGCCGGGTCTCGGCGCCGGCCTCCGCCGGTGGGGGCCGCGCCGTGGCCCGCCCGGGCACTGCGCCGGTCATCGACGACTCCACCCGCCGCCGCGAGGACCTCGACCCCGACGCCACCGTCAACCGGTCGGTGCTGGCGGGTCGCCGGCCGGGCCCACGGGCTCCGCGGGCCCGGGTCCGCGGGGCATCCGTGACCCGACCCGCCCTGCTCGCCGGGGTCGCCGCGGTCTGCCTCGCGGGTGCGCTCGCCTCGATCGGCGGCCCTGCGCCCGCGGTCGATTCGCTCTCCGTGGTGCCCGTCTCGGTGGTTGGCTGGGTCGCGACGGCGCTGCTCCTCGCGGCCGCCGTCCTGGCCACCTCTGCCCTCCCCACGCGGCTGCGCGAGTCGTCCCCGGTGCGCCTCGCGGCCGCCCCGGCCCTCGCCGCCGCCGCCGGCCTGACCCTTCCCCTCCCGGACTCGCCGGACCGCGTCGCCGTGGCCGGGGTGCTCGCCTGCGCCCTGGCGGCCGTCACCCTGGCCCTGGGTGGCGTCGACGACCCCGGCCCGACCCGTGCGGCGCGCACCGCCATGGCGATCCTGGGCGCCGTCGCCCTCGTGCTGTCGGCCGGCGTGCTGCGCGGGTGGCCACCTTCGGCCTCCGCCACGCTGCTGCTCGGGTTCGTCCCCCTTGTCGTGCGCGCCCTGCCCAGCGCGAGCCTGTCCGTGGCACCGGAGCAGCTCGTCGACACCGACCGGCTCTCCACCACGGTGTGGGCCGTCCGCGAGCGCCACGCACGCCGTCGGCGCCGGGTGCTCCGCCCCGACGTGCGCGACCAGGTCCAGCAGGCGCGCGGGGTCGTGTCCGTGGGCACGGCGTACCTCTCCCTCATCGCCGTGACCGGCGGCTGGGTCGTCGCGGTCGGCGACCCGAGGTCCTCCCTCGCCCCGTGGTCCGGCTGGGCGCTCACCCTCGTGGCCGGCGCCGCCCTGGGCTACCAGTCGCGCTCCGTCCGTGACCGCACCGCGCGCTTTGCGATGCTCGCGGCCTGCGCATCGCTCATCGGGGCGAGCACGTATGCCGTGCTCGCCCAGCACCCCGGGTGGGTTCCGTGGGCCGTCGCCCTCGCCATGCTGCTCGCGCTCGCAGCCGTGGTGGGCGCGGTCGCCCTGGCGGGCGGCTACCGTTCGACCCGCTTGTCGAGGCTGGCCGACCGGGTCGAGTCGCTCTCGGTCGTGCTGTCCCTCCCCCTGGCGGTGGTCGCCGCCGGCGGCGTGGAGGCCCTGCGTCGGCTGACGTCCGGCTGAGGTCCGCGCGGTCGCAGCCTCCGGTCGGAGGGTCAGCGCCACACCGGTGGGGTCGCGTCGTCCCCGCCGTCGAACCAGGTGTCCTCGTCCTCTGTGGTCAGCCGGTCGACGTCCTGGTCACGGGTGCGGCCATCGCGCCGCCCACCACGGCTTCCCGCGCCACCACCGGCCGGCAGCACCCCGGAGCCACGGCCCGAGGAACCGTCGAGCTTGGGCACGCCGTAGCGACCGGCGCGCGCAGCACCTCGACCACCACCGGAGCCCGTGCCGCGGCCCGACCCCGATCCGCCGCCGCGACCCGCGGCGCCCTGGCCCGCGGCGCCGACGACACCGCTGCGCCCTGTCGAGCCCTGGCCCCCGGCTCCGAGGCCGCCGCTGCGCCCGGACGACGCCGACGCACTCGTCGACCCTGCTCGGCCGGTCCCACCCGCGGACCCCGGAGAGCCGGCGGCACCAGGGAGAACCACCGGCCGGCCGGACCCTGCGCCCAGGCCGCCGAGGCCACCGCGCCCGAGAACTGCTGCCGCACCACCACCGGCGAGCATGCCGCCCATTCCGGCGGCACCCCCCATCCCCGGCCCGGCGCCGGCAGGTCCGGGGGCCGGGGCCCCGGTCGTCCCGGTGGGCCCGGTCGTCCCGGCGATCGGTGTGGAGCCACCCGGGCCGGTGGACCCGTGGGTGCCTCCGTCGAGCGTGACGTGCGGCCCCGGGCCGACGGGGGCGGTCGGTGACACGGGCGAGACCGGGTTGCCGGTGACCGTCGGTGTCGTGGTCGGGTCGGTCGGCCCGCGGTCCGGGCCTCCGTCGACGGGATCGAAAGAACCCCCGCTCGGGCCACCCCGACCGCCACCGCCGCCCGTGGGCGGCGAGTACCCACCCCCGCTCGGGACCGAACCTCCGGGGGTGCCGCCCCCACCGGGGGTGCCACCACCCGCGCCGGGGTCGATCCGCACCGTGTCCGAGACTGGGTCGACCGGCAGTTGCTTGGCTGCAGACCCCATCTCCTCGGTGAACGTGTCGAGCACCCTGCGCGCCGCCGCGTCTCGGTCCGCCCGGGCGGAGCCGACGGCCTGGTCGTAGCCCGCTCGGTCGAAGACCTTCCCGTCGGGCACGGGCACCCCGCCCGGCGGACGGGCCGGTGTGCTCTCGTAGGAGGACCGCTCGACCGCCGTCGACATGCTCCGCACGTCGGTCGAGTAGGCGATCCGCGCCTTGGTGCCGGACTCCGAGGCCTTCGTGAGTCCGGACTTGATGTCGTCGATCTCGGTGGCCCTCGACTCGAGGGACTTGGCGAGCTGCCCCATGCTCGCGTAGGCGCTGTCCGCCGCGGGGCCGGCCCAGGGCTCGTCCGCGCCCTGGAGCGCCCGCACGACCGCGCGCACCTCGCCGGCCATGCCGCGCACCGACTCGGCCGTCGTGCCCCAGTCGTCGGCCGTCCAGGCGGCCAGGGCGGTGGAGAACCCGTAGATCCCGTAGAGCGTCCGCTCGTGCGGGCCGGCGTCCGCGGGAAGAGGCGGCAGTCCGCCCCCGTCGTCCGGTGTCAGCATGTCAGCGCTCCAGCCCGGCGCCGTGGGCGCCGTTGGTGGTGGTCGTGGTGGTCGTGTCGGTCGCTGGTGGTTGCCCACCGGACCGGGGGAATGTGGTGCGGGGGTCTGCGACCGTCGGCGGAGGCCGTCGGCGTGCCGCCCAGACCCCGCTCGCGACGGCGAGGAGGAGGAGCACGGCCGAGCCGGTCAGCACCCAGGGCAGGGCGACCTCACCGCTCGCGGGATCCGCGCCCCCGCCGTCGTCGCCCGCGGCGCTCGCTCCCGCGGGTGTGGTCGCACTCGCGCTGGCCGAGGGAGTGGCTGAGCCGCTGGCAGCACGCGGATTGCGCGATGTGACCGCCAGCTCGATCTCCTCCGAGGTGGGGCTCTCGATCGACCCCTCCCGGATGAACGGGTTCCGGTCCTCCAGGGTGGTCGGGTCCACGGTCACGGCGTCGGCAGGGTCGAAGATGCCCCACCCGTACGTCGCGTTCTTGGTGCGCACCTGGGGGAGGTCCGAGCCGTCACGACGCCACCACGTCTGGTAGCCGGACCCGTCGTCGTCGGAGCGCAGGCCGACGTTCTGTCGCACCGCCTGCAGCACCTGGGCCCCGGTCGCGTCGGGGTGGGCCGACCAGACCGCGGCGATCCCCCCACTGACGATGGCGGTGGAGATGCTCGACCCCGAGGCGTCGCGGTCACTGTGCCAGCCGGTGTCGTCGTAGGTGGCGGCCATGACGTCCTCGCCGGGCGCGGCGAGACCGATCGCCGAGTCACCGGCCACGGCGAAGTCGGTGGCCGTGCTGTCCTTGCCGACGGGGTTCACGAGCACGACGCCGTTCCCGAGGCCGGGCCAGCGCGTGTCACGGGTGCGGTTCGAGGTGCCGGCCACGACCACGGCACCATCGCGATAGGCCGTGAGCAGGGCGTCGACGATCCGCTGCGAGTAGCCGCTCACGAGGCTGATGCTGATCACGTCGGCGCCGTCGCCCGCGGCCGCCCCGACCGCCGCGGCGATGCCCTCCTCGACGTCGTTGCTCCCGGGGAACGTGACGCCGCAGGTGCGTCCGGTGGTCGAACCGGCGTCTTCGTACATCGCGGCGTAGTGCCGGATGGTGGCCTCGGGCGCGATGCCGCGGATGCCGCGTCCCCCCGGCCCGGTCCCCCTGCCGCTACCGGCGATGAGGGCCGCCATGCTCGTGGCGTGCTCGGCCGCCTCACCGGTCGCCGTGGATGATCGAGGACGGGGCGTGTCCAGCTCATCCGGGTCCAGGCACATGCTCTGGGTGGACGCGACGCGGCCCCGGAGCTCGGGCACCTCAGGGTCGATGGGTCCGTCGACGACGGCGACCGTCATCCCCTCCCCGGTTCCGCCGGCGGCGTGCAGCTCGTCGATGCCCATGGCCGTCCACCACCACTCCCCCGGAGTCGGGTCGAGCGCCGTGGCCGCGGCGTCCACCGGCGCTGCCAGCGCCGAGGGAAGCGCGAGGGCACAGCCGAGCAGGACCGCCGCAGCGGCCCCCGCGACCCGTCCCCCTGTACTCCCACGCATCGTCGATCAGCCCCCCGTGTCCATGCCCTGCCCGGACGGTGAGGCGCCGGGGTCGGTGGTGTCGGTGCCGGTGTCGACGTCCTGGCCCGTGGGCTGGTCCTCGGCGGTCCCGGCGTTGCCCTCCTCGATGCGGACGAGCTCGCGCCCGCCGTCGCGGACCTCCTCGGTGTCGGCCGCCTCGTCGTGCCGCCGGCTGCTGCTGAAGCCGCCGTCGTCACTCCACCGGGCGTTGAGGACCGCGAACGAGGAGCCGGCGTCGTCGTCCCGCCGCCGCATCTCGGCTGCTGCACCCGCCAGCGCCTCGCCCGCGGCGACGAGGTCCTCCTGGATGCCGCCCAGCGTCGCCGCGTAGGTGCGCTGGGCCGCGACGTAGACCCGGCCGAAGGCCCGGGCGGCCGGGATGTCGCCGAAGGTGTCGGCGTCGGTCAGCCCGTACTTGATCCGGTTGAGCTCGGTGTGGGTGGAGTCACGCCAGTTGGTCTCGTGGTCCTTGCCCAGGGTGCTCAGCACGGAGGGGTACGTGTACGGCTGGTCCTCACGCGGGATACCCACGTCGGTCCTCTCCTCTGCTGGGGCCGTGCGGCCCGGTCGGTGGTGACGACATTCGTGCCGGCACCCGGGTCACGGGTGCCGGCACGGTGTCGGGGCGATGGTCAGCCCCACATGTTGGTGTTGCGCAGCTCCCCGGCGAGGTAGTCCTCCTTGGAGCGGATGACCGCCTGGCGGACATCCTCGAGAAGCAGCTTGCACTCCTCGATCTGCTTGTCCCAGTCGCGCTGGGCCGTGGAGTAGGCCTGGCGCGCCGAGCCGTCCCACTGCTCGACGTAGGGGCGCAGGTCGCCCTTCATCGTCTCCAGGCGGGTCTCCATCTTGGCCAGACCACTCTTCATGTCGTTGACCAGTGCGTCGATGCCGGCTCCGCCGACCTTGATTCCGTCAGTCATGATCTCTTCCCTCCCGCTCAATTGCCGAGCATGCTGTTGTACTTGGCGAGGCCCGCCGATGCCGCCGAGTCGTCGGCGTCGTACTGACGCTGCGCACCGGTGAGGTTGGCCTCGAAGGTGTCGAGCACGTCGACGATGTCCTGCGTCTGGATCTTCCAGGCCTCGCTGACCTGGTCGAAGCTGCGGGCGCCCTGGCCCTGCCAGTGAGCCTTCACGGCCTCCATCTGGCCCCGGAGCCCGGTCACGTGCTGGCGCAGCTCGCCGCGGGCCGTGGAGACGATCTCGGCGCTCTTCCTGACGACGCCTTCACCGGCGCTGTACGAGTCACCCATGGGTGTTCCTTCCGTCGTGCGACATTCCGTCGCGGTGGTGTGTGTCTTCCCCTGACCGTGGTCCCGCTCCCGACCCCGGTCCGGTCACCCGTGGTCTCGCAGAAACGACCCTACGGGCTCACACGTGGGCCGCCAATGGGGAGAACTCCCCCCTCCCGAGCCAGTCTATGCTCGTACGGCACCCGGGGGTCGGCCGCTCGTCCGCCCCGTCCGACCGACCGAGGGGAGTCACCCGTGAGCAGTTCCAACGCCGCGGCATCCCTCGTCCGGGTGTCCGTCTCCTCCGGCACGCGCCGCGCCGATCTCGGTGTCCCGGGCGGGATCCCGGTGGTCGAGATCGTGCCGGAGCTCGCTCGGGAGCTCGGGGTCCTCGACGCCGACAGCGCCACCAAGGGGTTCCGCCTGGTCTCCGGTGCGGGCACCGTCCTCGACCCGGACCGCAGCTTCGCGGCCCAGGGCGTGACCGACGGGGCGGTGCTCTCCCTCGACGAGGTGGACCCCGGGGCCGACCGCGTCTACGACGACATGGTCGAGGCCGTCGCGGACGTCGTCGAGACCCAGTTCCCGCCGTGGACCGCGCGGCACAGCGCCGGCACTGCGGTCGCCGCGGGCGTCGTGTTGTTCCTCTGCGCTGCCTACGCCTTGTTCACGTCGAGGTCCGAGGGCCCTCTGGTCGTCGCCGTCTCGGCCGCCGCGGCCTTCGTGCTCGTCGGCACCGCAGCCGTGCTGCACACCCGGGCGCAGCCCGTGGGGGCTCTGGCGATGGGCGGCACGTCGTTGGTGTTCGCCTTCGTCGCCGGGTCCGCCGTGCGCCCGTCCGCGCCACTCTGGGGGGAGGGCCTGCTGTATACCGGGGCCGCGATCGCCGTCGTCGGCCTCCTCGCGACCGCCGTCGTCGGGGCGCCACCGGCTGGTGCTCGCCGCCGGGTCGGTCGTGGGGGCGGTGATGGTCGCGCTCGGTGCGCTGGCCGGGCCGCTCGGGGTCTCGATGACCACCGCCTGCGCGGCGGTGTTCGTGGTCGCTGTCGTCGTGGGCAACCTCCTTCCCTGGCTGGGCATCTCGTCGAGCCGTCTGAGCACCCACGCACCGCGCACCGACGCCGAGATCTCGGCGGACGTGCCGGAGGTCGACCGCGGCGAGGTGCGCGCCCAGGTCGCGCGTGGTCACGAGGTCATGGTCGCCGTGTCCCTGGCCACCGGTGCGGGTGCCCTCCTCGTGACGCCGCAGCTCGTGGCGGCGGGGCTGGCGGGCACGCTGCTCGTCGTGGCGGGCTACGTCGCGACCCTGCTCCGCACCAGACACAGCCGCACCCGCACCACAGTCCTGCTGTCCATGGCCACGGGCGTCACCGGCCTGGCCGTTGCCGCCGTCGCGGCCGCCCAGTGGCACCCGGGGTGGCGGCCGGCCCTCGCGGTGCTGCTCGGCACCGGGGCGGCCCTGGTCGTGGGTCTGGCCGTGGTGGCGCCCCGCACCCGGGTGGGCCTGGGTCGCGTGGCGGACACCGCGGAGGGCGTGGTCCTCGTCGCCCTGCTCCCCCTCGCGGCGGCGACCGTGGGGATCCTGTAGCGAGATGGCGACCAAGAAGGATCTCGTCGAGGCACAGTCGTTCAGCCGGAGGCGGCTCACGACCGCGTTCGTGAGCGGCGCACCGGGCGGTCGCGAGGTCGAGCCACACCGACCGTTGCGCGCCGTCGTCGGTGGGCTGGCCCTCACCGTCGTCCTCGTGCTGGGGAGCATGGCGTTCGGGTGGTTGCGGTCCTCCCTGCCCGCCGGGTGGGAGAACAACCGGCTGGTGATCGCCGAGGACAGCGGCGCCCGCTACGTCTCGGTCAAGAGCGTGCTGCACCCGGTCGTCAACACGACCAGCGCCCGGCTGCTCATCCCCTCCCAGGACTTCCAGGTGCTCTCGGTCCCCGACTCCGAGCTGGAGTCGATCACCCGGGGCCCCACGCTCGGCATCCTCGGTGCGCCCGACTCGCTCACCCCACCGGACCGACTGGTCTCCACCGGGTGGGTCTCCTGCCTCGGAACGGATGAGGAGGTGTCGTCCGCCATCGGGCCCGACCGGGCCGCGACGACCGTCGAGCGGGGCGCCGTCGTGGTGCGCAGTGCCGGCAGGACCTTCGTCGTGGCCGACGGGCGGCGTTACCCCGTGGCCGACCGCGACATCTCGGCCGTCACCATCGCGCTGCGCCTGGACGGTCGACCGGCCCTGTCGGCCCCGGCGGCGTGGCTCAACCTCTTCCCCGAGGGCCCGGCGCTCGGACCGCTCTCGATCGACGACCTCGGCAGCCCGCTGCCCGGCCTCCCCGCCGGGGCCTCGGTCGGGTCGGTGCTCGCCCTCGAGGGCGACGACGACGGTCGCCGCTACCTCGTCCTTCCGGACGGCACCCTGGAGCCCCTCAGCCCGGTGGCCCTGGAGATGTACCGCCTCGGGTCCGGCGCATCGGTGCGCGAGATCCTGGTCCAGGCCGCGCAGATCCGCCAGCTCGAGGTGAGACCACAGCGGTTCGCGCCGACGCAGTGGCCCGTCGACCTTCCCAACGCCATCTCCGACGCACCCTGCGCGACCCTCGTCTCGGGTCCGGGCACCGCACCGGAAGTCGTCCTGGGGACCACCACCGAGGAGCCACCGCCCACCGAGGCAGGACGCACCGTCGTCGACACCGGTCGGGGGGCCCTCGTGCGTGCGGTGTCGGGTCCGGTCCTCAGCAAGGGGCCCGTACTGGCCGTCGACCAGACCGCGACCGCGTATGCCGTCGCCGACGCGGACGCCGAGGTCCTGGCCCGCCTGGGATACTCGCCCGACGACGTCACCCCGGTCCCCCAGGCCTGGGCGTCGCTGCTGCGCGACGGCCCGGTGATCGGCACGGAGGCGGCCAAGACGGTCGTCTCGGCCGGGTCATGACCCCGCTCGCACGGCGCACGGGCCCCCCGGTCGTCGCGGCGTCGCTCGCCGCGGTGACGCTCGCCGCGGTGACATCGCTCACCGGCATCGCCGTCTCAGCGGGTCCGGCTCGGGCCGCACCACACACCGCCGCCGTCATCCCCACAGCGGACGCGACCTGCGAGGAGGGGCGCACGCAGTACATCACCGACACGCCGACCGCGCTCGTGCGCCTCGGCGCCCGAGAGGCCTGGACCATGGCCACCGGTGCCGGGGTCACCGTCGCCGTCGTCGACTCGGGTGTCGCCGACGCCAACGCCCACTTCCCGGACGGTGTGGTCCTCCCGGGCACGTCCTTCGTGGGTGGCTCCGCGCGCCAGGACCCCCTCACCCACGGGACCGCGGTGGCGGGCACCATCGCCGCGCGCCCGATCGGCAGCCGTTCGGGGGTCGAGGGACTCGCCCCCGGCTCCAGGATCCTCCCCGTGAAGGTCGTCCCGGACGAGCAGCGCGGCGAGGGAGACGAGATCTCGATCGCCGACGTGGCCGACGGCATCCGATACGCGGCGGCGCAGGGGGCGAAGGTCATCAACGTCTCCCTCAGCACGAACCGCGACGACCCCCGGCTCGAGGCGGCGGTCGAGCGCGCCACCGCGCAGGGCTCCCTCGTCGTCGCGTCGGCCGGTCACCGGCGCACCGAGGAGGACCCCCGCAGCGGTGAACGGTGGCCCGGGGCCTATCCGCAGGTGCTCGCGGTCGCGGCGACGGACAACGACGACCGCGTCACCGAAGACTCCCTCCACGGCCCGCACGTCGACATCGCCGCACCCGGGAAGGACGTGCTCACCACCTGGGGGGCGTGGGGCGACTGCTACCTCAGCCAGGACGGCGAGTCGACCAGCTATGCGACCGGATACGTCAGCGCCGCAGCCGCATTGGTCGTGCAACGATTCCCGGAGGACGGTCCGGCACGCTGGAAGCACCGGTTGGAGGCGACCGCGTCGCGCGACCGCCGTGACGCCCGTGACGATGTGGCCGGCTGGGGTTTGGTGCAGCCGGTCGAGGCCCTGACGGCCGTGCTCGACCCGAGCGTCGCCGGCCCGGTCGCCCCGGGTGCCACCCCGGGGCCGAGTGCCACGGCGGCGGCCGCGAAGGTCGACGTGGGGCCACTGCCGGACCCCGGTGTGCGAGACCGCCGCGAGGTGCTCTGGGTCGCGATCGCGGCCGGCACCGCGGTCCTGGCCCTGGCCCTCGCGCGGTTGTCCCGCAGGCGCCCCACGCCCTGAACCCGGGTGAGGGCGAGCCCTCGGGTCTGGGAGGATGGGCCCATGACCGAGCACCTCTCCCCATCCTCCGCTGCCGCCATCCCGGACCGTCCCTCCCTCGAGGGTCTCGAGGACAAGTGGGCGGCCGTGTGGAAGGAGCAGGACACCTACGCCTTCGACCGCGAGGCCGCGTTGGCGGGCCCCCGCGAGCAGGTGTTCTCCATCGACACCCCGCCCCCGACGGCCAGCGGGTCGCTGCACATGGGGCACATCTTCTCCTACACCCACACCGACTGCATGGCCCGCTACAAGCGGATGCAGGGCTTCAACGTCTTCTACCCGATCGGCTGGGACGACAACGGGCTCCCCACCGAGAAGCGGGTGCAGAACTACTACGGCGTGCGCGGCGACGCGACCCTCCTCCACGACCCGGGCTTCGAGCCGCCGTTCAGGGGGAACGCGAAGAGCACCAAGGCCGCCGACGAGATGCCCATCAGCCGGCAGAACTTCATCGAGCTGTGCGACGAGCTCACCGTCAAGGACGAGGAGGCCTTCGAGTCCCTCTTCCGCAGGATCGGGCACAGCTACGACTGGTCCATCTCCTACCGCACCATCGACGACCACTCCCGGGCCACCGCCCAGCAGGCCTTCCTGCGCAACCTCGCCCGGGGCGAGGCCTACCAGGCCGAGGCGCCCGGGCTGTGGGACGTCACCTTCCAGACCGCCGTCGCCCAGGCCGAGCTCGAGGCCCGCGACTACCCCGGGCACTACCACCGAGTCGCCTTCCACGGCGCCGACGGGCCGGTGCACATCGAGACGACCCGTCCCGAGCTCGTCCCCAGCTGCGTCGCCCTGATCGCCCACCCCGACGACGAGCGCTACCAGTCGATGTTCGGCACCACCGTGCGCACACCGCTCTTCGACGTCGAGGTGCCCGTGCTGGCCCACCGGGCGGCCGAGATGGACAAGGGGGCCGGCATCGCGATGTGCTGCACCTTCGGCGACCTCACCGACGTCATGTGGTGGCGCGAGCTGCGCCTCCCGACCCGCTCGGTGGTGACCCGCACCGGGCGCTTCCAGCAGGAGACGCCGCCGTGGCTGGCCGACTCCCCCGGTGCCGACCTGTATGCCGGTGGGCTGGCCGGGAAGACCGCGTTCAGCGCTCGAGAGGCCGTGGTCTCGGCGCTGCGCGGGTCCGGGGACCTCGACGGCGAGCCCACCGCGACCCAGCGCAAGGCCAACTTCTACGAGCGCGGAGAGAAGCCGCTCGAGATCGTCACCTCCCGCCAGTGGTACATCCGCAACGGTGGCCGCGACTCCGACCTCAACGCCGCACTCGTCGACCGTGGCGGTGAGATCGACTTCCACCCGACCTTCATGCGCTCCCGCTACACCAACTGGGTCGCCGGCCTCAACGGTGACTGGCTCGTCTCGCGTCAGCGCTTCTTCGGCGTGCCGATCCCGGTCTGGTACCCGGTCGACGCCGACGGTGAGGCCGACCACGACCACCCCATCGTGCCCGCCGAGACCGACCTTCCCGTCGACCCCGTGGCCAACCCGCCGGCGGGCTTCACCGAGGACCAGCGCGCCGTGCCCGGGGGGTTTCTCGGGGACCCCGACATCTTCGACACGTGGGCGACCTCCTCGATGTCCCCGCAGATCGCCGGTGGGTGGCGCAACGCCGCGGGGACCGGCTCGGACCCACTCTTCGAGAAGGTCTTCCCGATGGACGTGCGTCCCCAAGGCCACGACATCATCCGCACCTGGTTGTTCTCCACCGTCGTGCGAGCGCACTTCGAGCACGACTGTGCCCCATGGCGGCACGCGGCCATCAGCGGCTGGATCCTGGACCCGGACCGCAAGAAGATGAGCAAGTCCAAGGGCAACGTCGTCACGCCCGAGGACGTCGTGCGCGAGCACTCTGCCGACGCGATCCGCTACTGGGCGGCCAGCGGCCGGCTCGGCGCCGACGCGGCATACGACGTCGGCCAGATGAAGGTGGGCCGACGGCTCGCCATCAAGGTGCTCAACGCGAGCAAGTTCGCGCTGTCGTTCGGGGAGGCCCGGGCCTCCGGTGAGGGCACGGCGGGCCGGGCCCTCACCGGAGCGGGCGACCTTGGCGCCCAGGTCACCGACCCGCTCGACCAGGCGGTCCTCGCCGGGCTGCGCGAGGTCGTGGCGCGGGCGACAGCGGGCTTCGAGGCGTGGGACTTCACCAAGGCCCTGGAGGTCACCGAGTCGTGGTTCTGGAGCTTCTGCGACGACTACCTCGAGCTCGTCAAGGACCGCGCCTACGGCTCGCGCGGCGACGCGGGGGCCGCCAGCGCGCGCGCGACGCTGCGACTGGCCCTGGATGTAGTACTCCGCCTCCTCGCACCGGTGCTCCCCTACGTCACCGAGGAGGTCTGGTCCTGGACCCACGAGGGTTCGGTGCACCTCGCGCAGTGGCCGTCGGTGGACGAGCTCCCGACCGGGGGCGATGCCAGCATGGTCGCCGCCGTCGGCTCCGCGCTCGCGACGATTCGGAAGGCGAAGTCGAAGGCCAAGGTGGGGATGCGCGCCGAGGTGCCCTCGATGACGCTGCTGGGCCCCGACGGAGCCCTGGCGCTGGTGCGCACCGCCGAGGCGGACCTGCGGGCCGCGGGCAAGCTCACGGGAAGCCTGCAGTACGTCACCGGTGAGGAGATCGGCGCGCGCGACGTGGAGCTCGTCCCGGTGGCCAAGCCGACCGCCTGACCGGTCACCTGGCCGATCACGCGCCCCGGCCGTTCAGGCGGGGGAGGTGCCGAGCCCCCCGGCATACACGAGGTGGCGCACGGGACGTGGCCCGGCCGGTCGCACCGCGATCCAGGGGACGTCCCAGCCCGACAGGTGCACCCGCCGCTGGACCACGACGTCGCGCCTGAGGTGGTCCACCCGACCGCTTGCCGGGTCGTACACGTCGAGCTGCCGGTCACCGTCACCCGGGAGCACGAGCACCACGTGGCGCGGGCTGAGCCGGTCCCCGACGTAGAGCAGGCCGGGCTGTCCTTCGGCTACCACAGCCACCAAGGTGTCGAAGGACTCCTGGAGGGATGCTGTGTCGTCGGGGCGCAGCACGTCGACCGCGTAGCGCGTGCCCACCCGTGCGGCCCCGAGCTCGAGCTCACGGCGGGCCCCCCACGGGGGGGTCCCGAGCCGACGCGGCCAGGGCGCTCCGACGTGCCCCGGGCGGACGGACAGGCTGTTGGTGCGACGCATCACGACCCGCTCGTAGGCCGCGAACCTCTCGGTCATGGTGTGTCCTGGGGGCGAGCCCGCCGGGTTCGGCTCCCCGGTGGTGACCCACGACGCGAAGAAGGGGTCGACGAGCATCCGGGCCACGGTGAGGCAGGCCGACCCACAGGTGACCGGAGACTGCTGCACGGGGCCGACATCGCCGGCACGGAGTCGGTACGCGGTCGCCACGCCCCCATCGTGTCCGGACCCGGCCCTCGGGCGCCACCACTTCACCGAACCAGTCCCGCAGATCGGGACCCGGGCGGCGGCCGCGGCGACCGGCGCGGTCAGGCCGAGCGCTTGCGCGGGGTGCGCTTGCGCCCCGAGTCCAGCTCGTCGTGCCGGACGATCGTGGGGTTGACGTTCTTCAGCACGACGTCCTTGCTGATGACGACCCTGGCGATCTCGTCGTCGCTGGGCACGTCGAACATCACGGGGAGCAGGACCTCCTCCATGATCGCGCGCAGACCACGCGCGCCGATGCCGCGAGCCAGGGCCTGGTCGGCCACCGCCTCAATGCCGTCCTGGGTGAACTCCAGCTCGACCCCGTCGATCTCGAACATCTTCTGGTACTGCTTGACGAGGGCGTTGCGGGGCTCGGTGAGGATCTGCACGAGCGCACCGGTGTCGAGGGGGGCCACGGTGGTGATGACCGGGAGCCGACCGATGAACTCGGGGATGAGCCCGAACTTCATGAGGTCCTCGGGCATCACCTCGTGGATGCTCTGCGCGAGGTCCTTGGGCGTGTGCAGCTCCGAGCCGAAGCCCAGACCCTTCTTGCCGTTGCGCGACTCGATGAGCTTCTCCAGGCCCGCGAACGCACCGCCGACGATGAACAGCACGTTGGTGGTGTCGATCTGGATGAACTCCTGGTGCGGGTGCTTGCGCCCGCCCTGCGGCGGGACCGAGGCGGTGGTGCCCTCGAGGATCTTCAGCAGCGCCTGCTGGACCCCCTCGCCGGACACGTCGCGGGTGATGCTCGGGTTCTCCGACTTGCGGGCGATCTTGTCGACCTCGTCGATGTAGATGATCCCCGTCTCGGCCTTCTTGACGTCGTAGTCGGCGGCCTGGATGAGCTTGAGGAGGATGTTCTCGACGTCCTCGCCGACGTAGCCGGCCTCGGTGAGCGCAGTGGCGTCGGCGATGGCGAAGGGGACGTTGAGCATCTTCGCGAGAGTCTGCGCGAGGTAGGTCTTGCCGCAGCCGGTGGGCCCGATGAGCAGGATGTTGGACTTCGAGATGTCGACGTGCTCGGGGTCCTTCTTGGCGACCGCGGAGTCCCCGGCCTGGATCCGCTTGTAGTGGTTGTAGACCGCGACCGCGAGGGCCTTCTTGGCGACGTCCTGACCGATGACGTACTGCTGGAGGAAGTCGAAGATCTCCTTAGGCTTGGGCAGCTCGTCCAGGCCCAGGTCACTGGACTCGGCGAGCTCCTCCTCGATGATCTCGTTGCACAGGTCGATGCACTCGTCGCAGATGTAGACACCCGGCCCGGCGATGAGCTTCTTGACCTGCTTCTGCGACTTGCCGCAGAACGAGCACTTGAGCAGGTCGCTCGTCTCTCCCACACGTGCCACGGAAATGACCTTCCCTCGCTTGACGCAACGACCCCGAC
Organism: Actinomycetales bacterium; assembly: GCA_038258215.1. Taxonomy (GTDB): domain Bacteria; phylum Actinomycetota; class Actinomycetes; order Actinomycetales; family Dermatophilaceae; genus Fodinibacter. The sequence goes on along the minus strand of JBBSQC010000047.1, from coordinate 9,448 downwards.
GGTACCTGCCGACGTCAACCACCGCATCCATTGAAACGCCCGGCGGGCGCTCGAGTCGCGCTTGTCCGCTGTCAGCGCAACGGGCCGACCCGCCCTCTCTCTCCGAGGTCAACGCGGTGTGCCGTCCACCCCGCGTCCCACAGTCACGTGGGCGGGGGCGGACGGCATCCGGTGGGGTGACGCTCAGGTGCTCAGACCGACGCCTTGCGAGAGGCGAGGACCTCGTCGATCAGGCCGTACTCCTTGGCCGCCTCGGCCGAGAGGATCTTGTCCCGGTCGATGTCCTTGCGGACCAGCGCGAGGTCGCGCCCGGCGTGCTTGGCGATGGTCTCCTCGAGCCATCCGCGCATCCGGATGATCTCGTTGGCGTGGATCTCCAGGTCGGAGGCCATGCCGCCGGTGCCCTCGATCGCAGGCTGGTGGATGAGCACGCGGGCGTTGGGCAGGGCGAAGCGCTTGCCCGGGGCCCCGGCACCGAGGATCACCGCGGCGGCGGAGGCCGCCTGCCCGATGCAGTAGGTCTGGATGTCGGGCCGGACGTACTGCATCGTGTCGTAGATCGCCGTCATCGCGGTGAACGAGCCACCCGGGCTGTTGATGTAGAGCAGGATGTCGCGGTCGGGGTCCTGGGACTCCAGCACGATGAGCTGGGCGATGACGTCGTCGGCCGAGGCATCGTCGACCTGCACGCCGAGGAAGATGATGCGGTCCTCGAAGAGCTTGGTGTAGGGGTCCATCCGCTTCATGCCGTAGGAGGTGCGCTCCTCGAACTGGGGCATGATGTAGCGGCTGCTGGGGCCGGGGACGGTGAGTCGGCCGGTGATCTCTGGGTACATGTCTCTCTCTCGCGTCGTCGTCGGGCCGGGGTCAGTCGGAGGTCACGGGGTTGTCGTGGCTCCCGACCATGGTGGCCTTGGTGATGACGTTGTCGACGAAGCCGTAGTCCTTGGCCTCGGCCGCGGTGAACCAGCGGTCGCGGTCGGAGTCGGTCTCGATCTGGTCGATGGTCTGACCGGTGTGCTCGGCGATGAGCTCGGCCATCTGCTTCTTGATGTGCAGCAGCTGCTCGGCCTGGATCTTGATGTCGGAGGCGGTGCCGCCGATGCCACCGGAGGGCTGGTGCATCATGACCCGGGCGTGCGGCGTCGCGAAGCGCTTACCGGGGGTGCCCGCGGAGAGCAGGAACTGGCCCATCGAGGCGGCCATCCCCATCGCGACCGTCGCCACGTCGTTGGGGACCCACTGCATGGTGTCGAAGATCGCCATGCCGGCGGTCACCGACCCACCGGGTGAGTTGATGTAGAGCCAGATGTCCTTCTCGGAGTCCTCTGCGGCGAGGAGGAGCATCTGGGCACAGATCGCGTTGGCGTTGTCATCACGCACGTCGGACCCGAGGAAGATGATCCGCTCCTTGAGGAGCCGGTTGAAGATGTGGTCGTCCAAGCCGGCCTGGGGGCCCGGGCCGGCGGCGACGATCTCGGTGCTGTTCACGCTGGTGTCGCTCCTCGTCAGTGTCGGGATCTGCCTGTCAGTGACCCTAACGCGCGGCCCCGATCCCGATACTCCCGGTATGCCGTGTGTTCGCCCTGAGCGCAACGCTTCCGCCATCCCCCGGTTTCGACGCCATGGTGGCCAAACCCCGGCACGGCGTCCAGATCTCGCCGCCATCCCCCGGTCTCGACACCATGGTGGCCAAACCCCGGCACGGCGTCCAGATCTCGCCGCCATCCCCCGGTCTCGACACCATGGTGGCCAAACCCCGCTGCCCCTCCCGGACGGGGTCAGCCGATCGGGCCGCCCGCGTGGGTGTCTCCGAGGGCGTCGGCTTCGTCCCTGGCGCCCGCGTCCGTGACCACGTCGTCCGCGGTGACCGCGACGTCCGGGCGACGGACCGCCGGGACGACCCCCAGCGCGAGGATCGCCAGTGCCCCGACGACGAGGAGGGAGTGCAACACCCCGACCCGGTCGCCGAGGAGCCCGAGCACGGGCGGCCCGGCGAGAAACGCGGCATACCCGATGGTGGCCACTACCGACATGCGGGCGGCGGCACGCTCGGGTTCGTCGGCGGAGGCGCTCATGCCGACGGGGAAGCCCAGCGCGGCTCCGACACCCCACACCGCGGCACCGAGGAAGGCGAACCACGGCCCCCCGTAGATCACCAGGGCGGCGCCGACCACCGCGAGCCCGAAGCTGACCCGGAGCACCGGCACGCGGCCGTGCCGGTCCAGAAGGGTGGTGCCGGCGATGCGAGCGATGGTCATGAACGACAGGAAGGTCGCGAAGGCCAGCACCCCGGCCCACGCCGGCAGCTCGTGGCCTTCGACGAAGGCGACGGCCAGCCAGTCGTTGGCGGTGCCCTCGGTGAAGGCGGCCGCGAACACGACGACCCCGATGAGGAGGGTCCGGGGCTCGAGCCATGCCGAGCGGGCCCGTCGCGGCGCCGCGGAACGCCCCTCGGCGTCCTGCTCGACAACCGACGGCAGGAAGCGAGGCAGCGCCCAGGCCCCCAACACGACCACGACGAGCGCGGTCCCGAGGAAGTGCACGGTGAGCGGGATCCTCGCAAAGGACATCAGCGACCCCGCCAGGGCTGACAGGACAGTGCCGGCACTGAAGGCGGCGTGGAAGTGCGGCATGACCGAGACACCGAGCTCACGCTCGACCGCGGCGCCCTCGAGGTTCATCGACACGTCCCAGATGCCCACGCCCAGGCCGACGAGGAAGAGCCCGCCCCCCACCGCGAGCCTCGACCCTCCCGCGTCGACCACGGCTCCGACGACGATCAGGCCGGTCAGGGCGATGCCCATGCCCAGGGCCACCGTGCGCGCCGCGCCCAGGCGGTCCGTGATGCGTCCGGCGAGTGGCAGCCCGGTCACCGAGCCCACGCTGGCGGCGAAGAGGGTCGTGCCCAGCTCACCGGCAGTCAGCCCGAGGGCGGCCTTGGTGTCGGCGATCCGGGAGGCCCACGACGCGAAGGTCAGCCCGGCGAGGGCGAAGGCGACGAAGACGGACAGGCGCGCACCGCGCACCCGCTCGAGCGAGAGGCCAGACCCGGTGATGGGCGCAGCGGGACTGGTCACGGAGCTCATTCTTCCTCGGGCGGGTGCGTTCGAAGGTGGCGCGAACCCACCGGGCGACGGGTCGAAACGATTCGATCGAATCGATTCGATATTGTGTCCCGTGTGACCGCTCCTCGTCAAACGCCCACCCGGCGCCCCACCCTGCGCGACGTCGCCGATCGCGCGGGCGTCGCGACCTCGACGGCCTCGCTCGTCTTCAGCGGCAAGGGCCCGGTCGCCGACGCGACGGCGGAGCGCGTGCGCGGGGCCGCAGCCGAGCTGTCGTATGCCGGGCCCGACCCGCTGGCCTCCTCGCTGCGGCACGGCCGGGTCGGCACCATCGCCGTCATCGTGGAGGGCCCCCTCCAGTACGCGTTCCGGGACCCGTTCGCCCTCGGCATCCTCGACGGGCTGGCCCGCGAGCTCGACGCCGCAGGACGCAGCATGCTCCTCGTGGCCCAGCCGGCCGACGACCCCGACCGCGCCGTCTCCCAGCTCGCCACGCAGGCGGTGGATGCCGCGGTCTTCCCGCTCTGCGGCGACCGGCACAACCCGGTCGTCGAGCACCTCGTCTCACGTGGTGTGCCCCTCGTCGGGTCGGGTGCCCCCGTCGACCCGCACGTCGTGCACGTGCTCACCGACGAGCACGCCGCGATGGGCCTGACCACCCGGCACGTGCTCGATCTGGGCCACACGAGGCTGGCGCACCTCTCGATGCCGCTCGCCCCCGGCTCGAGCACGGGTCCGGTGGGCGAGCGCGAGGTGTCGACGGCGACCTATCCCGATGCGGCCGGGCGGCTCGCGGGGTTCCGGGCCCTGGCCGGCAGGTCCGCCCCGGTCGTGCAGGCGTGCGACCTCTCCGTGGAGGCCGGGGAGGCGGCCGCGCGGCTGTTGCTCGACCGTCCGGCGCACGAGCGCCCGACCGCGCTCGTGGCCCAGGCCGACATGCTCGCCGCCGGGGCGATCCGGGCCGCCGAGTCGTTGGGCCTGCGGGTCCCGCACGACCTGTCGGTCACCGGTTTCGACGGCGTCGACATCTCCTGGCTGGACCACGTGCTGACCACCGTGGTCCAGCCCGGACCGGAGAAGGGCGCGAGAATGGGCCACCTGGTCCGACTCCTGCTCGACGGCCAGTCACCTTCGGACGAGGCGTTCCCGGTACGACTGAGGGTGGGGACGACGTCGTCCTCCCCACCCTCGTCGGCCTGACGCTCGGCGTCAGGACTGCGTCGGAACCGTCTCCTCGGCGGGGCTCTCAACAGCAGCCGCGTCGTCAGCCGAGGTCTCGTCAGCGCTCTCGTCGGCGGCATCCTGCGAGCCCGCGATCGCCTCGGTGAGGGCGTCCTGCTCGTCCTGGGGCACGAGCTCGTCGAGGTTGACCACGGCGCCGGCGGAGTCGGTCACGACGGCCTGGTCGAGCACGGCGGCCAGCGCCTTGCGACGGGCCACCTCCTGGACCATCGCGGGGATCTGGCCCTGCTGGTCGATGCTCTGCGCGAACTGGTTGGGGTCCATGCCGTACTGCTGCGCACTCATCACGAGGTACTCGATGAGCTCGGGCTGCTCGACGCGCACCTCGAGCTTCTCGGCGATCGCGTCGAGCAGGAACTGGGCCCGCAGGGCGCGGCGGGTGCTCTCCTGGACCTCGGTGCGGTGCTCGTCGTCATCGAGGCGGTTCTCGCCCTCGAGGTGGGTGTGCACCTCGGACTCGACGACGCCCTCGGGCACGGCGACCTCGACGGTCTCGAGCAGGTGCTCGAGGACCTTGTCGCGGGCCTGGATGCCCTGCTCGTACTTCTTGGCCTGCTCGGACTGCTGGGCGAGGTCGGCGCGAAGCTCCTGGAGGGTGTCGAACTCCGAGGCGAGCTGGGCGAACTCGTCATCGAGCTCGGGAAGCTCACGAACCTTGACCGAGAGGACCTTCACGGTGCACTCGGCGTCCTCGCCCTCGTTGTCGCCGCCGGCCAGCGGGGCGGTGAAGGTCGTGGTCTCGTCGGCGGAGATGCCGATCAGTGCCTCGTCCATGCCCTCGAGCATGTTCTTGGACCCGATCTCGTAGGAGACGCTGGAGACCGAGTCGATCTCCTCGCCGCCGATGGTGGCGGACAGGTCGATGGACACGAAGTCGCCGTCCTGCGCCGCACGCTCGACGCCGACGAGGCTTCCGAAGCGCTCCCTGAGCGTCGTCATGCGCTCCTCGATGTCCTCCTCGGAGGCCTCGACCACGTCGACCTCGACCGCGATGCCCTCGAGCTCCGGGAGCTCGATCTGGGGGCGCACGTCGGTCTCGACGGTGAAGGTGAAGTCCTGGCCGTCCTCGAGGGGCACGGCGGTGACCTCCACCTCGGGCGCACCGATGGCGCGCACGTCCTCGGACTCCGCAGCCTGGGCGAAGAACGTCGGCAGGGCCTCGTTGACGGCCTCCTGCACGACCGCACCGCGCCCGACGCGCTGGTCGATGATCCGGTTCGGGACCTTGCCCTTGCGGAAGCCGGGGATCTGCACCGACGCACCAATGGTGCGGTAGGCGTCGTCCAGCATCGGCTTCAGCTCCTCGAACGCGACCTCGACGGTGAGCTTCACCCGGGTCGGGCTGAGGGTCTCGACGGCACTCTTCACTTCAGGCACTCCAGCGTGTGGGGATCGGGGACATCGGTGGGCCGGACGGGCCGGCCCGTCCGGGCCGGCACCGGAGGGTCGGGACGCGCGTGAGCGGCATACCGGGTCGGCACCAAGGGCCCATGCTAGCCGCCGCGCACAGACCGACCCAATCGGCCGCAGGCCCCCGCGCGAGCGCGGTCAGTCCTCGTTGGAGAAGCGCTCCACACGCTCACGGGCGCCCGAGACGATGATGAGGTCCCCCGCGTGGACGACCGAGTCGGGAGTGGCGTAGCTGAAGTCCTCCCCCGCGCGCTTGATGCCCACGATGGTCACCCCGAAGCGTCGGCGCACCGCCGCATCGGCCAGGGTGCGGTCGATGATGCTGCGCGGTGGGGTCGTCTTCACGATCGCGTAGCCGTCGTCGAACTCGATGTAGTCGAGCATCTTCCCCCGCACCAGGTGGGCGACGCGGCGGCCCATGTCGTGCTCCGGGCGCACGACGTGGCCGACGCCGATCTGCTCGAGGATCTTGCTCTGGGACTCCGAGGTCGCCTTGGCCCAGATGTTCGGCACCCCGAGGCTTCGCAGCCCGAATGCCGTGAGCACGCTGGCCTCGAGGTCGTTCCCGATGGCGATCACGGCCCGGCCGAACTCCTCCACGGAGAGCTGCCGCATCGCCTCGATGTCGGTGGAGTCCGCCTCCACGACGTGCGTGAGCCGCCCGGCCAGGTCCTGCACCTTCTTGGTGTTGATGTCGATGCCGAGCACCTCGACCCCCTCGGTCTCGAGCTCGAGCGCGAGGGACTTGCCGAACCTGCCCAGACCGATGACGACGACGCCGCCGGAGTCCGCGATGTTCTTAGCCAATGAGGGGCGCTCCTTCGGGAAGGGAGTATCGGCGGGTGCGCTCACGCAGCGCCAGCGCCGATACCAGGGTGATCGGTCCGAGTCGGCCGAGGAACATCAGGACCATGATGACGACCTGGGCCGACGGCTTGAGGTTCGGCGTGATCCCGGTGGACAACCCCACCGTGCTGAACGCCGATGTGGCCTCGAACATGACCTGGGGGATCGGGATGTCGGTCAGCTCGGTGAGCAGCATGGTCGACCCGACGACGGCGGCCACGCCGAGCAGCGCGATCGTGAGCGCGCGGCGGATCACCCGGGGGTCGATGCGGCGGTCGAACACGGTCACCTGGGGCTCGCCGCGCACTTCGGCGACGATGACGAAGAAGAGCAGGATGAACGTCGTGACCTTCAGGCCCCCGGCGGTGCCTCCCGAGCCGCCGCCGACAAACATGAGCAGGATGGTGGCGAGGAACGTCTCCTGGGTGATCGAGGCGTAGTCCCAGGCGTTGAACCCGGCGGTGCGGGGCATGGCCGCGTGGAAGTACCCGGCCAGCACCTTGTGGCCCGCGTCGAGGTCGCCGATGGTTGCGCTGTTCGTCCACTCGCTGGCCGTCATGAAGATCGACCCGCCGACGAGCAGGACGATCGTCATGAGCAGGGTGAGCCGGGTGTGCAGGCTCCAGCGCCGGAACGAGGTGCGCCGCACCAGCTCCATGATCACCGGGAACCCCAGGCCGCCGATGATCACCGCGACACTGATCGGCACCAGCACCCAGCCGTCGGTGAGGAAGCCGGAGAGGTTGTCGCTCCACAGGGCGAAACCGGCATTGTTGAAGGCCGAGACGGCGTGGAACATCCCCAGCCACAGGGCTCGTCCGGGGCTTTCCCCGTAGCCGATGGCGAAGCGGGCCGCCAGCGCGAGCGCGATCACGCCCTCGACGACCACGGTGATGAGGAAGACCCCCCGGAGCACCCTCCGGACGTCACCGATCCCGACGCTCTTGGTCTCGGCCGCCGCTGTGAGCCGGGTGCGCAGGCCCATCCGCCGCGACACGAACAGCGCGAGGAGCGAGGCGAGGGTCATGATGCCGAAGCCGCCCACCTGGATCAGGCCCAGGATGACGCACTGCCCGAAGGTCGACCAGTAGGTGGGGGTGTCGACGACCAAGAGCCCGGTGACGCACACCGCGCTCGTCGCGGTGAACATCGCCGTCAGCAATGGCGTCGGGCCCTCTCCGATGGTCGAGAGCGGGAGCATGAGGAGCACGGTCCCCACCGCGACAGCGCCGCCGAACGCCGTGACCACGACCTGCGCCGGGTGTCGGAAGGTCTTGCGCCGAGGGCCGGCGCGACGGGTGCGGGCATGGAGCACGGGCAAAGCATGGCAGACCCTGGGCCCGATCGAGGGCCCCGAGGCACGGTCGCTCACTCCGCGAGCGGCGCCCTGCTGGAGACAGACGGAGCGGGTGACGAGAATCGAACTCGCGTAGCCAGTTTGGAAGGACGGAAAGAGCGTCAACTAGGACGGCGAATTAGGTCGGATGCGTGCTCAGGGGTCTCTGCCGGTAACCGTGGATCACCAAGCCCTGTTGCACGGAGGTTGCACGCAGCGGGCAGGGAGAGCCACCGACCCGTAGCGGAGCAGGTGAGGTCGCCGCGAGGTTCGGTCAAGCCACCAGTGAGCGGGGGCCGGTTGGTCGGTTGTCCGGTGAGGACATGCCCTTGAGTTGCTGGGAGTCGTGGCTTGACGGGTTCTCGTGGTGGGCGATGCTCAGGCTGGGGGTCGGCGGCTCGGAGGTGAGATCGTTCCACAGCTGACCGGGGTCACACGGTGGAGTGCGCGAGTGGGGGACCGAAGCCTGTCGAGGACGCGTGATGCGAGGCCCGGAACGACGCGAGGCCCGCAGCGAAGCGAGGACACGAGTGTCGTGAGGACACGAGTGTCGCGCGCCCGGAGACGGGCGCGCGGTTCCCCACTCGCGCGTAGCGCGCCGGAGGCGCGCCTTGAGTCAGTAGAGAAAGTCCTCACCGCACAGAGTCCTGGCCGCTGTCCTGCGTCGGGTGACCTGCGACATCCGTCCGCCAGCTGATGTGCGACACGCTTGTGCTCGGATCGCCGCAGATGAGTGAACCCTGCTACACGTCTCCGATGTGAGCGCGACGCATCGCTAGCGTCGTGGCGTCGTCGAGCCAGGTCAATTGGTAGATCTCACCTAAATACCGAAACTGTCCATGGTCCCAGTCGTCCAGTTCATCGGCCAAGTCGTTCGGAAGCACCCAGGTGTCAGTGTCACGACCCTCAGGCGTTTCCAGCGACAGGACAACGAACTCCTCCGGTGGTGACCATCGTGTCCACCACAGGTGACCACTCACGGCCCAAGAGACCTCATCGGGCTGAACGTAGAAGCGCCCGCGTCGGCCCGAGTCGTGACGGAAGGCGGCTGCTCGGTGTCGGTAAGGGTCTAGCCGTGGATTCCGCGGGTGGCTGAACGTTGGATGCCGGGGCACCATCGCATTGTTGCAGGACTGACTGGTCGTCAACGGTGCTGCATCGTCCGGCCCGCGCAGATCCGGACGTACCCGAGAGCACTGTCGGCGGCACGTGCGTACGGATCGGCCTCACTTCACGTTGCTCACTTCGACGATCGCTGCCTTGCTGTCCGCTGCCCAACGACGGATGAACTCCTCGTCCGGTTCGGTCGGTCGGCGCAGCCACTCCGAGGCCATCCGACGAAGCACATCATGCGCCACCTCAGGGGTGGCTTCTTCGAGTTCGAAGACGTCGACACCCCACATCCAAGAGATCAAGATCGGTTCGCGCATGGGGAGCGATCTGGGGGCCTCCTCCATGACCCCGATGCACTCATAGGCGGCGTTGTACGCATCCCACGGGTCCTGAGCGTCCAGCACCTTCCGAGCGCACGGATCGATGCCGTCGT
>JBBSQC010000046.1:0-29449 GCA_038258215.1 Actinomycetales bacterium | reverse complement strand
TGACCGTCCGCGTCGTGATGACCGTGGTGGGTCGCGTCCGGATGCCGGTCGTGGTGGGTATGCGGGTGACCGTCCGCGTCGTGATGACCGTGGTGGGTCGCGTCCGGATGCCGGTCGTGGTGGGTATGCGGGTGACCGTCCGCGTCGTGATGACCGTGGCGACCGCTTCGCCCCCCGGGGCGATGACCGCCAGGTGACCTTCGAGGAGGCCGAGGCCGAGCGCGCCGAGGCCGACACGTGGACGGCATACAGCTCCACCGCCGGTGAGGCGAAGGAGGTGACCGAGGACAACGGCTTCGCCGCCCTCGGTCTGTCCGAGCGGCTCGTCGAGCGGCTGGCGCGCGATGGCATCGCGGAGCCGTTCCCCATTCAGGCCGCGACCATCCCCGATGCCCTCGCGGGGCGCGACGTGCTCGGCCGCGGCCGCACGGGGTCCGGCAAGACCCTGGCCTTCGGACTCTCGATGATCACCCGGCTCGCCGACGGCACACGTCCGGAGAGCAAGCGCCCGCGCTCGCTCATCCTGGTGCCGACCCGTGAGCTGGCGATGCAGGTCAGCGACGCGCTCGAGCCGTTCGTGCACGTCACCGGCCTGCGCCACAAGCTGGTCGCCGGCGGACTGTCCTACGAGCCGCAGATCAAGGCGCTCAACCGGGGCATCGACATCCTCGTCGCCACCCCGGGCCGGCTCGCCGACCTCATGGAGCGCGGCGCCGTCGAGCTGGGCGGCGTGCAAATCGCCGTGCTCGACGAGGCCGACCACATGGCCGACATGGGCTTCCTGCCCGAGGTCACGGCGATCCTCGACGAGGTGCCCGCCGGCGGCCAGCGGCTTCTCTTCTCCGCGACCCTCGACAAGGGCGTCGACAGCCTCGTCGAGCGCTACCTGGTCGACGCCGTGACGCACTCGACGGATGAGGCCCAGGCCTCGATCGACACCATGAGCCACCACGTGCTGCTCATCGACCCGCAGGACAAGAAGGCCCTCACGGCCGAGCTCGCGGGTCGCGGTGGGCGCGTCATCGTCTTCGCGCGCACCCAGCTCGGCTCCGACCGGATCGCCGGGGAGCTCCGCGAGCGTGGCGTCCTTGCGGCATCCCTGCACGGCGGCCTCTCGCAGGCGGTCCGCAACCGGGTGCTCGGCGCGTTCCGCGACGGGTCCATGAACGTCCTCGTCGCGACCGACGTCGCCGCGCGCGGCATCCACGTCGACGACGTCGGGATGGTCGTGCAGGTCGACCCGCCGACCGACCACAAGGACTACCTCCACCGTGCCGGCCGCACCGCCCGCGCCGGTGAGGAGGGCGCTGTGGTCATGATCGCGCTGCCGCACCAGCGCAAGATGGTCACCAGGCTCATCGAGGGCGCCGGCGCCGACGCGATCACCGCCAAGGTGCGCCCCGGTGACGACGTCGTCCAGGCCCTCGGTGGCCGTGCCCCCAGTGGTGTGCCGGTGCCGGATGCCGTGTGGCGCCCAATCCTGGAAGGTGGCAAGAACGGCGGCCGTCGCGGCAGTCGTCCCGGTGGCCGGCCAGGTGGTCGCCCCGCCGGTCGCGGCCAGTCCTCGGGCGGTGGGCGTCCCCGTCAGGGAAGCGGCCGTCCCGGTGGCTACCGGGGCAGAATGGACGGGTGAGCGAAGCCCACACCACCGGTCAGCTCCTCGTCGCGACCCCGCAGATCGAGGAGGGTGTCTTCGCGCGCTCGGTCGTGCTCGTCCTGCACCACGACGAGGACGGCGCCCAGGGCGTCGTCCTCAACCGCCCGATCGCGGCGGACGTGGACGACGTCCTCCCCGGGTGGGAGGAGCACGCGAGCACCCCGGCCAAGGTCTTCCAGGGTGGGCCCGTGCAGCTCGACTCGGCTCTCGGGCTGGTCGCGGTGCCGGGTGACTCCCCGGAACCGACCGGCGTGCGGCGGCTCTTCGGGTCGGTGGCGCTCGTCGACCTCGACACCCCCCCGATGCTGGTCGTCCCCGAGCTGACCGGGCTGCGGATCTTCGCCGGGTATGCCGGGTGGTCCCCCGGCCAGCTCGAGGACGAGATCCGCACCGGGTCGTGGTTCGTCGTGGACACCGAGCGCGGCGACATCTTCACCGGCGACCCCGACCGGCTCTGGCGCGAGGTGCTGCGCCGCCAGCACGGTGCGCTGCGCTGGGTCGCGTGGTACCCCTCGGACCCCACGATGAACTGAGAGCGCGCCGAAGCGCCGAAGCGCCGCCGCCCGGACGCCCCCGCGGGGACGCGGACTAGCATGGGGCGATGAGCGAGACGATGCCGCCGCTGGACGATCCGAACGCCCCCCAGGGCCAACCTCAGACGCAGACGGCTCTGCTCGAGCGCACCGAGGCCCTCCCCGAGGTGGCCGAGCCCGGTGACCACGAGCGCTTCTCGCACTATGTCCGCAAGGAGAAGATCTTGGAGAGCGCGCTCTCCGGAGAGCCGGTCACCGCGCTGTGCGGCAAGGTGTGGATCCCCGGCCGCGACCCCAAGAAGTTCCCCGTCTGCCCCACCTGCAAGGACATCTACGAGGGGCTCCGACCCCCGGAGGACGGCGGGGAGTAGCCCCGCCGCTCCGAGGGCTCGAGCGCGTCGGGGTCAGCGCCGCGCTCAGGCCGGCGGCCGGTTCTTCCGGGCCGAGATCGCGGTGCTGATGAGGTAGGTCACGACCGCCGTGCCGATGAGGAAGATGAGCCCCACGCCCACGGCGGACCCGAAGCTAGCGCCGGTGAGCAGGGCGATCACGGTGTAGATCACGAACGCGATCACGCCGGCGATCAGCGCGCTTCTGAGGACGGGTGTCATGGGTTCCCCCTGTTCGGGACGGCCGGATGCCGTCGGGCTCATCTTCGGGGGTCGGCGCAGGTCGTGGCAAGGAAGAAGTGCATCCGAGTGCTAGCACGACCAGGCCCGTCAGCGTGGTCACCGGGGCCTTCGGCATGTCGGGACCGAGCGGGTTATGGTGGCGCCGCCAATGAGTACCTTCGCCGCCGGACACCTGCCCCCCGCCTTCCCCGAGCGGGCGGCCTGGGGCACCGCCGCGAAGCTCCGCGCCTGGCAGGAGGAGGCCCTCTCCGTTTACCTGCGCACGGACCGCAGGGACTTCCTCGCGGTCGCCACGCCGGGGGCGGGAAAGACCACCTACGCGCTGCGGATCGCGACCGAGCTGCTCGACCGCGGACTCGTCAGGGCCGTCACCGTGGTCGCCCCCACCGAGCACCTCAAGACCCAGTGGGCCGACGCGGCAGGTCGGGTGGGCATCCACCTCAACCCGGCCTTCTCCAACTCGGCCGGCGTGCAGTCCCACGAATACGACGGCGTCGCTGTCACCTACGCGCAGGTGGCCGCTAACCCGGGGCTGCACCGTCGCCGCACCGAGGGCACCCCAACGCTGGTCATCCTCGACGAGATCCACCACGGCGGCGACGCCCGGTCGTGGGGCGAGGGCATCCGCGAGGCGTTCGAGCCGGCTACCCGACGGCTGTCGCTCACCGGCACGCCGTTCCGGTCCGACACCAACCCGATCCCGTTCGTGCGCTACGAGATGGGGGAGGACGGCATCCTCCGCTCGGCCTCCGACTACACCTACGGGTATGCCGCGGCGCTGCGCGACGGGGTCGTGCGGCCGGTGCTCTTCCTGGCCTACGGCGGCGCGATGCGCTGGCGCACCAAGGCCGGCGACGAGGTCGCTGCCCGGCTCGGGGAGCCGCTCACCAAGGACCTCACGGCGCAGGCCTGGCGCACGGCGCTGGACCCGAAGGGGGAGTGGGTGCCCTCGGTGCTCGCGGCCGCCGACAAGCGGCTCGCCGAGGTGAGGCGCCACGTGCCGGATGCCGGTGGCCTGGTCATCGCCTCCAACCAGACCTCCGCGCGGGCCTACGCCGCCCTGCTGAGGACGATCACGGGGGAGGCGCCCACCGTGGTCCTCTCCGACGACACCGGGTCCAGCGGGCGGATCGAGGAGTTCGCCTCGGGCACCTCGCGCTGGATGGTCGCGGTGCGGATGGTGTCGGAAGGCGTGGACGTGCCCCGGCTCTGCGTCGGGGTCTACGCCACGTCGACCTCGACGCCGTTGTACTTCGCCCAGGCCGTCGGTCGGTTCGTGCGGGTGCGCCGTCGAGGTGAGACGGCGTCGGTGTTCCTGCCCTCCGTGCCGGTCATCCTCACCCACGCGGCGACGATGGAGGAGGAGCGCGACCATGCGCTCGACCGGAGCGGCGGGCGAGAGGACGAGGCGTCGATCTGGGCCGAGGAAGAGGGCCTGCTCGCGGCCGCCAACCGGACCGAAACGGGGACGGACCTCGAGGCGACGTCCTTCGAGGCTCTGGAGTCCGACGCCCACTTCGACCACGTCCTGTTCGACGCCCAGCAGTTCGGCCTGCACGCCGACATCGGCTCGCCCGAGGAGCAGGACTACCTCGGGCTCCCCGGCCTGCTCGAGCCCGACCAGGTCGCCACCCTGCTCCACGAGCGTCAGGCGAAGCAGGCCCGATCCGGCCGCAGCCGCGGACCCGGCAGCGGTCCGGCCAGCTCGACCGGCCACGCAGGTGCGGCGGGTCATGCAGCCAACCCACCGGTGTCGGCCCACCGTGCCCTGGCCTCGCAGCGCAAGGAGCTCAACACCCTCGTCTCGGCCTACTCCTCCAAGACCGGAACCCCGCACGCGTCGATCCACCTCGATCTGAGGCGCGCGTGCGGCGGGCCCGAGCTGGCGTCGGCCACCAGTGATCAGGTGACCGAGCGAACCGCCCGGATCCGGCGCTGGTTCGTCGGGCGCCGCTGACCGCGATCCCGCTGGGCGACGGCATTCCGGGCGGCAACCGTCCGGACCAGCCGGCATACCGGCTCGTCACCACGTCGCCCGTCTCTAAACGCGCGCTGGACACCTGAGAGGGCTAACGTCGCCGATCGTGAACGACATCGACCTGACCCCTGCATCCCGCCGCCAGCTCCTCGCGATGGCCGTCGTGGGCGGTGCCGGCCTCTTCGCGGCCTCCGACGCCCAGGCCGAGACTCCCTCGAGTGCTCGAGGGCGTGGCAGGCGCACCACCCTCACCGTCCTCGGCACGACCGACCTCCACGGCAACGTCTACAACTGGAACTACTTCAACAACGCCGCCTACAGCGACAGCAGCGGCAACGCGATCGGCATAGCCAAGGCCGCCACGCTCATCAAGAACATGCGCGCGGAGCGGGGTGCCGACCGCTGCCTGACCCTGGATGCGGGAGACACCATCCAGGGCACGCCGCTGGCGTACTACTTCGCCAAGATCGACCCGATCACCGAGGGCAGCCGCCACCCCATGGCGACGGCGATGAACGCCGTCGGGTACGACGCGGCCGCGCTCGGGAACCACGAGTTCAACTACGGGCTGGACACCTTGCGCGAGTTCCAGCGCCAGTGCCACTTCCCCCTGCTGTCGGCCAACACGGTCGACTGGAACACCGGCCGACCCGTCTTCCGGCCCTACGTGCTCAAGTGCGTGAAGGTGCCCGGGTCGGCTCCCCTCACGGTCGGGATCCTCGGCCTGGTCACCCCGGGCGTCGCGATCTGGGACAAGGCCAACGTCGAGGGCAAGGTGCGCTTCCCGGGCATCGTCGAGCAGGCGAAGAAGATGGTGCCGCGGATGAAGAGGGCCGGCGCCGACATCGTCATCGTCTCGTGCCACTCGGGAGCCACGACCTCGTCCTCCTACGGGGACGCGCTGCCCTACCCCGAGAACGCGAGCCGGCTCCTCGCCGAGCAGGTCCCCGACATCGACGCGGTCCTCGTCGGGCACGCGCACGTCGAGGTGCCCGAGCTCAAGGTGCGCAACGAGGTGACCGGGCGAGAGGTGCTGCTCAGCGAGCCGCTCTACTGGGGCATGCGGGTCAGCGTCATGGACTTCGAGCTCCAGAAGGTCTACGGACGCTGGACCGTGCGGTCCTCGCGGTCGACCCTGCTCAACGCGAACACGGTTCCCGAGGACAAGAGGATCGCGAGGTTGGTGCGCCCGGCCCACGAGAAGGTGCTCACCTACGTGAACTCGGCGATCGGCACCTCGACCGAGGCGATGTCGGCAGCCACCTCTCGCTACGAGGACACCGCCGCGATGGACTTCATCAACCTCGTGCAGGGTGAGGCGGTGCGCGATGCGCTCGTCGGCACTCCGCAGGAGGGGCTGCCGGTGCTGAGCATCGCGGCACCGTTCAACAAGGCTGCCGCCATCCCGCAGGGCGAGGTCACGGTGCGCGACGTCGCGGGGCTCTACATCTACGACAACACCCTGCTCGGCATCACGCTCAGCGGGTCGCAGGTCAAGGACTACCTCGAGCAGTCGGCGACCTACTTCAAGCAGGTCCCGGACGCCGGCCCGTTCACACCCGACGAGGTGACCAACGCCGCCACGGACCTCGCCCCGAACGGCACCCCGGACTACAACTACGACATCATGGGCGGGGTCGATGAGGCGCTGACCTACGACATCGACATCGCCGCGGCCCCGGGGTCGCGCATCACCGGCCTGTCGTATGCCGGGGCGGCGATCGCGGCGGACGCGGAGTTCGTCATCGCGATCAACAACTACCGCCAGTCCGGGGGCGGGAACTTCCCGCACGTGGTCGACGCCCCCGTCGTCTACAACCGCCAGGTCGAGATCCGCCAGCTGCTCATCGACTGGGTCACCGAGAACGAGGTCATCGACCCCCCGGTGTTCGCGAGCACCGACTGGCGGCTCGTCGCCGACGGCGTGCCGGTGGAGATCGCCGACTGACCCGCCCGGCATCCCCGAGGAGCCCCGAGCCCACCCCGTCGAGTGAACAGAACACGCCGCCTCGCCTCGAGCGCACGCGGCGTGCTCTGTTCACTCGACGGGTGTCGGGCCGCTCACTCGACGGGTGCTGCCGCGGCCTGGACGAGCGGACCTGTGCGGTGGTCGAGGTGGGTCACGAGGCAGATCGCGGTGTTGGCGCGCAGCACGAGCGTGTCGTCGATGATGTCGTCGATGACCCGGCCGAGGTCGACGTTGTCGCGGGCCACGATCCGCACGACGAGGTCGCCCGCGCCGGTGATCGAGTGGATCTCGAGCACCTCGGGGATGGCGGACAGATGAGCGACGACCGGGGCGTGTCCCTGCCGCTGGCGGATCTCCAGCGTGCAGAACGCGGTGACGGGGTAGCCGAGCGGCGCGGGGTCGACCTGCGGGGCGAAGGACTTGATGACCCCCCGCTGCTGGAGACGGTCCAACCGGGCCTGCACGGTGCCCCGGGCCACCCCCAGCGCCCTGGACGCCCCGAGCACTCCGACGTGCGGGTCATCGGTGAGGAGCGCGATCAGCCGGGCATCGAGAGTGTCCACTCCAGTGGGTCTTGACATGGTCACATTGTCCGGGATGACCCGGTGTCGAGGCAACACTGTGCGCAGGGTGACCACTGCCCACTGCCTGTCTTGCACATCTCGGCCGCCGCCGCGAGAGTGGCGGGATGACTGACACGACGACCGACCCGACCACGACGTCCGCCAGCCACATCGACCTCACCGAGCAGGAGCGCCAGGCCGGCCTGGACCTGCAGCAGCTCAAGCAGCTGGTCGGCCTGGTCGAGTACGACGAGGAGCAGGACCCCTTCCCGGTCACCGGGTGGGACGCCCTCGTCTTCGTCGTTGGCAACGCCACCCAGGCCGCGCACTACTACCAGAGTGCCTGGGGCATGGAGCTCGTCGCCTACTCCGGGCCCGAGCAGGGCCTTCGCGACCGCAAGGCCTACGTCCTGAAGTCGGGCTCGATCCGCTTCGTGCTGACCGGTGCCGTCACCCCTGACAGCCCGCTCATCGCCCACCACGCCGCGCACGGTGACGGTGTCGTCGACATCTCCCTCGAGGTGCCCGACGTCGACCGCTGCATCGAGCAGGCCCGCAGCGCGGGTGCCACGGTGCTCAGCGAGCCCGAGACCATCACCGACGAGCACGGCTCGGTCCGCATCGCCGCCATCGCCACCTATGGCGAGACCCGGCACACGCTGGTCCAGCGCGACGTCGACGGGGTCACGTATGCCGGCCCCTACCTCCCCGGCTACGTCACGACCGGCTCCACGTTCGTCAAGCGCGACGGCGCCCCCAAGCGGCTCTTCCAGGCCCTCGACCACATCGTCGGCAACGTCGAGCTCGGCAAGATGGACGAGTGGGTCGGCTTCTACAACAAGGTCATGGGCTTCGTGAACATGGCCGAGTTCATCGGCGACGACATCGCCACCGACTACTCCGCCCTGATGTCCAAGGTCGTCGCCAACGGCAACCACAGGGTGAAGTTCCCCCTCAACGAGCCGGCGATCGCGGCTCGCAAGAGCCAGATCGACGAGTACCTCGAGTTCTACAACGGCCCTGGCGCCCAGCACCTCGCGCTCGCGACCAACGACATCCTGCGCACCGTCGACGAGCTGCGCAAGGAGGGTGTGGAGTTCCTCGAAACCCCGGACACCTACTACGACGACCCGGAGCTTCGGGCGCGCATCGGCGAGGTGCGGGTTCCCATCGAGCAGCTGAAGTCGCGCAAGATCCTCGTCGACCGCGACGAGGACGGCTACCTCCTCCAGATCTTCACCAAGCCGCTCGGTGACCGCCCGACCGTCTTCTTCGAGATCATCGAGCGCCACGGCTCGCTCGGCTTCGGCAAGGGCAACTTCAAGGCCCTCTTCGAGTCGATCGAGCGCGAGCAGGATCTCCGCGGCAACCTCTGACTCGCCCTCGGCGCGATGATGGAGCGGTGACCCGCACCCTCATCCTGCCGAGTCCGCTCCTGCCCCGGTCGGCCTACGTCGACCTCGTCAACGCCCTGGCGGATCGCCAGCTCGCTGCGTGGGGCGGCGAGGGCGCGGTCGACATCGCGACGTCGCCACCTTCGCCGTCGGGGCCCCAGCCGGTCCTGCGCGCCTTCCGGGCGGCCGTCGCCTCCTTCGCGCCCGACCTGGTGCTCACCCACAGCAACGGCGGGCGCTACGCGGCGCTCGCTGCGGACGGCATCCCGGTGGTCCACATCGATGCCGCCCTGCCAGGGGCATCGGGCGAACCCACCCCAATGGCCCCAGCGGGTCTGCTGGACCACCTCGCCGACCTCGCAGACGGCGAGGGAATGTTGCCGCCGTGGTCCCGGTGGTGGCCTGAGGACGCGATGGCCGAGGTCCTCCCTGACATCGGCGCCCTCGTCGCGCTCCGAGCCGGTGAGCGGAGCATGCCCCTGGGCTATTTTCGTGCCTCGCTCGGCGCACCGGCGGGGTGGCAGGACGCGCCGCAGGCCTACCTCGCCCTCAGTGGCACCTACGCCGACGAGCTGGCCCGGGCCCGTCGACTGGGTTGGCCGACCCGAGTGCTGGAGGGAGCCCTGCACCTGCACCACCTCGTGGAGCCCGAGGCCGTTGCGTCCGAGGTCCTCGCGCTGGCCGGCCGGCTCGGCGTGGGCTGAGTCAGAAGCGCTCCTGGTCCCCGGGCGAGGCCCACGGGTTCTCGGGTCGGGGCTGCCGGACGCCGTCGAGGGTGAGGTCGCTGAGATGGGCGTAGAAGCAGAACATCCCCCGGACCGCCGCGACCTCGGGGAGCGGGTGGGGGTAGGTCCACGCGATGTCCGGGGCGCCGTCGGGAAGGCCGGGCAGCGCCCCGGGAGGCACCGACACGTAGGACGCACGACCCTTGTAGGCGCAGATCGACGTGGTCCGGCTCCCGACGAGCAGGTCGGTCCGGACGTCGTCGTGGGGGACGTACCACCGCACCGGGAGGTTGGTCTCGTGCACGGCGGCCGCGCGCCGCGTGTCGGCGAGCGTCTCCCCGGCGAGGCCGACCACGAGGTGACGGTCGCTGGCGAGCACGTCGATCCGCTTGAACGGGTCGTGCGGGTGACCGGTGACCGGCTGGGCCTCCTCGAACCATTCGAACGGCCCCCACTCCACGACGACCCGACCGCCCAGGTCCGGGTCGTCAGGGACGAAGGCGGCCGCCGGGAACGCGTGACCATCGATCTCCAGGTCGTGGCTCTGCCCGGGGGTGAGGTGCAGCCCGAAGTTCACCGGGCCGAGGATCGGTGGCAGGTCGTCCGGCACCGGTCGGGCGTCGCCCGGTGTCAGCCGGGCCCGGAGGTCGCCCGGTGGTACGGCATACATCGGCACGACCCTGCGAGGTTCCCAGACCAGCACGGCGTCGGTGCTGTCGAGGACGACCTTCCCATCGAGGCGAGCCCGGACCCGGCGGGCCACTGGCTCGAAGCGGAGGGTGTCGGTCAGGCCCAGCAGGTGGGCCCCCAGTCGGATGGCCATGACTGCATCGTCGGCTTTGGGCGGTCGTGTCGTCAATGCCACGCGTGTGATCGGCGCGTGGATCCTCGAGGTCGGCGCGGGCCCGGAGGCGGGCGTGACATCCTGCCCTCATGAGCACCCCCGCCGGCCCGGGCTGGTACGACGACCCCGACGACCCGCTGCTGCTGCGCTACTTCGACGGCGTGGTGTGGACGTCACACACCACCCCACGGCGTTCACCGACGGCGGACGCGTCCCGGATCGGCCGCGCCCCGCAGGTCCCGCCGGCCGAGGGACGTGGTGCGTATGCCGCCGGCCCCCAACCGCAGACCTACGCCCCCGGCGCCGGGGGCTGGACCACCCGCTCCAGCGCGCTTCCCGACGGGGCGCTGCTCGCGGAGTGGTGGCGACGCCTGCTGGCCGCGATCGTCGACTCGGTCGTCGTCAGCATCATCAGCGCGATCCTCGCCTGGCCCTGGCTCGGCCGCGCCCTCACGCTCCTGGGTGACTTCTTCGACCAGTCGGTGCAGGCCGGGTCGGGGGGGCCCGAGCCCGACCTGCTGGCCTTCCAGGCCGACTTCGTGGCGGCGCTCCTCCCGGTGGCGGTCGTCAGCATCGTGGTCACCCTCATCTACGAGGTGGGCTTCCTCGTCTGGCGCTCCGCCACCCCGGGCAAGATGCTGCTGGGCACCGTGGTGCGCAGGTCCGGGGCCGCGGGGCCGCTGACCCTCGTCGACGCGCTCAAGCGCCAGGCGATCAGCGTCGCCACGGGGGTGCTCGGCTTCGTGCCGTTCGTGAGCTTCCTGGCCTCGATGCTCACCGTGCTCGACCCGGCGTGGCTCCTGTGGGATGCCCGTCGGCAGACCCTCCACGACAAGGTCGCCGACACCGTCGTCGTGCTCAAGTCGCGCTAGCGGGCCGGCAGGATCGTGCCCACGCACTCACCGAAGCCGATGACGGCACCGTCGGCTCCGGGCGCGGTGGCCCGCAGAGTGACCGTGTCGCCGTCCTCGAGGAATGTGCGGGTCGACCCGTCCGCGAGGGTCACCGGCTCCTGACCGCTCCAGCTCAGCTCCAGGAACGAGCCCCTGGTGTCGGCGTCGGCTCCCGAGATCGTGCCGGAACCGAAGAGGTCTCCGTCGCGCAGGGTCGCCCCGTTGACGGTCATGTGCGCCACCATCTGGGCGGGTGACCAGTACAGCTCGCGGGCCTGCGGGCGGGACACGACGGTGCCGTTCCAGTCGACCTCCACCGCGATGTCCAGGCCGTATGCCGTGCCCGCTCCATCCGCACCGGGCTCGCCCCGAAGGTACGGGAGCGGCTCGGGGTCCTGACCGGGGAGCGGCACGCGGGCGGCCCGCAGGGCCTCGGTCGTGACCACCCACGGCGAGATCGAGGTCGCGAAGCTCTTGCCGAGGAACGGGCCGAGGGGGACGTACTCCCACGCCTGGAGGTCACGCGCCGACCAGTCGTTGAGGAGCACCACGCCGAACAGGTGATCCCCGGCATCCGCCATCGACACCGGCTCGCCGAGGTGGGTGCCACCACCGACGACGAAGCCGAGCTCGGCCTCGATGTCCAGGCGCACCGACGGTCCGAAGACCGGAGTGCTCTCGGTCGGGGGCTTGCGCTGACCGGTCGGCCGCACGACGTCGGTGCCCGACACGACGACGGTTCCGGCTCGGCCGTGGTAGCCGATCGGCAGGTGCTTCCAGTTCGGCGTCAGTGGCTCGGAGTCGGGCCGGAAGATCCTCCCGACGTTGGTCGCGTGGTGCTCGCTGGCGTAGAAGTCCACATAGTCGGCCACGGCGACCGGCAAGTGCATGGTGACGTCGGCGACCGGCAGGAGGTGGGCCTCCACGCAGTCGCGGTGGGCCTCGTCGGTGAGCTGCTCGACCAGCCAGGTCCGGGCGGCGGCCCAGGCGTCGGCGCCCTGGGCCAGGAAGGGGTTGAGGGTGTCCGCCCGCCACACGACCCCGGACTCCATGCCGGCCCGCTCGGCGCACGCGGCGAGGTCGAGCACGTGGTCACCGATCCGCGTGCCCACCCGAGGCCCTGCGGCCGCGGTGGAGAACACGCCGTAGGGCAGGTTGTGGATGCCGAACGGGTGGTCGGACGCAAGGTCGAGCCAGGTCATGGGGGTCCTCCGCTGGGTGGGTCGGTGCGACGTGGTCAGGGGCTGGGGAGCAGGCCGAGTTCGGTGAGCTCAGCGATCGGGTCGGTCACCGTGCAGCAGCCGAAGGCGGTGAAGCGCTCGCGGACCGCCGTCACCGTCGAGGCACTCCAGGAGGAGACGATGGCCGCGAGGGCCTCGGCGTCGCGGACGGCGAGCAGCGCCGAGACCTCCTCGCGCGGGGCATCCTCCAAGGCGCTGGCGGTGCCGACCAGGACGTTGAGCAGGCCGTGGTTCTCCTCGGCGACGGCGTCCACCGGGTAGCTGCCTCGGACGGCGTGGTGCAGCCCACCGGTCAGCTTGAACGGCAGCCCGGCGGCGGCCGTGACGCACAGGAACGCGGCGAGCTCGTCCTCGTCGGGCCACGGCCACGACGAGGTCGCCCCGGTGCGCAGCTTGGCGACGACGGGCAGCCCCTCCGAGCGCGCGGTGCGGGCATCCACGAGGGCGGCGTCGTGCTCGGGCCCGCGTGGGATCTCCAGCGCCATTGCGAGGTCCTCGATGCCCAGGCTGCGCCAGTCCCACTGCCACCCGAGCTCGGCGCCGGCGACGCCTACGCCCTCGACGTCGGCCAGTGCGTCGCGCGCCAGCGCGAGGGCCCTGGTGTCGCTCCCAGGTCGGGCGATGAGACCGACCTGGAGGGTCTCTCCGGCGGGCTCCTGAGCGAGTACGCGGGTCAGCTCGGCGTGCGAGCCGGCGGGCACGAGCAGGGGTCCGACAACGTCCGCGGCAGCGGTCGCACGGTGCTCGCGGTGCCGGCTCACGGCATCCGGTAGGGAGGCGTTGCCGGGAGGGAAGACGGCGGCGTCGTCGACCAGGGCGCGAAACAGGTCCGGCGTGTTCGACATGCCGCCAACCTATCGCGCTGGTCCCTGGGCTCCTGGAGCTTCTCGGCCGACGGGCCCCGAGCGCAGGCCGTGACCTGCACCGCGACAGGATGCCGAGCGCACTGGCGCCTCGCGAGCTTGTGCAGGTCCTCACCGGCCGCGGAGTCTCGTTCTCATGCCGATGGTCGGACAGTTGTGGTTCGGCGCTGGTAGCGCCATAATGGCGCCATGCCTAGCGTGCAGATCAAGGACGTCCCAGAGAGCACCCACGCGGTGTTGCGTCAACGGGCTGCCGCTGCGCACCAGTCTCTGCAGGAGTACCTGCGCTCCCGGCTGATCGCCGATGCCAGCCAGCCCACGGTGGAGGAGGTCCTTGACCGGGCCGGTGGGCGATCGGGCGGGTCGGTGCCGCTCGCGGATGCGGCCAAGACCGTGCAGGGGGATCGTGCTCGTCGTTGATGCCAGTGTCCTTGTGGTCGCGTTGGCCGATGACGGGCCCGACGGGGATGCCGCTCGGACCAGGCTTCGTGGTGAGACGTTGGCCGCGCCAGAGTTGGTCGACCTGGAGGTAGCCTCGGTGTTGCGTCGTCAGAACCGGGTGGGGCTGCTCGACAACCGCCGGGCTGACCTGGCCTTGACCGACCTGGCGGCGCTGCCGATGCACCGCGCGGCGCACTTGGTGTTGTTGCCCCGCTGTTGGGAGCTGCGGGACAACCTGACCACCTACGACGCCGCCTACGTCGCGCTGGCCGAGGTGCTGGACGCGACCCTGCTCACCGGCGACCGACGACTCGCCCATGCGGCCGGCCCCACCTGCACCATCGAGCTGCTCAGAACGCCCCGCCACTGAGCGACGAGCAACCACGCGGAACTGGCGCGGATGGTGAACTTGGCGTCATGCGGGTGAGCGGATGTCAGGCAGCGCCGCTCACTACCCCGGTGCTGGCACTCACGAACAGAACGAGGTAGATCGCGCCAAGGGCGGCGATGGTGATGAGGGCGACCAGCACCGCACGGTCCCAGCGGAGCATGAACGCCATACCGAGCGCGAACGCGAGGCCAATGACGGGCCACGCCATGGTCCCGATGGCCGCCACGGCCACCGGCCACCACCGGGCGACGAGGCCATTCGAGGACTCGGTCACGTGCTGCGCGCCTACATCATTCATGCTCGCGGAGTCTAGCCACGTGCCACGTCCGCAACTGCCGCGATGACGTCAGTGCCAGGAGCGCAGGGCGTCGGCGACTGCGTGGTGGTCGACCTCTCCTCGGGCCACAGCCATGACGAGCTCGAAGGCAGGATCGTCGGGCGCATCGAGGGTGATGCCGTTCAGGCCGTAGAAGACCACGGTGGCCAACCATCCCAGTCGCTTGTTGCCGTCAATGAGTGCGTGGTTTTGGACGAGGGACTCCAGGAGCACGGCAGCTTGTGCGTCGATGCCTGGGTAGGCCTGCGCGCCGTAGAGCACCACCTGTGGTCGGTGCGCGGCGGAGTCCAGTAGGCCGAGATCGCGCACGGGCCCGACGCCGAGATCGCTGGCGAGGGTGAGTAGGTCCTCAAGCGTGAGGTACTCCGTCATCGACCGAGGCGGTCCAGGACGTCGGCGTAACGACTGCGGGCCTGTGCGGAAAGGTCACGTACTCGCCCGTCGTGGACGTGTCGGCCGGCCGCGTCACGGATGGCGCGCACGGTCGCCTCTTGCTTGGAGATGCCTTGGGAGTCGGCGAGGAGGACGAGCGCACCCTCGTCCTCCTCCGACAGACGTAGTGTCATGGCCATAGCGACGATGATACCAGATTGGTATCAATCTCTCATGCCGCGGATAGGGCAATGATCCCTGCCGATGAGCGGACAGGAAGCCAGAGCGCGACCCGATCGCCGTTGAGGGCAGGATGCGGGCATGGGCGAAGAGGCTGCGGGGGGCGGCATCGGGCGATGGCGGCGAGCCATCACCAGTCCGGTAGTGCTCATCCTTCTCATCGCGCCGTTCTTCGGCGAGGGTCTGTCGGGGTCTAGTCCGCCCCTGGACCTGCTGCTGCCATGGAATCTCGCTTTCATGGCTGCGCTGTATGGCTGCGGGGCGCTCGTGTGTCGCGAGGTTGCCCATCGATTCGGCCTGGGATTCTCGGGATTGGTGTTGCTTGGCGTCGCCTACGCCGTGTGGGAGGAGGCGCTCGTCGACCGGTACTGGTTCTTCCCTCAGTTCTGGGAGGACTCCGGTGTCGGCGTTTACAGCGTCGCATGGCACACGAACGTGCTCCTTGCGGTTCACCTGTCGGTCTTCCACACAGCGATCAGCATTTGCGCATCGGTCTTGGTCGTCGAGTGGCTTGCTCCTCGAGCAAGGCACAGACCCTGGTCAGGCCGCCCGGGCCTGGTGGTTGCCGGTCTTGTTCTGGCAGTGACCCCAGCGATCTACGGCGAGTTCGACCAACGTCCACCGACCCCGGTCCTGGTGGCTGCCGGCGCGCTGATCATTGTTCTAGTGATGACCGCCTTCCTCGCGCCTCGCCGAGTTCGCCCAATCCCCGTGCTGGGCACCCATGCCCAGCGCCGTCCGCGACGAGGGCTCGGCGTTCTCGCATTTGTGTGCGCGTTGGCGCACTGGATTCTGACGTACTCCGTCGCGGAGTCGGGACTGCCATGGCCGCTCGGCGTGGCGCTTTCGATGCTCCCAGTCGCGGTCGGACTCGTCCTCGTGCCGCGCCTCGCCGTGACGGGTCCATACGGAAGCGACGGCATTCGCGTGGTCGTCGGCCTGCTCTGCTTCTTCGTGCTCCTCGACCTACTGGTCGCGATTCTTGGCCGCTACGACATGGTCCTCAGTGCGCTCTTGGCCGGCTGGCTCGCGCGACGGCTGTACACGCGACGAGCGTCCATCGGATGTGAGGGCGACCAGCAACCGGATACAGCTCCGTCGACCTAGCGGCGTCACGGAACCCGCCGGATCCGGCAAGCAGAAGCACGCATCTGCCGCGGCGCGGATGATTAGAGTTAGCGAGAACCCCGACACTTCCCGTCGAAGCGTGAGTCCCCCGGACCCGGCCCGGCTTGAACGGGCTGCCACCCTCACCATGCGACGGGCACGGCGCGCCGTTACCGGGTAGATGCGCCTTGGGCGGGTTCGCCACCATCGTAGGCCCGGCTCGAAGAGAGACGCGATCGGATTTACGCACTTGCCGCTGCTCGTGTCTATGGGGTGGCCTCGCGGGTGGGCTCGGCGGTGCGCTGCCACGGTCGCCTGGGGGCTGGGGTGTGGCCTCGGTCGGTCGCTGTGGGAGCTGACCTCCGCGTGGTCGTAGTTCAGCGAGACCGCGTCCTGTGACGGCCGCTGACGAGCGCGGGGTCATGGTTCGAGCGGCCAAGGGGGGTCGGCGACTTTTGACACCGGGCGTCGTCGCGATCAAGGTGAACCCATGGAAGGTGGACGCTGGCCCTGGTTCCGAATGACCCGGGGAACGTGGTGGTACATCGCAGCGGTCGCCCTGTGCGCCATGCTGGGATTCATCCTCGAGGCACCCTGGCCGATTCTCCTTGCGGCCGCGATCTCCCTTCCAGCGAGCCTGATCACTGTGCCCGGCTACTACCTCGTCTACGGACTCCTGGCCTTGGTCCCTGGCGCCAACCCTTCGAGCAGTACCGGGTCCGGGTCGGTCGACGCCAGCGGGAACGTGATCTCCTCAGTCACCACCGGCCTGCCAGCGACGTGGTCCGCGATCACGACCGCAGTGCTCGGGACCCTCGCGTTGACCCTCGGGGCGGTCATCAACGTCCTGCTCTTGCAGCTGCTGACAGCTCATCGGCGGCGTCGAGCCGCCGTCGCACACCACTGACCCACCCTCACCCGACTCCCAGCCGCTCGATGCCACCAGAACACCAACAGCGCCAGACTGGAACCGGAAGGCAGTGCGTGGTGCCGCACATCCGTTTCACGCTCATGCCGCGACCGGCGACGTTGGTCCGCTGGACACGCGTGCCTCCTGGTCATACTTGTGACCTTGACGAGCGTCCCCTTGGCTGACGCCAAAGCTCACCTCTCCGATGTCGTGAGCCGAGTGAGCAAGCACCACGAGCGGGTCACCGTCACCGTGCCTGGCCAGCCCTGTGCCGTGCTTCTTACCCCAGATGACTTGGCCCTGCTCGAGGAGACCATCGCGGTCCTCGGGGACCAGGACCTCATGACCCAGCTCGTCGACGCCGAGGCCGACGCCGACGACCCGACCCGAACGGTGACCGTCCGCGCGATCGGCGCGGGTGGTGCGCCGCGGACGGCTCCAACCCGGCCGGATGTCGCCAAGGAGCGCCCAGTCCGCGACAAGAACGTGAGATCACGAGTAGGACCGCGAGAACCTGCGGCCCGCGGGCGTCAGACCCGGCCCCGCACCGGCGTGCGCTCCACGTCGTCCTCGGTCTCCGGCATCGTCATCTCGGCCCGCACCCCGAGCAGGCGGATCTCCCGACCCTCCTCGAGGTGGTCGGCGAGCAGGGCCTGCACGGCGTCGTGCACCGCTGCGGCCTCCGATGTCGTGACCGGCAGCTTCCGGCTCCGGTTGACCGTGAAGAACGGTGCGTACCGGATCTTCACCGCGACCCGCTGCACCGGTCGACCCTCGCGCCGCACATCCTCCAGCACCTGGCTGGTCAGCACCCGGACGGCTTCGATGACCTGCGCGGTGCTCGCGAGGTTCTCCTGGTAAGTGCTCTCGCGGCTGTGGCTGCGTGCCACCCACGGGGTGTCGTCGACCTCGGCGCTGCCCTCCCCCCGCCCGAGCGCGCCGTACCAGGGGCCCATCCGCGGACCGAACTCACCGACCAACACCGCCTGGTCCGCGGTGGCGAGGTCGGTGACGGTGCGGATGCCGTGCGCCTCCAGCCGCGCGGACACCCGCGACCCGATTCCCCACAGCGCGACCGCGGGCCGCTCGCCCATGACCTCGACCCAGTTGGTGGCCGTGAGCCGGTAGACGCCGCGGGGCTTGCCGAAGTCCGTGGCGATCTTGGCGCGGACTCGGTTGTCGCCGACCCCGACGGAGCAGTGCAGCCGGGTCCTCCCGAGCACCGCGGCCTGGATCCGGCCGGCCAGCCCCTCGGGGTCGTCGGTGTCCCCGCCCACGAAGCCCTCGTCCCAGCCGAGCACCTCGACGACCAGGCCGAGACCACGGATCGCGGCGAAGACCTCCTCGGAGGCGGCGAGGTAGTGGGGGCCGTCGACGGGCAGGAAGACGGCATCCGGGGCCTTGCGGGCCGCGAGGCGCAGCGGCATCCCCGACCGCACCCCTCGCTCGCGGGCCTCATAGCTCCCGGTGGAGACGACCGCCCGCTCGGTGGGGTCGCCACGACCACCGACGATCACCTCGCGACCCACGAGCTCCGGGTGCCGGAGCACCTCGACGGCCGCGATGAACTGGTCGAGGTCGACGTGCAGGACGTGGAGGAAGGTGCGTGCCGTCATGAGAACGGCGTCCCTCGTCAGGAGTCCTCGGGGAGGCGGGTGCGGGCGGCGTCCTCGACGCGCGGGTTCTCGCGGGTGCCCCGCCGCGTCGCGTCCTTGACCAGGGCGCGGGCGAGCCGGACCGTCGACGACGGGATGTGGAGCATCCCGCTCGGGGGTGTCAACGCGGTCATGGCTTCTCCTCCTGCTCGACCCCACCATTATCACCCGGAGCGACGGACAGGTCCACGTCTCGTCCCTCCACGTCGGGGTCCATGAGCTGCTGACCGAGGCGGATCCGCGCGATCCTGCGGGCGAGACCACGGTCGTCCTCGCTGCCGAGGTCGGAGTCGATGAGGTCGGCGAGCAGCTCGTCACCGATCTGCTGCCCCGCCTCGCTGCCCGTGGTGATGAGGTCGATCGCCCGGTCCAGGCGCTGGCGCCACTCACCCCTGGCGTCCTGGTGCTGACCGCGCAACGCCACCCAGGCCGCCGCTCCAGCACCCAGCAGGGCCCCCAGGAAGGAGAGGAGCGGGATGAGCCAGGTCATGCCTGCCATCCTCCTCCATGGGGCCAGGGGTGCCAGCAGGCTCGCCCCGTCCTAGGGTGAGGAGCAGACCGGCCCCAGCGGGCCCCGACCACAGTGAGGTGGACGAACCAGTGGCGCACTACCAGGCGATGGGCAGCATCCCCCCGAAGCGGCACACCCAGCACCGGCGCCCGGCCCGGCGCGGGAAGG
Organism: Actinomycetales bacterium; assembly: GCA_038258215.1. Classification (GTDB taxonomy): domain Bacteria; phylum Actinomycetota; class Actinomycetes; order Actinomycetales; family Dermatophilaceae; genus Fodinibacter. The sequence continues at coordinate 10,025 of JBBSQC010000046.1, read as the reverse complement.
GTGAGCTGTACTACGAGGAGCTCATGGGTGAGGAGGGCTTCTCCTCCGACTCCTCGCTGCTCTACCACCGCAACATCCCGTCCACCGTCGCGGACCACCGCGAGTGGAGCGTCGGCGACCTCTCCACCACGCCGAACCACCCTTTGCTGCCCCGCCACCTGCGCCCCCACGACCTCTTCCCGGACCGGGTCGTCAAGGACACCGACGTCGTCACGGGTCGGCGGTTGCTGCTCGGCAACGGTGACGTGCGGCTGTCCTACGCCGTGGCCGGCGCAGCGAGCCCGTGGTACCGCAACGGCATCGGTGACGAGGTCGTCTACGTGGAGCGCGGAGCAGCCCGGGTCGAGACCGTCTTCGGCGCCTTCGACGTCGGTGAGGGCGACTACATCGTCATCCCGCGCGCGACGACCCACCGCTGGCTGCCGGTGCGCTCGCGCAAGGAGCCGCTGCGCACGATCTGCATCGAGGCCGGCAGCCACATAGCCCCGCCCAAGCGCTACCTCAGCAAGTACGGCCAGCTCCTCGAGCACAGTCCCTACTGCGAGCGGGACCTGCGGATGCCGGCCGGCCCCCTGCTCGCCGAGGACGTCGGGGAGAAGGCCGACGCCGAGACCGAGGTGCACATCAAGCACCGGGGGAGTGGACCGGGCAGCAGCGGCGGAGTGCTGGGCAGCGTGCACGTGCTGCCCTTCCACCCGCTGGACGTCGTCGGTTGGGACGGCTGCCTCTACCCGTACGTGTTCAACGTCGCGGACTACGAGCCGATCACGGGCCGCGTCCACCAGCCACCGCCCGCGCACCAGGTCTTCGAGGGGTGGAACTTCGTCGTCTGCAACTTCGTGCCCCGCAAGGTGGACTACCACCCCCTCGCGATCCCGGTGCCCTACTACCACTCCAACGTCGACTCCGACGAGGTGATGTTCTACGTCGACGGCAACTACGAGGCCCGCAAGGGGTCCGGCATCGGCAAGGGTTCGGTCTCGCTGCACCCCGGCGGCCACCCGCACGGCCCGCAGCCCGGCGCCGCCGAGGCCTCGCTCGGCGCCGAGTTCTTCGACGAGCTCGCGGTGATGGTCGACACCTTCCGCCCGCTGGAGCTGGGTGAGGCCGGCCGGATCTGCGACGACGGCGTCTACGCGGGGTCCTGGAACCGGGGTCGACGCTGAGGCGCCTATCCTTGGCGGCGTGTCCATCGCGCCGGTCGAGGAGGAGGTCATCGCCACCGACGGCGACGTCCTCCCCGACACCCCGTGGGTGACCATCGTCTGGAACGACCCGGTCAACCTGATGTCCTACGTCACCTACGTCCTCCAGAACCACTACGGCTACTCGCGGCGCAAGGCGGAGAAGCTCATGATGGCGGTGCACACCGAGGGACGTTCGGTCGTGGCCAACGGCACCCGTGAGGCGATGGAGGCCGACACCGAGGCCCTGCACGGCTACGGGTTGTGGGCGACCTTCCAGAAGGACTCCTGATGGCCAAGGGTTTCCGGCGGCGCGGCTCCGGCGAGCACCTGCGCTTCACCGCCTCGCTCGACGGCCTCGAGCGGGCCACGGTGGCGGGCCTGATGGACCAGGTGCGCGACCTGCTCGCGCCACGTGAGGTGGCGCCCTCCGACGGAGTCGACGACTTCGCCTCCATCGTAGCGAGCCTGGGGATGGGCGTGAGCGTCGCCGCCGAGGACCAGGTCGAGGTCCCCGACTCGCCCACCGATCGCGACCCCGCCCTCGACCGCCTGCTGCCCACCGCCAACGTGCAGGACGACCAGATGGCCTCGGAGTTCCGGCGACTCACCGAGACCGGCCTCCGACAGCGCAAGGCCGAGGTGCTCGTCGCTGCTGCCGCGCTGCTGCGCAAGGAGGACAAGCTCGGCCTGGACCCGATGCAGGCCCGCACCCTGCTCGTCGCCCTGACCGACGTGCGGCTCGTGCTCGGGGAGCGGATGGGCCTGCGCACCGACGACGACATGGCCGCGCTCGAGGCGGCTGCCTCGGCGGATGACGACGGACCTCTCGGGTACGCGATGGCCGTCTACGACTTCCTCACCTGGCTCCAGGAGACGCTGGCCATGGCGCTGCTCCAGAGCCGTCCCCGTGGCCGGAGGGAGTGACGCTCCCGACACACCTGCGGGGTCCGGTGGGCAACTCGACATACGGTGGTCCGGTGGCTGACTCACCGATCGGGGTGTTCGACTCCGGCTACGGCGGACTGACCGTCATGCGCTCGATCCTGGACCAGCTCCCGCACGAGTCGGTGGCCTACTTCGGCGACACTGCCCGGGCGCCCTATGGTCCGCGCCCCATCGCCCAGACTCGCGAGTTCGCCCTGGAGTGCCTCGACCGGCTCGTCGACCACGGGGTGAAGGTGCTCGTCATCGCCTGCAACACCGCCAGCGCGGCCGTGCTCCACGACGCGCGCGAGCGCTACGACGTGCCCGTCGTCGAGGTGATCCGCCCCGCCGTCCGCCGGGCCGTGGCCGCGACCCGCAACGGCCGGGTGGCGGTCGTCTCGACCCGCGGCACGCACCAGTCCGGCGCGTATGTCGACGCCTTCGCCGCCGCGCCGCACCTGGACGTGGTGAGTGCACCGTGCCCGCGCTTCGTCGAGTTCGTCGAGGCGGGCGTCACGGGCGGGGCCGAGCTCGTCGGGGTCGCCCACGAGTACCTCGACCCGCTGCGCGAGCAGGGTGTCGACACCGTGGTCCTGGGGTGCACCCACTACCCGCTCCTCACCGGCGTCATCTCCTACGTCATGGGCGAGGACGTCACGTTGGTGTCCTCCGCCGAGGAGACCGCCAAGGACGTCTTCAGGGTGCTCGCCGACGCAGACCTCCTGCGCCCCGACGACCTCCCTCCGCCGGGGCACGGCTTCACCACCACCGGGGACCCCGAGGAGTTCCGGCGGCTCGCGGTGCGGTTCCTCGGGGTCGGCTCCTCCGTGGAGCCGGTCTTCCCCGCGCCGATGTCCGTCGTGCGGGCGGGCGCGTCGTGAGGGTCACGGTCATCGGCTGCTCGGGTTCCTTCAGCGGCCCGAGGTCACCCTCCTCCTGCTACCTCGTCCAGGCCGAGCACGAGGGCCGCACGTGGAGCATCCTGCTGGATCTCGGCAGCGGCGCCCTCGGTGCCCTCCAGCGCCACCTCGACCCCACCACCGTGGATGCCGTGCTGCTCACGCACCTGCACCCCGACCACTGCGTCGACCTGTGCGGCCTGTACGTCATGCGGCGCTACCGCCCCGGCGGCGCGCCCACCCGACGACTCCCGGTGCACGGGCCCCGGGGCACGGCGGAGCGGATCTCGGCGATGTACCACGGGCTCGAGAGCGGTGGTATGGACGCCCAGTTCGACGTCTCCACCGTGGCGGACGCGGCATCCCTGACCATCGGGCCCTTCACCGTCACGCCGTATGCCGTGCGCCATCCCGTCGAGGCGTTCGGCTACCGCGTCGAGGCCGATGGCGCGACGCTGGCCTACACGGGTGACACCGACGACTGCGACAACCTCGGCCCCCTCCTGCGCGGCGCCGACGTGGCGTTCCTGGACTCGGCGTTCGTCGACGGTCGCGACGAGATCGAGGGCATCCACCTCTCGGGCTCGCGTGCGGCCCGGGCCGCTGCGCGGGCCGGGGGCGTCGGCCGGCTCGTGCTGACGCACCTGCCCGCGTGGAACCACCCGGAGGTCTGCCGAGAGCAGGCGCAGGCCCACTGGCCGGGCGAGGTCGAGCTCGCCGAGGCGGGGCAGACCTACGAGCTCCCGGGGCCTGTCGCTCCTGGTGCCGCCCATCCCATTGCTCTTCGCGCGGACCTGCCCGCAGCGGGCACCATGTGGGCGGCCTACCGGTCGGCCCGACCGGAGCAGGCCGTCGAGGAGGAGCTGCCCCCGGTGGAGTCCTTCGGTGACTCCGCGGCGATGGCCGACGAGCTTGCCGACCTCGTGCTGCACGGGCCCAAGCGCGCCACGGCGGGTCTGGTCGCCGACTACCGCGCCGCTGGCGAGGACCTGCCCCGGGTCGGCTCGCACTGGCTGGTGTGCGACGGGTCGGGCACGCCGCGAGCCGTCCTGCGCACGCTGGAGGCACGCGTCGGCCCCGTCGAGTCGGTCGACGACGGGTTCGCGTGGGACGAGGGGGAGGGCGAGCGGACCCGTGAGTCGTGGTTGGCAGACCACGGGGCATTCTTCGCCCGGTCGTGCGAACGCCTGGGCATCGACTACCACGAGGGGCTCGAGGTCGTCTTCGAGCGGTTCGCCGTGGTCTGGCCCCACGAGCACTCCGACGGCTGAGCTCCGGGGCACCTGTGATGGCGAGGGCGGTGGCCCTTATAGCCTTGGTGGCATGCCTGAAGAGACCCGCCACGACGGCCGTGCCCCCGACCAGCTCCGCCAGGTGCGCATCACGCGCAACTGGCTCGACCACGCGGAGGGAAGCGTGCTCGTCGAGTTCGGGCGCACGAGGGTGCTGTGCGCGGCATCCTTCACCGCGGGCGTGCCCCGGTGGCTCAAGGGTCGCGGCACCGGCTGGGTCACCGCGGAGTACGAGATGCTCCCGCGCTCGACGAACACCCGCAGTGACCGGGAGTCCCGGCGCGGCAAGGTCGGTGGCCGCACCCACGAGATCTCCCGCCTGGTCGGTCGCAGCCTCCGCGCCGTGATCGACACCGCGGCCCTGGGGGAGAACACCATCGTGTTGGACTGCGATGTGCTGCAGGCCGACGGAGGCACCCGGACCGCCGCGATCACCGGCGCCTGGGTGGCGCTCGCGGATGCCGTCGCGGACGCCAGGGCACGGGGTCTGATCGCCGAGTCCGCCGAGCCGCTGACCGGCTCGATCGCCGCGGTCAGCGTCGGGCTGGTCGACGGCCGACCGGTGCTCGACCTCGACTACCCCGAGGACTCGACCGCGCAGACCGACATGAACGTGGTGCTGACCGGCGACGGCCGGTTCGTGGAGGTCCAGGGCACCGCCGAGGGCGAGCCCTTCGACCGCGGCGTCCTCGGTGACCTGCTCGACCTCGCCACCGCCGGGTGCGCGACCCTCACGACCCTCCAGCAGGAAGCTCTCGCCGCGCCGGCCCGCGAGCGCCTGGCATGAGCCGGCGGCTCGTCCTCGCGACCCGGAACGAGCACAAGGTCCACGAGCTGCGGCAGATCCTTGCCGGGCTGGTGGCCGACCTCGACCTCGAGATCATCGGTGCCGACGACGTCGAGGGCGCCCCCGAGGTCGCCGAGACCGAGGTGACCTTCCACGGGAATGCGCGGCTGAAGGCCGTCGCGCTCGCGGAGGCGACCGGGCTCCCGTCCCTCGCCGATGACTCGGGGCTCGCTGTCGAGGTGCTCGGCGGTGCTCCCGGGGTGTTCTCCGCCCGCTGGTCGGGCTCGACGGCCGGTGCGGGCGCCGGGCGGGCCGAGCGGGACCGCGCGAACCTCGATCTGCTGCTCGAACAGGTCTCGGACGTGCCCGACCACCACCGCGGCGCGGCATTCGTCTGCGCGGCCGTCGTGGCGATGCCCGACGGGCGCGTGGAGGGGGTCGAGGGCCGCGTGCAGGGTGTCCTGCTGCGCGAGCCGCGCGGGGACAACGGTTTCGGCTATGACCCCATCTTCGTCCCGGCCAACGACACCAGGACGCTGGCCGAGCACACCGACGACGAGAAGAACGCCATCTCCCACCGGGGCAACGCCTTTCGAGCCCTCGACCCTCTGCTCCGGGACCTGCTGACGTCCTGACGTCGACCTGACGCCCTACGCTGGTCGGTGCGCGCAAGTGGCGGAACTGGCAGACGCGCCAGGTTTAGGTCCTGGTGCCTTCGGGTGTGCGGGTTCGAGTCCCGCCTTGCGCACGACGTGCGCTCGAGGTCGCGGCCGAGGTGCACGAGGCACCTGGTCGACGGCTCGACCGGGGAGCGAGGAGGGCGTCGGGGTAGGTTTGGCCCCGCACCGACACCACCATCGAGGAGGACCTGACGTGGGTGAACGGCTCAGCCCCGGCGACACCGCCCCAGACTTCACGCTGCCCGACGACACCGGCTCGGAGGTGACCCTCTCCTCGCTGCGCGGTCAGAAGGTGATCGTCTACTTCTACCCGGCCGCGATGACGCCCGGGTGCACGAAGCAGGCGTGCGACTTCAGCGAGTCCCTGGATGCTCTGAAGGCCGATGGGTTCGCCGTCGTCGGCATCTCGCCGGACAAGCCGGGAAAGCTCGCCACCTTCCGTGAGCGCGACCACCTCACGATCACCCTGCTCTCGGATGCCGAGCGCACCGTGATGTCGGGCTGGGGGGCCTTCGGTGAGAAGAAGCTCTACGGCAAGGTGGTGCAGGGTGTCATCCGGAGCACCGTGGTGCTCGATGAGGCCGGCACCGTGAGCCACGCCTTCTACAACGTCAAGGCGACGGGTCACGTCGCCAAGCTCCGCCGCGACCTCGGACTCGAGTGAGGACCACCATGACCGACCCCAAGACCACTGCCCCGACGTCGATCGCCGACCTGGAGGCCGAGGTGGCGGCCCGCCGACAGCGGCTGGCCTCGACGATCGACGAGCTGACCCGCAAGGCGACTCCGAGGGCGATCCTCCAGCGCCAGGCCGACGCTGCCAAGGCGCGGTTCGCCGACGTCGCAACGACTCCGGAGGGTGAGCTTCGCGTGGAGCGGCTCGCCGCCGTGGTGGTGGCGGTCGTGGTGATCGGCGGCCTGGCGATCTACCGCCGCGTCCACCGGAGCTGACCGGCGCGCTTCCGAGCCGCGGACCGTGCTGTGGTGCGCCATCAGGGACTCGAACCCCGAACCCGCTGATTAAGAGTCAGCTGCTCTGCCAATTGAGCTAATGGCGCGCGAACGGAGACATTATCAGGACCCGGGCGCGGGCACGAAATCGGTTGGGACCCTGCCGCTAGGGGGCGACGTCCCGCCGCCGGGCAGCGACCGCGACCACGGTGGCCAACAGCGCGAAGGCCACCGCGCCGATGATCACCCAGACCGCGGTCGAGGGTGATGAGTCGCCCGCCTGATCGGTGGCGGGGCTCGCCGTCGTGCTCGGCGAGGGCTCGGTGGTCGGGCTCGTGCTCGGTGTGGCCGACACCGAGGACTCCGAGGACGAGGTGGGGGAGGGGGTCGGCGTCTCCGACGGCGTCGGGGATGACGTGGTGGTGAACGCGAACGAACCGGAGACGGGATGCCCGTCGCTGCTCACGACGCGGTAGGTGACCGTGTGGGCCCCTGCTGGCAGGTCAGCGCTGAGGGCCTGGGTCACGTCGGTGTCCCCGACCACCGGATCGCCATCGGCCTCCGCCCCGTCCGGCCCCTTGACGACGACCTTGACGAAGTCGGGGTTGACGTCCTCGTTGAAGCTCAGGACGACCTCGCTGACGGCCTTCTCGGTGCTCCCGTCCTCGGGCGTGGTGCCCAGGAGCTGCGCGTGGGCTGGGAGGAACGCGACCTCGACCGAGACCGGCGCAACAGACGCCTGCGCCGTGGCCGCCGCACCGACGGCAGCAGCGCCCAAGGCGAGGGTCACCGCCACGAGGGTGGGCAGGACACGGACTGAGGGACTCCACGGCATACGTCGAGTCTCGCACCCGCAGAAAGGGGAACGCCCCCCAGCCTGGGGGCCGGGGGGCGATTTGGGGTGAGTAACGGGACTTGAACCCGCGGCCCTCGCGACCACAACGCGATGCTCTACCAGCTGAGCTATACCCACCACGACGGGCGCATCACATCCATGGGATGTCGTGCGCCCGTGGCGCAGATCATAATACCTGCTCGTCGGGGGTGGTCCCGACCACCCCCGGGTCGGCTCCAGCGTCGGGCGACTGGTGCCCGGGGTGCTCGAGGACGTGACGGGCGGCGAGTGCCCGGGCGGTCTCGGTGGACGGCCCCGGGCGGGGGACGAACACCGCCTCCCGGTAGTAGCGGAGCTCGGCGATGGACTCCTGGATGTCGGCGAGCGCCCGGTGGCCCCCGGACTTGGCCGGGGCCGCGAAGTAGGCCCGGGGGAACCACCTGCGGGAGAGCTCCTTGATCGACGAGACGTCGATGATCCGATAGTGCAGGTGACTCTCGAGGGCCACCATGTCCCGCGCGAGGAACGCCCGGTCGGTGGCGACGGTGTTGCCACCGAGCGGTGCCTTGCCCGGCTCGGGGACCCATTCGCGCACGTAGTCGAGCACGCGGTCCTCTGCGTCCTCCAGGGTGGTCCCGGCCGCGAGCTCGTCGAGCAGCTCGGAGGTGGTGTGCATCTGTCGCACGAAGTCACCCATCTGCGTGAGGGCCTCGTCCGGGGGTCGGACGACGACGTCGACCCCGTCTCCCAGCACGGTGAGGTCGAAGTCGGTCACCAGGGCCGCGACCTCGATGAGGGCGTCGTCCGTGAGTGACAGTCCCGTCATCTCGCAGTCGATCCACACGATGCGGTCGGTGAGGGCTCGTTCGGTCGGTGGGGCCATGCCAGCCATGCTAGGCGTGCTGGGGCGCGCGCGGCTGCGCACCCGGCGCTCTGCACTATCGTCACGGGGCATGACGGGGGAGCTGGGCACCAGGGAGGTGGGGGCACCGGCACCGCCGAGCCCGACGACCCGCTCGGCATTGCGGGGATGGATCCTCACCGGCGTCGCGGTGAGCGGGTTCCTGCTCGCGGCCCTGGTGGTGGCGGCCTACTTCGGCGCGACCTTCGGGGTGCTGACCGCGCTCCTGGCGCTGGCCGTGGCGGTGCTACCCCTCGGCGTGGTCATCCCCACGTTCCTGTGGCTCGACCGCTTCGAGTCCGAGCCCACGTGGTATCTCGTGGGGGCCTTCCTGTGGGGAGCACTCGTGGCGGCGGTCCTGGCCGCGGTGTTCAACACCGGGGCGATCATCGTGCTTCAGGAGGCGACCGACCCGGCATCCGCGCTGGCGACGACAGCGGTCTTCGTCGCGCCCGTCGTCGAGGAGGCGGTCAAGGGGCTGCTCGTCCTCGTCGTCTGGCTGCTGCTGCGCCACGAGTTCGACGGGGTGACCGACGGCATGGTCTACGCGGGTGTGTGCGCCGCCGGTTTCGCCTTCACCGAGAACATCCAGTACCTCGCGCAGGCCTACAGCGAGGGGGGCGGGGAAGCCCTCACCGGGACCTTCGTCGCGCGATGCGTCCTGTCGCCCTTCGCCCACCCAATGTTCACCGTGCTCACCGGGGTCGGCATCGGTGTGGCGGCGACGAGCCGGTCCTGGCTGCCGCGCATCCTCGCGCCGGCCCTCGGCTACGCCTGTGCCGTGCTCGCCCACTCCCTGTGGAACCTCGCAGCGGTCACGAGCGGCGCCGGCCTGGTCACGGTCTACCTGCTCATCGAGGTGCCCGTGTTCATCGCGTTCGTCGCCTTCGTCGTCTGGGCGAGACGTCGCGAGGGGCGGTTGATCGGCCGGTTCCTGCGCCCCTATGCGGATGCCGGGTGGCTGTCGGCCGGAGAGGTCGAGATGCTGGCGTCGATGCGCCGGCGCCGTGACGCCCGGGCCTGGGCACGAGCGAACGCCGGGACGACGGGCCTGGCCGCGATGCGCGCGTTCCAGGACACGGCGAGCGAGATCGCCCTGCTGCGTCGGCGTGCGGAGCACGGCGCTGAGGGCGGTCAGGCCGGTGTGCAGGAGCACCAGCTGCTCGTCGAGCTGACCCGCCGCAGGGCCGAGTTCATCGGTATGCCGGTCTACTGAGCCCGCATCGTGGCGAACACCCGTGCGCGGCTCGATCTCTTGGCTCAGAAGGGTGGCGGGTCCGTGGTGGGGGGCCGTGCTCGTCGGCGCCGGTAACCGCGCGGGGTGGCGGGCCCCGCCGGGAGGTGTCGCGCTGTGAGGTCGTGGGTGTCGATGGTCGCTGGTGGTGGTCGCCGTCGGGGGGCGAGGTGGTGTTCGAGGGTGAACTCCAGTGGGGTGTGGGGGCCGTCGGGCAGGACGGTTCGGGCTGCTGTGGCCGGACGCAACGCTGGGTCGCCCGCGATGTGTCCAGCGCTCGAGCCGGCCGGCGCACTGAGGACGAGTCCGTGGAGGGCGTCGACGGGGTGGGTGGC
>JBBSQC010000045.1:0-29527 GCA_038258215.1 Actinomycetales bacterium | reverse complement strand
TGACCACGGCCGATACGTCGTGTGGGACCTCACCGTCGGCGGCTACGACCGACACCTCGAAGAACTCCACCGCGAACGGTCCGCGCACGACCCGCCACCGCTGACCCCCGGGCGCCTCCGAGAGCTCCTCACCACCGTTGGCGGCCAGATCGCCGAGGAGGATCCCGGCGCGGACGCTTGGGAACGAGAGTGGGCGGCACACCAGCTCACCGAACACGCCGAGGATCCCGGCGTGCCCGAGTCTTGGCTCGAGGACGCCTCCACCCCAGACATCATCGAAGCCCTCGAACGCGCGTCCTGACACGGCTGGCCGGGCACAGGCGGTCAGCTCCGGATGAGGAAGTCTCTGAGGGAGAGCGGCTCGCGCCTGGTCAGGCGCTGCACATGGTCAGTCACCGCGCTGACCTCCCCCGCGCGGATCGCGGTGTACGTCGACACCCAGGCGTCGAGCTGCCAGTCCGGCGCGTTCCACGGTGCTCTGGACTGGCGCGCCTCCTCGATCGTCTCGTCGTGGAACGTCACGAGTCGCCCGGAGGTCGTGGTGAGGATGTCGGCGACCTCGCCGAGGGAGATGGCCTCCGGCCCGGTGAGGTCGTAGGTTGCGCCCGCGTGCAGGCCGGGGTCCCGGAGCACTTCCACGGCGACCCGCGCGACGTCGGCGCGGGCCACTGCGGCGAGCCGTCCGTCACCAGCAGGGCCTCGGATGACGCCGTCGTCACCGACCGTGTCGGGGAGGAAGTCGAGGTAGAAGCTGTCGCGGAGGAAGGTGAAGGTGAGCCCGCGCTCCCGGATGCGCTCCTCGGTCGCGAAGTGGTCGCGCCCGAGGGTGAACGTGCAGTCGGGAGCTGCGCCGAGGAAGGAGGTGTAGACGACGTGCTCCACCCCGGCGTCCGCGGCAGCATCGACGAACGTGCGGTGCTGCTGCAGACGATCGGGCGCCTCGGCCGCAGAGACCATGAAGAGGGTGGTCACGCCCTCGAGCGCCTCGCGGGCCGCGTTGCCGTCTCCGTACTCGGCTCGGACCGCGACCGCCCCGTTGAGCACCGGGGCACGGTCTGGGGAGCGGGCGATGAGCCGCTGCGGGATGCCGCGCGCCGCGAGGTCGCGCGCTACGAGGCCTCCCAGTGCGCCGGTGGACCCGGTCACGCCGAGTGCTGGACGTTCCGTCATGTGGTCCTCCTGTGGATAACTGAGTGGCGAGATCGAGGGTATTGGTTACCGTTCTCCTCGGGCCGACGGGTCGTCGGCCGGGGAAGGGAAGCATGGGATTGCGAACGACGGGTACGCCGTCGCGCTCGGGCGCGCGCCTGGTTGCCGTAGGGGCGGTGGCCCTGGCGCTGCTCGCGGTGGGCTGTGACTCGGACGACGGGCCAACGCCGTCGCCGTCAGCGTCTGCGAGCAGCGCGTCACCCACGCCCTCGGTGACGACCAGTCCGGCCAGCCCCACACCGACCGCCACGAGCGACATTCCGGAAGCGGCCCGAAAGAAGACCGACGCCGGCGCCGAAGCGTTCGCTCGATACTTCTTCGAGCAGGTAAATGCGGCGTGGATGGCACCGAACCCTGACTTGATAGCGCGGCTCAGCGACAGAGGGTGCAAGTCCTGCGACGCCCTCGCAAAGACCGCAACCGACCTCCAAAAGAATGGACAGCGATATCGCGAAATACCTATTGATATTGTTTCGGTTTCGACAGCCAAAGACTCTCCCAGCGGTCAGCAATACGTCGATGCGTCGCTGGTGCAGAACGAGTCCAACGTCATAGACGGCGCCGGGAAGATCGTACTGAACGACCCTAGGGAGGAGTTCAAAAGAACCGTGGCTCTGAGTTGGACGGGGGATCAATGGACAGTCTTCGACGTTGGCTGATTCTTGCCCTTGCTGCCTTTCTGACTAGCGTTTTTGCCGAAAGTGCGATTGCTGGCGCTGCGGGAGATACTGCTCCGGGTGGTGTTCGTATTGTTCTGAACAAGCAGCGAACAAAGGGTCTCTCAAAGGAAGTTCTTGAGTCGCCCAAGAAAGGGCCGATTGTTGAGTTTGCCAGCACAGCAGACTGCGGCAAAGGTCCCGGAGAGCCAGGAGCAGACGTCTTTTGCACCCCAGCCATTCTGCGCTGTGAGGGCAACGCAGACCCCGAAGGACTTGGGCCGGCAGTGGCGATCTTCAGTCGTCAGGTTGAGCTCGACGGCACGCCTGTGGCTGGAGACGATGGTCAATGGCGGGGACGTGGAGCAACATGTTTCCCCCAGTACGTTCCGGGCGCCTCGCGGGCTCTGACCATGGCCATGATCCAAGACGCATTTCACAACACCGACTTCACCCTGCCCACTGTGAACATCCAGCCCGAGGGCGACGTCACCCTCGTGAACCTCCCGACGTTCTTCGAGGTGAAGTTCCCCGACAAGGGCTTCGGCCCCGACGAGGTCGACACCCCCGACCCCGCCACGCTGCTCGGCTACACGATCCAGGTGCGCCCCCGCCTGAAGTCCGTCACCTACCACCTCGGCGAGAGCACCGTGGGGCCGACGACGTCGATGGGTGGCCCGCACCCGACCGGCGACATCACCGCGACCTACACGCAACATGGCTCCCACGCAGTCCGCGCAGACATCGTCTACACCGGCCAGTTCCGCGTGGGCGGCAGCGAGTGGTTCGACATCCCCGGCGAGGTCGACCTCACCGGCACACCTACCGAGCTGACGGTTCGCGAGGCCAAGGCTCGTCTCTACACGAACTGACCCATCCCGCGCCGTGGCCCCAGGCGTGCGGTCAAGTCCTCAGGCGTGCCGCCCGGAAGTGTCCAGGCCCGCACTGGCGCGGGCCCAGTCATCCACAGGGCGTCCCCACACGGTGGCCCCTCCACAGCTTTGCGGCGCGGCGCCCACGCTCCCGGCCGATGTCGGTGCCTCGAGCTAATCTCGTGCCAAGGGCCGCACCCGAGGAGGCGTTCATGGAGATGACTACAGCACTTGCCATCGGTCGTCGCCTCCTGCGTGAGCACGATCTTGCGGGCTGGTCCATCGTCGCTGACCGGGCCAAGACCCGCGCCGGCGTCTGCCGATCCAGCACCCGCCAGATCGGCCTGAGCGCACCCCTCACCGCCCTGCACACCGAGGAGGAGGTGCTCGACACGATCCTCCACGAGATCGCGCACGCCCTGGTGGGGCCGGAGCACGGTCACGACGCGATCTGGAGGGCCAAGGCGCGCGAGATCGGCTCGTCGGGGGAGCGGTGCGTCCCCGCCGATGCGCCTCGCGTCCCCGGCGACTGGGTCGGCCGTTGTCCAGCAGGCCACGAGAAGCCCCGCCATCGGGCTCCCACGCGGCTCATGTCATGCGGCAGGTGCTCTCGCACCTTCGACGTCAACCACCTGTTCACCTGGACCTTCAAGGGGCGTCCGACGCCGATGACCCCCGGGTATGCCGCTGCCCTGGCCACCGTGGCCCGCGAGACGGTAAAACGCTCCACCCGGGCCGTGCCAACACTCGGTGCCCTGGTGGAGATCACCGCGCCAGGATCCTGGCAGCACATGGTCGGCGAGGTCGAGCTCGTGGGCGCAGTCCGGTGTCAGGTGCGGGTCGAGGCCGGACTCTGCAGCGTGCCGATCGAGCACCTGCACGTGGTCGACGACGCAGTCGCCTCCTGTTGGGCACGCTGGTGACCGCTCGGTGCGTCATGCGTCCACTGGGGACACCGGACCCTGATGGGCGGCGCGCGGAGAGAGCTGTCGCCGCCTACGAGGGCCGACCTGACGTTCACCTGGCACGTGGTCCCATCTGTGAGGTGAGCGGCGGCGCCGTCGTCGATGGCGGATCACCGCGCCGGACCGGCCACCTCGCCGAGGGCGTCCACCGCAAGGCGATGCTCCGACAGGGCCTCCTGTTGGGCCAGCCTCACGAACGCGTCAGCCGCGGGGACACGGTAGCGGTCACGGTGCCACGCGATGCCGACGATCCGTGGGCTCACACCGGTGAGCGCTCGGGTGCGGACTCCCGAGCGGAAGGGGTCGACCGACAGCCATGAGATGACAGCGGCTCCGACGCCTTCGGCGGCCAGCCCGAGGATGGTGCCGTTGTCGTTCGAGCGGAACACGATCTGCTCGGTGAGCTCGGGGCGCCCGAGGCGGTTCTCGATCGAATGGACCTCGCGCATCTGCGCATACGTGACGAGGGGAAGGTCTTCGAGGTCCCGCAGGTGCACCGGCCCCGCGCTCGCTCCCAGCGCGCTGTCCTCCCGGACCACGACGACGTACGGGTCCTCCATCAGTTCGAGGTGGCCGAACGGCCCGGACGTCATGGGGTACGCGACGAACGTGAGGTCCAGCTCACCGGCCTCGACCTGAGCGAGCAGGTCGCCGTCGTCCTCTGCTTCTGTGAGCTCGACCGTCACGCCCGGCCAACCCGAGCGGAACCGACTGAGGACGCGGGGAAGGATGCGAACCCCGACGCTCTGGTAGCAACCGATGCGCAGCGTCCCCGCTGACCCCTCGGTCAGCGCCGCGAGGTCCGCCCGGGCACTTCCGAGCTGGGCGACGATGGCGTCGGCGTGCACGAGCAGCACGCGACCGGCGAACGTGAGGCTGATGGGGTTGGTGCCACCACGGCGCTCGACGAGCGTGTGGCCGACGAGGTGCTCCAGCCTGCTGATCTGCTGACTGACCGCGGACTGGGTGTAACCCAGCGTCTCAGCCGCCCGGGAGAACGAGCTCTCGCGGGCAACAGCGGCGAGCGCAACGAGATACCGCAGCTCCAGCGTTGCCCCGATCGCCATCTGTGCACTATAAGCCCTGCTAATGAATGGGCACACGATGTGGACTTGCTCTACTGAGAGTGCCGATGCACCCTGAAGTGACGACGCGGCGGGGTGACGCCGCTTGACCCCATCGAGGAGATCGCGATGCCCACGACCACGACCACGACCACGTCCACCCCGACCTACGCCGACGTAGTGGACCTCGCGAGGTACCCGATGCACGAGCTGAATGACGAGAGCGGTCGACAGCTCGTCACGAGATGCCGCGACCAGCTGCTGAGCACCGGCGTCTGTCACCTGCCGGGCTTTATCCGCCAGGAGGCGGTCGACGCGATGGTGAAGCTGGCCGGCGACCTCGATGACGTGGCGTGGGCGTCCGACCAGACCCACACGGTGTACTTCGAGACCGTCGACGACACAATGCCCGCTGAGCACCCTCGCGCACGCACCGTCCGGTCGGCCAAGAACGGCATCGCCTACGACCACATCCCGGCCGAGGCGCCGTTGCGACGGCTCTACAAGTCCGATGACCTGACGCGCTTCATCGCCGCGGTCCTCGGGAAGACGGAGCTCTACCGCAGCGCAGACCCGCTCGACGCGTTGCAGGTCACCACGTTCCGTCCCGGCGACGAGCTCGGCTGGCACTTCGACCGCAGCGAGTTCTCGGTCACGGTCATGTACCAGCCCTCCGAGAATGGGGGCGAGTTCCTGTACGTGCCCGGCCTGCGCTCGGACGACGATCCCAACTACGAGGGTGTGCAGCGGGTCCTGGACGGCGACCACAGTGACGTGAAGGTCTTGCCGGGCGCGCCGGGAACGCTCGCCTTCTTCCACGGGCACAACGCGATGCACTGGGTCACGCCGGTCGAGGGTGAGACTCCCCGGATCAACACTGTTCTCGCGTACGGCGAGGTGCCGGACATGACGCTGAACGACCTCACCTCGCAACTGTTCTACGGTCGTACCTCGTCGTGACGGCCCCCACCGGGTGAGTGGTCAGGGACGCCCAGGTGGGGCATCACTCCGGCGAGGAGGCCGACGTCCACGCCCGAGCCTGACGGACACGGGTGAGGACCCTCACGGTCGACCGACTGGCACCTGCCTCGGGGCTCCCGGGACAATGGCGAGGTGAGTGAGCAGATGGTCCACCCAACCGGTCCGGCGGATGACCCCAAGGTCGAGGTCCCGGACACTGCCGGCTCCGACCGGCCGTTCCACGACTGGCAGCCGCCGACGGAGCGCACACGGCGGGCCTTCGTGCTGGCCGGTGGGGGCGCCACCGGCATCGCCTGGGAGGCCGGCATCGTCATCGGCCTGCGCGACGGCGGCGTGGACGTGCGCGAGGCCGACACGATGGTCGGCACCTCCGCGGGCTCCATGGTCGCGGCCCACCTGCGGGTCGGCACCGACGAGGGAAACGCGTTCGCGCGCATCCAGTCCGGGGCGCCGCTGGCGAGCTACGGCCGTCTCGGCCCGTCCGACGCCATCCGCTACCTGCGCGCCCAGCTCGCGGTCGACCCGCGTCAGGGACGGTCCTTCGTCGGACGCGCCGCCCTCTCCGCCAGTACCACCACCGAGGATGACTGGCTCGAGGCCATCGGGTCGGGCCTGACCGGTGTGCCCTGGCCGGAGGGCCGGCTCTACATCACCGCCGTGGATGCCGAGACCGGCACGTCCGTCGTGTTCGACAACACCAGCGGCGTCCCGCTCGAGCGAGCGGTGGCGGCCAGCTGTGCCGTCCCGGGTGTCTTCCCCTCGGTCGAGGTGGCCGGCCGCCGCTACGTCGACGGTGGCCTGCGCACCATCGCCAACGCCGACCTCGCGACGGGACACGACCGGGTCGTCGTCCTCTCGCCCTACCCCGTCGCATCCCACGTGCGCGACCTACCGCTGGTGCAGCTGCGCGCACTGCGTCCTCGCAGCCAGACCCATCTCGTCGTGCCCGACGGCAAGGACCTCTGGGCGATGGGCGCCAACCCGCTCGACATGAGCCGCGGCGAGACCACCTTCGAGACCGCCCGGGCGCACGGGCAGCGCATCGCCGAGAAGGTCGGCCACGTCTGGCACGACTGACCATCCACGGCATACGGCACACGGATGGCGCCGCCGTGTATCACCGTCGAGGCCACCCGCCTCCTCAGGGATGGACCGCGACCGCGGCCCGTCGCCTCGGAGGTCCCCGTGTCTGCCCTCGATGTCGTTCCGCTCATCAAGCTCCCCTCGTCCTGGCCGCTGCCCGTCGTCGCGACCCTGGCCATGGCTGCGCTGGCGGGGCTCGACCTGCTCGGGGCCATCGCCGCGAAGGAGTGGGCGGTGCGGCACGAGAGCGTCGCCCTGGGCCTCGGACTGCTCGCCTTCCTGCTGCTGTTCTGGGTCTACGCCTCGTCCCTGCAGTACGCCGAGCTCGCCGTCGTCACCATGGGCTGGATCGTCCTCCTCCAGGTCGGCATCGTCATCCTCGACAAGGTCCACTACGGAGCCGACCTCCCATCGGACAAGATCGCGGCGATCGTCGTCATCCTGGCCGCCCAGGGCTACCTCCTGCTCGCCCCCAGCTCCTCCTGACCCTGCGTCCGACGCCGCCCCTCCCACTCGGTTAGGGTCGGCGGAGAAGGAGGCTGATGATGACGAACCAACAGATCCCCGAGGCCACCGCAGCCCACATCGACACGGTGGAGCGGTATGCCGCGCACAACTACCACCCGTTGCCCATCGTGCTCACCCACGGCGAGGGTGCCTGGGTGACCGACGTGGAGGGCCGGCGATTCCTCGACTGCCTCGCCGGCTACTCCGCCCTGAACTTCGGCCACGGCCACCCACGCCTGCTGGCCCGTGCCCAGGCTCAGCTCGCGACCCTGACCCTGACGAGCAGGGCCTTCCACAACGACCAGCTCGGCCCGTTCGCCGAGGTCCTCGCCGGGCTGACCGGCAAGGACATGATCCTCCCGATGAACTCCGGGGCCGAGGCCGTCGAGACTGCCCTGAAGGTCAGCCGCAAGTGGGGCTACCAGGTCAAGGGGGTGCCCGAGGGCGACGCGAACATCGTCGTCATGGAGGGCAACTTCCACGGCCGCACCACGACCATCGTCAGCTTCTCCGACGACAAGGTCGCGCACGACGACTACGGGCCCTACACCCCCGGCTTCCGAGCCGTCACGTACGGCGACGCCGAGGCGCTGCGCCGAGCCGTCGACGACTCGACCGTCGCCGTGCTCCTCGAGCCGATCCAGGGCGAGGGCGGGGTGGTCATCCCGCCGGAGGGATACCTCAGGGAGGTCCGTGAGATCTGTGACGACGCCGGGATCCTCATGGTCGCCGACGAGATCCAGTCCGGTCTGGCTCGCACCGGCCGCACCTTCGCCTGCGACCACGAGGACGTCGTGCCCGACATCTACATCATGGGCAAGGCGCTCGGTGGGGGGCTCTACCCCGTGTCGGCGATTGCTGCCGACCGCGAGGTGATGGACGTCATCACCCCTGGCTCGCACGGCTCGACCTTCGGCGGAAACCCGCTCGCGGCCGCCATCGGCCACGAGGTCGTGACGATGCTGTCCGAGGGTGAGTTCCAGAGCCGCGCGGCCCACCTCGGCGACCGCCTGCAGGAGGGACTCGCCCCGCTCGTGGGTCACGGCCTCTCCGCGATCCGCGTGCGAGGGTTGTGGGCCGGCCTCGACGTCGAGCCGGGCGGCCCGAGCGGTCGGGACCTCTCGGTGCGGCTCATGGAGCGAGGCGTGCTGGCCAAGGACACCCATGGGTCGACGATCCGGCTCGCCCCCCCGATCGTCGCCAGTGAGGACGACATCGACCTCCTGGCGCGAACCGTCGCGGACTCGCTCGCCGCGGGCTGACCCTACGAGGCCTCGACCCGAGCCCGCTCGGTGTTGCGGGCGATGGCCTCGACGATCTCGGCGCGCCGCGGCCGGGGCAGGTCGTGAGCCATGTCGGGGAACATCAGCAGTCGCGAGCCCGGAACGGCCCGGGCCGTGGCCAGGCCCCCGCTGGGCAGCACCAGCTGGTCCAACAGGCCGTGGACGACGAGGGTCGGCACCGACACCTCGCGCAGCCCGGGCGTGCGGTCCGGACTGGCCTGGATGGCCAGGAGCTGACGGCTGGTGCCGAGAGGGTTGATGTTGCGGGAGATCGCGTGGCGCACCATCCCGCGGATCTCGTCCGCGTCGAAGTGCGGCCCCGCGATGAGGCGGAAACCCTCGACCCCGAGATCCTCGGCCTCGGCCGGGTCGCTGGGTCGTGGCGAGGTCATCGAGGCGGCCATCGTCGGCAGGAGCCGCGCCGACACCGTGCCGTGCCGCCGGCTCCCGGTGTTGGACATGATCGAGCACAGGCTGAGCACCCGGTCGGGGTGGTCGATGGTGAGCTGCTGGGCGATCATCCCGCCCATCGACACTCCCACCACGTGCGCGGCCGGCACCTCGAGGTGGTCCAGCAGCGCGACGGCGTCCGCCGCCATGTCGGAGAGCAGGTAGTCGGACTGTGCATAGCGTCGGTGCGCGAAGGCCTTGAGCAGCACGGCGCGCGTCGGTGGCGGGCCCTCGGTCTTCGTGGACAGCCCGATGTCCCGGTTGTCCATCCGGATCACCCGGAACCCGCGTGCCGCCAGCCCGTCCACGAGGTCGGCCGGCCAGGCGACGAGCTGGGCCCCCAGGCCCATCACGAGGAGCATCGGCACCCCGTCGTCCGGGCCGTCCACCTCGTACTCGATCGACACGTCTCCGAGCTGCGCACTGGTCACGACGCCGATTGTCGCACCTCGGCGACCGTGCCTCCGCAGCGCCTGCGGGTGTGGCTGCGACCGCGGTCTAGGGTGGCTGCGTGAACCAACCCCTGACGTATGCCGTCGTGGGCCTGTCCGTGCTTCTCCTCGTGGTCGCGACCGCGTATGCCGTCAAGGACCGCCTCATCGACGACTGGATCCTGGGGATCACCGCGCTCCTGGAGCTGGCGCTGATCGTCCAGCTGGTCACCGGACTGCTTGGCCTCGACCACATCGAGGACTCCACGGAGACAGCGACCTTCACGGCATACGTCGTGTCCCTCCCGGTGATCCCGATCGGCACCGCGTTCCTCGCCATCAAGGAGAAGTCGCGCTGGGCCATGGGGTCCGTGGCGGTCGGCGCCTTCGCCGTGGCCGTCATGGCCGCCCGCCTGCAACAGATCTGGAACGCCAATGGCTGATCCCGACCGCCGGGCCCTCGGGGGTCCCGGTGTGGTCCTCGTCGTCGTGTATGCCGTGCTCGCACTGGCCGCGACGGGTCGATCCGTGCTCCAGATCAGCGAGTACTTCGACCGGGCGCCGCTGGCCTACCTGCTGTCGGCCCTCGCCGCCGTCGTCTACATCCTCGCGACGTGGTGCCTGGCCCGTGGCGGCCGGTGGGTGCGCGTCGGCATCCTCGCCTGCACCATCGAGCTCGTGGGCGTGCTCGTGGTTGGCGCGTCGTCCCTCATCGTGCCGAGCGCCTTCCCGGACAAGACGGTGTGGTCGCACTTCGGCCAGGGCTACGGGTTCGTGCCGCTCGTGCTCCCCGTGCTGGGCCTGCTGTGGTTCCGACGGGTCGAGCGGGCCGCGTCAGTCGCCGGCTGAGACGGGCTCGAGCACCAACACCGGGATCAGCCGGTCGGTCTTGGTCTGGTACTCCGCGTAGGGCGGGTAGGC
This sequence comes from Actinomycetales bacterium, assembly GCA_038258215.1. Classification (GTDB taxonomy): domain Bacteria; phylum Actinomycetota; class Actinomycetes; order Actinomycetales; family Dermatophilaceae; genus Fodinibacter. Next base: position 19,105 of record JBBSQC010000045.1, on the reverse strand, counting down.
GGCGACGCACCGCTCCCACCACTGCTCGCGCTCGGTGCCGCTGACCTCGCGGGCCACGGCCGCCCAGCTCTCCGTGCCGTCCATCAGCGTGATGTGGGGGTCGGCCTGGAGGTTGGCGTACCACTGCGGGTGCTCGGGCGCACCCCCCTTGCTGGCCACGGCCGCGTAGGAGCCGTCGTGCTCGACCCGCATGAGCGGCACCTTGCGCACCCCGCCTGTCTTCGCCCCCTTCATGGTGAGCATGACCACGGGCCGGTCCATCACCGAGACGGCTCGGGTGTCACCCGACGCCTCGATCTTCTCGACCTGCTCGCGGACCCAGCCGGTCGGGCTGGGGATGTAGTCGGTGTCGGTCATGGTGCTCTCCTCTGGCTCGGGTGCTCGCGATACCTGCAACTCAGTGGTCCGACGATGTCTTCCACAGGTTGATCCCGGCGTCGACGGCGTGCTTGTCGATCTTCGTCAGCTCCTCGTCGGTGAACGCGAGGTTCTTCATGGCGGCGAGGCTGTCGTCGAGCTGCTCGACCGACGAGGCCCCGACGAGCACGGACGTCACGCGCGGGTCGCGCAACGCCCAGGCCAGCGCCATCTGGGCCAGGGACTGACCCCGAGCCTTCGCCATCCGGTTCAGGGCCCGGATGTGCTTGAGCGAGCTCTCCGTGAGCAGGGCGGGGTCGAGGGACTTGCCCTGGGCGGCGCGCGACCCGGCGGGAATCCCCTTGAGGTACTTGTTGGTCAGCATCCCCTGGGCGAGCGGGGAGAAGGCGATGCAGCCGGTGCCCGTCTCGCCGAGGGCGTCGAGCAGGTCCTCCTCGACCCAGCGGTTGAGCATCGAGTACGACGGCTGGTGGATGAGCAGCGGGGTGCCCATCGAGCGCAGTATCTCGACGGCCTCGCGGGTGCGGTCACCCGAGTACGACGAGATGCCCACGTAGAGCGCCTTGCCCGCGCGGACCAGCGAGTCCAGGGCCCCCATCGTCTCCTCGAGCGGGGTCCTCTCGTCGAAGCGGTGGCTGTAGAAGATGTCGACGTAGTCCAGTCCCATCCGCTTCAGGGACTGGTCGCACGAGGCGGTGATGTACTTCCGTGAGCCGCCGCCCTGCCCGTAGGGCCCGGGCCACATGTCGTAGCCGGCCTTGGAGCTGATGACGATCTCGTCGCGATAAGGCCGGAAGTCCCGGGCGAAGAGCGTGCCGAAGTTGCGCTCGGCACTGCCGTAGGGCGGGCCATAGTTGTTGGCGAGGTCGAAGTGCGTCACGCCCTTGTCGAACGCCCTTCGCAGGGTGGCCTGCTGGCGCTCCAGCGGCACGTCGTCCCCGAAGTTGTGCCAGAGGCCGAGGGAGAGCGCGGGCAGGTCCAGCCCCGACCTCCCGACCCGACGGAACGGCATACCCGCGCGGTAGCGGCCGGCAGCCGCCTTGTACTCGTCAGCGTGGAAGGTCATGCTCCCATCCTGTCCGACCCGGCGCCCGGGTGGTGAGACGGGGACGGAGGGACTGTCGGGGCCACGCCGGTCCGTCGTATCCTGAGGGCAGGTCATGAGTGTCAGCGACAAGCCCCGGCTCGCTGGCCGGCAACCCTCCTCCGCGGTGGGGTGCCCCGGGTGAAGACCTGGCGGTCGGCACCTGCCGGCCGCAAGCGCGGGCACCGTCGTCACCGCCCGCAGCGCACGCCGTATGCCGTGCGTCGGGCCGCTGCCGGGCGCACCAGACACGTTGGGAGCAGGACCGATGAGCGACTCCGCACAGTGGGGCTTCGAGACCAAGCAGGTGCACGCCGGACAGAGCCCGGACAGCGCCACCGGGGCGCGTGCCCTGCCGATCTACCAGACCACGTCCTACCAGTTCCGTGACACCGAGCACGCGGCGAACCTGTTCGCGCTCAAGGAGTTCGGCAACATCTACACCCGGATCATGAACCCCACGCAGGATGCCGTGGAGCAACGGATCGCGGCCCTCGAGGGGGGCGTCGCGGCGCTGCTCCTGTCCTCCGGTCAGGCCGCGACCACGCTGGCCCTGCTCAACGTCGCCGAGGCGGGCGACCACGTGGTGGCCAGCGCGGCGCTCTACGGTGGGACGTTCAACCTGCTGAAGCACACCTTCCCGAAGATGGGCATCCAGGTGACCTTCGTCGAGGACACCGCCGACCTCGCCGCGTGGCGCGCCGCGGTGCAGCCCAACACCAAGGTCCTCTTCGGCGAGACCATCGCCAACCCGCGGGCCGACGTGCTCGACATCGAGGCTGTCGCCGCGATCGCCCACGAGGTGGGCGTGCCCCTGGTCGTGGACAACACCATCGCGACGCCCTACCTCATCCGGCCGCTGGAGTGGGGCGCCGACGTCGTGGTCCACTCGGCCACGAAGTACCTCGGCGGGCACGGCACCTCCATCGCCGGCGTCATCGTCGACGGCGGCACCTTCGACTACGGCCGGGACCCGGAGAAGTTCCCCAACTACAACACCCCGGAGGAGAGCTACCACGGGCTCGTCTTCGCCCGGGACCTCGGCGTCGGCGGTGGCCTCGGGGCCAACCTCGCCTACATCCTCAAGGCTCGGGTGCAGCTGCTGCGCGACCTCGGCTCGGCGGTCTCCCCGTTCAACGCGTTCCTCATCGCGCAGGGCGTGGAGACCCTCAGCCTGCGCATCGAGCGCCACATCGAGAACACCCGGGCGGTGGCCGCGCACCTGGTGGCCCACCCCCAGGTGGAGGCGGTGCGGTGGGCGTCGCTGGACGACAGCCCGAGCAAGGCGCTCGCCGACAAGTACGCACCCAAGGGTGCTGGTGCGGTGCTCGCCTTCGAGATCGCCGGTGGGCTCGAGGCCGGTCGCCGCTTCGTGGAGGGGCTCACGCTGCACAGCCACGTCGCCAACATCGGTGACGTCCGCTCGCTCGCGATCCACCCCGCCTCCACCACCCACAGCCAGGGAGGGGATGCCGACCGTCTCGCGGCCGGCGTCACCCCGGGGCTGGTGCGGCTCGCCGTGGGCATCGAGTCGATCGAGGACATCCTCGCCGACCTCGACCAGGGGTTCTCGGCGGCCGGTTCACCGCCCGCGGCCGCGGCCGTCGACGACGTGCAGCAGGATGCCGGTGAGCTCGCCGACGTGACCGGCTGAGCTCGCGGCGCCCGATCCCACCCCCGGAGCGCGGGCGGCGGTAGCGTCCGAGGATGGCTGACGAGCTGACCGAAGCGCTGACCGACCTCGAGCGCCGGGGGTGGGACTCGCTCTGCGACGGGAGCGGGTCGGACTTCTACGGGGCGATGTTGACCGACGACGGGCTCATGCTCCTGGCGAACGGTCAGGTGATGAGCCGCGAGGAGGTGTCCAGCGCCCTGGCGCAGGCCCCGACGTGGGACTCCTACTCGATCGACGACGTGCGACTGGTCATGGTCGGCGCCGGTGCCGCGCTGGTCTACCGGGGGACCGCCCGTCGCGACGGTGCCGACGACGTCGTGTGTGCGATGAGCAGTGTCTACGTCACGACGGATGACGGGTGGCGCCTCGCGCTCTACACGCAGACGCCCTGTGGATAACTTCGGCTGATCGTCGGCACACCTGCCTACGGTGGTCGACATGACGACGGTGCGGGTGGATCCGGAGGGGGTCCTCGGCCTGGGGGAGTCCCTGGCCGAGGTCGCCGCGAGCCTGGCGGCGATGGGGGACCCCGGTGCCGACCGGTGGGCCCTCGGGCCGGGGGCGAGCGGACCGGCCCTCGAGGAGCTGCTCGGCGGTTGGCGGCACGCCCGGCTGTCCCTTGGCGGGGCGCTGGTCGACCTCGGTGACGCCGCCGTCGAAGCGGGCGGGCTCTACCTCGACACCGAGGCCGGTGTGACCCGGTCCCTGGTCGGCGGTGGTCGGTGACCGTGCTGCACCCCCTGCCGGGGGACCCAGGGGCGGTGCTGGTGCTCGCCTCGAGCTGTGCCGCCACCGCCGAGCGCCTCGGCGGGCTCTCGGGGGCGCTGGTGCGCCTGCGTGAGGGCGCGGTGTGGGACGGGCCGGCCGGTGACGCCTTCGGGGCCAGGATCGGCGAGGCGCCCGGGGTGCTCGACGCCGTCGCTCACCGGTTTCGAGGCGCAGTGGCGCCCCTGCGCTCCCTCGCCGCCGCGATGGAGGATGCCCAGGCCGTCATCGAGCCGGCTGTGCGCGAGCACGACGAGGCCCAGCACGCCTACGCGGTGCTCGAGGAGCGGGTCTATGCGCTGGTCGCCGCGGGGGCCACCGAGGCAGACCCGCAGGTGGCCGGCCTGAGGGCCCTGCAGATCCAGCAGGCCGAGATCCAGGCCACGGCCCGGTCCCGGCACGCGGCCGCCTCCTCGACGTTCCACGACGCCGACCGTCACTGTGCGGCGACCCTGTCCGGGCTGTCCGAGGACTCCATCGCGGACTCGCTGCTCTACCGGTTCACCACCGGCGCGAGCAGCCTCGGGCACGGCATCGGGGCCGTCGGGGTGGCAGCCCTGGTGGCGCCCGAGCTCGCCCCCCTGGCGCTCGCCGGCGACGTGCTCGCGTTCGGCGCCGACGCGTCGCTCCTCCTCCTCTACGGCGAGGGCGACCTCGAGCAGCTGGGCCTCGAAGCCGGCCTGATCGCGATGGGCACCGCGGGCAGGATCATGCGCTCCGGGAGCTCGGCGGGCGCCGAGATGACGGTCGACGGCATCAGGGCGATGCGCTCGCTCAGTCCCTCGGAGCGGATGCTCCTCGGGAGCGCCGCCACCGTGCAGGCGCGGATCGCCAAGGTGCGCAAGATCTTCGACGTGCCGCCGCCCCGTGGCACCCCGAGCCACCTGACGGGTGGGCCCCCGCTGGCCCGCACGACCAACCCACCCCGGACCGTCGCCGAGGTGCGCGCCGCGAGCGCACGCGCTGCCCGGCGGGTCAAGGCCGCGGCGCGGGCCCGGGCCGACACCGCCTTCCGCGACCAGCTGCGGATGGCCACCGCGGGGGGCAGGGGACCGCAGGCGATGTACATCGGGGGGGTGACCTTGCTGGGGGGCGAGAAGGTCGGCCGGAAGGTCGTCGAGCGCCGCACCGACGACGCGCCACCATCGGCACCGCTGACCGGGCGCACGGCCCCGTGATGACGCCCACCTATCCTTGGCCCCATGCCCGCTCCGCCCGTCGACGCCGTCGACGCCGCGCGGCTGAGGTACCCCGAGCACCTCCCGGTCGTCGAACGGCGCGAGGACATCCTCGCTGCGATCCGCGACCACCAGGTGGTGGTCATCGCCGGCGAGACCGGCTCGGGCAAGACCACCCAGCTGCCCAAGATGTGCCTCGAGCTCGGACTCGGCGCGGGCGGTCGCCAGGTCGGTCACACCCAGCCCCGGCGGATCGCGGCCCGCTCGGTCGCCGAGCGGATCGCCGAGGAGCTGCAGGTCGACCTCGGCGAGCTGGTCGGCTACCAGGTGCGGTTCACCGACCACAGCAGCGACACCACGCGGGTGAAGGTGATGACCGACGGCATCCTGCTCGCCGAGCTCCAGCGCGACCGCGACCTGCGCCGCTACGACACGATCGTCATCGACGAGGCGCACGAGCGCAGCCTGAACATCGACTTCATCCTCGGCTACCTCAAGCAGCTGCTCCCGCGCCGTCCCGACCTGAAGGTCATCGTCACCTCGGCGACCATCGACCCCGCCCGTTTCGCGCACCACTTCGCGACCGACGAGCGCGGCGAGGTGGTGCGCGAGGTGCCGGTCATCGAGGTGTCCGGCCGCACCTTCCCCGTCGAGGTGCGCTACCGGCCGCTCCTGGAGCTCGACCCCGGACGGCACGTCACGGCCGAGCGCGACCAGGTCACCGGGGTCGTCGATGCCGTGACCGAGCTGTGGACCGAGGCGCCACCCAGCCCGGACGCGACCGACATCCTCGTCTTCTTCAGCGGGGAGCGGGAGATCCGCGACGCCGCCGAGGCGCTGACGGGGCTGCGGCTCCCGGGCACCGAGGTGCTTCCACTCTTCGCTCGGCTCTCGGCGGCCGAGCAGCACCGGGTCTTCCACCGCGCCGGCGGCCGACGGATCATCCTGGCCACCAACGTCGCCGAGACCTCCCTCACCGTCCCGGGCATCGGCTACGTCGTCGACACCGGCACCGCGCGGATCTCGCGCTACAGCCAGCGCACCAAGGTCCAGCGCCTGCCGATCGAGCCGGTGAGCCGGGCGAGCGCCGCCCAGCGAGCCGGCCGCTGCGGCCGCGTCGCCCCGGGCGTGTGCATCCGGCTCTACTCGGAGGAGGACCACGAGGCGCGCGCGGAGTTCACCGAGCCCGAGGTGCAGCGCACCTCCCTGGCGGCCGTCATCCTGCAGATGACCTCGCTCGGTCTCGGTGACCTGGCCCGGTTCCCCTTCATCGACGCCCCGGACCCTCGTCAGGTCGCCGACGGCATCCGGCTGCTCGAGGAGCTCGGGGCCTTCGCGACCGGGGAGCAGGGGAAGGGCCAGCGCCGGGGGCGGGGCCGGCGGCTCACGGCATCCGGGCGCACCCTCGCCAGGCTGCCCCTGGACCCGCGGCTCGGCCGGATGGTCATCGAGGCCGGGCGGCTGGGCTGCACCCGCGAGGTGCTCGTCATCGTCGCGGCGCTCTCGATCCAGGACCCGCGGGAACGGCCGGTCGACAAGCAGGCCCAGGCCGACCAGTCGCACGCCCGCTTCAAGAGCGAGACGTCGGACTTCGCGTCGCTCCACAGCCTGTGGCGCTACCTCAAGGACCAACAGAAAGCCCTCTCGCACAGCGCGTTCCGTCGCACCTGCAAGAGCGAGTACCTCCACTACCTGCGGATCAGGGAGTGGCAGGACCTGCACTCCCAACTGCGCCACGCCTGTCGCTCGGCTCGGATCGACCCCGACCTCGCGACCTCGGCTCGTGATGCCGAGCCGGACTGGGACACCATCCACAGGGCCCTGCTCACCGGCCTGCTCTCGCACGTCGGGGTCCGCGACCAGACCAAGCGCGAGTACGCCGGCGCGCGGGGTGCCCGGTTCGGCATCAACCCCGGATCGGGCCTGTTCCGCAAGCAGCCCGACGTCGTCATGGCGGGCGAGCTCGTCGAGACCACCAGGCTCTGGGCCCGGGTCAACGCGGCCATCGAGCCGGAGTGGGCGGAGGAGGCGGGTGCCCACGTCGTCGCGCGGCACGTCAGCGAGCCACGGTGGAGCAAGAAGGCGGGCGCGGCCGTCGCCACCGAGCGGGTCACGCTCTACGGCGTCCCGCTGGTCACCGACCGCACCATCCAGTACGCGCGGATCGACCCCGAGGCGGCTCGCGACATCTTCGTCCGCAGCGCCCTCGTCGAGGGCGACTGGGACACCCGCCACGAGTTCTGGCGAGACAACCTCCGCACCCTGGCGCGGGTGGCCGAGCTGGAGGAGCGGGCCCGGCGCCGGGACATCGTCGTCGACGACGAGGTGGTCCACGCCTTCTACGAGGCCAGGATCCCGCCCGACGTGGTGAGCGAGCGGCACTTCGACCGGTGGTGGCGCGGGGAGCGGCGTCGGCGCCCCGACCTGCTCACGCTCACCGAGGAGCTGCTCACCTCCGATGCCGGCGACGGCGTGTCCGCCTCGGACTATCCCCGCACCTGGACCCAGGGTGACCTCGAGCTCGACGTGACCTACCAGTTCTCTCCGGGGGAGGCGGCCGACGGCGTGACGGTGCACGTGCCGGTGGCGGTGCTCAACCGGGTGCGCGACGAGGGCTTCGACTGGCAGGTCGGCGGCCTGCGCGACGACCTCGCCGTCGCCCTCCTGAAGTCGCTGCCGAAGGCGACCCGCCGGCACTTCGTGCCCACTCCCGACCACGCCAGGGCCGCACTCGCAGAGGCCGACCCGTCACGGGGCTCGTTCACCGACGAGCTGGCCAGGGTGCTGCGGGCGCGCACCGGGGTGGGCATCGCGCCGGGGGAGTGGGACCTCTCGCGAGTGCCGGACCACCTGCGCGTCACGTTCAGCATCGAGGCTGCCGGGGGTCGGGTGGTCGCGCGCGGCAAGGACCTCGAGGCCCTACGCCCGAGCGCGGGCGGGGCCGTCCGCGAGGGGATGGCGCGGGCCGGTGCCTCGCTGGAGCGCACCGGTCTGACCACCTGGAACCTCGATGACGTCCCCGAGACCTTCGAGGGGAGGGTCGGGGGGCAGAGCGTCGTCGGCTACCCAGCGCTCGTCGACGAGGGCAGCAGCGTGGCGCTGCGCGTCCTCCCCGACGCCGGCACCGCCGAGGCCGCACACCGGGCAGGAGTGCGCCGCCTCCTGCTGCTGGGCACCACCGCCCCGTGGAAGCGGGTGCTCGCCCGTCTCACCAACGCCCAGAAGCTCGCCCTCGCCGACAACCCGCACGGCTCGGTGCCCGCCCTGCTCCAGGACTGCCTCGACGCCGCCGTCGACGCCATCGTCGCCGAGCACGTGAGCGGGCCGCTGCGCACCCGGGAGGCGTATGCCGCGGCGCTGGCCGCCGTGCGCACCCACTCCGCCACCCGCGTGCTCGCCGTGGTCGAGGCCGTCGAGCCGGTGCTCGCCCTGCGCGCCCAGGTGCGGCGCACCCTCGACGCCCTCGCCTCGGGCGCTGCGGCGTCCCGCACCTCGGCCACCCGCGCGGACGTCGCGGCGCAGGTCGAGGGGCTCGTCGGGCCGGGGTTCGTGGCCGCGACCGGGGTGGATCGCCTCGGGGACCTCCAGCGCTACCTGCGGGCGGCCCTGCACCGCCTGGAGCGAGCCGCCACCAACCCGCGCGAAGCGGTGCTCCAGCTCAGCATCGACGCGGTGGAGACGGCGTACGCCGACCTGCTTGACGGGCTGCCCGCTCCGCGGCGACGGTCGGCCGAGGTCGCCGACATCGCCTGGCTGATCGAGGAGCTGCGGGTCAGTCTCTTCGCGCAGACGCTGGGCACGTCACGCCCGGTGTCCGAGAAGCGCGCCCTGACCGCGATCGCCGCCGTGGCGGGGAACACCCGGGGGGCATCCGGGGGCTGACCCCCGGGCCCCAGGACACGGTCAGAGCTGCTCGATGTCGTTGGGGACCCAGGTCTTCTCGAACCACGGCTCCAGCGGTCCGTACAGGCGCAGGATCGCGTACCAGCTCTTGCTCGGCACCGTCTGGATCCAGTTGCCGCGGCGGTCAGTGGGCGCCTCGGGCCCGAAGGTCAGGTCGATGGATCCGTCGTCGTTGTAGGTGAGCTCGTCGCGGTTGTTCTCGCTGCTTCGGCTCGGCAGGGGCTGGCCGGTCTGCAGCTCCGAGCGGGTCTGGGGGTCGTAGACGACCAGCGACCAGAAGTCCTTGGCGGGGACGTCGGGGGGAAGGGTGAGGCGGTAGGTGTTGCTCCCGTGCAGGTACGTGCCAGAGGCGTCCCGCTCCGTGAGCGCGTACTGGGAGCCGACGCCCACCATCTCCAGGGCCATGGCCGGGGTGTTCAGGGTGGCCTGGTAGAAGAACAGCGTTCTGGCGTCCATGTTGCGTCCGCCGCGCCCGTCACCATCGAGCCACCGGTAGTCGCCGCCGACGAAGCCGGTCTTCCACGCGCGGTCCTCGTAGATGGAGGCACGCCGATCCCTGGTCTGGAAGCAGATCGCTCGTGCGGTGGCGTTCCCGACCGCCGCGGCGTCGGCGAGCGTGGCGCGCAACCGTTCGTCGGGCTCGAAGGGACGGTCCTTGTGGATGCCGATGGAGGAGAGCAGGCCCCGGGTCTCGGGATCGACCATCTCGATCGGTTCGTGCGCGATCACGTGCGCGACCTCGTCGTAGAAGCTCTGGTCATTCGCGTGGATGGTGTTGAACACCCTGCCGGAGAGGGAGATGAACTCCATCACCGGGCGCTCGTCCGCAGCTGACAACGGATAGATCTTGACGCCGTCAGTGAACGTCGCCGTCGCAACATCGGTCGCACCGTCGACGAGGAAGCCGCGCAGTGCCAGCAGGTTGGTGTAGCTCCGCGAATGAGCCACGTGGTAGCCATCCGGGATGTCCCCGTCGAATCCGGGAGGCACCAGCAGGTAGTCACCGCCAAGGCCACGGTCGGGTCCGGGCGCGCCCATGTCGGTCACGAACTGCACGACCGTCGGACCGTCCCGGTGCAGGTCAAGCATCGCGATCGCGTAGACGGTGTCGGTGTTGCCCGTCAGGAACAGCGGGTTGGAGTCCAGGAGGGAGTCGGCGATCGCGATCTTCTGGGCGGCGTCGCAGCCGATGTCGGCCAAGCCCCTTCGCAGGCCATCCATCGAGGCGGCCGGGACACACTGGAGGAACACCTCGACCGCCCTCAAGAAGTCGAGGTGGTCGAAGACCGTCGCGGCCGTCTGGTCGCTGGGGAAGCCGTCAGTGAACTCCAGCATTCCGATCCGGGTCTCGACCCGGTCCGGCGTGAGGATCGTGCTCGGGATCGGGGTGTTGTAGCCGTCAGGGACGTCCGTCGGAGCGCTCATTGCGACACCCTGATGTCGAGCGTCGCCCGCTGCCACCGCTCGCCCGGACGAAGGGAGCGCAGCGATCGAGGCGCGGGAATCCCCGAGGGGCACCCGGGCGTTGACACCAGACGATTGGCCCGTCGTGAAAGGCTTGTGCCGTGCAGAACCCTTCCTCGCTCTACCGCTTCGAGACCGATGCCGACCTCAGTGCGCCCCGCCCCGGGGTGCTGGTCGTGGCGCTCGGCAACTTCATCGACGCCGGTGAGATCCAGCGTCTCCTCAGCGAGCACCTCATCGAGACCGGTGACCCCGAGGTCGTCGCGTCCTTCGACATCGACCAGCTCCTCGACTACCGGGCCCGTCGCCCGGCCATGGTCTTCGACACCAACCGGTGGGCGGAGTACGAGGACCCGACGATGCTCCTGCACCGGCTCAGCGACCGCGACGGCCAGACCTACTACCTGCTCACCGGACCCGAGCCGGACTTCCAGTGGGAGCGGGTGGTCGAGGCGGTGCGCGAGCTCGTCGTGCGGCTCGGCGTGACCCTCGTGGTGACCACCCACGGCATCCCGATGGGTGTCCCGCACACCCGGCCGGTCGGCATGACCGCCCACGCCACCGACGCCAGCCTCATCGGCGAGGCGCGCTCACCCTTCGGGCGCGTCCAGGTGCCCGGCTCCATCGGTGCCCTGCTCGAGCTGCGGCTCGGTGAGTCCGGGCACCCGTCGGTCGGGTTCGCCATCCACGTGCCGCACTACCTCGCGGGCTCCGAGTTCGCCGAGGGCGCGCTGGCCGCGCTCAACGCCATCGTCGACGTCACCGGGCTCAACCTGCCCAACGACGACCTCGTGGCCAAGGCCGGCGTCAACCAGCGGGCCATCGCCTCGGAGGTCGAGGGCAACGACGAGGCTCGAGCCGTGGTGGCGGCCCTCGAGCAGCAGTACGACGCCTTCCTGGAGGGCCAGCAGCGCCCCAACCTGCTCGCCACGGAGGCTTCCGAGATCCCGTCGGCCGACCAGCTCGGTGCCGAGTTCGAGAACTTCCTGCGCACGGTCGCCGACGACGACGCCAGCTGAGCCACTGGGTGGCGACGGGCTTCAGTCCTTGGCCTCCGACCACCGCGCGATGATGCTGGTGTCGGCGACGAACCGCACCGGGGCCCGAGCCGACCACCTCCGCGAGGCGTCCTGCAGGCACTGGTCGACCCGGGCGGCGGCCTCGTCCGCGGCGTCCGTGGGCACGTGGAGGAGCAGCTCGTCGTGCAGGCACAGCACCACCTGCGCGCCGAGGTCGGCCGTGGTCGCTCGCACCGTCGCCACCCACGCCTTGAACAGCTCGGCGGCCGCCCCCTGGATGATCGCGTTGCGCGCGAACCGCCCCCGCGCGGCGTCCAGGGTCGGGTCGCTGCCGACCGGGCTGCTGGTGAGGAACCGGCCCGTGGGCACCAACCGACCTCCGAACGTGCGCAGCGGCTGACCGGCCCGCCCGGCGGCATACGCCCGGTCCAGCAGCCCCATCGCCACCGGGTAGGCCCGCTCCAGACCCTCCAGGGCCTCACCTGCTGCGCCGCTGCGCTGGCCGTACATGGCGGCGAGCACCGCGATCTTGGCCACCGGCCGCTCCACCCCGAGCCGTCGCGCGACCGGGGCGTAGAGGTCGTCATCCCGGGTGGCCGCCGCGAACGCCGGGTCGCCCGACACCACCGCGAGCACTCTGGGCTCGATCTGTCCGAGGTCCGCGCGGACGAAGACGTGACCCGGGTGGGCGGCGACGCCCGGCCGCAGCGACGTGGGGAGGTTGTGCAGGCCGTTCTCGGCGGTCATCCGCCCCGCGGCGCCGTCGCAGGCGGTCCACCGGCCGCGAAGCCGGTCGTCGGGGCCGACGTGGGTGTCGAGCCAGCGGTAGCCGTAGGTCGTGGCGATCCGCTCGTCGCGCCGCCAGGTGAGCAGGGCGCCCACCACGGGGTGCACGCCGCGGAACGGCTCGAGCACCCACTTGCGGGTGTTGGGCACGTCGACCCCGACCGCCGCCAGGAGGTCACGCACCTGGGCCGGGTTGCGCAGGTCGGTGGACTCCCGACCCGGGACGAGCTTGAGCACCTCGGCGTCTCGGACCCGCCGGGCCGCGCGCTCCTCCACGTCACCGGTGGTGCGGGGGCCGGTCGCGGCGAGGAGCAGCTCCTCGGTGCGGGCCCGGTCGATCGGCAGGCCGTCCCGCCTCAGCTCGAGGCAGAGCAGCGCCGCAGCCGACTCCGAGTAGGCCGTCGCCACCAACCGGCTCCCCGTGCGCTCGCAGGCGTCGTGCTGGAGGCGCGCGGTCTCCAGCACGGCGCCGGCCCAGGCAGGCAGGTGGGCGGCATCCGCGAGCCACCGCTCGCTGTCCCCACGCAGGTGACCCATGGCGTCGACGAGCTCATCCGGTGCGGGCCCGGCGCCCGCGGAGACGAACTCGAACAGGTCGTCAGTGGGCGCGGCCGGCACCGTCTCCAGGGGGATGCCGTGCACGGCGGCCCAGCACACCCCCGGCGCCGCGGCCCACCCTCCGTGGAGGAGCCGGTGGGCCTCCGCGACGTCCCAGGCGCGGGAGACCGGCACCCCGGCGGCGACGAGGGGGGCGGCCCCGGACTCCGCGGACCACCACACCCACCGCGGGTGTGCCGAGCGCTCCAGCGCCCCGGCCTCCGCGACGATCTCGGCCAGCGGCCCGACCCGGCAGTGGCCGTCGTGCAGCAGTGCCGCCTGGCGCGTCACACCGCCGGGTGGACCGACGACGAGGGCCGCGAGGTCACCGGGGAGCATGGGCTCGACCCTAGGGCCGGCCACCGTCGCCGCAGTTCGGAGGCTCAGTGGTACGCATCCTCCGAGCCGGGGTGCGTGCATGGCACGATGAGCCGGTGACTTCACGAGGCGACGAGAGCGAGCGGACCATCGACATGGTCAAGGACGTGCGGAGCGCCCTCGACCGGGCGAGCGAGGGGCCCGAGGACTCCGGGATGCTCGGGAACCAGGCGGTCCGCGTCGTCGAGCACGTCCTGGACGTCGGGGTCGACGGCAAGGGCTGGTTCGACTCGGCCGCCGACGTCGCCGACTCCGCGCTGCGATCCAGCGACGGGGACCGCGAGGCGGCCGTCGCCTCCGTGATCCGCACCCACGTCCTCATGGGCGGAGCCGAGGGGTTCGTCACCAGCCTGGGTGGCTTCGTCACCCTGCCCGTGGCGCTGCCGATCAACGTCCTGTCCTTCTACGTGCTCGCCACCCGGATGACGGCCGCCGTCGCCCGGCTCCGTGGCTACGACATCGACCAGCAGCAGATCCGCTCCGCCGTGCTGCTCACGCTGGTCGGAGCCGACGCCGACGACCTGCTCGCCAAGGCCGGCGCGGCAGCGCCCGCGGGCGGCATCACCAACCTCGCAGCCCAGCGACTGCCAGGCCCGGCCGCGATGGTCGTGCGGAAGGGTGTCGGGTTCCGGCTCCTCGCCTCGGTGGGGAAGAACACCTTCACCCGCTTCGGGAGGGCCGTGCCGGTGATCGGCGGGCTCATCGGGGGCGCCGTGGATGCCTGGATGCTGCACCGGGTGGCCACGAACGCGCGCCGGGAGTTCCCGCCGTCCGCGCGCTGAGCACGAGGACGCAGACGGGGACCGGGAATCCTCGGGGTCTCGTCAGTCGTTGAGACTCGTGTCGTCGACACACCAGAGGTGCCCATCCGGCGCCCTCGACCCCCAGGAGGACCCATGGCTGCCTCAGCACCGCGTCTCATGTCGTTCGGAGCGTTGTTCCGGGCGGTCCGCGTCGCCCTCCGCCCCGGGGGCCCCAGCCTCGGTCAGCGCCTGGGCGCCGTGCCGCGCCTGTTCGGTGCCACCGCGCGTGGGGAGTACCCCGGCACCTCGATGGCCCGGCTGTTGCTCGCCGTCGCCGCCGTGGGCTACATCATCTCGCCGGTCGACTTCGTTCCCGAAGCGCTGCTCGGAGTCTTCGGGCTTCTCGACGACGCTGTCGTCCTGAGCTGGGTGGCGGCTCGGCTGGTGACCGAGACCGAGGACTTCATCGCCTGGGAGCGGGCTCGCGACGCCGCGGCGGGGCCGCCTCCGGCCTCGACCGGTCACGGGTCCCAGACCGTGCGGGGCGACGTCGTCGGCTGAGCACACCCGCCCTCCGTTCGTCCACAGGGAGGGTGAGGCGTCGTCCGTCATCCACAGATTCCGCACGGCTGGGTGGATTGGTGCCGGGATCGACCACCGTGGGCGCATGACAGCAGACATCACCCTCCGCGGCCCGGACGACGTGCTCGCGGTCCTGCCCTACCAGCTCGGCTACCACCCTCGCGACAGCGTGGTCGTCGTCTCGATGCACGAGCGGGAGATCGCCCTGGTGCTCCGATCGGACCTGCCTCCGGAGCAGTGCGTCGCCGAGGTCTCCTCCTCCTTGGTCGGGCCCGTGCTCCGGGAAGGGGCAGGGTCGGCCATCGTCGTCGGCTTCGAGGAGGTCGAGCACGCCAGCATGCCGCTGCTCCTGGCCGTCGTGGAGGGCCTGGAGTCCTGCGGCGTCGAGGTGCTCGACGTCCAGGTGGTGCGCGAGGGGCGCCGCTACTCGCCCGTGTGCGTCGATGACTGCTGCCCGGCAGAGGGCACGGCGGTGCCCGGCCCCGAGGCCGTGCCCGCGGTGGCGGAGTTCGTGCTCCGGGGGAGATCACCCCTGACCGACCGCCATGAGGTCGACGCACTCGTGGAGGCCGACCCGGGCGACTCGCAGGGGGTGGCCGACGCAGTTGCGCGAAGGTTGACCCGGCCCGGTCGGGTCACCGACCGGCGGCGGCGCTCGGCGCGCGCCTGGTGCCTGCTGCTCCGTGAGCCGGCGCCGCCGCCTGACCCTGCGCACCTCGGGCTCGGGTTCGACCGCGCGATGCCGGCGCTCGCGCCCGACGTGGTCGCCGACCTGGCCACGGGGCTGTCCGACGTCCCCTGGCGTGACGGGGTGATCAGCTGGCTGGCCCCCGGTCTCCTGCCGGTCGAGCTCCTCGACGCCCACGTCGTGGGTCGGCTCCGCCGCACCATGCCCCGGTGGGCGGACATGGGCGCCGGGTTCGACCGCGAGCCCGCGGCCGGCCCTCTCCGCCACCGCCCGAGCGGCCCGTCCGAGGGCCTGCGGCGCACCGGCGAGCGCGAGGACCTCCATCAGCGGCTCTTGCGCCTGTGCCGGAGCGTGACCGACGCCAACCCCGACGAGGCGGCCGCCCTGTGCACCCTCACCGCCGCGGTCTGCTGGGCGGACGGGGACGGGGCGGTGGCCCGAGCGGCGATCGAGCGAGGGGTTCGGCTCCGGCCCGACTACCGCCTCGCCCTGCTCCTCCGCCGGACCATCGACCAGGGTGTGCGCGTCGGGTCGCGACCCGACGGCCGTCGGCCGGGGGAGATGGGGCTGGCCGGTTGAGACCGCCCTTCGGGATGGAGGTGGGAGGGGCCACCGGCGGGGCTAGCATTGAAGCGACACGTCACGAGTCCCAGCGCCAAACCCCGGTTTGCTGGGCGGCAACCCTCCTCGCGGTGGGGTGCCCCGGGTGATGACACGGTCGTTCCCGACCCGGAGCGGCAAGCGCGAGTCCGAGGAGTCCCGGTCATGACGGCCACCCCGACGAAGTCCACCGGTGCGGTGTGGCGACCCGGCGACCCCGTGGGTCGTCGACAGTTCGCCGACCTCGGGCCCCTCTCCCTCGAGCGTGGTGGCGCGCTTCCGGAGGTGCGGGTGGCCTACGAGACGTGGGGGAGGCTCTCGCCGTCCGGCGACAACGCCGTCCTCGTGGAGCACGCCCTCACCGGCGACGCCCATGTCGTGGGTCCCAGCGGCCCCGGCCACCCCTCACCCGGGTGGTGGCCCGGCCTGATCGGTCCGGGCGCGCCCCTGGACTCCGACCGGCTCTTCGTCGTGGCCACCAACGTCCTCGGCGGGTGCCAGGGCACCACCGGTCCGTCCTCACCGGGTCCCTCGGGCCGACCCTGGGGAGGGTCCTTCCCCTACGTGACGATTCGCGACCAGGTCGCGGTCGAGGCCCTGCTGGCGGACCTCCTCGGTGTCACCCGGTGGCACGCGGTGCTCGGGGGGTCGATGGGCGGGATGCGCGCCCTCGAGTGGGCGGCCTCCCAGCCCGACCGCGTCGACCGAGCCCTGGTCATCGCCTCGACCCCCTACGCCACTGCTGACCAGGTCGCGTGGTGCCAGCCACAGCTCCTCGCCATCCGCAACGACCCCGCGTACGCAGGCGGCGACTACTACGACGTGGGGGAAGGGCCCGTGGCCGGGATGGGCATCGCGCGGCGGATCGCCCACACCACCTACCGACACGAGGCCGAGCTCGACGAGCGGTTCGGCCGGCGGGCCCGCCCGGGCGAGGACCCCCTGGGGGGCGGGGGCCGCTTCGACGTGGAGAGCTACCTCGACCACCACTCCACCAAGCTGGCCCGACGCTTCGACCCCAACAGCTACCTCGTGCTGACCGAGGCGATGAACAGCCACGACGTGGCCCGCGGGAGAGGCGATCTCGGCCAGGCCCTGCGCGCCTTTCAGGGGGAGCTGCACGTCGCCGGGGTCACGACCGACCGGCTCTACCCGCTGCGACTCTCCGAGGAGCTCGCCGCAGCACGACCGGGATCGACCCTGTCGGTCATCGAGTCGCGTCACGGTCACGACGGGTTCCTCGTCGAGACCGAACACGTCGGCGCGGTGATCGCGGCGGCGCTGCACAGCGCGTGAGCGCGCGTCTGCGATACGGTCCAAGCGAAGTTCCCACTGCCATAGCCCAGGAGGTCACCGTGACCATCGTCGTTGGATTCGTCCCCACCAAGGAGGGCCGAGCCGCACTGACCAGAGCGGTCGAGGAAGCGAGGACACGTCAGACGAACCTCGTCGTCATCAACTCCAACCGCGGTGGCCGCGACTTCGACGACGAGACCACCAAGGCCGCCGAGGCCGAGCTGCAACGCTTCGGTGACGAGCTCGGACACGAGGGTCTGGACCTGGAGGTCCGCCAGCTGGTGCGCGGCAACGAGCCGGCCGAGGACCTCATCGCGGCCGCGAACGAGACCGACGCCGACCTCATCGTCATCGGACTCCGTCGGCGTACGCCGGTGGGAAAGCTCATCCTCGGGTCCAACGCCCAACGGATCCTGCTCGACGCCCCGTGCGCAGTGCTCGCGGTCAAGGCCTGAGCCACCTCCCGGTCGGCCCGCGCGGCGCGACCCCGCCTCGCCTCGCGGCCGGGCGGATGTGTCTCCCGGTGCTCGGTCGACCTATAATGGTAGGGCGCACCACGGTCAGGGGCCGGCCAAACCCGTACCGGGCTTCCCGACCAGGTGTCGCACAGGACCCCAATCGCCGTCGCCAGCTCGCGAGTCATCGCGCCCGGCCCGGCCATCCGCGACGAAAGGTAGTCGGTGTCGCCTGTGTCCCCGAATGCGTCCACCCCCCGCGCACTCCCCAAGGAGTTCACCCACACGGCTCTGCAGTCCCTCGTGCGCAAGGGTCGGACCACCGGCTCGGTGACCGGCCAGGAGGTCGCCGAGGCACTGCGGTCCGCAGACGTCACGCCTTCCCGGGGGCGAGTGGTGCTGCGCGCCCTGCAGGAGCAGGACATCACGGTGTCGATGGACACCACGTCGAGCGGGGTCGCCGCCGCCGAGACCAGGACGACCAAGAAGGCCGCGGCCAGGTCGACGACGACGAAGAAGGCATCGACCGGCGAGACGAAGCCGGCGGCCGCCACGTCCTCCACGCCCAGGGCGTCGGCGACGAAGACGGCAGCATCCAAGACAGCAGCATCCAAGACGGCAGCGACCAAGACCGCTGCGACCAAGAGCGCGGCATCCAAGACCGCGAAGGCCACGACCACCCGGGCGGCGGCGGCTGCCGCGTCGACGGAGGCCACGCCGGCGAAGAAGACCGCGTCGCGCCGGACCGCGGCCAAGAAGACCGCCGCGAAGGCGACCCCGGAGGTGGAGGAGTCCGAGGAGACCCCCGAGGACGCCGAGGACGCCGACGCCACCGATGCGACCCCGGACGAGGGAGCTCGGGCCAAGACGCCCCAGACCGGCGAGTCCGCGGGATTCGTCATCCGCGACGACGACGAGGATGACGCCCCTGCGCAGCAGGTGGTCACGGCCGGTGCCACCGCCGACCCCGTCAAGGACTACCTGAAGCAGATCGGCAAGGTCGCCCTGCTCAACGCCGAGCAGGAGGTCGAGCTCGCCAAGCGGATCGAGGCCGGACTCTTCTCCGAGGAGAAGCTCAACTCTGGTGACAAGGTCGACATGAAGCTCAAGCGCGAGCTCTGGTGGATCGCCCAGGACGGCAAGAAGGCCAAGAACCACCTCCTGGAGGCCAACCTCCGCCTCGTGGTCAGCCTCGCCAAGCGTTACACCGGGCGCGGCATGCTCTTCCTCGACCTGATCCAGGAGGGCAACCTCGGCCTGATCCGTGCGGTCGAGAAGTTCGACTACACCAAGGGCTACAAGTTCTCCACGTACGCGACGTGGTGGATCCGTCAGGCGATCACCCGCGCCATGGCCGACCAGGCCCGCACCATCCGGATCCCGGTGCACATGGTCGAGGTCATCAACAAGCTGGCCCGCGTGCAGCGCCAGATGCTGCAGGACCTCGGGCGTGAGCCCACCCCGGAGGAGCTCGCCAAGGAGCTCGACATGACGCCCGAGAAGGTCGTCGAGGT